>CAYWKF010000022.1:0-47225 GCA_964459155.1 uncultured Desulfobacterales bacterium
TCGAAACCACCGATACCATTCATGGCTTGGCTAGCAGTTCGGAGAACATCGGAAAAGTGATCAGGGTCATCAAAGGGATAGCAGAACAGACGAACCTTCTGGCTCTGAATGCTACTATCGAGGCTGCCAGGGCTGGAGAAGCTGGCAAGGGTTTTGCCGTGGTGGCAAACGAGGTCAAAGAGCTCGCTAAACAAACAGCCGAAGCCACAGATGAGATCACAAACATGATCGAGGCCATACAGTCCAAGACAAGATCCTCTGTTAATGCCGTAGAAGCGATAACCGAAATCATAGAAAAAGTGCATGAACTCTCCGCTACTATGTCATCTGTAACCGAGTCACAGATGGAGACAGTGAGCCAAATTGTATATGACATCAGCAGCGCCAGCCACAACATGTCTGATCTACAAAACAGATCACAAGAATTTGAAAATCGTGCACAACAATTGGCTGCGGTTGCGGCTGAGGTTATAAAAGCGCACAAAGGTGTGGTGAAAATGTCTAAAGAGCTGAAGGAGATGACCAATAGGTTCAAAATAGATGAAAATGCCCTCTCTTCTGCTTACACGAATTAATAGGCATTGTCAGACGCTCGCTTAGCCACTACACGATCTATTCTGGCTACAAGATCTTTACCCCTAAAAGGCTTTTGTATGAAATGAAAACGCTCATTGTCGTTGAACTCTTTTTTTATGCGCTCTTGATTGTAACCACTTGTGAACATAACACGAACTTCTGGATCGATCTCTTTTAACTTTTTGTATACATCAATGCCACTTAACCCAGGCATGGTAACGTCAAGCAGCACCAAATCGATGGAATCATGAGCGTCCCGAAACGAGGATATTGCCTCAATGCCATCCTTGGCTATCATGACATTATAGCCACTCATCTCGAGAATGTCCCTTACTAATTCCAAGATTTCCATTTCATCATCTATCACCAAGATAGTTCTATCAGCCCTGGTTTCTGCAGAAGTTCTATTCTCCATTTGTTGATTCACGCCAGTATCGTCTTTGTTTTTACATGGAAAATAGACTTTGAATAAAGCCCCACCCTGTCTCAGGTTATGCACGCCTATAAACCCTCCGTGGCCTCTAACTATTCCCAAGACAGTGCAAAGGCCCAGTCCGCGTCCTATGAATTTGGTCGAAAAGAATGGATCAAATAGTTTTTTTGCAACATTAGGATCAATGCCTGGCCCGCTGTCTTTTACTGCTAGATAAAAAAAATTACCAGGCATGGTTTCCTTGGTACCAAAGATCCATTCTTCTTCTGGTTCAGATACGTATTCGATACCTGT
Source organism: uncultured Desulfobacterales bacterium (assembly GCA_964459155.1). Taxonomy (GTDB): domain Bacteria; phylum Desulfobacterota; class Dissulfuribacteria; order Dissulfuribacterales; family JALVPX01; genus JALVPX01. Next base: position 1,304 of record CAYWKF010000022.1, read on the forward strand.
GGAAATCTCTATCACCCCGCCTTTTCCAAGGGTGGCTTCCTTGGCATTTTCTAACAGGTTCAATATCACTTGGTGAATATGCATCGTGTCACCCTGTAAAGGGGGCAAATCTTTCTCCAATTTCACCTTCAGTTCAATATTTGGAGGCAATTTTAGTGAAACATCGTTTTTGATAGTTTCCACTAGTCTTGATAGATCAATATCCTCGTGAACAAAACCGCCCGTTCCTGAATAAATCAGCAGTTGGTCTGTCAGCATGCTTGCCCTTTTGACGGAATCCTCAATTAGATCTAAATAATCTCTATATGCAGAAGCGGAAGGTAACCTCATTGCAAGCAGATCAGCACTGCCTTGAATAGTAGTGAGCAGATTATTAAAATCGTGTGCCATGCCGCCAGCCAAGCCAGCTAGAGATTCTCTTTTTTCCCACTCAAACAACTTTTGCTGAATCAATTTGCGTTCTTCCTGCATCTGATGCAATTCCGTGACATCCACATATACCCAGATGGATCCCGCCTCGGGCCTTTGGGCATCCAATGCCTTGCCAAAAATACGGCACCAAAACAGTGAACCGTCTTTTCGTTTCATGAGGCGTTCGCAGGTAAAATGTTTTCCTGCTGCAAAATATTTGTACGCCGTCTTTCTGAATTCATCACATTCTTTCCTGGATGGGAACAATATATATGTCCTTTGGCCTACCAACTCCTCGGCGGTGTAACCAAAATCTTTTTCCAAGCTTTTGTTGACCTTTTTAATGATTCTGTTTTCAACGTGGCAAATACCCACCACACTGTTGTCGAGGATGGTTTTTAACTCGTTACTCAACCTTGCCAAGCGTTCCTCGCTGGCTTTGAGCGCTCTTTCCGCCTCTTTCTGCTTTGTTACATCCCTGAATATTCCATGAATGAATGCTATCCGACCGTTCTGATACCTTGCCTTGCATTTTCCCTCCAACAAAAATTTTCTACCTTCTTTTCCCTTCATTTCTGCAAGCACGGTATCCATGGAATCCCCTTCAAGCAGCCTTTCCAAATTGGCATTACATTTTTGAATTGTTTCAGGTGCCAGGAACTTCGATAACTTTTTGCCCAGGACTTCTTCTTTTTCATAGCCGAGGGTGGCACTCCATGCCTTGTTGACATATAAAATTGTGCCATCGGGCGAAATAGTTTGGATTAGATCATGTGCCTCCTCAACCAAATCGAAAAGAATATTTAGTGTCTTCACATCGTTGTTGTCTCGATTTTTCATTCCTGACAGAATCGTCCAAAGCGCACCCACTGGTTCATGGCCTTCATCCAGAATAGGTGTGGCTGCCACATCAAAAAAGGAAGAAAAAGGCCTAAACAATACCGACTGTTTGACCTCTTGCCTTTTTTTCATGGCGGCTACTGCCGGGCAAAAAAAATCTGAATCTGCAGGATGCAATCCGCAAAACACATCGGGGCATTTATGCTTCAAGATTAGTGAAGGAGCTTGTCCCACCAATCTTTCCATGGCGCGATTTGTAAAAAAAACTTCCAACTCCTTGTTGACAATACAGATAGGGACAGGGACATGATCTAACGCTGGACCCCATTTTTCCACATGCTTGACCAATGTTTGCATGATTTACAATGTTTATCCCTCAATGAAGTAATTAATCTGAACCAAATATATTATAGCTCATGTTACTTTATCTATAGCAAAAAATATACATGAGGTCCAGTTTTAAAAGACAATATATTAAGCAGGATTATATTTGTCTTATTTTGTTATGCTGTTTTGCTAGAAGTTTTAAGACTTAATTGATGAGTTACTACTACGGCTAATGCTACCAATGAAGTGACAAAGAGTGTCAAGCGTACACCTACGAATTGGGCCAAAGTGCCCTGGAACAAGCTGCCAGCCGGAAAAAGCCCCATAAAACTCATGGTAAAAAGTCCCATTAACTGCCCCCTGACACCCTCCTTCGCAGACAGCTGTAGTAGGCTTATGGCACTGGTGTTCGTAATCACCATGGCAAACCCGGATATAACCAATACGATGAGTGCCACAGCATAAGTATTAACAACAGACAGAATAGTGATTGAAAAGGGAAAACACAATATGCCGACCCGCCACCATGCTTCCCTCCTGCCTAAATGGCCAAAAACTGCCACAAACATGGCGCCTAACAGTGCTCCCAGGCCATTTGCAGCACACAAAAAACCATATTCTTTTGCTCCAAGGCCCAAAATATCTCGACCAAAAGGCGGAAGAAGAATAGTATAAGGAAGAAGGAGTATGCTAAACATTATTATAGTGAATAAAATTTGCCCTACCATCGCATGTGTTTTGGCAAAAAATATCAGTTCCTTAAATGCCTGGTACGGACTACGGGACTCGGACCTCTTGGCAGTTCGTGCTGTTTCATGCAGTTTTTTTCGCAAAACTAGGAGAACCAATATAATGGCTAAGGCTGTAAGGGCCTTCAAATAAAAACAGGCTGCTAGCATTCCAGCGTGCATTAAAACCCCCGCAACCGCTGGGCCAGCAAACCTTGCCAGATTAAACACAGTGGAATGGAGTGCCAGGGCGTTTGTTATGTTGCTTGCTCCCACCAACTCGAAGACAAGCGCCTGCCTGGATGGTACCTCAAAGGCCATGCCACTTCCCATGGCAAAGGCAAGAAAACAGGCATAATAGATGTTAATCAAGTCTGATTGAACCAGAAATCCGAAAAGGGCGGCCTGTATCAATATAACCAACTGGGCAGAAACGAGGATGATCATGCGGTCCATCCTGTCCGAAAGCCAGCCTGCCCAGTATGGAAGAACAAGCATTGGAAGGCCAGCAACTGCTCCAAAAAGCCCAAGGATCCATGGAGCATCCGATAGCTCCAACACCAGCCAACGCTGGGCTGTACTCTGGATCCATGTTCCTTGCAAAGATATAGCCTGGCCCAGCAATAGAAGGCCAAAGCCAGGACTTTCAAGGGCTGATAGAGCCTTGGGTAATCGCAACTTAGGGGCCTTGATCAAGCCAAGGCTTTTGCTATGTCCTTTGCAAAGTATGTTATCACAATATCCGCCCCGGCCCTTCGAATGCTCAATATTGTTTCCCAGACCACTCTTTCTTCGTCGAGCCAGCCCTGTGCCGAGGCTGCCTTAATGGCAGCATATTCTCCACTTACATGATAGGCCGCGATTGGCAGTGTGAACTCCTGTCTCAACATATGAATTATATCCAAGTATGGCATTGCAGGCTTAACCATCAATATGTCAGCGCCTTCCTCCACGTCCAACGCGGCCTCTCTCAATGCCTCTCGCTTGTTAGCAGGGTCCATCTGATAGGAACGCCTGTCTCCAAATTCAGGAGCCGATTCTGCCGCTTCTCTGAAGGGACCATAAAATGCAGAAGCATACTTCACAGAATAGGCCATAATGGGTATGTTCTCATAACCATTTTCGTCAAGGACGTCTCTTATGGCTCCCACTCTACCATCCATCATATCAGACGGGGCAACCATGTCTGCTCCAGCCCTTGCATGTGATAAGGCAGCCTTTGCAAGAAGCTCCAGTGTAGCGTCATTGTCTACGTCATTTTCCGACAGCAGGCCGCAGTGGCCGTGAGATGTATATTCACACAAACAAACATCAGTAGTCACTAAAAGCCCTGGTGCTTCTTTTTTTAAAGCTTCGACTGCGCGCTGAACAATCCCAGACTTTGCCCAGGCCTGGCTTCCAGAAGCATCTTTTTTTTCCGGTATGCCAAATAGAATCACCGATTTTATTCCAAGGTCTTGAAGCCCTTTTGCCTCCTCCACCAATTGGTCAACTGAAAACTGATAACAACCTGGCATGGAGGATATCTCATTCCGCACACCTTTCCCTGGCACCACAAACAATGGATAAATCAGATTTTCAACCCCAAAAGAGGTTTCACGCACCATTGATCTCAGCTCTTCTGTCCGCCTTAAACGCCTAGGCCTATATTCTGGAAACATCATTGCAGCCACTCCTTGAATATTTTCAGCAAGTCTGAAACGGAAAACGGTTCTTTCAAGCAATCATTGCATCCTGCATCCTGATATTTTTCATGCTCGCTGGCTGAAATCTCTGAGCAGATGACTAATATCGGCACATCCTTTGTGGCATTGGATTGTTTAAGCAACAAACTCAGAGAAGGAGCATCAAGGATTGGGGCATCACACCTAACCATCATCAGTACTGGAGGCCGTTCCATGGCTATGTCAAATCCTTCTTGCCCATCCTCTGCGATTATGAGTGAAAAGCCAGCCCGCTCAGCAGCCGTCTTTACGACATTTATGATTTCTTCTTTTTGCTCCACCAATACAATTGATGAAGGCTCTTTAGGGCTCATGGTCAGGACTCCTTGCTTTGGCCTGATTTATAACAAGTCCTGATGAGCTTGTTAATGTAAAGCTCTGGGTTTTCCATGGCCTCTTTGGGTATATTGAAAGAATCCCTGCCTGTGCGCTCTTTTACAAGGGTCAACCCATACTCAAGGATGTTCGCCAAACGTTCACAAAGGCTGTAAATCTCTGCAGGATCTTCCAAGCATTCATCCAGTAGCAGATCCACAGCATCATCATCAATTAATATGTGTATGCCGCATCTGTTATAAAACGAGACTTCATAGCTTTTAATCTGTTGAACCCAAAAAAGTACCTTTTCGCTGGCCTCCAATGGTTGCAGGTCCTCTTTTAGACAATAGTCTGCCATGACTTCAAGACGTTTGCGTGTCACATCAAGACCTGCATTACGCCACTGCTGTTCAACTTCAGTGCGCAACTTTGAAATAATTTCTGAACGCTCTTGTGCAACCAGAGCCTGGTAAGCCTTTTCCAAGGCTGGATCGTTCAGATCATCCAGATATTTTTTTAGGGCCTGATGAGGATCTTCCACCATCTCCTTTGTCACAACGAGAAATTTGACACCCAAAGATGGCAGCCTCTTCTCAAAGGGCAACATGGCCCTTTCCACCACACTTACCAAGGCCCGCGCGCCTGTACGCTCCTGATAGGCCTGATGCGCCAATGCCCTCAGGGCCTCATCTTCAAATTTAAGATCTATGCCATAGGCCCTGAAATCCTGTTTTTTACTGATAATCACTGCACAATTAGGATTTTTCAATATTGAGTAGAGATCTTCTTCCTCCAGCTCTTCCAACACTGTAATGACCGGGAGACGGCCGACAAACTCGGTTTCAAAGCCATATTCTATGAGGTCTTGCGGCTTAACTTGCGAAAGCCACTCAATGTCGTTTTCCAAGGTATCCAGATTAGCTCCGAAGCCGATTCCCGTCTGGGTAAGGCGTTTCTTTATAATATCCGACAATCCATTAAAGGCACCGCTGACGATAAACAGGATGTGCCTGGTGTTAATAACCTGTTTCTCTCTCTTTCCGCTCTTCCGGTAACGCTCAATGGCCTCTATTTGTGAAATGGGATCATGCGGCACCTTCAGTTCGACATCTGTCTCTTCCAAAGGCTTCAGCAACGCCCGCTGAACCCCAGACCTTGAAACGTCTGGGCCGTTGATATTGTATGAAGATGCAATCTTGTCAATTTCGTCAATATAAATTATGCCGTATTGGGCCTTTTCAATATCTCCATCTGCTGCTTGAACGAGTTCACGCACCAAATCTTCCACGTCGCCGCCTACGTATCCTGTTTCACTGAATTTGGTGGCATCTCCCTTCACAAAGGGAACACCAAGCTTGGCGGCAATCAGCTTAATTAGAAATGTCTTACCAACGCCAGTGGGCCCTATCAGGATTATGTTGTTCTTTATGTTTCCTATAGGTGGAGCTGCCCTGCCCTTTTTTTGCAAATAATTTATCCGGTTAAAATGGGTGCATATCTTAGTGGCAAGAACCGCTTTGGCATCTGACTGTTTCACCACATATTCATCAAGATAGGCCTCTAGTTCCTCAGGCTTCAAATCAAAGTTTATTCCAGGGCCCTGAGAAGTCGCTCCCCCTTCCTTCTCACCGTCTGGCTGAAGCTGTTTTGGGAAGACCATTTGCGACACAACCCTGACCTTACCGCCATATTTTTTGGCAAGATAGTCGCTCAACTCTTTTTCAAGATCTTTTTGTGAAGGAAGATCTGAATTTTGGGCTGCTTTCTTTTTCTCGTTTTTTTCAAGATAGTTTTTCTTGTCGTCCATGATCAAAATATTACCAAACATAACTTACAATCTCAATCAGCATTGCATACAGTTGCAAATAAAACTGTCCACAAAGATAGTGGTTAGTAGTTTACTCCTGGAGTCGATGTTCTTACCGATTCTAATGCGTGCTCTGCTGGAAGTTGCTCACAGTCGCTTCGGGCAAAAAATGCTAGCCCGCTTCCCAACCATCCAAATATCATGCCTATATTGGCTATCTTCCCAATAGATTTTTGATTGTCTGTCCAAAGTTTAGGACTAGCCACCTTTTTGAAAATCAGGCTCTGAGGGAAAATTCCCTAAACCTTAGGAATAGGAAAAAACAAACTATTACTGTGGCAATTAAAGAAAAAATACGCTTTTTGTCATCAATTCGTCAGCATCCAAAAGTCGGGCCTTTTAGTGCCGGAGTAACAAAGAAAAAATTATTGACTAAAGTCCTCTTACATGGCTTGAATTTTACAAGTCTTTAAAGTATGAGATTCAAAGAAGGAGTTGGTGGATTCCTTAAAAACTGTAAACCAATTAGGAGGAGGAATTAAGTTCTATGTTAGGAAAAGTTTCAACCGTTGCAGCCGCACTGATTATGATGGCATCGCTAGCCTATGGTGCCGACTTGTCACCTGTGCCTGAGAACGCCAAGCCAGGTGAGTGTTACGCCAAGGTCCTTTTGCCAGCAAAATATGAAAAGCGCACGGAAAAAGTGCTCATAAAAGAAGCTTCCGAGAAGATCAAGGTGGTTCCCCCAAAACTGGAATGGGTGGAAGAAAAGATTGAGGTCAAACCTGAAATCAAAGAAATTGTGCCAGTACCGCCAAAGTACAAAAAGGTGACTGAAACCGTAACAGTAAAAGCTGCAGAAAAAAAATGGACTACCAGCCTGAAGAAAAATGCTGCGCCAGCGAGTCCCGAAATATTGAACGCTGCTAAAGCAGCAGGCGTAAACGTGGAGGCCATGCAACCCAATACCTGCTACAGGGAATACTACACACCTGCCAAATACAAGACCGTAACAGAAGAGGTGGTTATAAAAGAAGAAAGCGAAAAAATCGAGGTTATACCACCCAAATTCGAATGGGTTGAAAAAAAGGTCATGGTCAGACCACCTATAAAAAAACTGGTTCCAGTGCCAGCCAAATATGAAATAGTGAAAGAAAAGGTTCTGGTCGAGCCTGAAAAGACGGTTTGGAAAAAAGGTACTGACCCGGCCCAAAAAATTGCTGGGGCTACAGGCGACATTATGTGCCTTGTAAAGATACCGGCAAAATACAAAGTGATCAAAAAGAAGGTGCTGAAATCCCCTGCTACTACAAAGGTGGTTGAAATTCCAGCGGAGTACAAGACCATTAAGGTAAAAAAGCTGGTGCAGCCTGCCCAAGTCAAAAAAATAAAAATACCCGCTGTTCGCAAAAAAATCACGAAGACAGTTTTGGAGTCACCACCCTCTTTTCTTTGGAAAAGAGCTGGCGAATCTGTTACAAAGGGTTACACCTTCACTGGCCACCAGATATGCCTCGTGGAAACGCCTCCAAAGACCATAAAGATAACGAAGACTGTAGTGGAAAAGCCTGCAACTACCAAAGAAGTTGTAGTACCTGCTGAATTCAAGACCATAAAAGTGGCAAAAATCGTTGAACCTGCCAAGGAAATCAAAATCCCTGTGCCTGCCCAATATATTACAGTGGCCAAGATGGTTAAGGTCGCCGAGCCTACTATGAAATGGCAGCGCATACTATGCAAAACCAACATGAGCCCTGATATCATTGCGGCTTTGCAAGAGGCCTTGAATAAACGGGGCTACAATGCTGGCAAAGTGGATGGCAAGATAGGCAGACAGACCCTTTCAGCCCTAGAACGGTTTCAAAAAGACAAAGGTTTGGCTACCGGTGGAATCACATATGAAACCCTAAAAGCACTTGGCATAAACCTTTAATAGGAAACTAGACAAGCGAACTGAAAGGCCAGGCGGATTATTTCGCCTGGCCTTTTTGCGTCCTGGCTCATCTTGTGATAGCTTTCCCACACAAGACAACGCTTACAAGGAGGGGCGAAATGGGAGCCAGAATAGTCATAATAGGTGCAGTTGCAGCCGGCCCCAAAACAGCTTGCAGGGCACGGCGGCTTATGCCAGAGGCTGAAATCATCATGCTTGATCAGGATGATCTCATTTCATATGGGGGATGCGGCATACCATATTTTGTGTCCGGCGACATACCTGATGAAAAAGAGCTTCGTTCCACCAGCTATCATATCGTTAGGGATGAAAATTTTTTCAAGGATGCCAAAGGAGTGGAAGTGCGTACCCTTACCAAGGCCTTGGCTATTGACCGAAAGGGTAAAGTCGTCCATGTGGAAAATGTCGAAACTGGTGAAAAGGCCCAAATCCCTTATGACAAACTGGTAATAGCTACTGGAAGCAGGCCAAATATACTGCCAGTACCAGGCCGGGATTTGGAAGGCGTTTTCACCATTAGTAGCTTACACAAGGCTATAGCAATAAAAGAAAAACTGGCAAAGGGTGAGGTTGGCAAGGCGGTAGTCATCGGCGGTGGGGCCATTGGTATTGAAATGGCAGAATCCCTTGCAGATTTGTGGGGTGTTGAAACCACTATTATTGAATTTATGCCTCAAATACTTCCACGAATAGTGGACAAGCCTTTGGCAGACATGGTTGCACAACATCTCGAAGAAAATGGTGTGAAGGTGTATACCAGCGAAGCTGCCCAAGAATTTGTGGGCGACCCTGATGGCCGCTTGAAAAAAGTCCTTACCACTAAACGCGAACTTGAGGCAGACTTGGTGATCATGGCTGCTGGTGTCCGCCCCCGGGGTGAACTGGCCAAAGACGCTGGTTTGGAAGTTTCACCTTATGGAGCCATTGTTGTAAATCAGCGCATGCAGACTTCAGACCCTGATATTTACGCTGCTGGTGATTGCATAGAAACATACCACCTTGTTACAGGCAAAAAGGCTTATGCTCCGTTGGGTTCGTGCGCCAACCGGGAAGGCCGGGTGGTTGCAGACAACTTAGCCGGTATCCCTTCCACTTTTGATGGCGTGGTTGGAAGCTTCATCATGAAGGTCTTTGACATTTGCGTAGGAGCGACTGGCATCAGCCTGGAAGTTGCAAGGGGTGAGGGCTTTGACGCAGTAGGTGGCCTTGCTGTTCAATCAGACAGGGCACACTTTTTCCCTACCCAAGCACTCATGTTTTTACATCTAGTAGCAGATAAAAGAGATAGGCGCGTTTTAGGTCTGCAAGGCGTGGGTAAAATGGGGGATGGCCTTATGGCACGTATCAATGCAGCAGCTGGTATGATTGCAAACAAGGCCTCGATTTCCGATTTTAGCAACTTGGAACTTGCTTATGCTCCGCCATTTTCTACAGCCGTGGACATCCTCAATGTTTCAGCAAACATCGCTGACAATATTGTTTCAGGCAGAATGCGAACTGTTGAAATAGAGGATTTCCTGACATGGATGGAAGGCAAGAACGACCATCCGGAGTGGATGGTCTTGGACTTGCGCCATCCGAAAGAAGCTGCTCCTTTTGTGGAGAAATTCAGCCAAAAATGGTTTGCATTGCCATACAACAGGGTAAGGCCTGAATATGAAAAATTGCCTAAGGGCAAGAAATTTATATTGATTTGCAATGCTGGCACCAGATCATATGAAATTCAGCTCTTCCTTGATTCCGTTGGGATTGAAGAAAGCATGGTCTTGCCAGGGGGCCTGAATGTTATTAGGAGGCTAGGCGTGCCATGGTGGCCTGCAAACAATTAGATTTGGCAGAGAATTTGCATAACTTTTATTCAAATTATATTGGAAGGAGAAGACATAAATTCTATGAAATCCACTTTTGCAACACTACTAGTTTGCATCCTGAGCGTATTCTTTATGGCCCAGGGTGCTCTTTCTTGCCCAACAAAAGATGCTGTCAAAAAGGCTGCCAAAACAGCCTTTAAGCGTGACCTCCAGGTAGTTGAAATAACACCTGGCCCCGTACCTGGCATATGTCAGGCCCAGGTCAAGCTCCAGGGTCAGAATCGGATACTCTATACTGACGAAACAGGCAACTTCTTGATTGCAGGGCAAATTTTCAGGGCATCCGATGGTTCAAACCTTACACGCCAAACCTTGGCTGAATTGAACCGTCTTACCAAAGAGGAGATGGAAAAATTAAAATCTCTTACTGCGTTCAAAATAGGCTCAGGCAAAAAGGTGGTCTATTTTGTTACAGACCCAATGTGTCCCTATTGCAAGAAGGCAGAACAGATTCTGGAGCCCTTGGCCAAGATGGGGAAAATTGAAGTGCGCTTTTTGTTGTTCCCACTAAAATTTCATAAGGGGGCAAAGGAGCAGTGTATATCCATCATATGCGATAAAAAAGGGCTTGATGGCCTGAAACATCAATACAAGTCTGACAATCAATGCCAAGAGGGCAAACAAAAAGTTGAAGCCACTATCAGACTGTTACAAACCAAGGGTATAGGGGGAACCCCCACATATATCTTCGAAGATGGCTTGTATCACTCAGGTGTCCTCCAGGAAAAGGCATTAAAAGAAAGGCTTGGGATAAAAGATTAACCCAAAAAGAGAAGAAAAAAACCACAAATCGACACTTTTCAGGCCCCCTGCTTATTCCATGGGGGCCTTATTAGTTTTGGCATTCTCTGAAATTCTCCTCTTTCTACACGTACCCATAGTTTCAGACTATTTTTACCTTCTTGCCTGGTGGTCTTATATTATTTTTGCCGATGGCATAATCTTCAAAACGCAAGGACGGTCGTTTTTGAGACCTGACCCAAGGCTTCTTTTTTCCATGGGTTCCTGGTCAATAACCACGTGGCTTCTTTTTGAGCTTTTCAATCTCAGGCTGCAAAATTGGCACTACATAAACCTCGTATCCAACACGGCGGTGAGATGGACAGGTTATACCTTTGCCTATGCCACGGTACTGCCTGGTTTATTTGCCACCTATCTTTTATTGAAAAACATGGGCTTGTTTACGCAAGTCCGCACCAAAAAGAGTATAAGGTACACTCCTTCAAAGTTGAAGATTTTTCAAATTATAGGGCTTCTTTTTCTCATCTTGCCACTTGTCTGGCCAAAATATTTCTTTCCACTCGTTTGGGGAGGATTTGTTCTCCTTTTAGAGCCGTTCAATTACAAAAGTGGTGCAAACAGTCTCTTGGCTGACCTGGAAAAGGGATCGCTTGCAAAGCCTGCCCAGTTGCTGGCAGCAGGATTACTGTGCGGTTTTTTATGGGAATTCTGGAACTTCTGGGCAACATCAAAATGGGTCTACACAGTACCCTTCGTAGGAAACATCAAGCTCTTTGAAATGCCAATCTTGGGTTTTCTAGGTTTTCCGCCTTTTGCCCTGGAATGCTATGTGATATACAATTTTCTAGTAAAACACGGACTGGCATTGTCATGGGAGCAAGACTTTTTACAGGAACCAGCAAAGAAAAACGTGCTTGCCTTTCAAATCCTTTGGCAAATTCCCTTCTGGTTAATATGTTACTGGCTAATAGACAAATATACTGTATACAGCTTCAAATAGATTAGCTCATTGACGCCAACCATATAATGGATTTATAGTCTTGCCAGCCTCCTGGCGGAGTATTTGAGTAACAGGAGGAGGAGAAATATTATATTCCTAGGAGTGAGACATGGCTGACATCAAGAAGATGTATACGACGATACTGGGCGATCAATTTCCCAAGAAAATGACCATTACCTTTGGTGATCAAACCTTGGTATACCGCAAACGCACTTGGACCATCGGCGGAGAGGAAAAGGGCTTACGTTATGGGGAAAACCCGGACCAGGAGGCTGCCTTGTATGAACTGATAAATGGGAACTTGGTGTTGGGTGGCTGTGAATACATCACCCCAGGAAACGGTCTTGTGAGTTCAATCACAGAAGAAGATATGATCCAGGCGGGCAAACACCCTGGCAAAATCAATCTTACAGATATCGACAACTCTTTGAACATTCTGAAGTTCTTGATGAAGAAGCCAGCAGCAGTGATTGTCAAGCACAACAACCCATGTGGAGTGGCCTATGGAAGCACCTTGGAACAAGCCTTCACCAGAGCACTCAGGGCAGATAGAGTTGCAGCCTTTGGTGGAGCCGTGTCATTGAACCGTCCAGTAGACAGAGCTACGGCAGAGGCCCTAAGTAACCAGTATCTGGAAGTAGTCTGTGCTCCAGACTTCGAGGAAGGCACTGTGGAAATCCTCCAACAAAGGAAAAACCTCAGGATCATCAGGATATCGAGGATACATGAATTGGAGACTTATTGGGACAAACGTTTCATTGATTTTAAGAGCTTGATTGATGGTGGCATAATAATACAGCAATCACCAGTCAATAAAGTACGCTCCAAAGAGGATCTCAAACCTGCCGAATGCGAATATCAGGGTAAATTATATAAAATCAAGAGGCTGCCTGATGAAAGAGAATATGAGGATATTATTTTTGGCTGGGCAGTTGAACAGGGCGTAACCTCAAACTCGGTCATATACGTAAAAAATGGTGTTACTGTAGGAATTGGAACTGGCGAACAAGACCGGGTAGGAGTTGCTGAAATTGCGGTTTACAAGGCATATACAAAATATGCCGACATTTTGTGCTGGGATAAGTATGGCATATCTTACAAGGAGCTAGAAAGGGCTGTTGAGAAAGGTGAGCGCGACAAGGCGCAAAAAGATGAAATTGACCAGCAAGTAAAAAAGGACCGGGGTAATATACCAGGATCTGTTATGGTTTCAGACGCCTTCTTCCCCTTTAGAGATGGTGTAGATGTAGGTATTAAACAGGGCGTTACTGCTATAGTGCATCCTGGTGGATCTCTGCGTGATTGGGAATCCATTGAGGCCTGCAACGAAGCTGATCCACCAGTTGCCATGGTCTTCACAGGGCAGCGGGCATTTAAACATTAGAAAGTTTCCAAGAAAGTGTCTTTCTAGATAAACTTTGAGACAAAATATGGATCAACGACTAGTTGAGGAACTGACCCTTGCCAATGGGCTCCAAATTTGTTTTTACGACTGTTCCCGCAGGATTGCTGGGGATCGGTGGTATGTAAAACTTCTGGCTAGGATACCAGTAAAAATTGATGAAGAGCGCTTTGTACAACTGGGTGGAAAGCCAGGACTGTATGCTGAATTTCTCGAAGCGACAGGAGGTACGCCAAGTTTCGAGCTTCACAAAGAACGGAACTTCATTGACGAACGAGAAAAAGATGCCGTATTTGAGGCAATTTTAACACGCCTTAAAGAGCACGCTTTGAATTATTTGTCTCATGAGAGTTTCGCTGATAAGTTCCTGAAAAAAGAAATAAAATCTTTTCTTGAAAAAAGAACATGGTATAATAAACAACAATCATGACCATCCCTATCCTGGACGATACCGATTTTTTTCAATTGTTTTATGAACGCTCTACTGAAGGCCTTTCTAAGGCCCTCAGCATCACAGAGCCTCAGGTAATGGAGCTTTCTGTTCAAGACAAAGACAATGATCGAACCGTTACAGTGCACATATTCAAAGGCATGCCAGAAGAACCACACATTTTTTATATTCCTGCTGAGTTTGATACCTCTGCTGATCTTCAATTCCTTGCAGAAGGCTTTCAACAATATGGTTACACATTCGCGGTAATGGACTGTAGGGGAGCATCCTCATTTCAAGATTTTTTTAACCTTGCGCAGAAAACATTTGAAATATTTCAAGAGTGGAAACAGCAGGATAGCAGGATTGGCAACACAATTGTGATGGGACGCTCCCTTGGTACTGCGGCAGCGTTGGATCTTGCCACTGTAGTTCAAAAAAAACTGCTATGCCTAATATTGGAAAGTGCATTCCATACCTCCAAGGCTTTGTTGGAAGGTATGAACGTGGATACGTCCATTCTTGGCGACGTTGAAGATCCCTTTGAAAACAAGAAAAAGATGTCACAAATAGAAAAACCAGTTTTGTTTCTCCATTGCCACAGGGATGATATTATTCCGGTACAAGATATCGAATGGTTGGTGTGTGAAAGCAGATCCAAAGCCTCTCAATTCCAGATTGCCGGAGCCAATTCACGGCAAACCTTGGCTGTTGACGCTGATGCAGTCTACTTTCAGACCATAAACAACTTCATCAACTTGCGCCTTGGGCGGCGGCCCAAACGAAAATCATGGCGTGAAAGATCGCAACACAGAATCTAGCTCCACACTCCCTCAATGGCCTCTCCGCACTTTGGGCACTTACCATCCTTCAAATTGGTTTTGCGTATGCTGAAACCAAATCTCTCTATGAGAAGTTCCTTGCATTTTGGGCAATAAGTAGATTCTCCTCCTTCACCAGGTACATTTCCCTCATACACAAAACGAAGCCCGACTTCTAGACCTATTTCCCGTGCCCGCCTCAATATGGACACTGGTGTAGGAGGCCTATCGGTCATCTTATATGTGGGATAAAAGGCCGTCACGTGCCATGGTATGGAAGGGTCGATTGAGTGAATATACTTCGCAATGTCGCGCAATTCGCTTTCACTGTCATTCCAGCCTGGAATTATAAGTGTGGTGGTCTCAACCCATACACCCAGTTCATGCATCAATTTTACATTGTCAAGCACTGGCTGAAGCTTGGCCTTGCACACCTCTTTGTAAAATTTATCTGTAAAGGCCTTGATATCTATATTGATACCATCCAACACACTAGCTAATTCCTTGGTCACCTCTGGAGCCATATATCCATTACTCACAAACACATTCTTGATTCCCTTCTCTTTAGCCAACTTGGCACAGTCATAGGCGAATTCATAAAATATGGTAGGCTCCACATAGGTGTAACTGATACTTTTGCAGCCAGCCAAAAGTGCTCCGTTTACGACGTCTTCTGGGGTCCTGTTATCTCCAACTATATTGCCTTTATGGAGATGGGGATACTGTGAAATTTGGTAATTTTGACAATGCAAGCAACGAAAATTGCATCCTACCGTAGATATGGAATAAGAGGTGCTGCCAGGTAGAAAGTGAAACAACGGTTTTTTTTCAATAGGATCTATATTTTCAGAAACTAATTTACCATAGACAAGGCTATAAAGAACCCCATCTTGATTTTCTCTTACACCACATAGCCCCCGTTTGCCGGGCTTGATTGTGCAGTGGTGATTGCATAAATGGCATTTTACCTTGTGATTATCCAGTTTTTCATAAAAAAGAGCTTCTTTCATTCCCCTACCTCCTCAATAGAGATGAGCCAAGGTGCAAGTCTTAGTTTATTTAAATATAAGATTATTTTTGGGGAGTGCACCTGCAGATGAGGGGCATGAGGAAAAGAATTTTTTCCAAATTCACAGCTGAGGGGCTATTGATAGCCTATCTGGGATTCGGCAGACTCTTCTTCAGGTTCTTCATAGACGCATCTGAAGCCAGTGTACGGTCCTTGAAGCTCTGGCCTATTGTGATTTCTATATGAAGTCTCCACATAGAGCGGATTCTCACCAAAAAGTCCGCCACGCAAAACTTTATGCTGGCCTTTGCCCGGACCAGTAGGGTTTTTATGAGGAGAATCATTGTAATACCTTGGGCTGTACCAGTCAGAGCACCATTCCCATACATTACCAGCCATGTCATAAACACCATAGGGGCTTTTGCCAGCTTCATAGGAACCCACTGGCTTTAAGACCGATTTCCAGTTTGTGAAAGATATAAAGTTCAAAAACCTTGGAGATGGTCGCTCTGACCCCCATGGATAACGCCTGCCATCCGTGCCACGGGCGGCCTTTTCCCATTGAGCTTCTGTAGGTAGTTTTTTGCCGACCCATTCGCAGTACGCCTTGGCACCATACCAACTTACAAAATTGGCCGGATAATCTTCCTTATTGTCCTTTACAAAATACCTTTCTCCATCTTTCTGAATAAAACTCTCTGGACCTATTTTTATATATTTTCCTTCGGGATTTCCGTTGGCATTCAAAAATTTCGCCATTTCCCCATTGGTCACTTCCCATGGATCAATATAAAAGGCATCCAAATATACTTTATGAGCTGGTGTCCTGTTGGGAGGATGAATCTCATCCGAACCCATCATAAATTCGCCCTCAGGAACCAAGGCCATTTTATTGACATCCACTTTGGGCGGAAGGTCTTTTTCATTTTCTACCACACTCTCAGTTGCCACATCTATGGGCTCTTGCTCTACCGACTCTATTTCAACACCCGCACGCTCTTTTTCGCTCTGCAGCATCTCCAGCCTGTTCAAAACATCTGCATCTTCTGGATCAATCTTTAACAAACGTTTGTAATATATCCGTGCCATCGATGGTTTACCTTGTTTTTGCGCTTGTTCAGCCCATCTAATGTACATGGACTTCATCTTTTCAAATAAGACAGGGACTTCTGGGTTGTCTGGCTCAAGCTCCAAGACCTCTTTCAAGGTGTTCAAGGCATTGTCATTTACTGGTATGGTGAGTTTCTTTTCCCTGATTTGTCGTCGTGCCTGTCTTAACAAATCGTCTACGGACTGAGCATTGACATGGTTGACACATAAGGATGATAAAACAACAAACAAAGTGCAAAAAAAGAATAAAAACAATCCCTTCATGTAGCCTTTATTCTCAAAAAGATCCATCACACTTTGTCCTGCAACAACTCCATGCTTTTCTTCAAGCTGTTTTTCATGCGGTTAAAGGCCTTGGCCAAACGCCCAAGCTCTTCGCCCTTTACATTTACGTCTACGTCGAAATCTCCCATGCTGATACGGTCTGCAGCATCAACCAACTGATCGATGGGTTTCTGTACAAACTCTCGCACAATGGTCTGAACCGCCAAAATTGCCAAAAGCAGCAGGCCTAAACCTGACAAACCTATCACCTTCAAGGTATTGTACATGTTGTTTATCGCTGCTTCCATAGGCGCAATCACGCTAATGGCACCCCTCAGCTCTCCAAGTTTATAACCCTCCTTAGGATATCCAGCTATATCGATTTCTCCAGCTGGTTCCCCATGACATGGAAGGCATGATTTTTTTATCCTGATAGGCTTCATTAACCTGTAATAAGGCTTTCCATTGATGGTTACCTTTTTATATATTGTGCCCATCTCAGGATTTTTTTCCAACTGCCGAAGGATCTCACTTTCAAATTCGTCTGGAGCACCTAGTGGATTCCGGTACCTGAGGCTGGTTTGCTTGACTTTGAAGTTTGAAAGCTTATTGAAATATTCGGCCACCATATTACCTACCCGGGCGGGATTCAAGGCCTTGAATTCAAAATTGCCTGCCGAATCGTAATTGATCCGGTCCTGGTTTTGTGCGATTACATGTCTGATGGCGATATATTCATCGGCTACAGCCTTTGTCTGCATTTGGAGGCTCTGTTCTATAGCCTTTTGCTGCAATTGATAAAAGACGGCAACGGTCAGTCCCGTAACAACCAAAGCAATAATAGTTATTGAGAGTGTCAGCTTGGTTGCGATCTTCATTAATTATGCCTCCTAGTACAGTTGGAAAATCAGCTAATAGCCATGACTTTTTAACAATGCCTCAGCTTTTTGTACAAAACCTTTTCTGTCTTCAACTTCATGAAATTCTTTGGCCATTAGCTCGACCAATTCTCTTAAATTTCCTCGCTCCGTTTGAGAAAGCCACTTGTTTGCCTTTTTTTTCCAAACGACGCTGGCTATTGGCCCCATAAACTCACGGAATAGATATTGAATCTTATACATGAGCGCAGGGTCCAATTTATCCAGTTCCTCCTTCGAGGACTCCTCTGAAACGCTGGATTTTGTCTGCACCTCAGTCTTGCTCGTTGCCACTGTCGCTTTTTGCTCTTTTACAACAGGGGCAGAAAGGTCTTGTAAGGCAGAGGCGTTTTCAGAGGGTGTATCATCTTCTTTTCCAAGCCATTCTAGAATTGAATTTCTGGCAACTTGAAAGTGCATTTCAATCAGCTTGGGATTTATATCTTGGGAACAAAAGACGATTATGCCTACAGCGTCAGCCAACGGATAGTAAAAGATTTTTTTGTCTTCGTAATAGATATAAATCAAGGCCGTGCCCATCTTGTTGATGACCAAAGCAGACTGGAGGTCACGCAGTTCCTGACCCAAATGAATCAGGCTTTGGTCTTCGATGGGTTCATGGAGGTCACGCAGGGCAATCTCACGGCCATGCAATATGCATAGCCCCTCCACCCCGGGAATCGCCTTAACGCTCTCAAAACTATGCTGAAAATCCTCCATGAAGGCCATCCTCATCCTTAAAAAGCTGCACTACTCATCATCCTCAACAATCAAAGCAGGACATTCTTCTACCGGTTTTGGCGATACGACTATACCAATAGAACGTTTTCCATCTGGGGCAACGAACAAGACCTCCCCGTCTGACAGAATAAAATAAGTAAACTTCATCTTGCCAAGATTGTATTTTTCCCCAATAGAAGTCAACCTGTGCCTGACAAAAGCTGTCAGTGCCCCAATTTCTGGAGGCAAGTTTGCCTTCTCCAGCATGAAGCCCTGAGGCGACACCAGAACCCAGCCCTTTACCTCAACAGCCATAGGCACAATACCTTTGACCAAGGGAATGAACTCCTGGAGCTTCTCTATGACTTGTGAGGTAGCCAACATACCATTTTTATTATCAATACTATGAGACAACATGGTCAAACTCTATCACTAACAAATTAGCAGGTCAAGCAGCTTATGTGTAGCCTAAACAATAGATACTAAAATGCCCGTTTAGTGCCAAAACATGACATAATGAATTAGATCCTAAATTATTACATTTAATTAACAAGCATGCTATGCTATATTAGCATTAAATTCTACGGATCAGATCATGCCGTCATTGGTTCGAAACCAGACACACTCACGATTTTGACAACGGGTGTCTGATACGTTTTTTAAACTATAACCAAAGAATGGAACGGATTTGTGATGAAACGGATCTTTTTTCCAAAAAATTACTTTCATCAGCTAATTTTTTTGGGCTGTTTGATCTGCTCCACCTTAACATTTTTCTTAATAAGCTTTTTCTCCACAATTTCAGCAGCAAATGCAGACAAGCCTACTTTCAAGATCTCAGCCAGTCCTGGTCACATCTTGTTCATAGACGAGGCTGGAATCCTATGGAGCTGGGGGAAAAATGATTTTGGTCAGCTTGGAGACGGTGGCAGGAAAGACCACTTCAAGCCTGTTCGCGTTACTGAAGAAGTAGTGGAAGTGGCAGCAGGCCTATACCACTCCATGGCTCTGAAAAAAGACGGAACCTTGTTGGCATGGGGCCGAAATAACCACGGGCAGGTAGGGAATGGCGGCATGGAGGTAATCCCGGAACCCGTCATAGTAATGGACAATGTCAAAATGATAGCAGCCGGAAGCTATCATTCCTTAGCTGTAACTAGGGATGGCACTTTGTGGGCGTGGGGCAACAACAAGTATGGACAAATCGGAGACGGCTCCCGCAAAGACAGGCCTAAACCAGTAAACATTCTTTCAAACGTAGCAGATATTTGTGCGGGATCTTATCAATCTTTTGCCATAGACGAGAAGGGAAACCTTTATGCGTGGGGCAGAAATTTGGATGGAAGGCTAGGAGATGGAACAAACATAGACAGAACTGTTCCGGTAAAAGTCTTAGACAATGTGGTCAAAGTTTCTGCTGGCAATTCACATACTCTGGCCTTACGGTCTAACAAGCGCCTTTTTGCATGGGGCAGCAATATTTATGGTCAAATTGGTGATCGCACAAGGCAGGCCAAAAAGAAACCGGTGCCGATCTTGAGAAATGTGATCGATATTGGAGCTGGTGCCTACCATTCCATGGCATTGATGCAAAATGGAAAGCTGTGGGCATGGGGTGCCAACAGTTTTGGGCAGCTGGGAGATGGCACAACCATTGATAAAAAATCGCCCGTAAGGGTAAAGATATCCAAGCGGGTGACAAGCTTTACCACAGGGCCATTCCAAGCCTTTGCCTTCGACCGTTCAAAAACTCTTTGGGGCTGGGGCAGAAACAATGCTGCTCAGCTCTACTCATCTAACAAAGCTTATTTCTCGCTTCCAATTGAGATCGACTTGGCCAACTACCCCACACCCTCTTTAAAACTCACCCGAATTGCATTCCAACTCTTTAAGAAACCCCAAAAAGGCCTGCCTCGAAAAAATAGAACAAACAAACCCAAACCATTGGGAGATGTACAAAAAATCTCTGAACCCCCCTCTACTTCTGTGGCGGTTAAGGATATTTCAATCAAAGAAGAAAGAATTTCCAAAGACTTCCAGGCCGGTGCCACCGAAGAAACCAAAGAAATCAAAAGAACCGCAAAATTGGAGGTCAGCTTAGAATCCAGGCTTACCACCAGAGCCAACACCCCAGTGGCCACTAACATTGAAGTCAATGATATCGAAAACGCCTTGGCCAGGGTCGTGGTTTTGAAACAACCCCTGCATGGCACGGTGCGGGTAGATGCGCACCAATTGCTTTACATGCCTGAAAGCGGCTATCAAGGTGAAGACAGTGTCATACTGGTCTTTATTGGCAAACATGGTGAAACCATGCAAAAAAAGGTGGATATCTCCATACTTCCCGGAAATTTGGGTGGTAATAATACTCTTGGTCTGAAAAAAGAATTCTCAAGCGTCTCTTTAGCTGAACTCTCCCATTTTTTGAAGGCACAGCAACTGGCAGAAGCTGGTAAGCCATTTATGGCCATAGAAGAATATAAAAAGGCCATTGCCGCAGACGACAACCGTCTTCAGGCCTATTGGAATCTATCCATGGTTCAATACCAGCTGGGTTTCGTGGACGATGCCATAAAAACCCTGGAGAAAGCGGTGGACACGGGAGCACCAGCAGACTTCTTGTACCTCGACTTAGGCATATTTTATTTTGGAAAGGGCCTGTACGACAAGGCCCAAAGGACACTCTTTCAAGCCCTGGAATTGAATCCTGGTCTAACAGACGCCTATTATTACCTGGGAATGCTTTTCCAAAAACGAGGTAAGTGTCAAATGGCGTGGCTTTTTGCCAAAACAGCAAAAAAACTGGGGCATCGTGGTAAAACTCTCTTTGAAAGTCTTGACGATGCGTGTAAGGAGCCAGAGATTTCCCCATGGCAGATGTATGAAGATCACGAATTTGTTTACATGAGGCAAATAAGTGTGGAAAGCCTAGACAAGGCCAAGGCCATTCTCGATGAAATTAGACAGGGCGAACTCTTTGAAATAATAGCTGGACGTGAATCTAACGGACCATATGCCATGGTGGGTGGCTATGCCGGCAGGTTCAGGCTATCCGAGCTTGAGCCAAACATTGCTCAGGCAATGCAGGCCCAAGCCATTTTCGGCCCGCCCCAGTTGGTTAAAACAACAGAAGGTTTTTTAATAGTTCAAAGAATAGCTCCCTTTGAGTTCCCCAAATGGAAGAACCTCCTGCAATCTAACGCAACTAACACGCAAAACTCCTTTGAGGAATAAGTGGCCTAGAAAAACACTTGCATTTTTCGTGTAATTATGTTCATAATATTTGTACGAAAAATGCTAGAAGGATTAATTACATCAAAAACCAGGGTCAAGTTACTTACCCGCTTTTTCTTGAACCCAGACAACACAGCCTATCTGCGGGAACTCGCCTCTGAATTCAAGGCATCACCCAATGGCGTACGCGAGGAATTACGACAGCTCGAAAAGGCCCGTCTCCTTGTAAGTGAGAAGAAAGGGCGCCAAATATTCTTCAAGGCAAATCGCTCACATCCTTTGTTTCCAGAATTGAAAAACATGGTGAGAAAGGCCTTGGGGGTAGACAGAATACTCGATTCCATTCTCCAAAGGCTAGGAAAGCTAGAAGCAGCTTATCTCATTGGCGAATATGCCAAGGGCAGGGATGCCCAGATAGTGGACCTCCTACTCGTTGGAGAAATAGACCCCTATCACCTCTCTGATTTGACCAAAAAAACTGAACGATATATTGGCAGAAAGATACGCACACTGGTCCTCACCAGGGAAGAATTCGATGATATGAAAGATAATTTGCTAAGGGAACCATTCATCTTGCTATGGGGTGAAGATGGGCAGACGAAATAATTTTAAAAACCCTTCCATCGCCTTGGTGGGTTCAGGCTACTGGGGGAAAAACCTTGCCAGGAATTTTCATGCACTGGGAGCACTGCATACTATCGTCGACACCAACGATGAAACCCTTGAACGAATGATTGCCCAATACCCGTCTGTCAAAGGGGTATCCTCATACGCTGAAATCCTCAACGATCCCCATATAAACGGGGTCGCAATAGCAACACCTGCTGAAACCCATGGCACACTTGTAAAAGAGGCCTTGCTAGCAGGCAAAGATGTGTACGTAGAAAAGCCGCTGTGCCTATCTGAAGCTGAGGGTCATGAATTAATAAACCTTGCTGAGCATAAAGGGCTCATACTGATGGTGGGCCACTTGCTATGGTACCACCCAGGCCTTCTTAAATTGCAGGAACTCATTGACCAAGGCGAATTGGGAAGAATACGATACATCTATTCCAACCGCCTGAATATGGGCAAACTGCGCCGGGAAGAAAATGTGCTATGGTCGTTTGCTCCTCACGATGTTTCAGTTATTTTAGGCCTTCTAGGTGAAATGCCAGAATCGGTGCAGGCCCATGGAGGCAACTATCTACACCAAAAGATATCTGATGTTACCGTTTCTTTGCTCTCCTTTGCCAGCGGCATCAAGGCTCACATATTCGTATCTTGGCTCCATCCTTACAAAGAACAAAAGCTGGTTGTCGTTGGCAACAACAAGATGGCAGCCTTTGATGACACTGCTCCATGGGACAGGAAGCTTGCGCTGTATCCCCATCAAGTTACATGGAAAGGCCAGATCCCCTTGGCTGTGAAGGCGGATGCCCATTTTGTTGAACTCGAGGAAGATGAGCCTTTGCGAGCAGAATGCGAACATTTTCTGATGTGCATACAGACACGTCAAACCCCTCGTACCGACGGGAAAGAGGGCCTCCAGGTGCTCCGTGTCTTGAACGCCAGCCAAAAGGCGCTGGAAAGCGGAAAGGTGATAAGCCTGGCTAAAGAGATCCACGCCGATGCACTCTATCAAGTGCATCCTACAGCCGAAATAGACCGTGACGTAGAAATAGGTTCTGGCACGAAAATATGGCACTTTTCCCATATCCTCAAAGACAGCTGCATAGGGCCAGGGTGCAACATTGGCCAAAACGTAGTTATTGGACCAAGGGTCACCATAGGCAAGGGTTGCAAAATTCAAAACAACGTTTCTATTTATGAAGGGGTAACCCTGGAAGATTATGTTTTTTGTGGTCCATCCGTGGTTTTTACTAACGTTTACAACCCGCGGGCAGAAGTTCCCAGGATGAAAGAACTAAAAAAGACCTTGATCAGGCAAGGAGCAACCTTGGGAGCAAATTCAACAATAGTGTGCGGCAACACTGTTGGACGATATGCCTTTATAGGTGCAGGCGCAGTTGTCACTAGAGACGTACCAGATTACGCCTTGGTAGTTGGCAACCCTGCAAAACGAATCGGTTGGATGTGCAAATGCGGAGAAAGACTTGGAGATGACCTGAAATGTGAGTTTTGCGGTGCCACTTATAAACGGGGAAGGGATGATGATACCATTTATAGATCTTAAGGCCCAATATGAACGCCTAGAAAAAGAGATCAATTCCAGAATTCAAACAGTCCTTCAACATGGGCGTTTCGTAATGGGTCCGGAAATAGATGAGATCGAACGGAAATTGAGCCAGTTTGTTGGTGTCAAACATACCATCACCTGTTCTTCCGGCACTGATGCCCTTTTGATGCCACTCATGGCATGGAATGTAGGGCATGGAGATGCTGTATTCACAACCCCTTTCACCTTCATAGCCACTGCAGAAGTCATACAACTCCTTGGGGCCACACCTGTGTTCGTAGATATAGAAGAAAACACTTTTAATATAAACCCGGTAAAACTGAGATCAGAGATAGAAAAAACAGTGGCAATGGGAAAACTAAGGCCCAAGGCTGTGATTCCGGTTGATCTCTTTGGACTGCCTGCTGATTATGACGAAATCAACGCATTGGCTGAAGAATTCAACCTGGTGGTATTGGAAGATGCAGCCCAAAGTTTCGGAGCCACTTACAATGGCAAGAAAAGTTGTTCCTTGGCCCATGCAGCGGCCACAAGCTTCTTTCCGGCAAAGCCTTTAGGCTGCTATGGAGATGGTGGAGCCATATTTACCAATGACGACAAACTCGCCGAAATATTGCGATCAATAAGAGTTCATGGACAAGGTACCAACAAGTATGAAAATATAAGAATTGGTCTGAATGCCCGCTTCGATACGTTACAGGCTGCCATTTTGTTGCCTAAGCTCGAAATTTTTCCCGGAGAAGTAGAAATGCGGCAAAAAGTGGCAGAAAAATATTCCAGAGCACTGGAAAATAGAGTGCGAACTCCTTATGTTCCTCGAGACAGGAGCAGTGTATGGGCACAATATTCAATATTGGCACGAGATAGTGAAGAACGGGCGGCAATGCAGGAGAAGCTGAAAAAGAATGGAGTTCCCAGCGCTATATACTATCCCGTTCCGCTGCACCTACAACAGGCCTTTTCCAGCCTGGGATACAAACAAGGAGACTTCCCCGTTGCAGAAGAGATATCAAAAAAGATATTCAGCTTGCCCATGCATCCATATTTGGAGGATGAGCAAATTAATAAGATTATCGACATATTGATTGATTAAATTTCAGCAACCTGCTCGAATCAAAATAGTTGCAAAAAGAGTTAAACACTCAAATGGCGGTAGCCTGTAAGGCACTATGTAAATAATAGGCTAAAAGCAGCATTAAGATAAGACGTTCTAAAATGAAAAAAGAAATCATTATTGAAAATAGACTCATTGGTGACAAAACAAAGCCATTTATAATTGCTGAGATTGGTCAAGCTCATGACGGCTCATTAGGACTAGCACACAGCTACATCGATGCTGTTGCAGATGCCGGAGCTGATGCAGTAAAGTTTCAAACGCATATAGCTAACGCCGAGAGCACTTTAGAGGAAGAGTTTCGTATAATATTTTCATATGAAGATAAAACAAGATTTGATTACTGGAAGCGAATGGAATTTACGCCCGAACAATGGAACGGTCTTTTAAACCACGCAAAAGAAAAAAAATTGATCTTTCTGAGTTCACCATTTTCAATTGAAGCTGCGCAACTCTTGGAAAAAATAGGTGTACCTGCATGGAAAATAGGTTCCGGTGAAATCACAAATAAATTATTGCTTGATTTTATTTCACAAACATCTAAACCCGTACTCATTAGCTCTGGGATGAGCAAATGGGATGAACTAGCTGATACAATCCATTTCTTTTCCAGAAAGGGTTGCCCGGTAGCCGTTTTTCAGTGCACTTCTTCATATCCAGTCAAACTCTGCAATGTTGGCCTAAATGTCATGCAGGAAATGAAAAAACGTTTTGGGATACCTGTTGGCTTATCGGATCATTCAGGCACGTTGTTTCCTGCTCTTGCTGCACTTGCATTGGATGCCAATCTTATAGAAGTGCATGTCGTTTTCCACAAACAAATGTTTGGGCCAGATACATCCTCTTCTATCACTTTAGAAGAACTCAAATTTCTAACAGAAGCCAGAAACGCATTTTGGGAAATGAAAAATCTCGTAGACAAAGACGAAGTAGCTGAACAATTGAAAGAAACCAAAAAGCTATTTGGACGCAGCCTCTGTTTAAAAACGGACGCAGATGCTGGGACTGTAATTACACGTGAAATGTTGACCTTAAAAAAACCGGGGACAGGAATTCCTTATAGTGAAATTGGCCAAATTGTTGGACGAAAATTAAAAAGACCGGTTTCCTGTATGCGGTTATTGAAATGGGATGATATGGAGGAAACCAGTTGACAAAAAGAAAAATATGCATAGTTGTTGCTAGCCGTGCAAATTATGGACGCATCAAATCAGTTCTTGAGGCAGTTTCTGAACATCCTGAGTTAGAGTTACAACTTATTGTTGGCGCTTCTGCACTTCTATACAGATTTGGCAGTGTAATCGATATCATCAGAAAAGATGGATTTGAGATTGTTGCCACTCTATACTCTATAGTTGAAGGAGAAAACCCAACAACCATGGCCAAATCAACAGGGTTGGCAATACTTGAATTCGCAACCCTTTTTGAAAATTTACAGCCTGACATAGTTCTGACCGTAGCTGATAGATTTGAAACCATGGCAACCGCGGTCGCTGCTTCGTACATGAATATACCTTTGGCCCACACTCAAGGAGGCGAATTAACAGGTTCAATAGATGAAAGTGTTAGGCACGCTATTTCAAAACTTGCTCATGTCCATTTCCCTGCTACAGAGAAGGCCGGTGAAATTCTTAAGCAGTTGGGTGAAAATCCAGAGAAAATTTTTGTGGTTGGATGCCCGTCAATTGACCTTGCTGCCAGAGTTAACAGATCACTGCCCAAAGATTTCTTTTTGAAATATGGTGGTACCGGCCCACCTATAGATCCAAGCAAACCCTATCTTGTTGTTCTACAACATCCTGTAACTACCGAGTATGGCGAAGGTTTTCAACAAATCAACGAAACATTACAGGCGGTCAATAAGCTCAACATACAAACAGTGTGGCTCTGGCCTAACGTTGATGCAGGTTCTGACGATATATCGAAAGGTATAAGAATGTTTAGGGAAAGACATCGCTCATCTCCCATTCATTATTATCGCAATTTTTCCCCAGAAGATTACATAGTCCTTATCAGCAATTGTGCGTGTATCATAGGTAATTCTTCCAGTGCCATTAGAGAAGGTGCGTATCTGGGCATACCGGCAGTTAATATTGGTTCCAGGCAACGCAATCGAGAAAGAGGCCCAAATGTCATTGATGTAGGATATAATAGATTAGAAATTGAACAAGGCATAAGAAAGCAGATCGCTCATGGTAAATATCCATCAAGCCATATTTATGGTGATGGTACAGCCGGGAAAAAAATCGCTGAACATTTAGCAAAAGTGAAAATACAAATCCAAAAGCATTTTTTTTATGACAAATAAGACGAAAAAAACTGGTAGCGCCGAACAGTTTGAAGCCAATTGGAAAACCAGGAAAGAAAGCTTTTATAACCATTGGACACCAGCAACACCATCTAATCAAATTCAGTTCGCTTTTAGACAACATTGGGACGTTTTCAGCTCTATTATCGGCAAGGATAAAAAAGGCAAATGCCTAGAAGTCGGGTGTGGACGAGGATCTATATCAAGCTATTTTGCAGACGCTGGTTGGGATACGACTCTTTTAGATTGGTCACCAGCCGCATTAGAGATCGCAAAAAAAATTTTTAAAACAAACAGACATCAAGGATTTTTTGTTGCTGGTGATACCAACTACTTGCCTTTTAAAAATGAACAGTTTGACGTAGTCGTTAGCATAGGATTATTGGAGCATTTCGACAATGTTTGCCATCCTGTCCAAGAACATTGGCGTGTTCTTAAACCAGGGGGATGGTTTTTGGGCTATATAGTGCCCGAAAAAACTGATAATGTTCAACGATATTTTAATTGGATAAATGTGATTTTGAAATTCATAGCGGACGTAATCTCGAAACAAAGAAAGAAAACTGTGGCCAAAGAACAAATATTTAGAAATGATTATACTTCTGAAACATATTTGAATTGTTTAAAAGCCTACGATCCAGAAAAAATCTTTGTGAGCGGTATATATTCAGTTCCAATGATTAGCCACTCACCAGAATTTCCTTTTTCGTTACTTCCAGACACAATCGAAAAAATTTTAGTTAAAATATTTAAAATTGTTGTATGGATGCGTACATTATCTACTGGTAAACATGGTTGGCTTTGTTCTGAAAAAATGGGCCAAGCTTTTCTAATAGCAGCAAAAAAATGAAAATATTAAACATTGAACCGGTAGGCTACAGTAAAAAGGCCAAGGTCGAGCTAGAAAAGCTAGGCGAGTTGACAGAAGCAACACCAACTAGAGAGGAGTTAATCCAACTTATACCTGAATATGACGTTTTGATTGTTCGTCTTGCGCATAAAATTGATAGAAAAATTATTGAGGCTGCACGGCTATTAAAAGTGATAGTTACTGCAACCACTGGCCTGAACCATATTGATTTAAACGCCGCCGAACAACATGGCATTAAAATTTTATCACTGCGAGGAGAAACATCCTTTTTGCAAAAAATAACATCAACAGCAGAACTAACCATGGGACTGATACTATCTTTAACAAGAAAAATTCCTCAAGCGCATCAACATGTTCTTTCCACTGGATGGGACCGCGATTCCTTTAAAGGTCACGAGCTTCGCAATAAGACATTGGGTATTGTGGGATTCGGGCGCCTTGGCAGGATAGTCGCACGTTATGGAAAGGCATTTTTCATGAATGTTGTGGCTACTGATCCATTCGTAAACAGTGCCCCACATTGGGTGAGGCTAGTTGAGCTTGAAGAGCTATTGGCAACGTCTGACATAATTTCACTTCATGTCAATCTTAGTGAAAAAACTCGCAATTTTTTTGGACGAGAACAATTTCAGCTAATCAAAAAGAAAGCCATCTTTATCAACACATCCAGAGGAGAACTTGTGGATGAATCTGCTCTAATTGAGGCTTTAGAATCTGGACAAATCAGTGGCGCAGGTATCGATGTCTTAACAGGAGAAACATCAGGCAGTTCTCACTGGCTTCAAGAAAGTAGCCTGTGGAAATATGCAAAAAAGCACAATAATATTATTTTAACGCCACATATTGGTGGAGCAACTTACGAAGCAATGGAAGAAACAGAACTGTTTATGGTAAACAAATTAAAAACCTTTTTGGAAAACATGTGACGATGAAAGAAAAATTGAAGGGCTTAGTGCCTGTCATGCTTACACCACTCAATCAACAAGGACACCCCGACGTAGAAGGCATTCACAAACTGATAAACTTCCATGCAACTGTTGGTTCATCAGGATTATGGGTGCTTGGATCAGCAGGGGAAGACATTCATCTTTCTTGGGAAGACCGGGTAATTGTGGCACAGGAAACTATAAAAGCAAACGACAACCGCTTGCAATTGTTCATAGGGGTTGGGCAGGCGTCTTTTTATGAAATCATGTCCTTCTGTGAAGCAATAGAGTATTCTAAAATTCGTGCCATACATTTCCTACCGTATGACATAAAAATGGGTCGATCTCAACTAATATCGTACTGCATAAAAGTGGCGGACGCACTTCCTTGTCCACTCTGGCTTTACCATAATCCAAAACGCGGCAATGTGCTGACTGTCAATATATTACGTGAACTTAAAGATCATCCTAACATAAGCGGAATCAAGGTTGGTGGTTATAATTTAACAGAAATTACCCATGCAATGATGCTTCGTTCATCACAATTTGAGGTTATTGGAGCAGGCGGTGGTCAGTTATTTCAATTGCTATGCTTGGGGGCAAAAGCTCATACCACCAGTGAAGGATGCTGTTATCCAGAACCTTTTTTAGATGTATTTTCTCTATTTGAACAAGGCAAACTGGAAGAAGCAAGAACTTTACAATTTAAAATTATAGAATTGGCCAACAAGTTACCAAGGACAGAAAATGGTGAATATGCTGCTGAAGAAAAATATATCCTAGCCAAAAGAGGTATTTGTCAAGAACACGTTGTTCCTGCCTTTAGAAAGCTGACTTCTAAAGAGAAACAAATAACTGACAGAGCATTAAAAGAGTTTGGCTTCCAATGGGCGTAGCTTGTTTGATACCTGCTAAAATGACCTCGGTGAGACTCCCTGGAAAAAATCTTATTGATTTGTGCGGAAAACCTCTGCTGTATTATTCTATACGGGCAGCTCAATTAACCAATAATATTGATGAAGTGTACGTTAGCTCTGAAGATAACAGAGTATTAAATGCGGCCACCTTATTTGGAGCCACACCTATTTTGAGGCCCGCGGAACTTTCCATGCCTCATGTTCCTAATATTGAAGTGTTAAGACATTTTTATGATCATCTGCAACAAAAACCAAAAGAGGTTATCCTGTTACAACCTACTCATCCACTACGTCATCCTACAGATCTTGAAAAAGCGATCAATTTATTTATCAACTCTGCGGCAGACTGTCTATTGTCCGTTATTGAGGTGAACGGCTTATTAAACGAAATTGATAATCGAACAAATCAATTAAAAGGAAAGTCGAAAAATAAAACGCTGATGTCAAAAATGTATAAGAATACTGGATCGTTTTACATTTTTCGGCCTAAAAAAACCTTTATTACAGAAACTTTTTTTGGCAAAAATATCATTACCTATATTCTTAAAAGACCAGATTTAGAAGTTGATATCGACACAGAATATGACCTTAAGTTGGCTAGATGTTTATTGAATACTTATAAGAACGAATTTCATTTCTTTTTTGAAAAATCATGAAAATTCTTGCGGTAACCATGGGCAAAAATCTTGAAGTCTTTTTAAGACTTTATGAGTTATTACAGAACGATTTGGTTATGGAGCCTCCCGCAATTTTTGCAGCCGATTCCTTATTTTTTCATAAAATCATGCATCATTATAGTATCCTTCAAAAAGCTGATGTACTTAAAGAATGGGAGTTAACAGACAAGGGGAGTAAAATCCAGCCCAATTTGAGGCGTCTTCAATATTATGAAAAACAGATTGGTGATCCTTTCTTGTGGAATGCACTTCTTGCTGACAGGCGCATTTTTTTTGGAAAACTTTGCAAAGTGAAACAGGATTATAAATCCAGATTTACTTATCAACAATTATTAGGAATATTAAATGTATTTTTGGATGAAATCGATACATTTATCAAAAAACATAAGCCTGATCTTATACTAAGCTTTGGCACGGCTACACTTGCCGATTATTTGTTTTTTTTATTTGCAAAACAAAAAAACATACCTTATAGGCAGCTTAAATCTACAAAAATAAAAAATTATATAGCGCTAAATGACACAG
Source organism: uncultured Desulfobacterales bacterium (assembly GCA_964459155.1). Classification (GTDB taxonomy): domain Bacteria; phylum Desulfobacterota; class Dissulfuribacteria; order Dissulfuribacterales; family JALVPX01; genus JALVPX01. The sequence goes on from CAYWKF010000022.1 coordinate 32,449, forward strand.
CAACAGGAATTTCTACAGCCATACGTTCACGTTATTATTCTGCCCAACCATTTAATAACATTACCATAAAAGAAGCAAAAGATTACCTCAATAGCATTACGGTAAAAGGTTTGTGCTATGAAGGCGCCATTTTATTTGGAAAGCGAAAAATGATAAATAAACTTTGTAAAGCCCCATTTGCTTTCATGGGTGCGCTACGTGCTTTCTGGCAGCTGAGAAACAACACCGTGATTAAAAATGACTGCCATGTTCCGCCGCTGATCCTTTCGGCTTTGTATCAAAACATTGTCCAGCCACTAAAAGCCCTTGCATTAACCCATACCTTACCCTTCATAGGACTCAAACAATTAGAAAAAGAATCACCATTTCTCTTCTATCCGCTACATTTCGAGCCAGAAGTCTCGTTGCAAGTTTACGGCAGACCATATCAAAATCAAATCGAGTTGATCAGAAACCTGTCTTTTAATGTTCCGATTAACATGAAAATCGTGGTTAAAGAGCATCCTCGTTCTTTAGGTTTTAGGAGCAGATCATATTACCGTAAGCTATTGGAGATACCCAATGTAAGGATGGTCGATCCTTTCGTTCCTTCAATTCATATAGTACGAAAATCTGCGGTAGTGGCAGTAGTTTCCGGAACCATTGGACTTGAAGCTGCTGTTTGCGGAAAACCTGTCTTGATTTTTGGGAAAACTCCTTACGAGATTTTGCCAAAGACTATGGTTAGAAAAGTAAATATTACCAATATTGGACAAACTCTTATAGAACTAATGAATACTTATTCTTATGATAAAAAAGCTCTTATCAATTATATAGCCTCTATAATAAACGAATCAGTATCAGTAGATCTTTACACTACTCTTTTAGGCAAGCCTCAGAGATTTAGTATCAACACAGATTCTCTTGATTCTCAACAAAAAGAGATAAAAGCTTACGAAAAATTGGCTGATTATATTAAAAGATCCTTTGATTCTGCAAATTATAAAACCTCTTAAATTTTGATGGCTGAGTCCACACGTTCCTTAAAAGAGACAGTATTCAAAAATGTCCTCACTGGGTGGGTTGAAAAGGTTATAGCTGTTTTAGCTACAATTGTTCTTACACCTATGATAATTTCCTGCCTAGGCAAAGAGCAATATGGCATTTTTACAGCTATTGGCCACGGAGCGGGACTCCTCTTGCTTCTCGATTTTGGTATTGCAAACACCATCTCACGGTTTGTTGCCCGTAACACCGCTTCAAAGAGATATGATGAGAACATAAAAGTCGTGAGTAGTGCTATAGCAATTTTCTTTGTTTCGTCCATTATAATATGTTTGCTTACACTTTTTGTTTCACCTTTTATACCGGATTTATTTTCTATCGATATTAGATATGAGAGAGCAGCTAAATTTGTATTCATAATTACTGGACTTAATATAGCTTTAGTGCTACCGCTGAGGATTGCAAGGGGAATCTTACAAGCCAGTAACCGTTATGATCTTATCTCATTTGCCAACATTGTTGCAAGTTTTATCAGAGTGTTGTTACTTTTTTTTCTTATCCAAACAGGTCTTGGCAATCTTATAAACATCACTATTGCTTACGCGTTTCTTACTACCTTACTGGAGCTTATTATTTGTGTACAGATAAAAAAAACAGGAATACCGTTCCAATTTACTCTAACTGGCATAACGAAAAGCAATATAATACGACTTTTTTCGCTTGGAACTAGCGCTCTATTACAGACAGTTTCAGCTACTATATACAAGAGATTTCAGATTATTGCAGTAAGTATTATTCTTGGCATGTCAGCTACACCATTATTTTCTGTTCCAAGCACACTCATTAGCACGATAGCTCCCTTTGTTAATCGCCTTGGAGCTACCTTTGTTCCTCTAGCAAGTACTATGGATGTCAGAGGTGAAACAAATAACCTTCAGGAACTGAATATAGTGGGTGTACGCTATGGCATGCTAATAAGTATGCCATTAGCCGTTTTATTGTTTTTTTGGAGCGAAGATATCCTTCAGCTTTGGCTTACTAAAAGTGGACTAAGTCATCATGATATATCTATGATGTCCAAGGTAATAAGTTTGGTGATTTTTCCCTTTGCTCTTAGTACACCTCATACAGCCAGCCGCTCGATATTAATGGCCACCGGCAAACACTGGATTGTGGCAAGTGGTTTTATTATGTGTTCCTTATTGGGCTTAATAATTAGCATAACTCTGATGCATGCTAGTAAACTGAACGTTCTTGGTGCTGCTGGAGGCCTATCTTCTACATATTTATTTACAGGATGTTTCTTATATCCATATCTAATTTGCAATCACTTGAACATTTCCAAAATTGTCTACATCAAGCGAGTCTACTTAGGCCCAATCTTTTCCGCCTTCTTGCTTGCATTTGTCTGTTTTGTCCTAAATCGTCTGTGGCCTAGTCATAGCCCTGTATATCTGTTATTGAAAATGGTTGTATGTAGTATACACGTTTTATTGTTATCATATTATATTGTTCTCTTACCAGAACATAGGAGTTATTTATTAGGAAATGTACTCTTGAAATTTCTAAATAAATGATGGTTACAGAAAAAATAATAAAAATTATAATCAAATACTGTGGACAAAAAGTATCTAACTCCGTAATAGGCTTTTATCATGATATTAAGTTAAAAACATACAAAAGTTTAAGATTCGCAAAAAATGGCTTCAAAGCATTATCTTTTCCATATGAAGTAAGGAAGTTCGGTGAAGAAAACGGCCAGGTATTTTTTGGATATTACGATGTTTGTCCTTTCAGTCATAATGATTCTCTTCTTCTTGCCAATCGAGCCCCTCTTGCTAATGTTCCTCCTAAACCCAATACACCCCTTGATGTCGGATTTTACCGATTACATGATGCGTTACCAGTTTTTAACAAAATAGGAACTACGACCACTTGGTGCTGGCAACAGGGATGCCGGCTTCAGTGGTTTCCCAATTACGAGGACTCACTTGTTATATACAATAAGCTGATCAACGGCCAATATGGCTCCGTAATCCAAAATATTAAAACAAAAAAAATTGAACGTTATTTACCACGCCCAATTTATGCGCTTAGTCATGATGGTACTTGGGGACTAACCCTAAATTTCTCAAGATTGCAGCGCTTGAGACCAGGATATGGTTATGTCGGACTTCCAGATGAGACTGCCTTAGATCCTGCCCCTGCTGATGATGGTATATGGTTGATAGACATGAGAAAAGGTGAAAGTGAGCTGCTTTTTTCTGTGGAGGAAATCGCTTCTTTTCAAACTGATGGCAGCATGGTGGGAGCTGAACATTACTTTAACCATCTGCTTTTCTCTCCTGACAATTCACGTTTCCTTTTTTTTCATTTGTGGGAAAAAAATGGAAAAAGGCATGCCAGGCTGATTACTTGCAATGTCAATGGTAAAGAGAAGTGGATATTAGTGAACACAGGTATCGTTTCTCACTATAACTGGTTATCAGACAATACCATAATTTGTTTTTCCACCGGTGGAGACGGACGAGCACGTTATTATATCTACGAAGATAAAACCGAAAATAGAGTACCACTAGGCCAAAACTCGCCAAACGAAGACGGGCATCCGTCTTTTTCCCCTAGCAAAAATTGTTTATTAATGGATAGTTACCCTGATAAATATGGTGAGCAGAATCTTATGATTTATTATATTGATGGAGACAAATTAGAAGTTCTAGGTAAATTTCATGCCCCACGTAGCTTTAAGGGTGAAGTAAGATGTGACCTGCATCCCCGGTGGAGCAGGAAAGGTAACATGATAGCATTTGATAGTGCTGATACCGGCAGGCGGACTTTAAATATATTGTCATTGACTTAAAAACGATGTCAACAAATACGCATGATTAAAAAAATAGCAGGCTTTTCATTGTTTTCCTTATTTAATAAAATCGAACTGCGGCATGTTTGCCCTATCGTTGGAGATATAATAGAACAGATACGTACCACCGGATTACGTTTAATGGGGGCCCAAATTGGCAGAAATTCTATTGTAAGAAAAAATTTCTATACTACTAATGCCACCTTTTTGACAATAGGAAAAAATTCCAAAATTGGCATAAACTGCCAGCTATTTTTGTATGACAAGTTTCACGTGGGCGATAACGTTGAAATAGGCTCAAATTTAATTGTTCATACTGCTGAACATATATTAAACAATGTTTCAAAACCATTATGCAAACAAGGCAGTTATTATAAAGCAGTTTTGATAGAATCTGATGTTTATATAGGATCGCGTGTTACAATTCTGCCCGGCACCATTATAGAAAATCGGGTTGTTATAGGAGCAGGAGCTGTAGTAAAAGGGCACTTGAAAAGCGGCTATATTTATTGCGGAGTACCAGCCAAGCCTATAAAAAAAATATGTAGAGATGATACCAATTTGTGCAACCATCAGTAATTGGCAAAGGCTGTCTCTTCATTTGTATAAAATGCTATGAAAATAACTTATGTAGCCCATTCCCATATACCATCAACTACAGCAAATAGCATCCATGTAATGAAAATGTGTCAAGCTTTTGCACAAGAAACCGCAGACGTAGCCTTGTATGTACCTGGCCAAAAATCGGATGTAGAGGCTATCGACATATTCGACTTTTATGGAGTTCCCAATGGATTATTTCCCATCGTTAAACTGCCTTATTCCCAAATGCCTGGCAACACCGTTTCATTTGCTTTAAGAGCTGTATTACGAGCCAAACACGAGAAAAGCCGGGTAGTGTACTCCCGTGTTGAGCAACCTATTATGCTCACGATGTTATTAAACATTCCTTTTGTACTTGAACTCCACAACCAACCACAACATCGGATTTTTTTAGGGATGTTACCATTTTGGGCAAGATCAAAAAAATGTATTGCCATTGTCGTGATTAGCCGGGCCCTAAAAAAGCACCTGATAAATTTGGGAGTACAAGAAAAAAAAATTATTGTATTGCCTGATGCAGTAGATATTGAATCCTTCCCTTTACACAAATCTTTAACGGGTAAAAATTTATCTAAGATAAGAGTTGGATACACAGGGCATCTTTATAAGGGCCGAGGGATCAATATTATACTTGAGATGGCTTTAAAACTTGTTGATATTGACTTTGAATTTATAGGAGGAAATCCTGAGGATATAGCTTTTTGGGAACAGAAAGCTAAAGAAAAAAAAATTAAAAATGTTACTTTTAGTGGCTTTGTTCCATATAGGGACATACCTTCAAAATTGAGCCAATTTGACATACTTGTTATGCCCTATCAGAAAAATGTTGCTACTCATGGCAATGGGAGTAATACCGCAAATTTCATGTCCCCCATGAAAATGTTTGAATATATGGCAACAGGAAAAGCCATAGTTGCCTCCGACTTACCTGTTTTACGCGAGATCTTGTTCGATAATTGGAATTGTCTACTCGTCCCACCAGATGACATACAAAAATGGATTTGTGCCGTTAAAGCCCTTGCCGACAATCCAAATCTAAGAGCTCGCTTAGGCTTACAGGCAAGAAAGGACGTTGAAAATAATTTTACTTGGAGAAAACGGGCCAATACTATTTTAGCTGTACTTCAGAAATATTTTAAATTGATTTGAAATATCATGGTGTTAAAGAGTAATGATCAAGATACTCATATTATTAAATTCTCTGGATCAGGGTGGTGCAGAACGCCAATTAATTACCTTACTTGAAGGAATAGACAAAAAGGAATTCCAACCAATTGTGGTAACCTACTATCCTGGCGGATTATGGGAAGACTATGTACGCCAATGTGCTGGTATTCACTATCACTGTCTTAATTTAAGAAGCAGATTCGATCTGTACTCGTTAATAGTCTCTTTAAATACAATTGTACGGAAATACAATCCTCAAATTATTTATGGTCTTCTTGGTGACGCTTGTACATTAGCGCTACTTCATGGAAGATTTTTTCGAAAACACAAAGTTATGTGGGGTTTAAGAGCCACCAATATAGATTTTACTCAATACAGCAAAATTTCTGGCTGGATATACACTCTCAACGCAAAGCTTTCCAAATTTGTGGATGTCATTGTATCCAACTCTTGGGCGGGATTTGAATACCATGCTCAACAAGGATATAAACGAGAAAAAATTATGGTTATTCCAAATGGAATTGATACCATCTATTTTAGCCCAAATTATAAAAGTGGTCGTCTGTTTCGTTCACATATAGGACTCGATGCCAACACTGTGCTGATCGGAAGGATAGGACGTTTGGATCCGATGAAGGATTATCCAACTTTTCTCAAAGCGGCTGCCTATTTTAAAAAACATTCCCCTAATACGCGTTATTTGATTGTAGGAAGTGGTTCACCCAAAATAACCCGTGATCTCCGACAACTGGCCCACTCTCTGGGCCTAAGCAAAAATATATTATGGTTAGGTGAACACAACGATCTGTCTGCCATTTATAATGCTTGCACAATAACGACATCCTCTTCGTGTAGTGAAAGTTTTCCTAACGTAGTTGCCGAATCCATGGCATGTGAAGTTCCCTGTATTGCTACTGATGTTGGAGATTCAGCCATAATCTTGAATGAACCATCTCTCGTAGTGCCTCCCAGAGATCCGAAATCATTAGCCGACGCATGGCATAAAGTACTTTCAATGTCTATTGAAAAAAGAAAGGAACTTGGACGACAAGGGCGATTAAGAATAAAAGAGAATTTTAGTCAAATGAAAATGATTACCGCAACACAGCATTTTTTACAGAAACTATGTAATTAATGTATCCCGGCAAAAAACAACGACAATATGGTTTTAATCACCTCCTTCAATTATGCTTTCGATCACTTTCACATATTTTCCTCCAATATTTTTTATATCAAAGTCCTTGGCACGTTTTCTTGCCTGCGCTGCGTAATATCTCCTAAGAGAATTGTCCGATAGCATCCTTAACATCGCAGCAGCCAAAGCGTTAGAATCTTCTACCGGAACTAGCAAACCGTATTCATTATCACCCAAGATCTCCCGTGGGCCAGTGGGGCAATCAGTAGCAACTACAGGACAACCACACGCCATGGCTTCTACTAAAACCATTGGCAACCCTTCATATCTTGATGACAAGACCAGCATCTCGGCTTTCCTCATAATGGATGCTACATCCTCCTGCCATCCTCCAAATATAACAGAATCTTTTATCCCCAGGTCTGTTGCCATTTTTTCTATTTTATCTTTGTCATCTCCCTCTCCCAATAACAAAAGCTTTACATTTTTTTCCTTTTCAAAGACTTGGACAAATGACCTCAGTAGAAGATCTTGCGCTTTATGAGCTAAGCGCATACGGCCAATATGCAAAATGAAACGACCAGGCAACCATTTTGGGAAAGAGTTAGTTTTTGATTCACAAAAAAAGTTTCTTTCTATAGGATTGTAGATCACATCGATTTTGTCTGGATCGATATGATAATGTAAATGAACTATTTTTTTAATGCCTTTTGAAACGCATACTATCTTATCAGAATATCGATAGAGCATCTTTGATGAATTGAAAATTGCCTTACCTAGCAGACCTTTGCCAGAGTATTGGCTAACTGGCTCTACATGCTGAGACACTATGGTTCTTTGCCGAGCCATTAATTTAGTCAAAATATTTATTATATTTGCCTGCTCAAGAATACTTAATACGACATCAGCTCTTTTTTGTTTTATTAGTTTATTTAAGCAAAATAAATGATATGGTATGTTCAATATATGAGATGCTTGACTGTTCAATCTCTTGGAAAATGATACGATATTTATATCAGAGTTTAAATCATACACAATGTGATCTTCGAGCAGGGCTAATGTTAGCTTGAAATATTTGGACAGATAAGGTAACAAGTTTATACATACTCTCTCTGCCCCACCTCCAGATAAGGAAGGTATCAACAATATAACACTCTGTTTCATAATATTGAAAAGTTAAACTGATATTGCATGCTTATAGAGCTGAATATACCTTTTTGCAGTTTCGTCCCAAGTCATGTTATTGTCCAGCATCCATCTACGGCCTGCTTCACCTGCGCTCTCCAGATCTTTTTCACCATTGATCACAGACGACAAAATGGCAGCCAGACTTTCACTATCCCCTGGAGGGAACAGCCAACCCGTTTTGCCATCTTGCACTAGTTCCCTCGTACCGTCTATATCTGTTGCCACTACTGGCATAGCCGCTGCCATAGCCTCCAATACTACACTTGGGCGCCCTTCCCTATAACTGGGTAAGACTAGCAATTGGTGCTCTTGCATAAGCCCTGGAATTTGACTGGGTGGAACAGCACCCAAGAAGTTGACCTGGCTTTCTATGGCGAGAAGTTGTACCATTCTTTGGAGGTCTTCTTTATTTGGTCCATCTCCTACCAAAGTAACTGTAACTTTACTCTTTTCTTTCATCTCTGACACAGCTTTTAATAAAATTTCTACCCCTTTTATTGGTATCAGGCTGCCAATAAATAAAATATTGAGATGGTCTCTAGTGGTTTTTCGGCTGCGCTGAACCAAATAAAACTTTTCATCCACTCCATTAGGAACGAAATGAAAAAAATCTATTTTATCGGGATAACGAACTTTCATTTGTGCAAGAATCTTTTCACTTACCGCAGCCACTGCACTCGAACCTAAAACTGCCTTGCGATGTAACCACGCAAAAGGACCGATGCCATTGCTGCCCTTTACATGATCCGATCCATGCAAGGTGGTTATTACAGGGCGTTTGTGAAAATGACGCATCAATACAGCCAACGCCCCGTTTATAGACCAATGAGCATGTACCAGATCACAACTTGGAGCTAATTTTAATATGGAATTTGTTAAAGATGATAAGAAAATAGGGACTAGGATGTAAAGCAAAGGTCTTTTTTTGAGAGCAGTTGGTATTCCACCTGGCTTTTGTGCTATCATCTGCCAGCGCCAAGGCGCATAGCGAAACCTGTAGACCTCACATCCAGTGGACCAGTCTGACGGTTTGGTAGTGGCAGGTGTCAATACAACACATTTTTGTCCCTGCTTTCCCACTGCCTTTACTAAATTGGCTATGAAGGCACCTGACGAATCACCCGAATGTGAAGGAAAGGAGCTAGTGACTATTAGGATTCTCATTTGAAGAGACAATAATTATTTTAAGTTATTTTTTCATTACCTAAGGTGCTTATTGTAGTCCATATCAAACCACATTGCGAAAAAGAGGGATTGGAGGCCTGATACGTGCAAAAACATGGCAAACAAGGCGCTGGTTTCTGCTACAGGCCCAACAAAAACCCTGTATAAAAAGAGATAAAGTCCAAAGAAAAAACCGATAGGTGTCAAAGTAAGCCCCATCAAGTAGAAGAAGACCAAAGGATGAAAATCCTCTATCACATACTTGAAGAAGAGGCGCCTGCAAAATCCCTTGGCCAAAAGCCACGGGATTGTAAAGAGTACTTTTCTCAGTTTAATACCTGACTTTTCTCCAATATTGTAGACTGGTTTTATGGGTACATCCTTCACCCGCATATTATAGGTGTTCAGGCGTATTAATAAATCGTTTGGCATACCATAGCGCTTATATATTGCATCTAGATCAAGTGTGCGCAGGGCCTCCAGGGATATGGCAGTATAGCCTGTTTGAGAATCTGCTATGTGCCAATAACCTGAGGCAATCTTTGTGAGAAGGGAAAGAAAAGAATTTCCAAAGTAGCGGTACTTGGGTATAATTTTCCATGCCTTGCCGTGGAAAAGCCTGTTTCCCTTGGTATAATCAGCCTCTCCCTTTGCTACCGGTGCTACAATATTGGGCAGGTCAGCCGGGTCCATCTGGGCATCACCCGCCATAACCACAGTAACATCCATGTCATTGTCCCTGGCCCATTTGTAGCCTGTGACTATGGCGCCGCCTACACCCTGATTCTTTTCATGGCGTAAGAGAAGAACACGTTTATCCCTGGCTGCGTAACTGTTTACCACTTCAGGGGTCTTGTCTTGGCTGCAGTCATCGACCACGATGATCTTGTCAACCCATGAAGGCATGGTTTCAATTACCTTGCCTATCAAATGTTCTTCATTGTAAGCAGGAACAACTACTGCAACCTTCTTTTCCTCGAACATGGCTAGAATTTATCCCCTCTTACTTCCCAAAGCTGAAACGATGGAGTGCGCATTGCTACGGGTCTGAAATAGATCGATGGTGCCATATGGCGTACGAACAACTTGTTAAACAAAGATTCGCTGATATTTTGATCTTCCAATGCGGCAAATCCCCCGGGAACAAAAAGTTCAAAATTTAGGCCCTTTTTGTGAGGAAATTCATTGCTTCTTATCTGTCTTCCATCATGTACATAAGCCTTTTTGATAGGTAGTTGCATATTTCCTAGTTGTGCAACACCCTTCACTAGATCAGCCTTGAAGCGATTTCCATCTGTTGCCACTACTCCTTTCATAATCACACCGAAGAGCGGCTTGTAAAACGGGTGAACACCATCACGTTTTTCTATGTCCCACGAACCCAGCCAGAACCACCAGTAACTCGTGCCAAGCAATCGCCAATCCACAAAAAGATAAGCAGGCCTGGTTACGCCCGGAAAGAAAAAGCGGAGCCAATCTTGGGTTGTCTTGTAGTCACCCACTGGAAGTGGTTTAAGATCATCAAGAATTTTTTTTGCGTCTTCGGGGCCAGCAGCCAAAATCTTTTTTGTCAACTTGAAGCCCTTGGCAGGATCATTCCCCACTGCCTTATAAAAAATATGAAAACCGGCCTTTCCATGGGCTATGTAAAATTGGATGAAGTTTGCTGCTTGCCTGTAATTATGAGCCACGAAAGGAAAACCATTGTAGACCGAGCGTTCCTCATCATGAAAGGTTCCGTCTGAAATGATTCCTCTTCTGGCCCAATACTGCATTGGATAACCATGATCCCACCAGGCCCATATAACAGCATTTTCAGGAGTTTTTTGTCTTGCCGTGTCCATGCCTTCAATAAGATGAGGTGGTTCCTTGGGCCAGAAGTTTTTGGCCATGTCTTTTTTAAAAGGAAACCAGGCAATTACCAATACAATAGCCGGGGCAGCCAAAATACATAACTTGCTTTTTGTTCTGAAACGCCACAATTCTGATATGGCAAACCCTATGCCCAAGGCCGTGACAGGCGCCAAAAAGATCAAGAAACGTTTTGCAAACAAAAAGGAAAGCGCTGAAAGAATAATTGGAACAGACAAAAAAAGGCTGTCCTTGGGGCGTTTCCAAAAGAGCCACAGGAGACCTGCTGCTGCAAGAAAAAAAGCTGGCATACTATCGGTTGTCTTTGCAACGATCTCACTGAAGCTTGGGATTGCCTGTTCAGAGATAGTGGCACCCATGGAAGGCCAAATTCCAGCTGCCTTCTTTGTGGAAATATAGTGGTATAGCGTAGATACCTGTTTAAAAATCCTAACCGGCAGGTCGAAACCTTGCCAAACGAGCACTGCAAGGAAGGCAACTGCCATGCAAGTTCCGAAAATCAAGCCTTCCTTCAGGCTTGGGCGATAAAAAAAGAGAAGGGCTACAGCAAAGGGCACGAAAGAAATAACTGTTGTAACTGCAGGCGTAGAATCCCACCACCATAAGAACAGGCCGTAGAGCACAATGCCCAAAATGAAAAAAAGATACCGTTTATTGGTCTTGTTAGAAGCAAACAACAAAAAGGCGTAAGTAACCCCTGTACCCCATGTGACATTCATGCAGTCGGTATCAAACCAGCCCAAACTGCTTCTATAGACATAGTAGTGCGAAAGAAGGCCCATTAGCACCGCGGTAAGACCCATTACTGGTCCACCATAAAATCTACCTAACCCATAGAGAGGCACTGCCAGCAAGATGCCAAGAAAGCAGGGCATTACAGCACCAATCCAATTCATGGACCATGGTGAGATTTTGGCAACTGCTGCACCTAGAACAGAAAGGAGCGGGGGTGGAAATGGCCTCTTGGGCATATCCGGTACTGCCCGGTCCACATCCACAGGCTCATAGACACCTTCAGCTAGATCCCTGGCCAAGCGCAAGTAGAAATAGCCGTCAAAGGTGGTAAGCAGTGGCTCCCCCTTGTAAAGCGCCCGTTCCGGATAGGCCTTCCAGTCTCTTAAATCCTCCAGACGCACAATCAGACCAATCAATACCACCAAAACAATGGCTGCTGCCTCAAACCATTTTGAGCGCAAAAAGGCCCATTTTTCACCACTCCTTGGAATGTCCGAGGGGCTGGTGTGAGCTGTGTCAACCGTTTCTCTTTTTTTTGCGCTTTTTTTCTTCTTTTTTGCCAACTTTCCTCCTATCCTCCCAGGGATGGCACAAACAACGCCTCAAAAACTAGAGAAAGCCCATGGAGTCCCACACCCATACCAGAAGAAATGTTCACTTTCTTAATCCGTACAGAGTAGCACGACTCGTCCACATCCTTTAGAAATCCCACAATTTGATCTGTATTGCCGTTGAATTCCATTTCGAGATCAACGACATAGAGACCATTCCACTTACGCTTTCGGCCAACCTTGTATGAAACAACCTCAAGCTGTTGCTCGTAAGCAAAGCTGACGATCATTTCCTGAGCCTTCTGGGCCACTTCCATTGGATTTGCCCCAGTAATAAGATCACGTGTTTGTTCTTCGAGCTCTGCCTCAAGAATAGCAGATTTTTCCGCCAATTCAGCATAATGTTTTATATCCTGGTGCAAAAGAGAAAGCTCATTTTCCGTCTGTACGATCTGGTGATCAAGCTCGTGGCGGGCAGACAATAAAGGCAAGAAGAGCAATTTGTACCAGCCAAAAAGAAGCGCCAACCAAAATGTCACACCCAACACTGGTATAAGGCGCACTGAAAAGGGCCTGTTAGTGGCTCGTGGCAATCTGCTCTGCGTATTTGTTCGCTGCAACATTGTCTACCAATAATTCTGCTACGAAGCGGTCACCTACAATCTCGTTATGAGAGACTGGTGAAACGAATCTCCCTTCCTTTACAAATGGTATTCTCACCCATCTCGTCATATTTTCAATGGCAGATCCTCCCTGTCCTTTTATCTGAACCTTATCCTTCTCCATTTCAAAGATCTTTATCATTGTGCGCGCATCACTTTTGTCCACAAGCTCCTTCAACACAGGCAATACAGGCAACCTCTCTTGCCTGAAAGATTTCAAGGCCTCTAATGTAGATTTCAGCTCTTTTAAACGTAAGTCGTATGCCTTTTGAGTTCTTAGCTCTTCTTTTAATTCAACAACCTCCTTTTTTTTTGACTCTAGTTCCACTCTTTTGTTTTTGATGTCTGCACTCAACCAGACGGTTAAAAGAAAGGCTGCTACGGTTATCAATGTCGCAAATGTGAAAAAGAGTTTTTTCATAATAATTCAATTATGGCAGCATGGCCTTTAACATTCAATCTCGTAAACTTGTAGTTACATGGTCTAGGTTCAAAACTTTCCTAGCACATGTGGTTAAAAACCAACTGGGGCAAATAACCCAGTTGCATCTAAATGTAGTTTAAACAGCATAAAATATGCCAGAAGTTTGGCATTGAAAGCGAGTCCTGCAGTGGAATCAGCAAGCTTTGGAGCTACGGTGCACCTGTTTTTAAGCCTCTTACCCAGATACATAATTGGGCCTTAATCTACAAAAGTCTTGGGATATAAATCCTGTGTAGCACTTTTAGAACTCTCCTTTTAACAGGAAAATATTTAATGCGCTTTAAATATAAAAGGTATAGCAGCGGGCTTTCGTTTTTGCCCTTCGGCTCCACCTCGCATTTCTGCATCTTCTAGGGCTCGCTTCGCCTAGAATCTGCAAGAAATTGCTCACAATCGCTACGGGCAAAAAATGCAAGCCCGCTGCCAACTTTCCAATTCAAAAGAAGTGTTAAGTTCCTGGATTTCTAGTAAAAATTTTGGAACCATTGACTTTTTTATTTTCTAAAAAAAAATGATTTCTGGCTTTTGATTCATTCCTCACATGGAGAAAGGGAAATTCAGGGTAACAAAAAGGCATGTATGGTTTAAGGAGATTTTCCCTCAGGTCCCTTAGAGTTCTTTTCATGCGATTTTTGGGGCAATCTTGGAACCTTTTCCGCTAAGGGGTTCTCCGGAAAATCTCCCTAAATCTTGAAAAAAATCAATAAAAAAAGCCGGGGTGTTTCCACCCCGGCCCACTTGAGTTGCGCCTTACCCGGAGGGAGTAAAGGCGGTTTGGGTTACATTATTCAATAACCACGGTCACATTCTTGAAGCTCTTCAAGCCTTCAGAATCAGTGACGTAGACCGTCAGCTCCACGGTGGCATTGTTGTCAGCACCAGCCGGGAAGTTGATGGTGACTTCCTCGCCATTGAGTACCTTCTGCAACGGCCGTGCGCTACCAGGCACTATCCGCCACTGAGTATTCGTGGCATCGAGGCTCATGTCATCGCTAATACCAGCAAAAGTAACATCTGTGGCATTTACGTCACATACCAAAGTTATTGCCCCTGTGTTGCCATTGTTCACTACTCTGATTGTAGCATTGTTAGCGCCAAAGTCCGTAGCAGCAGTACCATTACAACTCATGGCAGTAATGGTAGCTGGCACGCCATGAGCCGCATCGCCATTGATGCTTTCAAGGTAAGCCACCCAGCCAGCAGTGTTACCCTTGTGGCCTGATCCATCGACCGCGTTAAATTCCATGCCTATCATTGAGCCAGGATAATCCTCATAGAGGAAGTTACTCTTATCTATGGCTGTCAACAACGTAGAGTTAGTAGCGCCGGTATCCACTTCTGTAAGTACCCTGTTCAGCACTGAATAACCGCC
>CAYWKF010000023.1:0-24135 GCA_964459155.1 uncultured Desulfobacterales bacterium
ATATACAATCGGCCGTTCGACCAAGTTTTTCTGGAGCTAATCAAACTCGCATTTCTTGACATTCCAGACAACCCTTTCTACATTGAATTAGAAATAGCTCGTTAGGGGAGCCAAGTTTTTGGCTGAGAGGTTGGCATCGGCCAACGACCCTTATTGACCTGACCTGGGTAATGCCAGCGTAGGGAAACGAGTTTTTGAAATACCCAAGAAAGTATTTTGAAAACGCCGTTCCTAGCTGGACGGCGTTTTTTTTGGAGGATTTATGGCACAAACCTTATTACAGGCTTTGCGAAATGATGAAACACCAGAATTTTTGGTCGACTTGGCTGCCAAGGAAGAGATTCCTCTCGATAAGCTGATCCACAATATCCTCAAGGGCTGGGCGGTAGTGCTGGGACACCGCACGGGCCGAGGTCCTATGGTGGTGGGCAAAGATGTCAAGACCAAAGTGAATGCTAACATCGGTGCCAGCACCATGTGCTCTTCGATTGACCAGGAGCGTAAAAAGTTGAAGGCTGCACTCAAAGCCGGTGCGGATGCCATTATGGATCTTTCCCTTGCAGACAACAGCCAAGAGATTCGAAATCTTCTGCTTGCCGATTCCACGGTGCCAGTGGGCACGGTGCCCATTTATGAGGCTGCAACCCTTGCGAGGTTGAGAAGGGGCGCTGTAGTGAATCTCGATGCCGAAGAGATGTTCGATGTCTTGGAACAGCAGATGAAAGAGGGTGTAGATTTCGTGACTGTGCACTGTGGCGTGGTCAAGAAACTGATAGATCAATTCACGAACGATAGCCGCCTGGAGGGAATAGTCTCCAGGGGGGGAGCCATCACTGCTGCTTACATAAAGAGAACGGGTCAAGAGAATCCATTCTACGAATATTATGACCGTCTTCTTGACCTGGCTGAAAAATATGATTGCGTTCTGAGCCTTGGAGACGGTATGAGGCCAGGTGCAATTGCCGATGCCTCAGATATGTTTGAGATTGGGGAACAGGAGGTGCTGGGTGAGCTTCAGCAAAGGGCTTTCAAACGGGGTGTAATGGCCATGATTGAAGGGCCTGGCCATGTGCCACTTCATAAGGTGGCTGAATCTGTGAAGCGGATCAAGAGGCTTACCCATGGCGCACCGCTTTATCTCTTGGGGCCTTTGGTAACTGATGTGGCACCAGGGTATGACCATATCACAGCGGCAATTGGCGCGTCGGTAGCCGGTATGTCTGGCGCAGATTTCATCTGCTATGTGACTCCATCCGAACATCTTGGCCTGCCAACAGAAGAAGATGTGCACGAAGGAGTAATAGCTGCAAGGATTGCCGCCCATGCGGCAGACATTGCAAAAGGCCTGCCTGGCGCTGACAAGTGGGATTATGAGATCTCCAAGGCCAGAAAGGCCCTTGACTGGGACAAGCAGATAGCCCTGTCTATAGATCCAGAAAAGGCTGCCAGGGTCAGGAAGGAGCGTTCTGGTGAAGGGGCTTGTACCATGTGTGCGGAATATTGCGTATTCCTTGTTCTAAAAGATTGATAAGGAGTCATTAGAGATGAGAGAAATCGATATAACTAGGGGAATTGTAGAGAACCACGTACGTGACTTTTACGATGCCTTGGAGAGTGATGTTATCATTGTTGGTGGCGGGCCTTCTGGTCTGGTTGCCGGTGGCCTGCTGGCTGAGAAAGGGATAAAGGTCACGGTGCTTGAAAAACGTCTGGCTCCAGGCGGCGGTATTTGGGGTGGAGGCATGGGTTACAAGTATGTGATTGTGCAGGAAGAGGCAGTTCACATGCTTGACTACTTTTCTATTCCAAAACGGGAATTTGAACAAAATTTCTACGCAGTGGATTCCATAGCTTTGGCTTCGGGCCTTATTTTCGGCGCCGTGAGCAGAGGAGTCAATATTTTCAACTTGGTTACTGTGGAGGATCTTCTTATAAGGGAAGGGCGCGTTACTGGTGTGGTGATAAATAATGTATTCGTGCAGATGAATCAATTTCCGGTCGATCCTCTCACATTGGAGGCAAAGGCGGTAGTTGATGCCACGGGCCACGATCATGATGTGATCGCCACCCTGGCCAGGAAGAATGACGTGAAGCTCAATACTCCTACGGGTAAGACCCTGGGGGAACGCTCCATGTTCGCCAAGTCCGCAGAGGAATTGGTGGTGGAGAATACCAAAGAAGTCTATCCAGGCGTATGGGTATGCGGCATGTCAACCGCCTCTGTTTACGGTGGCTACCGGATGGGCCCAATATTCGGCGGCATGTTGTTGTCTGGAGAAAAGTTGGCCAACATGTTGCTTGAAGTCTGCAAGTAGCAGATGAATGGTAAAAGAGAGCAGAATCCCCGTGGCTTTGGAAGGAGCAGCGGGATACTGCTCCATATAACATCGTTGCCAAGCCCTTTTGGGATTGGGGATTTGGGTGGAGGGGCTTCTGCATTTCTCGCCTTTCTCAAAGAGGCCGGGCAATCTATTTGGCAGTTCTTGCCCGTTGGCCCCACTTCTCCAGGCCTTGGTCACTCTCCCTATACCAGTCCTTCTGCCTTTGCTGGAAACCCGCTTTTCATATCTCCGGAACTCTTGTTCCAGCACGGCTTTTTGGCAAGGGAAGAGTTGGACGGGGTTCCAAAATTTTCCGAATATCTCGTAGAATTTGAAAAGGTGGTTCAATTCAAGGAGGGCCTTTTCAGCAAGGCATACCAAAGGTGGAAGAAACGAGGTGCCTTCTCTGGCTTTGAGGCCTTTTGCCAACTTTCCCACTGGCTGGACGACTACGCTCTTTACCAGGCGCTGAAAGAGCATTTTGGCTACAAGCCCTGGTATGATTGGCCCAGGTCTTTGGCAAGGAGAGAGGATGCAGCCCTTAAGAACGCCTCTTCCATGCTCGAAGACAAAATTTCCTATCACAAATTCATTCAATACATGTTTCATCTCCAATGGCTTGCTTTCAAGAAAGACGCCCATGAACGATCCATTCGCCTATTTGGCGATATTCCTATTTATGTGGCCCTCGACAGCGCCGATGTGTGGGCCAACCAATCCATTTTCGAACTTGACCCAGATTCTCTGAGGCCTGTATGTGTTGCAGGAGTACCGCCTGACTATTTCAGCGTAACAGGTCAGCGTTGGGGAAATCCTTTGTACAAGTGGGAAATCGGCGGAAGGCCCAATGAGCAGCTTTATGCATGGTGGAAGGCCAGATTCGAAAGGTTGAAGGAATTGGTGGACATAGTGAGGATAGACCACTTTCGTGGGTTCGCCGCCTATTGGAGCATTCCTTTCAAGGAAAAGACGGCTGTCAAGGGTAAGTGGATCAAAGGACCGGGCAGGCAGTTCTTCGAATTGACCAAGGATGGCTGGAAAGGGTTGGACATCGTAGCCGAAGACCTTGGAACGATAACTCCTGATGTGATCGAGCTTCGGGAGGAGCTAGGTTTTCCAGGTATGAAGGTATTGCAGTTTGCCTTTGATTCAGACGAACATAACCTCTACCTTCCGCACAACTACAGGTCGACCAATTTCGTAGTTTACACAGGAACTCACGACAATGACACCACGCTGGGATGGTATATGGACCCAGGGGTCAGCGAACGGTCCAAGGCCAGGGCCCGAAGGTATGCCAACAGCGATGGCAGCCGCATCCACTGGGATTTTTTGCGTATGGCAATGTCCACCGTGGCGGACACGGCCATAATTCCCATGCAGGATGTCTTGGGTTTTGGCAGCGACTGCCGAATGAACAGGCCAAGCAGTTCCAAAGGAAATTGGCGGTGGAGATTGGCGCAACGATTCATAACTTCTGATTTGGCCCATCGACTGCGTGACGAAACGCAGTTTTATGCCCGCCTCTCAGCCAAAGATAAAAGGCAATGAGAAAGGGTTCGAAGCGTACCACCATGTTGTCGGTGAAATTCCACAAAAACTCCCAGAAGAGCTGAGTTCCTGCCCCTGTCTTCTGCCCTCCGTAGTTGGTGATGGTAAGCAGTGTCTGATAGGTGCAGTAAGAATATACATATAGCATGTGGATTGCTGCCAGTAAGACTATGGCCTCGATAAAGTTTCTAAATCTCCAGCCTGCCACAGGGTAAAGGGCGGCTATGAGCGATAACGTCAGGGGAACATTGAAGGTGTAACTGGAAATAGAAAAGGAGAGGTCTATGACCACGTCTGCCATGCCGCGGTCAGTAGCCACTGGCTTGGTCAATTCGGCTTTGCTCTTTTCCTTTCCTATTGCTATTTCTTTGATCCTAACCCCAGTGGTAAATGCAGACAACCGAATGGCTGAGTTCCCAATCACGTTTCCATAGAAAGGTTTGATCCAAATCCAGGCAGCCAACAAAAGTGGGTAAGAAACAGCGAAGAGAACCACTCCATACAAAATTTTTCTGGTAGTGCCTTGCTTCATCATTTCTCAGCCTTTTGAACGGCGGTGAAGTGCAGCCAGGTCAAGAAAAGGACCAACGCTATGGCAATCATGATGCCTTGTGCCACGTATATGTGGATATATTCGAAATAGTCAGGAATATAAATTGCGCTCAAGGCGAGGCCTGCAATACGTACTATGTTGAGCCCCTGCAGGATGACAAAGCCCCCGATGATTCCCATGGTTTTCGATTTTGCCTTTGCCGGATAGGCCAAGACCGCAACACTGTATATCAGAAAGGCCTCTAGGCCATTGCAGCCAAATTTGACGTCCAAAATAGGGCCCTGGTTAAGGTGTATCAAAGGCCCATCTATTTGTTCGACTATGCCGAAAGGCTTCAACAACAAACTGCTGAGATAAACAACGAATCGAGTATATAGTCCGTTGATGTCCAGGACTTGTTTTACGGGTTCCAGCCCGATGGCCAGAAGGAAAAGGCCCATTAAGGCGACATAAATTGTTGCGAAACGCCAAGGCGAAATCACATCCTTGGATTTGGCAGGCAGAGTCTCTCTTTTCGATTTGCTTTTTCCCATGTGCAATCCGATATCAATAAAAATGACGCTTTTACTTAGCCTATGAAGTCTAAAATTGCAAAGATTCCAAAAGAAGATCGGCCAAGGGAGAAGTTGGCGAGGCTTGGTCCAGGTGCACTTTCGGACCAGGAGCTTATGGCGATTTTGATAGGCAGCGGAACCAAGGGAAACGATGTGTTCAAAGTTTCTGCCAAGATAGTCTCCAAAATGGACCAGGCAAAAGGGCGGCTTTCTCTTGATGACCTGATTTCCATAGATGGTGTGGGAACTGCCAAGGCCACATTGGTGGCAGCTGCAATGGAATTTTTCAGGAGGCGTATACGTCCAGAGGGTCTAAAGATTTCAAAGGCTGCCGACGTGGAGCCCCTGTTGCTACACTATGCGGACAGGAAACAGGAACATTTCATAACCATTTCATTGAATGGAGCCAATGAGGTGATTACCACCCGTGTTGTTTCCATAGGCCTGGTGAACACCACCCAAGTACATCCAAGGGAAGTGTATGCAGATCCGATAACAGACAGGGCATCCTCCATAATCGTGGCGCACAACCATCCTTCAGGCAGACTGGAACCGAGCAAAGAAGACCTTGCCGTCACGAGAAAACTCAAACAGGCTGGAGATATTCTTGGGATCAAGCTCCTCGACCATATCATATTTTCGCCAAAGGGCCTTTACAGTTTTCTGGATCATGGCCTTTTGTAGTTCTCATGTGTCGTTGGCTGCGGGAATAGGATTGTTGGCCCATCCAAGCTTCTCCCTCAGAATCGTAAAATAATCCCTGGTGGGGGATTTTATCAGCTTCAAGTGGCCAGGGGCCTTTTTGATCTCGATTTTGTCCCCTTCTTCTAGGACCCTGAATATCTGGCCATCAACGATCAATGAAATTTCTTCACCCTTCACAGGGTGAATTTCCAGGACGACAGAGGAATCACCATGTAGGATGAGTGGCCTGCTGCCCAGGGCGAAAGGACAAATGGGGGTCAAAACGAGCGCTTCCAAATTTGGGTGCAATATTGGACCGCCTGCAGACATGTTGTATGCAGTGGAGCCTGTTGGCGTCGATATGATGAGGCCGTCGCCCCTGTATGCATTCACGAACTTCGAATCCGACCATGTGGGCAAGGTGATGATCCTGCCAAAGGGGCCTTTGGTCAGAACCGCTTCGTTGAGTCCTAGAAAATCGTCCACCTTTTTCCCTTTTCTATGGACTGCGACTTGGATCATCATGCGTTTGTCCAAGTTGAAGTTCCCGTTCAGCAACGAATCGACGGCACCATCCATCTCTTCCAGGGTAATCTCTGTCAAAAAACCTAGGCCGCCTAGATTGATGCCCAAAAGTGGAATGCCGAGCTCATGGGCCTTTCCAGCCACATGTAGCAAGGTGCCGTCTCCACCCAGCACTATGATTGCGTCACTGTCCTTGTCAACTACTCCTTCGGCCACCTCTATCCCTCTTGCAGACAAGGTTTGCGACAGAGATGCAGCGATTTTTTTCGGCAATTCAGCCCTCTGTTTTGTGATAAGGCTGATGTGTTTCATCATAGCGGCCCCACTTTGACCAGTGCGTAGTGTTCTGGGTTGAAAATCCGCTGCGCAGCTTTTTTTACTGCTTCGGCGGTTACTTTGTTAATTTCCTGCACATAGAGGCTGTCGAAGTTGTAGCCAAGGCCATAGAGTTCGTTTAAGGCCATGTCAAAGGCCTGGGCCCCGTTGGTCTGGAGGCCTATCTCATGATTGCCTATTATCCATCGCTTGGCCCGTTCAAGCTCCTTTTCATCCACGAGCGCATTGGAAATCTTGTAAATTTCCCGCCACAGGGCCTTTATGGCCTTATCCTTTTTTTCTGGTGCACAACCGATGTAGAAGGCAAAGGAACCATAATCGAGACCAAGGCCTAGAAACGAAGTGAGGGAGTAAGCCAGGCTCTCCTTGTCTCTTAGCTCAGTGAACAGTCTTCCTCCCTGACCAGCCAAAATCGCATTGAGCACCTCTGCAGGGTAACGGTCTGGGCTGGTGATAGTGGTTCCTGGAAAGCCTAACACTATGTGCACCTGTCTGATATCCCTTTTGATATTGAGAAAACGTGGACTGGTGAAGGGTTCTGGCTGGGGAGGTGAGTTAGGGATATCCTCTTCCTCCACTATCCAAGCCCCCAGAAGCTTTTCCAGGTCCGAGACAATATCGTTCACTTTCACGTCTCCCACTATGGAAAGCACCGCTCCGTCCGGAACCACATATTTTGCATAGGTCTTCCTGAGTTTTTCAGATGAAATTCTTTTGACTGTTTCAGGGGTGCCTAACGAACTCATGCCATAAGGGTGAGGAGAGAAGAGAAGGCGCCTAAATTCCTTTATGGCCAAGGTTACAGGGGAATCCTCTTGCTGCTTGATCTGCGCAATGATCAAAGGCTTGAGCTTTTCTACTTCATCACTGGGAAACAGCGGGTGCAACAGCACTTCGGTAAAGAGTTCGAGACCCTCTGTGAGGTTCTTGCTCAAGAAAGATGCCCTCAGGCCAAAAGTGTTGCGTCCAGAAAAGCCAGACAAGGTCCCGCCCATCGATTCCACGATTTCAGACAACTGCTGAGCATCATATTTCGAAGTACCCTTTGTCCATGCCCGGGCAAGGAAATTGAAAAGGCCATTGTTTTCCTTGTTTTCGTATCTCAGGCCGCCTGGAAATATCAATCTTACGGCCACGGTTGGGACATCAGGGTTCTCCTTTGTCAGAACTGTAAGGCCGTTGGAAAGCAGCACCCTCGTGGTGGGCGATATTATGGTCTCATTTGCTGCTGACGCTTCCTCCTTTGGTCGTGCGTAGACTTCTTCTGCCAAAGAGGCGATTTTTTCTGGAGAAAGTTCCATAGTGGCCCCTTCGGGCAAGACCGTCACCACATTGATATTTCTCGTTCCGAAATATTTCTTGGCGACCTCCTGGATGTCTATTGGCGTGACCTGCCGAATGCGCTGCAAATATATTTTTTCTTCAAGCGGATTCCCAGACAATGTCTGGAAAAGTCCCAACTTTCTGGCCATGCCCTCCATCTGTTCCTGTCCGTAGACGAATTCGGTTTCCACCAAAGTCTTGGCCTTGTCTAGTTCATCCTGCGGCACGGGCGAATGTGCCAGACCGTACAACTCTTTCAAAATGTTCCGGACTGCTTCGCCTATGTTGGATGTGTCCAAGGTGGCTGTCACTTCAAATAGCCCTGGTCCCTTGGGGGTAAAGGCGGATGCGCTTATACTGTGAACCAGCTGGAGTCTCTCCCTAAGCGCAATATTCAGCCTGGAACTGTTGCCTTGACCCAAGATACTGGCCAACACATCCAATGCTGGAACATCAGTGGATCCCCAACTGGGAATGCCAGAGAATGTCAATGCCAAATAGCCTTCCTGGATCTCCATGTGTTCACTGTTTACACGGGGGGAATTCTGCAATGGCTCTTCAGGGAAAGAAGGCTCCTCTGGCTTGGTGCCTTTTTGCATGCCAAAAAATGCGTTGGCCTTTTCAAGAACCGAAGCAGGGTCAACATCCCCAACCACTATCAGGGACATCAGGGAAGGATGATAACGCCTGGCCATATACTTCAATATATCATCCCTGGTAAACGAACTCACAGTATCTTGAAAACCAATGATGGGCCTTTTGTAAGGGTGGACTTCATACGATGTTTCCATGAGGAGTTTGTACAGCCTCGTACCTGGCCGGTCATCCCTCATCCTCATCTCTTCCAGTACCACCTTCTTTTCCTTTTCTAGCTCATTGGGATCGAAGATGGAGTTGAAAATCGCATCGGACAGAATGTCCAGGGCAGTATCCACGTAATCCTTGGGAACGACGCAGTGATACACAGTGTAGTCCATGGAGGTATAGGCGTTTATGGCGCCCCCAATGGATTCGATCTCTTTTGCAATTTGGCCTGGTCCGCGCCTTTTTGTTCCTTTGAAGATCATGTGTTCTATCAAATGGGTGATTCCCGCTTCTTTGTCAGTTTCATAGGCACTCCCCGCCTTTACCCATACCTGGACTGCAGCCACAGGTGCCCTCTTGCTCTGTTTAACAACGGCTGTAAGGCCGTTTGAAAAGGTTTTCTTGTAGAGATTAGGCATGATTTCCTCACCGTGGGTATTGGATATAAGGGACAATATCGCCAAAAGGCACACTGCTGAAATCAATAGGCTGTTAGTAGCCTGTTTCATGTGTCTCCTCCAAAAAAGTGATTTTATTTCACATAATTAGTTGTCCGTAATAATGAACGGCAATTCACTATTTCCCTTGACAGAGTGCGTGAATTTTGGTACAGACGAACAAATTTTTGTTTTTATTCCTGTTTTTGTTGCCATTTGCTGGTGATAATACAACTGAATCGGAGAGAGAGTTTAACTTTTTAAGCGGAGGGAAGCAATGAGTTCTTTTGCAGGAAAAATAAAGGAAGTCTATACAGATTTCTTTAAAAAGACCTGGTCGCCCATGACAGGCGGCATACTGCTGGCTTTGTTGGCAATCTTCATGTTCGCCTGGCAGAGGCCTTGGGGAATTGTAGGCGGCATAAGGAACTGGGCTGACTGGCTTTTCTATTCCATCGGGCTCTTTGATCTCGATGAACCACCAGCACATCCACTGTTCTATTCGTCATCCGTGATGGATCTGGGCCTTCTCGCAGGTGCCTGGATATCAGCAGTAGTAGCTAGGGAGTTCGCCTTTCGTGTCCCTCCTATGCTAGAAATTTACAAGGGGGCAATTGCTGGAATCCTCATGGGTTTCGGTGCCACTTTGGCCTATGGGTGTAACGTCGGCGGTTTTTACAGTGCGATTCAAAATCTGGCAGCCAATGGTTTCACCATGATGATCGGTTTGATAATTGGTGTGATAATTGGGCTCAAATATATCTATTGGGAAATGGAGCACTTCATGCCAGGCCCCGCCGGCCCCACCTTTTTGAGCAAACTGCCGCCCATTCTGGGTTTTATCGCCTTGGCAGGCCTCATATATGCTGCATACGCCTATGCAGGATCAGACGTGGACGATGCAGAACTGATGCCAGGCTACCTGCTGATAGGAGCGGGCATCGGTTTCGTATTCCACAGGAGCAGGCTGTGCATGGTTAACGGCTTCCGGGAGCCCTTCATGACCGGGGAGGCTGCCATGGGCAAGGCCGTGGCCATAAGTGTAATTCTTGGTACCATTGGCATTGCCATCATGAAATTCATGGAGTTGAGGGCGGAAGAACTCTACGTAGTACCTGCCTTTTGGTGGGGCTCCTTGGTAGGCGGTGTTATATTCGGTGCGGCCATGGTGGTGGCAGGTGGTTGCGGCAGTGGCTCTCTCTGGAGAGTGGCCGAGGGCCAGGTAAAACTTTGGGTAGTGATCATAACATTTGCCTTGAGCAATTCCCTGTTTCGTTATTGGTTTGAGGAAAACGACTGGATGGAAAAACTTGGTAAACCAATATTCCTGCCCGATTACATCGGTTATGGTGGTTCCATATTCCTGGTCATAGTGGCGATGTTGATATGGTATGTCGTCATTGATTGGAACGAAGAGAGCAACAAACTGGTACTTGAGATATAAAAGGTCAAAAAGGCAGATATCAAAGGGCCTTTTGATAAGATCGAAATTTTAAAAGGAGGAAGTTATGAGTGATGTAAAGATTGCCCCCGACGGATTGGAAGTAGCCCGTACATTGGATGCAAAGGGCTTGAGCTGTCCAATGCCTCTGCTTCGCACCAAGAAAGAGATCGAAAAGATCAACTCTGGAGAGATTCTTGAAATCCTGGGTACGGATCCAGGCTCCAGAAACGACATTCCTGGCTGGTGCGCCAGGGCTGGCCACGAATACCTTGGTGAAAAGGAAGATGAGGGTTTCATTCGTTTTTACGTGAGAAAGAAATAAGGGAGGAAGAGAATCATGTCTGCTGATCCGAACAAATTGGGGATTTTTGTCACCTCCCCTCAAAACATGCGCCATGTGATCGGTGTTGCAGCAGCTGCAACGCGCGCTGGCAAAAAGGTGATGGTGTTCTTCACTTTCAAGTCTGTGCACCTGACAAAACATCCAGATTTCGTGAAGCTCTGCAATATGTGCGACATTGAGGATGTGGCCATCTGTGCTGACAGTTACACCTGTGAAGGTTACGATGTTGAAAAAGATGTTCCCAAAGGCCTTGTTCCACGCCAAATGAGAACCCAGGCCTATCATGGTGCCGTGCTTGACGAATGTGGCAAGTATTTGGTCCTGTAATTTTGAAGGACTGAGGAGGAAAAAGAAATGGAATCCAAAAAGATTTATTTTTTGTTGCCAAACCGGATGTATTCAGGTGATGGGATACGCTCCACCCTTGGTTTGTCTGTGGAAAATCACTTCTCCTATGCAGTTATAATGCATGGAGAATTTCCAAAGTTCTCTGAGTATGAAAAAGAAAACATCGACTGGATCAAGGATATGGAGGGGGATGTCTTCACCATGGGTGCAGATGCCCCTGAAGGCGTAGAGTTGACTCCCATAACCTTGGAAGAGCTTGGAGAGAGAATGAGAGAGGCAGACGTGATCATTCCTTACGGCCTGCCCAAACAGTCCAAGACTCCGCCTCCAGCATGTGCTGAATAGATAAGGAGGACAGGAAATGAGCGAAGAAAAAACCATGAAAATATTGCACGTATACCGTTCTGAACCCAATGACGATGTGAAAAAGCTTGTTGAAATCTTGAGCAGGGATCGTGAAGCAAAGGAATTTAAACTTTACGATGGGGATCCCAATTATGATATCCTGGTTCAAATGATCTTTGAGGCGGATCAGACAGTTAGCTGGTGGTAATCAGCCACATTCACTGATCCAATGGAGGAGAGAGGCCCCGCTGTAATCAGCGGGGTTTTTTCTTATTACTCTTCAGAAAGAGCTGCCCAAAACGTAACGGCCCAAAGCTGCGGCAATGGTCATGTTGTCATATTTCTTTTTGGGAATGAGAAGGCTAGCTCTATCACCGGCAGCCATGAGCGCTGCTGGCTCTGCCACCCCTTTGATGCCCAAGGCATTATTCACCACCTTGGACGGTGTCTTCACTTGAAGAGTTCCCAATTCATACCTGCTGAAAAATTTCAAGGGTATGTTCAGCATTCTGGCTGTTTCAAATAGGGCTGGGGTATCCCTTCTACGATCGATGGAGGCAAAACAGCAAATGGATGCCATGTGGAGGTTGTGGGATTTCGCAAAATCATTCAGATTTTGTATCAAGTGTTCGGAAGAAATGTGATTGTGGCAGCCAATGCCTATGGCAACGATTTTGGGTACGAGGTGGATCTGTTTCTCTGATGGTTTTAAGTTCTTGATGCTTATGACCAATTCTGCCTCCTCCATGGATTCTACCTTGGATAGTCCTGGGGGGAGCTTATCTATTGAAAGATCGGAATATGTCTTCAAACTTCCCTGTGAAATCAGGCGGGAAGCAGCTTTTTTCAGTCCCTCCCTCGAAACTGGTTCGAGTTGGTGGAAGCGCGCCCACAAATCGATGGGAACCAAGTTCAATGAATCCGATGCAGTGGTGATGACTGGGTTGGCTCCGATGACAGAGGCCACACTGGTGCACAATTTGTTTGCTCCGCCCAGATGCCCGGATAGCAGGCTCACCACATTCTTGCCGGCTTCGTCCACCACTATTACAGCAGGATCTTCTGCCTTGGACTTTATATTCCGGGCTAAGGTGCGTACTGCTATACCAGCCGCAGTAACGAATATGAGACCAACCCTTTTTTTCCATAATTTTTGGGAATCTATAAGGGGTTTCAGCGACTTGAAATGAAGTAGATCTATCCTTGGAGCATAAATGGCGTTTTTGATTTTCATGCCCAACTTTTTCCCCCGTTTGCTCAAAAAGGCTATATGCAGTTCATCAAAAGTACAGGAAAGATCGATCTTGGTCTGAACTGTTTCAAGGGGGGCTGATTTTCGGGCGGCATGGCTAAATTCAGGATGATATAATAGAGATCGTTCACTGCTGGATGCGAAATCTCCAACGGCCTCTCCCACGAGTATAACCGCGGTCTTTCTTATTCCCTCCAATTTGACCCTGTCTGCAATGGTTGATAAAGTTCCCGTCACTATCCTCTGTTCCGGCCACGTAACTTTTTCAGCCACGGCCACCGGGGTATCTGAACTGTAACCACCTGCTATGAGTTTTTCTGCAACTTCCCTGATTTTGTGAACACTCAGATACAGAACGATAGAGGCCTTGATGGAAGCCAAGCGCTCTACATCCTCTGTGTTGGGCACGGGTGTTCTGCCAGCGATCCTGGAAAAAATCACTGTCTGTGTCTTTCCAGGAATGGTTAGTTCGGTCCCAAGTGCAGCGGCAGCAGCAAAACCAGCAGTGACCCCGGGAACCACGAAATAGGGGATACGTTCTTTGGCCAAGGCACGGATCTGTTCCCTGATGGTGCTGTAGATGGCCGGATCTCCGGTGTGTAGCCTTACTATTTTCTTTCTTGTATCAAAAGCTTGCTTTAACAAGGAAACCACTTCTTCAAGAGTCAGGGGGGCCGAGTTGACGATGTCTGCTGAAAGCCCAGTAACCAGCGCCTCAGGTATGAGCGAACCTGTGTACAAGACGATATCCGCCTGTTCCAGCAACTTCTTGCCTTTGATTGTAATGAGTTCAGGATCGCCTGGTCCTGCCCCAACAAAGGCGATTGCATATCTTCCAGTAGAATCCGTAGGCCACATTGTTCGTCCGGGCCTAAGGTAATTGCCCTGTTTTTAAAAAACAACTCTTTTAGATCAGTTCTTCATCAGTTTTGATATGGCAGAGTGGTGGTGTATGAAGGCTGCCAGATGGGCTTCCCCTCTGGAATGGAGCAAAAAGGATTGGAACAATGGCCTACGCTTTGGTTTAAGCCATACAAACAGGGTATCTTGTCTGTTTGTCTAACCAGGCGGTCTCGGTTCGGTGAAGCCCTTTGTCTTTTTGAGATCAGCTGCCTACCGCACTTGCCATCTTGAAGATTGGCAAGTACATGGCGATGATAATGGAACCTATGGTACCTCCCAAAAAAACTATCATGAATGGCTCGATCATGCTGGTGAGGGCATCCACTGCCGTGTCGACTTCTTCATCATAGTAGTCTGCTATTTTGTTCAACATCTGGTCCAGCGCACCAGTGGTTTCACCCACGGATATCATGTGAACAACCATGGATGGAAATACCCCGCTTTCAAGCAGAGGTTGGGCAATGGTACGTCCTTCAGCAATGCTCAGACGCACTTTGTGTATAGCCTCTTCCACTATTTTGTTGCCTGAAGTGCCGGCGGCAATATTCAGGGCCTCGATGATGGGCACGCCGCTGGTTATCAAGGTACCAAGAGTTCGGGTAAACTTTGCCACTGCCACTTTTTTCAGCATAGGACCAAATATTGGGGACTTCAATACGAGCCTGTCTATGACTCTCCTTCCGTTCTCAGTGGCATAATATCTTTTAAATAGGAATGTGCTTACCACTGCACCGCCTATCATGACGAATATGTATGATTTCATGAAGTTGCTGATGTTTATTACTATTTGTGTGGGAGCCGGCAGTGCGTGGCCAAATTCGGCAAACATTTTTTGAAATACAGGGATCACGAATATGAGGATCACTGCCAATACCATACCTGAAATGGCCAAGACTATGGCAGGATAGGTCAATGCGCTTTTAACCTTGCGCTTGAGGCGTTCAGCCTTTTCCATATAGTTGGCCAATCTGGAAAACACCTCGTCGAGAATACCTCCCACTTCACCAGCCGCCACCATGTTGATGTAGAGATTATCAAAATGTTTTGGATATTTTTTTAAGGCATCGGCAAGGGTTGAGCCAGCAGCCACTTCATTCTTTATGTCCGAAAGCATCTTTTTAAAGGTCTTGTTTTCCTGTTGGGTAGCCTGCGCCTCCAATGCCTGAATCAGAGGTAGCCCAGCGTCGATCATTGTGGAAAGCTGTCTGGTAAAAAGCACAATGTCCTTGGTAGTGACTTTAGGTTGCAGAAAACTCACATTTTCAAACAAGTCCTTGGGTTTCTGCTTTATTTTTTTGGGTACGATACGCTGGCGCTTGAGCATTATGCGCACAGCGCGCTCGTCCTGTGCCTCGATTTCCCCTTTCTTTTTTTCACCTCTGAAGGTGGTGCCTTCCCATACATATACAGGCATAGTCCTATCTCCAAACGATACTTTGAGTCATCACAGAGCTATACAGTGGTCCTTTTCAACCATTTCTAAAGGTTGTTATCGGATATTTTGCTCAACCACTGAAAAATCAGAGTTTCTCTTCCAATATTTTTTTTGCTTGATCCAGAGTGATGCCTGAAATTAAAAAGATCTTGCGCCTTGAGGATGGGCCGCTTTTCAAGACGATATCCCTTTTGGGTATGTCAAAGAGGGAAGACAGAAAGGCGATGGTTGCCTTGTTTGCTTTTCCTTCTACTGGTGGTGCCTGTATGCGCAGCTTGAGGGCATCTCCATGAACACCGCCAATGGCACTCTTTGAGGCTTTGGGTTGAACATGCAAAGTGATTTTCACACCATCTGGAGATTCTGAGAGAAATGGATAATTCATCTAGGAAAGGGAAACTAACTCTTTTCTTCTTTCTCTTCTTTTGTTTGTAACAGCACCTTGCCAAAGTGCTGCACTTCTTCAAAAATGGATATGAATTGGTCTTTGTCTTTTGCGTGAATGATATCCATAAGCTTTGAGCCATGTTCCATAAAGGATGACAAAGCCCTGTCTGTATAAGGGTTTGCCATTTGTATTTTGGAGTAAAGGGCTGGGTCCTGCTTGCACAGCCTTCCAACTATCTCCATCTGGCGTTCGAAACTGGGGGTAGAAAGGGCCACAACATGGTGAAGATCCATACCTTCGTCTTCAAGCGCCTTTCCCAGCGACAGCAAAATGAAATGGTTCAAGGCCTGCACCCATGCCATTATGCGGTCATGTTCTGAGGGAGACACTTGGGTCACAATGGCCCCGTGGTGCGTAAGAAAGTCGCGCCACCACTCTAGCCATTTACGGCCGCGTCCAGGGCACAAAGCCACCCGTCTGCCAGTGATGGCTTCTTCAGCAGGACCAAACAGAGGATGTGTGCCAATGACCTCGCAACTGCTGTATTCAAGCATGCACTCAACCTGGCGCTCCTTCAATGAACAGAGGTCTGCAATGGCCCTGTCTTCTGGGACAATGGGAGCAATTTCCTTTACAACTTCTGGGAATACGTCCATGGGAAGAGAAAAAATCACAAAGTCACTTTGTTGTGCCACTTCCACCGATGACAACCGGGTATCCAAATCTGAAACTAGCACTCGAAGGCCTAAATTGGAAAAGAAATTGTGAAACCAGCGGCCCATTCTGCCCTTGCCGCCGACAATACCTATGACAGGGTTTTCTGGAATCATTGGGTGATCATCCTCTGGCGCAGGACATGGTCTGCCAGGACCAGCCTCATCATGGCTTGGCATACAGGCACTATCCTTGGAATGGCAGAGGCATCATGGCGTCCGCCCACCTTGAGTTTTACCGGTCTGCCAGACGTGTCTATGGTGTCTTGTTCTTTGGAAATGGAGGGGATTGGCTTTATCGCCGCCCTTGCAACGATGTCTGCTCCATTCGATATCCCCGCCAATATACCGCCGGCGTTGTTGGACAAAAAGCCCTCAGGCCCTATTGGATCGTTGTTCTGAGAGCCGAGCAAATGCGCCGCCTTGAACCCAGAGCCTATCTCGACTCCTTTCACTGCACCTATGGACATGAGTGCTTTTGCTATTTCAGCATCCAGCTTGTCAAAAACTGGTTCGCCAAGGCCAGGAGGAACCCCGGTTGCCTGAATTTCAACAATGCCCCCTGCCGAGTCTCCTTGGGATCGGATTTGTGCTATTGCTTCTTCCATCTTGGCAGCGGCCTCATTGTCTGGGCAAAAGAGCCTGTTTTCGAATATTTCGTCAAGGTTTCTTTTTTCCGTGGTCACATTGGCCAGAGAAACCGTATAGGCCAAAACGGATATGCCATAGCCATCCAACAACACTTGGGCTACAGCCCCAGCGGCCACTCTGGCAGCAGTTTCTCTGCCTGAGGCCCTGCCGCCTCCTCGGTGATCTCTGATCCCATACTTTTTCAGATAGGTGAAATCGCCATGTCCAGGCCTGAATATATCTTTCAGTTTGTCGTAGGAGCTGCTTTTGGCATCCTTGTTCCATATCAAAAGGGAGATCGGGGTACCTGTGGTCTTTCCCTCAAACACGCCTGAGAGTATTTCCACCTTGTCTGGTTCTTTGCGCGGTGTGGATGCAGGACCTCCAGTGCCAGGCCTTCTTCTGTCAAGTTCCTGCTGTATCATGTCTTCGTTCAAGGGGAGCAGGGGAGGGCAGCCGTCTATCACCACACCCAGGGCTGGACCGTGGGATTCACCCCAAGTTGTAACCCTGAACGATTGTCCAAAACTGTTTCCAGGCACCTAGCTTGTCACCTCCTCGATTATTTTTCGCGCGACTTTTTCCGGGCTCAAGGAATCGGTCTCTATGGCCACGTCTGCACAATATTCGTAGAGAGGATAGCGTTCTTGCAAAGTCTGTTCGATCTCTTCTTTCATGGTGGAACTGTTATCTGTAAGCCTTGGTCGCTGGGTTTGAGACAAACCATCTTGTGCCATGCGCGCCAATATGGTTTCCTGTCTGGCCTTGAGCCAAACCACCACTGCCCCTTTCTTTATTTCAGGCCATATGTCTTTGTGCAGTACCGCACCGCCACCGCATGAAACAACAACTGGTTCCTGTTTGGCAGCCAATGTCGTCAGGGCATGTTTTTCAAGTTCCCTGAAGGCCTTCCATCCCTTTTCCGACACTATCTCGGCTATTTCTCTTCCGGCTTCCCTTTTTATATATTCATCAAGATCCACAAAGGGTATGCCAAGCTCATGGGCCACCTTTTTTCCCACCGTGGTCTTTCCGGTAGCACGGTATCCGATCAAATAGACAGGTTTTTTAATCACTGCTAAGCCTTTTCCAACATGGAGTGCCACCTGTCCCAGAAGTCTGGAAAGGATTTGGCCACACAGGCTGGATCTTGTATCACCAGCCCAGGTACTCTCAGACCAGCTACTGCGAAACACATGGCTATCCGATGGTCGTCGTAAGTATTGATGATGGTAGGCCTAAGCTGGTGGCCTCCCTCTATCACTAGGCCGTCCGGCAATTCCCTAACCGAGCCGCCCATTTTTGAAAGCTCCGTGGCAACGGCCTTGAGCCTGTCTGTTTCCTTGATCCTAAGGTGGGCCACATTTTTTATTTCGGTAGTGCCCGTTGCAAAGGCGGCAACCACCGCAAGGGTTGGCACCATGTCTGGCCATTTGGACATGTCTGTTTCTATGGCCTTCAAAACACCATCGGCAGGGCCTTTGACTGTGGTGGATGTTGCAGTTTTCACTATGTCACAACCCATCTTGGCCAACAAGTCAACAAAGGCTGAATCTCCCTGTAGAGAATCGGATGGGAGATTTTCAATTGTGACCTCACCGCCTGTTATTGCGGCTGCAGCGAAGAAATATGAGGCACTGGATGCGTCTCCTTCCACTTGGTACTCAATGTTTCTGTAAGATCCTTTGGGCACAGTAAAGGTGTTGTCCTTTTCTTCTGGCTCTATGCCAAAGGCCTTCATGACCGCTATGGTAAGATCCACATAGGGCCTGGATACCAGGCCTTCAAGCTCTATTTGTGCCTGTTCGGCACAGTATGGCCCGGCCAAGAGCAGCGAAGAGAGGTATTGGCTGCTCTTTTTGGCCTTGAGGAGGCAATGTCCGCCCTTGAGGCCCCGGGCCTGGATCAATACAGGTGGGCAGCCACTATTTCTTTCAGAAAGGGCTTCTGCTCCCCATTGTTTCAAGGCATCCAGCAGGGGCTGAATAGGCCTTTCTGCCATGCGTTCC
Source organism: uncultured Desulfobacterales bacterium (assembly GCA_964459155.1). Taxonomy (GTDB): domain Bacteria; phylum Desulfobacterota; class Dissulfuribacteria; order Dissulfuribacterales; family JALVPX01; genus JALVPX01. The sequence continues at coordinate 18,899 of CAYWKF010000023.1, forward strand.
GTACCGTAGAGGCGGTACCATCCCCTTCCAAGGCCTGCGATAGATGCCAAAAATCTTATACCTGTGCCATTGTTGCCCATGTATAGCTGCATGGGAACAGAGTCTGACAATCCACCATCGACTATGGAGCCGCCGGTGCCCCTTACGGATAGTTGGTTGCCATCAGCATGAATCTGAGCTCCCAGCTTCATCAAGCTGTCAGACAAGAGCGATATGTCTTCGCTGTCCAGAGGGTCCATGAGCAAGGATGTGCCTTTGGCCAAAAAGGCGGTTATCAATGCCCGCTGGGTTATACTTTTTGATCCTGGTACCTTCAGGCTCGCTGTAACAGGACCAGTAGCAGACGGAACTTCGATTTCTTTTTGAGTCAAGTACGTTGATTCATGCATTTGATTGTTCCATGGCATCGTGCAGGGCACGTTCCATCACCTCTGCAGGAGCCTGTAATCCGGTCCAGAGTTCAAATTGGGCCACAGCCTGGAAGAGGAGCATCCTAAGGCCTGTGATGATCTTGCAGCCTGCCTTTTCAGCATCTTTCAGCAATTTCGTTTTCAATGGCGAATAGACTATATCCATAACGATGGGGTACTTGGGCAACAGCTCTGCTGGAACGAGAGACTCGTCATGGTTCGGTGCCATTCCTACCGAAGTGGTGTTCACCACTATATTCGCTTCCACATCTGGAAGCTCGTCAAAGCTATACCAGCGCGCGTTGAATTGCTCAGCAAGGTCCTTCGCCTTTTCCAGTGTCCTGTTTGCTATCAGAACCCTGGCTCCTTTTTCTGCCAGGCCTGCCACCACCGCCTTTGCCGATCCTCCTGCGCCCAGTACCAGTACCTTTTTGGTATCAAGCCTTCCGGCTGCTTCTTCAAGGGCCTTGACTGCTCCAATCCAGTCCGTATTGGTGCCCAACAGTCTTCCCTTCCTGTTTATTATGGTATTGACTGCACCTATTTTCTTGGCAATGGGATCGATTTCATCCAGGAACTTCATTACTGATTCTTTGTGGGGTACGGTGACAGAGACTCCCTTTATACCTAAGGCCCTTATTCCCTTCACTGCATCTTCGAGCTCAGTGACATCAAAGGCCAGATAGACGTTGTTCAGCCCGGTTGCCGAGAATGCACTGTTGTGCATCAGGGGGCTGAGGCTGTGCCCCACTGGATGGCCTATGATCCCATAGAGGCCTGTGGATGAGTCAGCTGTCCATCTTTTTCTCTGTTCCATGTCTATCAAAGCTGCGCCTTCACCCAGTTGAGCAGGCTTCCTGAGGCAAGTATCTGGCGCTCCCTTTCAGAAAGGTCTAGCCTGGCCTGGAAAGTCGTTCCATCCTGGCGCCTTATGGTTACTGTATCAGCTCCTCCCAAGAGGGCCTGCCTAACTCCTGGTATGGTCAGTTTTTCTCCTTGAGATATGGTGTCGTAATCCGAAGAATCAACGAACGTAAGCGGCAAAATGCCAAAATTTATGAGATTTGCCTTGTGGATTCTAGCAAAGCTCTTGACAAGCTTTGCGCGGACACCAAGGTATCTTGGCGCCAAGGCAGCATGCTCCCTGGATGATCCCTGGCCGTAGTTTTCGCCTCCAACTATTATGGAGGGCGAGATCTTTTTGGCCCTTTTGGAAAATTCTGGGTCGATCTGTGAAAAGACATATTCGCTGATTGCAGGCACATTGCTGCGAAGCGGCAAGATTTTACTACCGGCCGGCATTATGTGGTCTGTGGTGATGTTGTCTTCCAATTTCAACAATACCGTACCCTCGAGATCTTCCGGCATTGGATCAAATTCAGGCAAGGGTTTTATGTTTGGCCCTCTGATGATCTCAACGCCAGAGCCATCTGGCAGCGGTGGAATGATGCCGTTGTCATTTATGATGAATTTTTCAGGCATGTCGAGCACTGGCGCTGCCCCAAGCTCTCTGGGATCTGTGATTTCGCCTTTGATTGCTGAAGCAACTGCTGTCTCTGGGCTGCACAAATATACCTGATCATTCTTCGTGCCACTTCTTCCTGGAAAGTTCCTAGTGAAGGTGCGCAGGCTTATGGTGCCGGTGGCTGGGGCCTGGCCCATGCCTATGCATCCAAGGCAGCCACTCTGGTGGATGCGTGCTCCAGCGTGAATCAGAGCCTTGAGCACCCCGGCTTCATCCCCATTTTCCAACACCTGTCTACTACCTGGATTTATTTCAAAGCTCACGTAAGGGTTTATCTCGTGTGTTTCCAAGGCCTTGGCCGCAACCATCAAGTCCCTCAATGAAGAGTTTGCACACGAGCCAATGATCACTTGGGAAACAGACCTGCCTGCCACCTCTCGCACTGGTACGACGTTGTCTGGAGAGGACGGGCATGCAATCATAGGCTCCAGGGCAGACAGATCGATTTCTATAATCTCAGCATACTCAGCATCATTGTCTGCCTCCAGGGATCGCCAATCTCCTTCCCTGTCCTGAGCAGCAAGAAATTGCCTGGTTACTTCATCTGAAGGAAAAACCGTGCCAGTGGCTCCCAGCTCAGTGCCAAGATTGGCAATCGTTGCCCTGTCTGGCACAGAAAGTGTGGATACACCTGGGCCAAAATATTCCATTACCTTTCCTACGCCTCCTTTTACTGTGAGGCGCCTCAAAAGCTCCAATATGATATCTCTGGCAGAAACCCACGGAGAAAGAGAACCCTTGAGATATACACCCACCACCTTTGGCATGTTCAAGAAAAAGGGCTGCCCAGCCATGGCCATGGCCACGTCCAGCCCTCCTGCACCCATGGCCAGCATTCCGCAGCCGCCTGCTGTGGGGGTATGGCTGTCTGAGCCGAGAAGTGTCTTGCCTGGTGCTGCAAACCTTTCCAAATGCACTTGATGGCAGATGCCATTTCCAGGTTTGGAGAAATAGAGTCCATACTTTGCTGCGATGGATTGCAAAAAACGGTGGTCGTCTGCGTTTCTGAAGTCGGATTGAAGCAGGTTGTGGTCAACATAGCTTACAGAAAGCTCTGTCTTAACCCTGTCCAGGCCTGTTGCCTCGAATTCAAGATACGCCATGGTGCCCGTGGCATCCTGAGTGAGTGTTTGATCTATTTTGATACCTATAGGGTTTCCTGGCGTCATTTCACCCTTTATCAAGTGGTTTTTTATTATCTGTTCAGTGATCGTAAGTCCCATTTATTCTGCTCCTCAACAATAATAGCCACCTATTATATGCAGCAGCATTGCCTCAGGCAACCTTGACATTGGAACATGTTTCAAGCAAACGAATTGTCTGCCATAATCTTCTGTTATTTTTTGTCTTGGTGAATATTACACCGGCACAAAAACGCCCGACTTTTTGATGCTGCCAAGTCAATGGCAAAAAGCATGTCGGCTATTTAATAATTTCATTTTATCATATTCCAAGGTTTAGGTGATTTTCCCTCGGAGCCTTTAGAGTTTCTTTTCGTGCGGTTTCCAAGAATCCTGGTACTTGTCACGCTAAAGGCCTCTTTGGAAAAATCCCCTAAACCATCCCCGACTCTGCGTTACAATTTACCCTCAATTTTCGATTTTCCATATTCAGTTTATTTTAAAAACTGGCTACTCCTAAACTTTGGACAGAGAATCAAAAAATTATAGGAAAAATAACCTTTATCAGAAAAGATATTGGATGGTTGGGCAGCAGTCTTGCATTTTTTTGCCCGTAGCGACTGTGAGCAATTTCTTGCAGATTCTGGGCGAAGCGTAGCGTCCGGAAGTTGTACTGTTTGAGCCTGCCAAAGGCAGGCGAGTTGTGCAACTTCCAGCGAAGCGAGCCTTAGAAGATGCAGAAATGCGAGGTGGAGCCGGAGGGCCAAAGGTGCCAGACAAGCTGCCATACCTTTTTAATTAGATAGTGGCAAGTTAATGGCGAAAAGCATATTGTCTATTTAATGGCCTGGATAAGAATAGTTTTAAGCACAACAACCACGAAAGCTACTCCCGTTGCACATTGTACGTCATGAAACTCCTTTTAATGGCATGTTAAAATCAACTCGCTCCTCCTTTTCCAGGGCACCAATCATTCAAAGGACATTTGTTACATTTCGGAGAAACGGGCCTGCAAACACTCTGTCCGAAAGAAACAAGGATGGGGTTCACTTTTGACCAGTGACTTTTGGGAACAAGCCTTTCCAACGCCTTTTCTGTATCCTCAGGGCCTTTAGTCGTGACCCATCCCCATAGGTTGGCAAGCCTGTGGACGTGGGTGTCGACGCATATGGCAGGTTTTCCAAAGGCCCTGGCCATAACCAAGTTGGCTGTTTTTCTTCCCACGCCTGGCAGGCTCAAGAGATCTTCCATGGTAGCCGGAACCTGACCTCCGAAAGGTTCCAGGGCCTTTGGCAAGGCGGCAAGAAACCTCGCCTTGTTCCTATAAAAGCCCACAGGATAAATCAGACGCTCGATTTTCTCAGCGCTCAGCCTGGAGAGCTGGTCCAGGTTTTCAGCCATGGAAAAGAGCCGCTCGACGGCCTCAGCCGTTACCTCGTCTTTTGTGCGTGATGACAGAATGGTGGCCACCAACACTTTTAAGGGATCCTTTGTCTGGACTCTTTCAAAGCGCTTGAGTGGTACATCCAAGCCCTTGGTAACCTGTAACAAAGTTTCCAATACTTTGACTATCTCTTTTGGGCCAGGCGAAAGGTTTTTCTCTTTTGTCACGGTAATACTTGCCTTGTCTAAATTGGGTAAACCAGAAGTTGGGCCAATGGCCAGTTTTTTGGCCAGATCTTTTTAAAAGATCGGAGTGAGCCCCACAGCCATTGACAAGTATAATTATGATGGGCCTAAATATCCACAAGTGGCCCCTGTTTTGCGTGAGCCATGATTCCTGACAATTGCACAGTCCTTGATAAGAGATGACTTTCGAATAACGACATCCAAGGCCCCGTGAAGGTGGGTGATTGTCTCTCAAGGCCCTTCCTCTGTTTCGAATGGCTAGTGGCCAATCTCTTGGAGCCAGATAGCAGGAATCATCGACCTGCTTGTGAAATGGCTTGGACGCAATTTTTCTGATCGTGGAAAAGATTTCCTGAAAATATATGCACTTACATGATATTTTTTTTACTCTATTCATGATTTGGTTGTCTCAAAACGTATCAGGTATATCTCTTGACAATACCTTGACATTGCAAGAACAAGACTGATATTAACTACCAAGGAAATCAAAAAATCAAATAATCTTAGCCAAAAAGGAGGGGCTGCCATGATCGAAATCAAAAAGATTCTTTT
>CAYWKF010000024.1:0-32537 GCA_964459155.1 uncultured Desulfobacterales bacterium
TTTGTTTCTTTAGGTCCGTTATCTTTTTTGATTGATGCCATGCAGTTATTTATTGTTAAATCTTTAGGTAGTGAATATCTTTTATATATTCATGGGCTTGGTGTTCAGAAATTGGTTAAAAATAATAATTTCATAATTAAGGCAATAGCCAAGAAAGTTTTTGGAAAGGCCTACGGGGCTATAGTATTAGGAGAAAGATTGAAAGAGGATGTTTTTCCTTTTTTAGTCTCTGAGCGCGTTTTTGTTTTGCCAAATGCAATTCCTGATATGACATTACGTTATGCTGAACTTTTTTCTAATGCTGGTAACCAAGATGGGAAATTGAATATTCTTTATCTTTCGAATATGCGGCCAGCTAAAGGCACCATGGATTTTTTGGAAATGGCTAGAAGAGTGTATCCTGAAAGGAAGCATGTGCGGTTTATAATTGCGGGACCATATAGAGAAGAGCGATTTTTTAATGCAATGCTCCACTTTATTCAACAAGAAAAACTAGAGTCTTGTGTGCAGCTGGTAGGAGCAGTTTCTGGTAGAAAAAAGGCGGAAACGTTTGCTAAGAGTCATATATTCGTTTTTCCAAGCCATCAAGAAGCATTTCCTCTTGTTAATCTGGAGGCAATGCAGTGTGCGCTGCCTATTGTTACCACAAATGTGGGAAGTGTACCCGAAATAGTCCGCAACAATGTGAATGGATTTATCGTGAACCCTCAAGATGTTGATGCATTAACCTCTAAAGTTCTGCGGTTGATAGACGATTCTCAGTTGAGGGAAAAAATGGGAAGAGCAGGTAGGACGATTTATGAAAAAGAATACTCTATCGAAAACTATAAGGATAACTTGCAGAAGTTGCTTGCCTCTATACAAAGAGAACTATCAATTTTATAGATGTTGTAAAAGTTGAATTTGAAATGATTTAAAATTTTATGTTAGCAAATCTTGTGAAGAAAATAAAACATTATGGGGGAAATTTAGCCCGCTTACTGTATCATTCCTACTTGCGGGCAACGGGTGTTGCCATTGGGGACAACACTATGATCAGCATTGGTGCAAAGATTGATGTACGCAGAGGGAAAATAATCATAGGTAACAAATGTACTATTACACATGGATGTGTGATCTTATCACATGATGCTGCTGCTGCTAGATTAAATAAAAAGAGCGAAGCTACAACCATAATTGAGGATAATGTTTTTGTTGGAGTCAACTCTGTTGTCTTGCCAGGCGTTCGAATTGGGCGAAATAGTATTGTAGGCGCAGGCTCGATAGTTACGAAAGATGTACCAGAAAATTGTGTGGTGTGCGGAAATCCGGCCAAAATTATCAAGGTCATAGAACCTTAAAAGTCAAATGAAAAACAATTGGTAAGCCATGTTACAACTCACCCAAAAATTAAAAGATGGTACTATGCGAGTGGTAGAAGTGCCTGTACCGGCTCTTCAAAAAGGGTACGTACTGGTCCGTAATCATTACTCGCTGGTAAGTGCAGGTACTGAAGGAAGTACTGTAAAAGCAGCTAGAAAGAGCTTTATTGGTAAGGCCAAGGAAAGGCCTCAGCAGGTTAAACAGGTGATTGACACGTTGAAATCCCAGGGGCCAATTCAGACATATCGTGCCGTTATGAAGAAGCTGGATGCCCTTTCACCTTTGGGCTATTCGTGTGCAGGTGAAGTGGTGGCTGTTGCTCCTGATGTGGGTCAGTTTGCAGTTGGAGATCTGGTTGCCTGCGGCGGATTAACAGCGTCACATGCTGAGGTTGTGGCTGTTCCCAAAAATTTGTGTGTAAAGCTTGAGCCAGACGCGGATTTGAAAGCCGCTGCATACAATACGCTTGGTGCCATAGCCTTGCAGGCCGTGCGCCAAGCAGACATGAAGTTGGGCGAGACGTGTGCAGTTATTGGTTTGGGGCTTCTTGGGCAGCTCGCGGCACAGCTTCTCAAGGCTTCTGGGGTGAAGGTGATTGGTGTTGATATAGATGACAATATGGTGGCCTTGGCCAGAGAGCATTCAGTGGACGCAGCATTTCAAAGATCTACGCCTGGCATTGAAACGAAAATCATGGAAATGACCCAGGGTATAGGCTGTGATGGCGTGATAATAGCTGCCGCCACTGATTCATTAGATCCAATCAATTTTGCCGGGGCCATTAGCAGGAAAAAGGGAAAGATCGTGATCCTTGGGGCAGTGCCTACTGGCTATGACAGAGAACCCCATTTCTATAAAAAGGAGCTAGAGGTTAGGATGTCTTGTTCCTATGGACCTGGACGTTACGATCCCCTGTATGAGGAAAAGGGAATCGATTATCCAGTGGCCTATGTGAGGTGGACTGAGAACCGGAACATGCAGGCCTTTCAAGAGTTGCTCTACGCGAAAAAGATAAATGTGGACTATTTAACAACTCATGTCTTTCCCCTTGAAGAGGCCCCCAAGGCTTATGACATGATGATGGCAAGGAGTGAGTCCTTCATAGGCATCTTGATTGAATATGATGCTACGAAAGATTTTCACTATTCCTCTAAAGTAGTGGTTGGAAAGTCCAAACGAAAAAAACAGTCTTCAATAGTTGTCGGTTTTATAGGTGCAGGCTCATATGCGCAAAGCCATCTTCTGCCCAATCTTCCCAAGAGAAAGGTTGTTCGAAAAGGTGTTGTGACTACTTCAGGCGCAAGTGCTAGATCTGTGGCTGAAAGATTTGGATTTGAATTTTCATCGACTGATGCAGCCGACCTCTTGGAAGACCCGGATGTCAACACTCTTTTCATTGCTTCACGCCATGATTCCCATGCCAAATATGTATTGGAAGCCTTGAAAAACGGCAAAAATGTCTTTGTGGAAAAGCCTCTCTGCCTGACGGAGCAAGAATTGGAAGAAATCAGGCAAGTTTACGAAGGCTATGGTAGTGATCGGCCATTGCTAATGGTAGGTTATAACAGGCGTTTTTCTCCTCTGGCTGAAAAAATGAAAAATTGGACCGGTGAGGGGCCATTGGCAATGTCGTATCGAGTCAATGCTGGGGCTATACCATCTGGCTCGTGGATACAAGATTCAGAGATAGGAGGTGGCAGGATAGTTGGTGAAGTATGCCACTTTGTGGATTTTCTCATCTTCATGTGTGCTTCATTGCCCGTTTCCGTTTATGCAGCTTCTATGGATGAGGCAGAGTGCTTAAATGATGTTTTGACAACTGTATTTAAGTTTGAGAATGGATCGATTGGAAATGTTGGTTATTATTCAAATGGTGATAAAGGTCTGCCCAAGGAATATATAGAGGTGTTTGGGTCAGGGACTTCCATGATCATGGAAGATTTTAAGACATTGACCTGTTACGCAAAAGGTAAAAAAGAGGTGGAAAAGCTCCTGTCTCAGAACAAAGGGCAGAAAAATGAGGTCAAAAGGTTTATAGAATCCATCCGGAAAGGTACAGGCAATCCCATTCCTTGGAAGGAGATCTATTCCGCTTCACTTGCGACCTTCAAAATTATGGAATCCATACGCTCTTCCAAGGCTGTCACCATATAAACAAACTGTATGGCTGCCAACGCCTATAAAAATATAGCTTCCAAAAGGGATCTTAGGTGGTATTGGAAGCGTCTTAGCGTCATGTCCCCTGCTGAAACCGCCTTTAGAGTCAAGACTTTGGCTGGCCAAGCGTTGATGAAATTCAAGGCATCCAAGTCAAAAGGCCGTTTGTGGGTAATCAATAGAAGCCACACTGAATTCTCATTTTGCGTAGGGGCTCCCAACTCGTTCTCCTCATTTCTTCATGCCGTTCCTTTGGCCTTGGATGAAAATGATTTATTAGATGGTAAGGCAAATGCCCTGGGTTTTGAATGGCAGTGGAAGAAATCTGGTAAATGCTGGCATGAGGCGCCTGATACTGGCAAACAGTGGCCGGAAAAATTTTATGGGGATATTTCACATGGCCCTGGGAATCCATATGGAGATGTGCGCGTAGTGTGGGAACCCAGCCGTCTGCAACATTTGCTGGCCTTGGCTTTATTGTATGAGAAGTATAAGGCAAGGGACGAGGTGCTTGCTCTTCGTGCTGCAAGGCTTGCTGTGGATCAAATGTTGTCTTGGTGGAAACAGAATCCACCGTTAATGGGAGTGCATTACAAGTCTGTTATGGAATGTGCCTTGCGCATCCTGTCTCTTTGCCACACCATGGACCTTTTAAGAGACAGCCCAAGCGTTGACGAAAGGGCTTGGGACGTCTTTTTACAGATCATCTATTCCCACTCAAAGATCATATCGTCCCGCCTGTCCCTCTACTCTTCCCTTGGAAATCACACCATTGCGGAGTGTACGGGCCTTCTCTACACTTCTCTTCTATTTCCAGAATTCGGTGAATCGAATGGATGGAAGAACCGCGCCTTGGAAATCCTTGAGGCAGAAGCAAACCATCAAATTCTTCCAGATGGCGGCGGTGCAGAACAGGCCTTTTGGTACCTGAGGTTTATTGTCGATCTTTATGGCTGTGCCATCAATTTACTGCGTGTAAAAGGGCTCTCGGTGCCTGAAACAATGGAAAACCGCTGGAGGCGGGGTATTGATTTCTTGTCCCATGTAACCGGGTTTGAAGGGACGCTGCCAGATACGGGTGACAGAGATGATGGATGGGCCCTGATACCATATGCAGGCAGGATATCCTTGTTTGAAGAGGGCAAGCCAGCTCAGATAGGAGCACGCTGTTTCAAGGAAGCAGGTTACACTGTATATGACTCTCCGCGCATCAAGCTGCTTCTAGATCACGGGCCTTTGGGAATGGCTCCCTCTTATGGCCATGGCCACTCAGATTGCCTTTCGATACAGCTTTTTTACAAAAAAGAACCGGTCTTTATTGACCCTGGAACCTATTGTTACAACTGCCATGCGGAATGGCGGGCATATTTCCGTTCTACCAAAGCCCACAACACGGTTTCTGTAGATGGGCTGGACCAGGCAGAACAGCGTACCCCCTTTATGTGGGCCAAACCTTTTTCAGCAGAAGTTAGCTTTTTTTCATATAAAGACAACGAGCTTGTAACGGTGGCAAGGCATAATGGCTATCATCGCCTGAGTCAGCCAATAACACATACGCGGAGCCTTGCCGTGTTAGACGAGAACACTGTAATCGTACTGGATCTGCTGGATGGGAAAGGTGACCATGCACTCGTTCTCAATTGGCACGTTGATGACAGTTGGCAAGTCTTGCATGGAGAAGAGGGCCTCCTGTTGAAAAAAGAAGGGGCCGCTGTTTCCATGGTGGTGCAAGGCGGGGATGTGGCCATTGCACGAGGCAGGGAAGGGGAAATGATCGGTTGGGCATCTGAGATCTATGGAAGAAAAAAGCCAATTACCACTATTACTGTGACACATAATGGCACTGTACCTTGGGAATTTGTGACTGTAATTACACTCAATGGTGAAACAATTGGCCAAAAACAGTTGGCTTCATATTTGAGCTATTTGCGGGAGAAGGCCTGTGAAGCCTAAAAGAATAAAGATCCTGGGGGTGCCAGTTGATGTGCTGAATTTTGAAAAGGCCCTTTCATGGGTAGATGGTGCCATAGCAGGGCCTGGCAACAAACGTATCGTCGCAGTGAATCCAGAAAAAGTTATGGCAGCCAGATCAGATAACACGTTGCTGGAATTTATGGAGGCGAGTGATTTGCTCATTCCAGACGGAATAGGGGTGGTCAAGGCAGCACAAATTTTGAGGCTTGCCAATATGGAAAGGGTGCCTGGATCAGACTTGATGCCAGCCATATGTGGTTTGTGCGCTCAAAAGGGTTTCAAGATATTCATCTATGGCTCGAGACCTGAGGTGAACGAAAAAGCGAGAGAAATTCTTCAAAACCGATTTCCTGGTCTTCAAATAGCTGGATGGTCTCATGGATATGTGCCAGATAAAGAAATGGACAGGCTGGTTGAAAAGATAAATGATTCTGGTGCACAGGTATTGTTTGTAGCTCTAGGCAGTCCCAAACAAGAAAAGTGGCTTGCTACCTTTGGACAGCAGCTCAAAAATGTCAAAGTTAGCCAAGGCATAGGAGGCACGTTGGATACCATAGCAGGCCATGTAAGGCGGGCCCCCAGGCTGTTTCAAAAAACGAATCTGGAGTGGTTTTACAGGCTTGTCACAAATCCAAAGAGGGCAAGGCGGCAGACAGCGTTGGTAATTTTTATGATCCTTGTGTTTAACGAGTTGCTCAAGAAGAGATTCAAGGTCAGCCGAGGCTGAAACTCATTTGATCCAGCATGAAAAGATGGTTGTTTTTTGTCACTCTATCCGCATCGATTTTGTACTTTTTATTGTCATCCTTTCTTCAGTACTCCAGCCAGCCTTTCAAAGCCGATGCCATCATTTTACTGGTGGGATATGATAACGAGGCACGTGAAGCAGAGGCAAAACGGTTGCTACACGAAGGCTATGCAGATTATTTGCTGATTCCAGCCTGGAATAAGGTTCTTTTCAAACACAAGGACACAGGGGTGATTGATGAGTTCATGCTTGGACAACCTGTTTCAACTGGTGGGCCCAGGCATTGGATCAGGTTTGGCGTGTTGACTTCGCCTGAAAACACGCATATTGAGGTTCTAAGAGCCAAGGGAATGATGGAAGCTTTAGGGCTGAAAACGGCCCTTTTCGTAAGTTCTCCTCACCATTTGAGGCGCATAAAAATGATGGCTCAGGCCGAGTTCGGAGATGAGGTGAAGATGGCTTTTGTGGCTGCCGATGTAGAGAAAAACGAGTTGCCTGGCTGGAAGGCATATTTCAAGGATCTGTATTGGCTGGGCATGGAGTCAGTAAAAATAGTATGGTTTTTGATCTATGATTCCTTGTCAAGACCAGTTGATTTGGTTAACTAATGGAACTTGGTTAGTATCTGTCCGTAAACGGTATCTTAGCCCGATCTCGGCGTCATGCTCAAAAAAAATAATGCTCGGAATTTAAGTATATGACTGCGCTTATTTTTTTCATTCCTTGACCTTGAACGGAAATCCCCCGTTGCAGGACAGACACTAGAAAGCAATAAAATGATCCTTTACATTGAAATTTTATTGTTAAAGCTCATGATTCTAGATAAAGGATGAAGAAACAGAATGAAGGTGTTTTTGATTGCAGGCGCCAGACCCAATTTCATGAAAATAGCGCCCATTTACAGGGCTTCCAGCTTACATTCCGTCCAATGCAAGATCGTTCATACTGGCCAGCACTATGACTATGAAATGTCTCAAGCCTTTTTTGATGATCTAGAACTACCCGAACCTGACTATTTTTTGGATGCAGGCTCTGGTTCCCATGCAGTCCAGACAGCACGCATCATGACTGCTTTTGAGGATGTGTGCGAAAATGAACGGCCTGATCTGGTCATGGTGGTGGGGGATGTCAACTCTACTTTGGCGTGCAGCATCGTTGCCAAGAAGATGTGGATAGATGTCGCCCACGTAGAGGCCGGTTTGAGGAGCTACGATCTTAAGATGCCAGAAGAGATCAACCGGATGGTCACTGATTCGATCTCTGACTATTTTTTTGTGACAGAGCAGAGTGGGGTTGACAATCTGCTAAAGGAAGGAAAACCAGAGGAAAGGATCCATTTCGTAGGCCATGTGATGATAGACAACCTGTTCTATCAGGTGAAACAGCTGGAACGGGGCGCTGATGTTCAACCAGCCGTTAGAGGGCTGAAAGAGAGATTTGGCAGATACGGGTTCATGACCCTGCACAGGCCATCTAATGTGGACAGCAGGGAAACCTTGGAAACCATTTTCAAGGCCTTGGAAGAAATCTCAAAGGACTTGCCCTTGATTTTCCCAGTGCACCCCAGGACGAAAAAGATGATCGAACAGCACGGCTTGGATCTACCCCGAGACGTAGTAGCCTTGGAGCCTTTAGGCTTCAGGGATGCGTTGTATTTGTGGAAAGATGCCAGAATAGTGCTTACTGACAGCGGAGGCCTGCAGGAAGAGACCACTGCCTTGGGAGTGCCTTGTGTGACTATAAGGGAAAATACGGAAAGACCCATTACCGTTGATGTGGGCACGAACATTCTGGCAGGCACAACTTATGAGGGCATTATGTCTGCCTATGAACGTCATGTCCATGAAGAAAAGAAAGGACAGATTCCAGAAAAATGGGATGGTAGGGCAGCTCAGCGGATTTGGGACATTCTGTTGGCTTAGATTACCTTGGAGCTTCTTCACGGTTTTTTTTATTTGTCGAAACATGGGCCATCATTGAGCGGCCTATTAAAATCAGGTGCAGGCGTTTAGGAGATAGGTTGACATATGGCAGATCGTTACAGGGTGAAAAGTGAAAAAACAGGTTATGGGGCCGTTATGTGGCTGGGGCCTTTGATGCTGGCTGGGCTGGCAATTTTTTTGTACATGCCAGTCTTTAAGTACATGTTATATCGTATCAAATCGGCTGATGATTTCGACTACGTATATTTGGCTCCTTTGGTGCTTGGCTACCTTCTGTGGGAGCAGCGCCATGAGTTGATCGATCTTCCCAAGCAGCCCACCATGACAGGCGTGATACTTTTCGTTTTGGGGTTGATGCTTTTCTGGCTGGGAGAGCTTGGGGGAGAATATTACACTCAATACCTCTCTTTTTTGATCATAACTGCCGGGGCCGTTTGGGCACTGCTGGGAACAACAACATTGAAGAAGCTGGCCTTCGTATTCGTCACAGCCATTTTCTTTCTTCCTTTTCCCAACTTCATAGTTCAAGTGGCAACCGCCAGGCTTCAACTGATCTCGTCTTCTATAGGTGTGTTGTTTTTACGGTTGCTCGGCAAGAGCGTGTACAAAGAAGGTAATGTGATTGATCTTGGATTCAGTAAATTGCAAGTGGTAGAGGCATGCTCCGGCCTAAGATACGTTCTGCCGCTTCTCATCCTGGCCCTGCTAATGGGACACATTTTAAAAGTCAGGATGTGGAAGCGGGCCGTGCTATTTGTGGCGGCTATACCCGTGGCGGTTTTGGCCAATGCTTTACGCATTGCAGCCACGGCCTTGCTAATGGAACACTTCGGCAAAAAGGCGGTAGAAGGTTTCTTCCACGACTTCGAAGGATTTTTTATTTTCTTTTTCGCCCTTGCCTGCATGTCTGGCATAGCAAAGCTTCTCAATCTCGTGTCTAAGGAGCGCCAGGAGCCTGATACCATGGAAAAGATGGCTCCCGGCAATCCGAAAAAAAAGGGACAGTGGACACCTCGTAAGGCCTACGCGGTCTTCGCTGCCATGTTTGTCCTGCTTGGTGCCAGCTGCTATGCATATTCCTTTGTCAACTTCAGGGAGGCTGTGCCCGTGGCTAAGCCTCTGGGAGAGTTTCCCACTGAAATCGGTGTTTGGAAAGGCGAGAAGGGGATATTGCCTGAACGATTTTTAAGTGCACTGGACCTGACTGATTACATTTTGATCGACTATGTGGACTCCCGTGGCAGGCCTGTCAATTTTTACGTGGCCTATTACGAAAGCCAGAGAAAGGGTGAATCCATCCATTCGCCTGCAACGTGCTTGCGGGGCAGTGGGTGGGTTTTTGAGAAAGCAGGAAGCAAGATCATCCTGGTTCCCGGAGTGGGCCGGATAAAGGTAAGAGCCGCCACTCTTGTGAAGAACAGGGAGAAACAGCTGGTCTATTATTGGTTTCAAAAGGGAGACAAGGTGATTGACAACGTTTGGGCACTTAAATGGTGGGTATTCTGGGACGCGCTGACAAAGCGGAGAACGGATGGTGCGCTAGTTAGAATAATTGCTCCAATCATGCCTAACGAAACAGAAATTGCCGCAAGGAGTCGGCTGGATGAATTTGTGATGGAGGTAGTGCCTGTGCTGAATCAATATTTGCCTGGCGCCTGATATAGCTCCAAGGGGCAGGCAGATGCAATATTCCCCAATATTCGCCTTCTTATTGGCGTTGCTTATCACCTTGACAATGGTGCCACTCTTGATCCGATTGGCACGCCGCTATGCCCTCGTGGACATTCCGGGGGGAAGAAAGGGCCACTCCACTCCGGTGCCCCGCATAGGAGGAGTGGCCATGGTGGCTGCTGCGTCCACATCCATTTTTTTGTGGTCAGAACTGGGTCCGCCCTTAAAATCCGTTCTTATTGGCATGGCTATACTCTGTTTTACAGGCCTTGTGGATGATCTGATTTCGGTTAAATGGTGGAAAAAGCTATTGGCTCAAGGCATTGCAGCATCAGTCGTCGTCCTTTATGGAGGGGCTGAAATCACAAATCTCGGATATTGGGGTAGCTTTCATTTAATTTTGCCCACATGGTTTGCCATACCAATCTCCATCCTTTACATAGTTGGAGTTACCAATGCCATAAATTTGTCTGATGGGCTTGACGGGCTGGCTGCTGGTATAACCCTTTTCATAGTGGTATTCCTTGTTTTTTTGGCTAAACTAAATGATGTGCCCCAATATTATGTGCCACTTGCTGCCATTATTGGGGCTATTTGGGGATTTTTGAGGTTTAACACACATCCAGCCCAGATTTTCATGGGAGACACTGGAAGTTATTTCCTGGGTTTTTCAGTGGCAGTATTTTCGGTTTTCGTTACACAAAATTCTGGCACTGCCGCTTCGCCATTGATTATACTGTTTGTTCTAGGCCTGCCGATCATTGACACGTTGGCAGTCATACTGGAACGGATCATATCTGGTGCGCCGGTGTTCAAGCCTGATCAGCGCCATTTCCACTACAGGCTAGTACACCTTGGCTTTTCTGAAAAAGAGGCGGTGATAATAATTTACGCCATTCAGGCCCTGTGCCTCTATCTAGGTCTCACTCTGCTGTTTTATCCAGCCTCGACAGTGGTGGGAGTCTTCTTGATAGTGACCTTCGTGATCTCCAGTGCCCTTTTTGCCGCATATCTGAGCGGATGGCAATACAGGGGTGTCTGGTGGCTGGACAATCTGCTGAAGACATTCATGGGCGCCAGGGCCAGGGCACTACTCGTAAGGGTACCCCTCTTTATTGCAACCATGCTTTTGTGCGGGTTTCTTTTATATTGTCCACTGTTTCTTACTGGCTCAAATTCCAGTGTGGCACAGGCTATCTTGTTGATTTTCCCCTTGGTGATTGGTCTTGGCTATCTATTGGAAAATGATTTCATAAAGATGATTTCGCGGATGTGCATTTACTATTTGTTGGCCTTCCTGAGCCTGGAGCTCTTCAAGGCTGCGCCAGACACCCAACACTATCTGGGCATGAAACCATGGTTTCTGGCCTACTTGGGTTGCTTGGCCTTGTGCACGATGATCTACGTCAAGTTTGCCTCCCCTGAAAATTTCACGATAACTCCCATGGACTTTCTGATCTTGTTGCTGGCCGCAGCCGTGCCTTTTATACCAGCCAATTTGATTGATTTCAGTGGAAACTTCAGCCCAGTGATCCTCTCCATCATTTTGTTTTCATTTGCTGTTGAAGCAGTGTTGAGCTATGGAAAAATTGAAGAAAGGCTGCTCGTGGGCTCCAGTATGCTCGCCTCAGTGATTTTGGGTATCAAATATCTAGCTGCCCTCTAAATGAAACAAAAGGGGTCTTTTTCCCTGAAAATATTTTTCCCGAGGCTGAAGGCAGATGCCAGGCAGCCGCCGCATACTGGCCTTATGGTGCAACTGTGGCATTCCTCCGGCCCAATCCTGTAACACTCCGCATTCTCAGAATCATAGATCTCCTCCAGTGATTGTTCAAAGATATTTCCCAATCTTGACGGAAATTTGCGGCATGCGTGAACTTCACCGTCTGGCAGGAGAGCCAAGAAGTTGAATGCCGCTCCGCATCCAAACCCCGCACATCCTCCAAAGATTTTCCCACCGTCTTCATCCAGAATGATATTAATCAAATTGTCTTTGAAGCCCATGACTGGGTTTCTCTTCGACTCCTTCACATAGGAAGAGAGGAATTCCTTATTTGCGTTAGGGTAACCAGGAAAACACGATGAGGTAGAAACAATGAGAAAACAGTCAGTAAAATGAGAACATTTTTTTCATAGTGTTAACACGAGTAGTTGTTGAGGAAAATATTCTAGGATTTTGAGAAAGCCATTTCAATCTGTGATATGGGGCGAAAAGCTCATGTTTAAATCCAGTCTTTTTGATTTTTGCTGAAAAACTCTACAATTTATTAACGATCAGGTTAACAGACATTGTTACTTAAACAAAAAGTTAAAAACAGGCCTTGACAATTAATGGAAGATGCACAGTTTTTTGTTTCGTGAGGCCTCATGACATTTTTGTTATTTTGTTATGACATTTTTGTAAAAATTAGGAGAATAAAAAATGGTAGATATCGAATCGGAAGACATTAACATATCCACTTGGGGTGAAGTACAGAGGAACTGGAAATGGCTTTTGCTATTAGGCCTTTTTTTTGTTGTTGCAGGTACAGCTGGTGTTGTAGCTACACCTTTAATGACTATAACAAGCGTGTTACTCTTTGGTTTTTTGTTACTTTCAGGTGGTTTGTTGCAACTGCTTCAAGCGCTACGTGTGACAAAGGGATGGAAAAGTCGTACACCCCATATTTTAGGTGGGTTGTTCTATGTTGTTGCAGGAGTTTTAACCATTATAAATCCCATAGCTAGCTCAATGGCTCTAACGATATTGTTAGGCGCCTCTCTTTTCACATCTGCAATTTTGAAAATCGTAATAGCAATTCAACATAAAGGAAAAATGAAAAATTGGACTTTATTGCTGGTGAGTGGTTTGGGTTCGTTGTTTTTGGCTGTATTGATTGCTGCATCGTGGCCTTATTCAGCGCTATGGACTTTAGGGTTATTCATTTCCTTGGACATGATTTTCAGCGGTTGGAGCCATATTATGCTAGCTTTGGCAGCAAAAAGATTGTCTCAAAATTCAAAAAAATAAAAAAAGACATTTATAAGAAGAAAGGAGGTATTACATGTTGTATGGTAAATCAATTAGAGTTGGTGGCATAAAGATTTTAATTGTTTTGCTAAGTATTATGCTTGGCACAGCTATGAATTCATATTGTGACAATAGTCTGGCAAAATCTTCTTCTAGACAAACTGAAAACGAAAAGCAATTAGCCACAAGTGAACAAGTTTCTAAAAGTGCGGTCGCTAAAGAAGAGAAAAAAGCTGAAAATATAAAAGAAGAACTAAATGTCAAGGCCGTTGAAGCTGTAGCTCAAACGTATCATGCTTTAGATCTACTTAATAAAGGTAAATCAAAAGAAGCCTTGGAGATATTGAAAGATATTATAGGTGAGTTAGAGATTATATTGACCGCAAACAAAGACGCTGCTTTGGTTCCTATAAATAGTTATCATGTAATTGTAGATACAAGGCTTTCAGACAAGGAGATCGAAAAGGAGTTGGCAAAGGTCAAAAAATTACTATATGAGGGCGAAGTTCAGAAAGCTCGCATACTTTTAAATACCCTTCAAAGTGAAATCGATATAATTATTGAACAGCTACCTTTAGCGACTTATCCTGATGCGATTAAGTTAGCCTCAAAATATATTATAGATAAAAAAATAAAAGAAGCACAGAGCGTACTAACTATTGCGTTAAATTCTATGGTTGTAAAAACAATAGTTATTCCGTTGCCCTTAGTTAAGGCAACAGATCTCATACAAGCTGCATCAGAGAATTCAAAATCTCACAAGGACAAAGCTATTGAATATTTAAATGAGGCTAAGAAGCAACTAAAGATAGCTGAACTTTTGGGATATGGTAAAAGCTATTCTAGTACATACCAGGAGTTAAAGAAAAAAATTGAAAATATTCAGCAGGAAATAAAGGGCAAAAATCAAGCCGCTAAATTGTTTGAAGATTTGCTACAAAAAATCAAAGAATTAAAGCATAATATTCAGAAGATACAAAAATAGGCTAACAGGATAGTATCTGTCACCGTTTGATAAAAGACCTGCAGTCACTACTTTGTGGGCTGCAGGTTTTATTGTTAGAAATATACAATTTTTTAAATTAGAAAGTTGAAGAGTTATCTACGCAGCTTCCAAAATTTAGACGCAAAGTTTTGAATTTTTAGAATTACCCTAAAAGGGTACATTTAAAATTAAGGGTTAAATCTTTCTCCATTGACATCCTAATTGAAACAGTTACTCACGAGGAGTTTGGGTATTGGAAAAAAATACTGATGTAGATGGCATAGTTCCAACTAATGGAACAAATCCTATTATAAGCGTTGGGTTAATAATTGATGCTAGTGAAAAATCTATAGACAAATGGGCAACTCAAGTGAAAAAATTCTTTGAACTTGAATTGGCCATAGAATTTCCACAATTTTCTTGGTGCATCAATATTATTGAAAGACATGACTTTCCCAAACAGATTCCAAGAGATCCTCTGGTTCTCTTGGAATTCGGGTCTGATTTGAAAATTGAGTATGGCTTTGATTTTGTGCTGGTTTTAACTTGTATGCCATTAAAATCAAGATTTGAGCAGGGAATCAACGCCGTTCCGTCTAGTATGCTAGAAACAGCAGTTGTCAGCTTTGCGAAACTAGCAGAAGAAAAAAACAAAGATGTTGCTAGAAACGCAGTCATTTCCCTGTTGAAACACGTGTTGGGGCACATTTGGGGACTTGATCATAATGAAGAGACGGTCATGAAACCTCGCAAATTCTGGTCGACAAAAGGCCCAACAGATTGGAACGAAAAGGAAAGAAAGAAAGTGGCAGATTTTCTTAAGGAAGTAGCGGATCCTAGATTGGAGGAAACTGATAAAGCGGCCCGCAATGTATGGCATTTTTATATGCAAGTAATAATGCATGAAGTTGATACTTTAATAAAAGATATATTTTCCGGACGTTCATTGTTAATGATGTTTCATCTTGGACGTTTCATTGCAGCGACAGCCGTGTCTATCACTTTTCTTTTTTTGAGTGCGGAGGCTTGGGAAATAGGTGCCGCTATAAGATCTGCATGGCTCGATTTAGTGTTACTGATAGTGATTATTTTTGCTACACTTTCATTATATTATGGGCAAAACTTCCATAAATTAAGCCGCTCAGATAAGATGATGGAACAGGCTGTACGATCTAGGATTGTGTTGTTTGGAACGCTGTTGGTAGGCATGTTTGCGTTTTGGACAAGTCTATTCTTAATTTCCTGTATCATAATATACTTATTACCAGATAAAGTAATAAGTGGGTGGGCTGGCTTGGAAAATGAAACACTTTCTGCCATTCATTATGGGAAGCTCATGGCTACGTTTGGTATTTTGGCTTCAGCTGTGGGAGGAAACCTGGAACAGGAACACGATATTAAAGCAGTGTTGGTTTTTACAGAGGAAACTTGATACAGATGAAGATTGCCCCGTCTAAAACATCAAGTGGGTATCCTTTATCAGGATTACACAAAGTCTGCCACGGTACAATTATTTTCATAATCTTTTTTAGTTCATTTGCCCTGCTGCTTACAACTGAGCCCGAAATTGCTACAAAATTTGGCGGCATTTTGCAACTAATTGAGATGGTTGCCACTCTTGTTTTTATGTTGGAATATTTTGGTAGAATTTTGTTTTGCTCAACTTATAGCGGATTACCTCCTATCAAATGTAGATTAAGATATATATTTTCTTTGATGGGATTAGTTGATCTTTTTTCTTTTTTACCATTTTTTTTGATCATTGCAGGTTGGTCTCAGACTCCTCAACTTATGCTATTACAATTGCTGAGGCTAGTTAAATTAACACGCTATTCTCTAGCCTTTAATTTGTTGGCGGATGTATTAAGGGAGGAAGCAGAGTCTTTATTGGTTTCAATTATGTTGATGTTTATTATATTAGTTTTTGCATCAGTAGGAATTTACATTTTTGAGCATGATGTTCAGCCAAAGGCCTTTGGATCTGTTCCTAAAGCAATGTGGTGGGCCATAGTGACTCTGACCACAGTTGGTTATGGAGATGTTACACCAGCTACAGTTCACGGTAAAATATTTGCCACGTTTATTACCATTGCAGGCGTGGGTTTGGTCTCTTTGCCTGCCGGTATCATAGCTTCTGGTTTCACCGAGCAGCTTCGGTTACGCCGTGAACGTTTTGAGTTTGAAGTAGAGCAAATGATCCACGAAGATGGAAAATTGACAAGAGAAGAAATGGGCCAGTTAGAAGAAGATAGGCAAAAATTGGGAATAACAAAAGATAAGGCATTGTTAATAATAGATCAAATAAGATATAGGGAACAGCAACGTCGAGGAGTTAGAAAAGAAAAATAATTTTTATACAAATGACTAAAACTAATCCTGCTCAGCTTCAATGCGTCATAGGGTACCTTTCACGCTAAATTGGCCCGCACCCATATTCCAGGCCTGATCTACTGAAACGAGTAAAAGATTATATCGCAAACAAACTCGACGAATTGGGCCTTGGGGTCTGGTTCCAGGTATTTTCATACAACAAAGTGGCTCCTTGCCTGGGACCATTTTGATTTGCATATAGCTTATCATACAACAAATGGCAATGCTAACTATTTTATTGAAAAACTGTTACATATTTGGCAATATCAGAAAAAGAGAGGGTGTAATGATGTGGAAACATTGAGAAAACAGTTGGAAAAGGTGCTTGGCAACGGCCCTTTGAGTCTCAGGGAAATATCGCGTTCCCTCCATGTTTCCGAGAAGGAGGCTTTGGAACACCTGAAGCACCTGAAACGGAGTGGTAAAAGGGGAGTACGCCTCAAAATTGTGCCTCCACAATGCAAAAAATGCGGATACGAATTCAAAAGACGACAGAGGCTGAACAAGCCCAGCAGATGCCCGAAATGCAAGGGTTCATATATAGCGGCTCCTCTCTTTTGGCTACCGGCAGCAAAATGACACCCAAAA
This sequence comes from uncultured Desulfobacterales bacterium, assembly GCA_964459155.1. GTDB lineage: Bacteria > Desulfobacterota > Dissulfuribacteria > Dissulfuribacterales > JALVPX01 > JALVPX01. The sequence goes on from CAYWKF010000024.1 coordinate 16,809, forward strand.
TTGTTGATCAGCCTCTTACGGACAACTATTGTCACCGAAGTTGTTGGAGAACTCCTGAATATCCCCTTCGTCTACCGCACTGTCATGGTTGAGGTCTGCCTCTATGTCGTTATTGGAGTAGGCTTCAATAAAAGCAGCGAGATCGGCACCGTCAATGTCCAGGTCTCTGTCCATATCGCCTGGACACGGTTCTATGTATTCGATATCGGTGTTGTATATTGAAGAAATCCATGATGCAGCATCCATGAACTGAACATATGTCGTTTTGTTTCCAGGGTGAGGGTTGCCCCCAAAACTTGCCAGATTCCAATTGATTCTGATGTTTGAATAGGGTTCCCATGCAGACCACGTGGAGCCGTTGTTGCTGAATCTCATAGATGTGACGCTGCTGGCCGAGTCTGTAGCAGTAAGGTGAAGGGTAACCACGAGTGATGTGGTCCATGCAGCCCCGTTGTTTATGGCTATTGTGCCAACCGGAGGTGATAGGTCATAAATGGTGGTGTCTCCATTTCCATTTGGCAGGTTTTCAATGTTTTCTGCGTTGTCCTTGGCACGTGATACAAAATGGTAGGTGCCCTCACCTGTGGGAGGTGTGAAATAAACTACCCCGTTGCTGTTGTTCGAAAAGAGGCCAGTGTAAGTCCAAACGACGCTGCCTTTTCTTTTATACCAAAAATCTATGAATGCGAGCCCGCTGGACGGTGCAGGATCAGTTACCGAAAAGGTGAGTGGTATGGCCCCCGAAGTGTCGTAGGTGGGAGACGAAAGATGGGAGACAGGAGTGTTTGAATCGAAAAAAGTGGAAGACTCAGCAGCAACAGGCATGGCTTCCCAATTGCCTGCGTTGTCCACCGATCTGACTGCAAAGTAGTAGCGGCCGTCTGTTCCCGTGGGTAAATAGTTGAACGTTCCATTCGTTCCGCTCTGCGACAGTCCTGAATAACCAAAGTTTGAGTCTCCAGGCCTTTTTACATAGAGATAGGTGGTTTTCACACCACTTTGGCTATCGGAGGCAGTCCAGTCTATTTCAATGGTGTTGTTGGCATATGCAGGAGAAGTAGAGCTTGACTCGGGAGGAGTCGTCTCAACGATTATGCCCACTCCCTGAGAGGTGTGATAAGTATAAGTTTCGTTGTAACATTGGCTTTCGACGTTCAGAGGCAGCCAGTGGGTTCCTGCTGCAGCACCTGAAGTGGTTAAGGAGTAGACCGTCTCCTGTGGGTTGTTTGGGTAAGGTCCTGGTTCAATGGGATCTAGATTATGGTCGTTTGCACCATTCACCGAGATTCCGGGTATGTTTTCAAGGGTAAGGAGTATGTTATGAGCGGTTACATCTCCATTGTTGTATATCAATACTGTAACATCAAAGGTTTGATTCGGGCCTACGAAATTAGGCCTCATGTAAGCGCGCTGGAAGCTTGGCGGGTATGCCTCTAAAAAATTCTCTTCGGTGGCAAGGGCGAATGACTCAGATGTAGCCCCATCAAAGGCAGTGCTCCACGCATAGACCTTTATTACTGCATCAATTGTTGAACCAGTTGCTACTTGATGAACATTGTCGTTTCCATCCCAATCATAGTCTATGAGACTGTTGTCGTTTTCGTCATAAAGACGAATATTCAAGTCACTGAGTGAAAAAGAGGCAGACGGTGGCTCGCCAGCCACGTAATTGGCCCGTTTTTGCCACACCAGGGTGGCCTTTTCGTTGGCGTACATCCTGCCTTTGTAAAGCTTGTAATCGTCTGGCTCGGCGGTATTGTTACGGGGTACGACGCTTCCTAGAAAATAGTCATTCCGGTTGAAACGGGCTTCCGCCATATCCAAGTAACCCCAGCCATAGGATTTGTCCCAATGTGATCCATTTACTGGTCCATCATCTGAGGTTGAAGAGGTGTTTTGGCTGTCCCATGCATCGGCGGTATTGATGAGTACCGCCTTTTGAGCCATGGGATTGTGGTTTCCTCCATCTTCCAAAAGTAGGATTGCAGCAGCAACATGAGGGGCAGACATGCTGGTGCCGCTGCACGTCGAGAAACGGCAGCCTTCTCTTGCGCTCATGGAATCCCAACAGTTGGGGTCTGAGTTGGTGCATTTGGCGCCGGACCAAGAGTTGTTAAGAGAAACAATGTTGGTTCCAGGAGCGGTTATGTCAGGCTTCTTTCTGTTGGCAAGAGTGGGGCCCACACTGGACGAGCTTCTACGAACGTCATCGTTGCGGCCCATGGTGTTTCGATCATCCATGTTCGCTACCACCAATATGTTATAGGCAGGAGCAGGATGTGTTACAGAGGGGTTGCTGTCGTCCCAGCCCTCGTTGCCAGCTGACTTGGAAACCTGAATGTTGTAGTGATAGACAAAGGCATCATAAAAGGCATCGGTATCACTGTAATCGGTATCCGTAGCCACTCCATATCCAAGACTGTGATTTATCACCTCCGGGTTTTCTGCCGGTGTGGAGGCCTGCCACTCCATGTGATCTATGACATTTCCCTGGCCTCCGGCACTACTCGACCATATCATGGACTGGATTCCAAAGGCCCCTCCTGTGTAAGTTGGATCGCTGCTTGCAACGATTCCTGCCACATGGGTGCCATGCCCTTTGTTGGAGGAATCCACAGAACTGCCTGAATCCGTGTAAAAGGTTATGCCTGAGAAGGCAGGATGGTCTTGCTGCACACCGGAGTCAACTATCCCAAAATCAAAAAAGCCTCCGTCGATATCCTGATCCCACCAGTTGTCGAATCCGCATGCGGGCATACTCACGTCCAACTCATATTCTGTAGGTCTGTTTTTGAGGATGGACACCACGAGCGGGTTCCTGGCCAAGGTTTCCAAAAGATGGTTGGGCACCACGGCAGTAATCGTGCTGATTGTCGAAGTGGAGCTCAATATTTTGCCGCCAGCTGTTTCGATAATCTTCGCAATCTGTTTCTGGCTTGGCTGAACCGCCTGTTCTAATGCCTTGGCAATCTGCCTTCTCATTATGTCGATCAAGTCGTCAATGTCTTTGCGCAGGTTGTTCAGTCTTGCTTTATCCCGAGCGGAGATAGCTGCCTCCAGTTCTGGCGCAATTTGTTTTTCAGTCTCCTCTTTCAAAGGGGTCTTGGGCCTGTAATAGTCCTCTATGGTCTTGATTTCGTGTGCCAACGTCTCAACTTGAGCAAGATATTGTTCCTTGATTTGAGATGTTATCGACTGAAGCATTGTGCTGTCCAAAAAAATAATCACTTCGAGATTGTCCAACTCCTGCGCTTCCTTTTCCAAAACAGGCTCTATCTTATTGTAGGCCCAGCCAGACTTCTCTTCTTGGCGCACTGGATACGCAATACCATCCTCTCCAATATGGACATCGGCAGTTTTAGGAAGCGTATCGGCATATGCCTTTGTTGCAAGTATAGATGGATCGTTGATAAGAAACGTGCATGCCAGGAAAAACAGAGCCAGCGTTAGGGGAAAACGGCGATTCAGGTCACTCATTTCGGTCTCCTCTTCCTATCATCACTTTTGACAGTGGCAGCAAGATTTCTGGCATATCGAGGCAGAAAATCAAGCATACTATTAGGTATTAAATTTTTATCACAACAAAGAGTCAAATATCAAGGTTTTTATGCTGGGAACTGCTAACTTGCCATGGAGAAGGTGTTGAAAAGATGGCCATGCCGTTCATATCATTTGCAGTTAGGTCTCCCTAGAAAAACGGCAAAGGTTTTCAACGTCTTGTCAGAAAAATCATTGATGAACGCAGATAGGTCCTTTCCGTCAACGTCACCATCTTGGTCTGAGTCTCCGAAGCAAGCCTCTTCATCAACATAGGTGGTTATTTCATCTGCCGCAACGCCTGTTCCATCAGCCTCGACCTCTATGGAATGGAGGCCACCAGATAATTTGGAAGAATCCCAGTGCCCAACCCAAAAGGGAGTGCCAGGGGTTTGCTCCATGTCATACCAGACAGGGTTTCCATCTACATGAAATTTAACAGACTTGATTTCCTGCCGGTCGAAAACCAAGGCTCTGATAGGAATGGCCGGTGCCATAGGCACGTTGTAGGCAAAGGGATTTGGGCATTCCCCAAGGCACTGGTCCGTTGGAGCTGTGATGATCACTAGGGGCCACTGCCCCTTTTGCCCTGGCTTGACACTCATCCCATTTCCATCGATGGCCATGACCGCATAATGGTTTTGATCCGACTTGCCCAGGGATGCCACGTTTAGATAAAAAACCCCGGTGGAAAGATGGTCATGGTAGAAATCTTCGTTATAGTCATGGGTGTGCCCAAATCCATATGTCGATACATTGTAACAATCCAACAAGTCCAAAAAGGGATCGAGACCATAGGTGAAACCAGTGTCTGTAAGACCGGAATATCCGGCTTCAAAGGGATGGTGCCCAAATATTATTGTGAGAGATGCATCACTGTGTTCGTCCAATTTTGTTTCAATGAATGCAAGTTCGTCTTCATCCAATCCCGCGTGGTCCCCAAAGTTGTCCCAGGGCCATATGGAAAAAGGCGCCCCGTCATTTCCAGCTGTGCAGACCCCCATAAAGTGATATTTCCCATAAGGGAATTGCCTGATCCAAGAGTGCTGCGTAGAGCCGGTTGCAGATCCCTGTATGGAATTTGTCAAATAAAAAGAAAAGGTTGCATCGTTGTAATGGTCATGGTTGCCAGGTATGTCATAGTAAAAGCCTGCATCAATGTTGGCACCTAGCAGTATGTTCCTGTATTCATCCCATTCTTCCTGGTAAGGTCCATTGGGTATGATTCCTCCATTGGTGGAGTCTGTGAGATCACCGGCATTTATGATGAACAGCGGGGATATAACCGACCTCGCCTCTGTGACCGCCCATTCAAGATAGTCACTGTCTTGGGAGCCATATGCTCCAATATGTGTGTCTGATATTATCATGAACCAGAACACTCTCTTACCGCTCCAGTGGTAATATGAGACAGAGGCAGATGGACGCGCACAAGAATATAAAAAGAGGAATACGGAAAAAATTACCATCAACAGGCAGCTTGTGACTTGTCGTCTATTCCTTGTCTTCATTTTCACCAGGATTTTGTTCAGCGTTTGCCCTTTTCTTCAATTTCTCGATAAGGTCATTCAGAATGGCCATGGCTCTTTCGTCAGTTTCCATCTGTTTCAGAATTTCCAATGTTCGAATGGCATCTTGGTAATCCCCGGCCATTTCAAAAGCTGAGGCAAGCTTCAGATAGATATCTTTTCTATCAGGCGCAATTTGTAATGCCTGCTTGTACACCCTTGCTGCAAGCCGATATTTTTTTTGCACAAAATAAGTGCGGGCCAGATAGAGGTAAGGTTCTACATTTTTTGGATTGGCTTCTATGGCCTTTTTGAAATATTTTTCAGCAAGCTCGTACTCCTTTTTCGTGTCCGCTTTGAGCTTGTTTGGTGTGCGTTTGAAAAAGGCCTTTTCGAAATGGAGAAGACCTCTTTTTGTCCATTCTCCGTTTTGGGCGCAGCTTATCGGAACTGAAAAAGAAAGAGCCAAGGCAACAATTATTATGTAAAAAAGAAATGATTTCATAATCAATTGAATAATATTAATTATTTGATATGAGTTTATCACACTTCGGGCAAAATTGAAAAATTTTTTGACCACTTCAATCTACTCTGCGACTGGGAAAAATGGCATCAACCATTTCAAACCTTAGAACGATTGTCGAGTACCTTTCACGCAAAATTGGCCCGCGCCCATATTCCAGGCCTGATCTACTGAAACGAGTAAAAGATTATATCGCAAATAAATTCGACGAATTGGGCCTTGCGGTCTGGTTCCAGGAATTTTCATACAACAGAGAGACATATTGGAACGTCTTGGCGGCCAAACGCAATATCTTTGAAGGGTCTGTATCTGGGAAGCTTTTGGTTATTGGCGCCCACTACGACACTGTTTCTGGCAGCCCAGGCGCAGATGACAATGCAAGCGGGGTTGCAGGCCTTGTGGAGCTTGCCAGGGGCCTTGGACAAGATCTTCCAGACAATGTGCTTCTTTGCGCTTTCACCCTTGAAGAGCCACCATGTTACAGGACCAGACACATGGGAAGCTACAAGGTAGCCAAGTTGCTGAGGAAGAACAGGGTAAGGTTGCACGGCATGATATCCCTGGAGATGTTGGGCTATTTCAGTGACAGGCCTGGAAGTCAAAGTTTTCCCTTGCCATTGATGCGCAACATTTATCCAGACAGAGGAAACTTCATTGGCATAGTAGGCAATTTGTGGTCCAGAAAATTTACTGAAGAGGTGAAGAGTGGCTTTTTGAAAGCGGGCTTAATACCCACAGAAAGTCTTAGCGCCCCCTTTTTTGTCATAGGTGCAGATCTTTCTGATCACTGGTCTTTTTACAAATTTGGCTATAAGGCGACCATGATCACTGATACGGCATTTTACAGAAATCCACACTATCACCGCATCACGGACTTGCCTGAAACCCTTGATTTCGACCGGATGGCCAAGGTGGTGGAATCACTCCGCTACTATGTTTTGGACATGTCCTCCTCAAACAGTGGACTTTGAAAAAGATCCCGTCTAGACAGCCAATTTTAAATGCTTAGGTTTTTTATGGGGTTACATTATGCATTTTCAAAAAAGGACTAGATCCGGTGAGAAGGAGGAATATACTAGATGATTGTCACCAACAGGCACTACAAGTTGCTAAAGCTGGTAAAAGAAAAGTGGGAAGAAGGACTTGTCTTGGACAAGATTTTGGATTCTTTGGGCGAAGGAGATGTCGAATATTTGACCCACTTGGAAATGGCTGGGCTCTTGGAGGAGGATCAAAACTGTTTCGAACTCACCCAAAGTGGCCATTTGCTGCTGGAGGCAATAGATGAGTGCATTCAAAATTTGAAGAATTCAGGAAGGACTGAACAATGGTCTGATGATTTCAAGATAATCGGTTCTGCAGTGATAACCATGCTGGAGGTGGCAAGGCTGGCGCATGGAGAAATTTCTGAACAGCCTGAGATAGAAGAACAACTGGTCAAGAGGGGACTGGCAGAGAATGGGATGTTGCTTCCTGTGGCAGAGTCCATATTGGAAGCCTATGAGATTTCAGAACCAAAAATATTTGTTTCTGTACCTTTGGCTGAAAAGCTCCGCAAAACGCCTCCAGGCCCGGGAAGGAAGAGCCTGCTTCCTTTTACGAAAGAGGAAATCTTCCAACTCGAAGCCATGAGGCTTTTGGCTTTCTCAGCGCCTGTGGGCAACACATATTCACTTACAGGTCCCGGGCAGCAGATAAGGGCAGGACTTTTAAAGGGAACGGCTTTTGATTTTGCCCTTACGGATGCCGAGTTACGGGCACTTCTGAGGTTTGACGAGGCAGGTGAAATCAAAGAGAGGCTAATGACAATAGGGGCAGTGGACAGTGGCAACGGGCTGTTGCCTGCAGGGGTTCATTTGAAAGAGGCAGCACGTTTACTTTATGAAGGCCCAATAACGGTTAATCCTGCGGTTGAGATAAATTCAAATGATTTGAAGGTGTTGGACATCATTGATGAATTGTGGAAGAAGCATGAGGAAAATCCTGAAATCTACCCAACTTATAAGAGTATCAAAGAGAGATTCGAATTGACTTGTGGTAAGGGAGGTGACCAAGCATACAGCCTTTATTTGCTCGAAGGATGTGGTCTTCTGCGTTCGGACCGTACAGAAAAAGGGGTATTGGTATACGAATTGACTGACCTTGGCCGCGAGGTTTTGGCTGACAGAAAGGAGAATGGTTTGGCCACTGTGACTTCAAAGGCAGTAATGGCCATTACCACAACACGAATGGAACACGTTTCTCCAGGAGACCGCTGGGTGGCAGAGGCTGAAAATTGTGGGACTGTTGGCAAGGGCTATCCTACAAAATCGGGCCGCCTGTTTGCCAGGATAGCCTCCTCCATCGACCGCATGCCAGTGGTGGATGGGATGCAGCGGGCGGTTCTGCATATGGTGTCATTCAAGAAAGGGGCATTCGAACAAAGCGTCTTGAAAAAATTCAAACCAGAGGAAGAAAAGGCAGTAAAGAGGGCGCTTGGTCAGCTTGTGGCCAACGGATTGCTGGACCTCTTGCCTGGTGGGCTCTACAGGATAACTCAGCCAGGAGAGCGGTTCAAAAGGGCCATGTCTGTGGTGCCGCCTGGTGCCAGGTTCCACGTTACTCCACACATGATACGGGTGCTGGCTGCCGCTTTGAAAAACACAGAAAAAAACAGGATAGATTGGAAGGCCACCGAACGCGATTGCCAACTCGATCCTGAAATGTTCAACGAAAGTGTGAATATGCTTCGGACGTTCTTTTACGTGAAGGCTGAAAAGGTGACAACTGCTGGAAAATTACTGATTGAAGGAGTGGAGCTCCTCAAGAATATCAAAGTGAAATGGCAGGAAGTTGAAGTGTGATTTTTGCTTTTCTTCGTTTTTGCCCTTATTAAAAGGCATACAGCCGAAATAGGCGCTGGGGTGGATCTCATGAATGATCTTTTGTTGTATAATAGCATTCTAAAGATGAGGCACAGACAGGGTGCTTTATATTAAGGAGGCAACCAAATGGCTGACATGCTTTTTGTCATTGATTTGCACGTGTTAAAGTGACAATGATTGGTTTGAAAAGTAGGGTCTCTTAGTGCAAGAACCATAAAAGGAATAGGCATGGCAGCTTGCCTCGCACCTTTTGCCCTTGGGCTCCACCTCGCATTTCTGCATCTTCTAAGGTTTGCTCCGCTGGAAGTTGCACAACTCGCCTGCCTTTGGCAGGCTCAAACAGTACAACTTCCGACCGCTACGCTTCGCCTAGAATCTGCAAGAAATTGCTCACAGTTGCTATGGGCAAAAAACGCAAGCCCGCTGCCCAACCATCCAATATAATTCCTGATATAGGCCATCTTTCATATAGATTTTTGATTGTCCGTCCAAGGTTTAGGACTAGCCGGCTTTTGAGAAATCTGGTTCTGAAGGGACGAAAATTGATGGTAAACTTTAACGCAGAGCCGGGGATGGTTTAGGGGTTTTTCCGAAGAATCCTTTACCGTGAAGAAAACCAAGATTCCCAGAAGTTGTACGAAAAGAACTCTAAAGGCTCTGAGGGGAAATCCCCTAAGCCTTGGAATATGAGAAAATTAAATTAATACTGGGCCAACCAAATAACCGGCAAGTTTTTGTCATTGACTTGAAAGCATCAAAAAGTCGAGCGTCTCCGTGCCGGAGTAATAAAGCCCTCTGCTAGCCTTGGTTCAAAAGCTCGGCCACCTTCTTTTCAATTTCGCTGGTAAGTTCCTGTTTGTCCCTACGTTTTCCCTGGATAACCGTGTCGATTGGCTTGCCGATTTTCACCTTTATTTCAGCAGGCTTCATGAGCAGTTTTCCTTTGGGCAGCGCATTGTGGGTGCCGCTGATTGCTACAGGAATGACCTGGCTTTCCGCAAAGAGAGCAATCATGATTACGCCAGGCTTGAATTCCAATAATTTGCCTGTGGGACTGCGCGTGCCCTCTGGGAATACCACGACTGAAGTACCTTTTTTCACACTCTCTGCCGCCTTTTTAAGGCTCTTCATGGCTGCTTTGCCACCCGATCTATCCACTGGTATGTGCCCCATCTGTCTCATAGTGGTTCCAAAAAGGGGAATTTTGAAAAGCTCCTTTTTTACCAGAAAACAAAATGGCACTGGAAGGGCGAAGTAGAGCACTGGTATATCCAACTGGCTCGAATGGTTGCTGGCAAAGACGACAGCGCGGTTCCTGGGCACATTTTCAGCCCCTTCAGTTGTGATTTTCAAGCCACCGCTCTTCACCACAAACCACATCCAAAGTTTTTCTAATTTTCGCGGTATGGTGCCTGATTTGTAAAATAAGCCCATGGCAATGGCTACAGCAGCCAGTCCAAGGAAGGTTCCAACGGTGACAATTGCAGCAAAAAAGCCTCGCATGACGCTATTGTTACTCTGTGGGAAGTTGTCTGGTCAAGGCATCTGCATCGATTAAGTCACGTTTTTTCATGCGCCTCTTTATTATATGGCCAGAAAGGTCGAAGATTCGGGCGGCCTTGTCCAATATAAAAGAGTCGGCGCTGCAATGGATGCCTTTTATTGCCAGCATGGAGTTTTCTGGGGTTTTGGAAAGCTCTACCAGCGTTTTCAGGCCTGCTTCTGTCAGCCAACTCCTGATCATGCCGGCCAGTTTTCCGCTCTGTGACATTGGACTGTCCAATATCACCACCACTTCACCGGGGCCGTGTCTCTTTAAAAGCCGTGCCACATGATACCAGGCCTGCGCCGTAGTTTTGGAAGGCCGGTATTTTCGAAATACTCCGCTGATATCCCTTACGAAGCTGTCTTTGCAAGAAATTAAGAGATTGCCCTTGATGGCGTTTTCAAGGGTTATGGTGACATTGTAACCATCCAGAATGATTCTGTTTCCATGAAAATCCTTCAATTTTACCAACTTTGCCCTGCGTTTTCGCACCGTTTCCTTGGGAAAGAGGGCCCTATATAGTATCATCCGCTCTCTTTTCCTTAGCTGATACCTGTTGCCCACAAAATTAATGGCAGACGATTTTGGGTAGCAGCGATCGAGCAGAAATTGAAGGTCATGGGCAGCGTATGTCAATGCTTTTTGTATCATAACAATCATGTAAAAATTTTCTTTGTCTTCCAGAGCAATCTCACATTGTTATATTACTCAGGCACTAAACGCCCGATCATGGTGGCAAGTTAATGACAAAAGCGTGTGGGCTATTTAGTTGCCTCAGTAATAATGGGCGGTCCAAAGCTTCCTTGACTGCTGATCAAGCTTACACTAAAAGGTGATGGGCAAAAACAAATAGATCTAGATATTTCAAAGAAATTCAGGAGCAGAAAAAGTGAGTAGTGAAGAAAGTCAGGTGCTGCGCCAACGGCGCCAGAAGGCAGAAGAGCTTGAAAAACAAGGTGTAAAGCTCTTTCCCAATGATATACCGCGCCCGGAAAGGGCAGGGGCCTTGAAAGAGATCTATGGTTCATATGATGACGAGGCCCTGAAAAAAGTCGGCCATACCTTTACCCTTGCCGGCAGAATCATGTCTTTGAGGCGTTTTGGTAAGGCTGCCTTTTTCCATATAGAAGATTCTTCCGGAAAGATCCAGGTCCACATTGGACGGGACCAGATAGGACGGGAAAAATACACCCTTTTCAAGAAGTTCGACATTGGCGACATCGTTGAAACGACTGGGCCCCTTTTTCGCACTCGGACGGGTGAGCTGACCATAGAAGCCCAGGATATTAGGCTGGTCACAAAGTCCTTCAGGCCTCTTCCAGAGAAATATCATGGCCTGAAAGATAAGGAAATCAGGCAAAGAAGGCGTTACCTGGATCTCATAATGAATCCCCATGTTAGGGAAAGGTTCAGGGTACGCTCAAGGATCATTTCCATGCTGCGCCAATATTTTACATCAAACGGGTTTCTGGAAGTAGAAACTCCTATGATGCAACCCATAGTGGGTGGGGCCACAGCCAGGCCCTTCAAAACCCATCACAATGCACTCAATGTGGATCTATTCATGCGCATTGCCCCGGAGCTTTACCTTAAGAGGTTGCTGGTCGGGGGATATGACCGTGTTTTTGAGCTCAACCGCAACTTCAGAAACGAGGGTATAGATCTACAGCACAATCCAGAGTTCACCATGTTGGAATTTTACGAGGCTTATGCCACCTACGAAGATTTGATGGTGAGGACCGAGGAGTTGTTCCACCAGATAGCCAGGGATATAAGCGGCAGCAGCGTGGTGAAATATCAGGGCCACGAGATAGATTACTCGCCACCGTGGAAGAAAATGACCCTGGAAGAAGCGCTAACTCAGGTGGGCGGCGTATCTGGGGCCGATCTGCGAGACAAAGAAAAGCTTGTTTCCATGCTGAAGGATCTGGGTGCTCCGGTAAAGGGCAAAGAGGTTCTGGGCAAGCTGTGGACAAAGCTCTTCGATCTGCTGGTGGAGCCAAAGCTGATTCAGCCGACATTCATTGTTCAATACCCCACAGATGTCTCTCCGCTGGCCAGGCGCAACGAGGAAAACCCAGAGGTGACTGACCGGTTTGAACTCTTCATCGCTGGCCGTGAAATAGCAAATGCCTTTTCAGAGCTGAATGATCCACGTGATCAGCTCGCACGGTTCGAAGAGCAAGTTGCGAAGCGCGGTGATGACGAAGAGATCCCCCCAGTGGTGGATTACGACTACGTCATGGCCTTGGAATATGGCATGCCCCCTGCGGCGGGTGAAGGAATCGGCGTAGATCGGCTGGTGATGCTCTTCACAGACACCCCTTCCATACGGGATGTGATCCTCTTTCCTCAGCTCAGGCCAGAAAGGAAGTCTTAGGAAAGATTATGTCCTTTGAGTGGTTTGTTGCACTGCGCTATTTGAGGGCAAAGCGTCAAGAGGCCTTTATATCGCTCATCACACTTATTTCCATAGTGGGTGTGGCCGTTGGAGTAATGGCCCTAATCGTGGTAATCGCAGTTATGAGCGGTTTCGAAACCCATCTACGAACAAAGATTCTGGGCATCAACTCAGACATCTTGGTGCGTAGCTATCAAGGTCCTTTTGGCAACGTAGAGATGGTCATGGAAAAAGTGCTTCAAATAAAGGCTAAGGATGAGGGGCTTTTGAGCAAGTTGCCTGGTCTGTTCAATAAAGATTCAGGCCGAATAAGGGTGGTGGCAGCAACTCCAGTGGTATATATCCAGGCGCTCCTGACTTCGGGAAAGGCAGTAAGTGGAGCAGCGATCAGGGGGGTTGACCCAGCCACTGTGAAGGAAGTAGTCAACATAGGAGACGTAGTACAGGGAGTGGGCATAGAGTCGTTGAACGGAGAAAAATCCACACCCTCCATAATCCTTGGCAAGGAATTGGCTAGAAACCTCGGGGTGAGCGTTGGTCAGGCAATACAGATCGTACTGCCCAGGGGCACTTTGAGCCCAGTGGGGATGTTGCCCAAGATCAGGACCTTTCAGGTCATAGGCATTTCATCCACAGGCGTTTACGAATATGACAGCTCTCTTGCATTCATCTCCTTGAAATCAGCCCAAAAGCTTGCTGGTATCGGAGACAAAGTGCATGCACTGGAATTGAAGTCTTCCGATCTATACAGGGCAGACAAACTCTCTGCCGCCATAGCCAAAGAGCTTGGCTTTCCCTTCTGGACCATGGATTGGCAGCAGATGAGCCGTAACCTCTTTTCCGCCCTAAAGCTTGAAAAACTGGCCATGTTCATTGTTCTGACGCTGATAGTGCTGGTGGCTGCGTTCAATATAGTAAGCACCCTCACCATGCTGGTAATGGAAAAGAAGCAGGATATAGCCATATTAAAGGCCATAGGAGCCACAGACCGGGTTATTTTACGTATTTTCGTATACAGTGGCCTGCTCATCGGCTTGATAGGTACAGGTATAGGGGTGACCGGCGGCACTGCACTGTGTAAACTTCTGAGCCGTTACAAGTTCATAAAGATTCCCAGCGAAGTCTATTACACAGATACCCTTCCCATCCTTTTGAAGAGCCAGGATGTGATTGCCATTGCCTTAAGCGCCATACTCATATGCTTCCTGGCAACTCTTTATCCAGCCCGCCAGGCTGCCCGGATAAACCCTTCAGAGGCATTGAGAAATGCTTGAGTTGTCCACCTCTGTGCGACTTGGTCCATTGTCCAGGCCACGAAGGATAGTTTCAGGCAGCTGTCAATACGATTTTCAAAAACTGTGCAAAAGAGAGAGTCCTGTCACAGTCTAAAAGGAGATGGTTTCATGAATTGTGCAATAAGGATATTGGTGAGTTTGCTACTTTTGGGCCTCAGCCCCGTGTATGCTGGTCAACAGGAAAAGCCTGTGACGAGTTGGCCTTTGGTGCATCTGCAGGCAGAAGCCAGGTCTGAGATAGCCAATGACCTGATGATAGTCAGGTTCGAGTCTGTGGAAAGGGGTAAGGACACAGCCGAGCTTGCAAATATTGTCAATTCCAGGATGAAAAAGGCTGTGGAACTTGCCCGGCAGGTTGAAGGCATACAGATCAAGACCACCAGCTACCGCACCAGCCAATGGTGGGAAAAAGGCAAACAAAAGGGGTGGATAATCAGCCAGGAGCTTGAGCTCAAGGGCACTAAAATCAAGGCGCTGTCCCAGCTGGCTGGTAAATTGCAAGCCTTTTTGCACATACGGGGCATGTGGTTTGAACCATCAAGGGATGAGATCGACAAAATGGAGGACAAATTGATTGCAAAGGCCCTTGAAAAGTTCAAACAAAGGGCTGCCATTGCTGCGAAACAATTGGGTTACAGGAGTTGGTGGCTCAAGGATGTTTCCATCTCTACATCAGGCCGTTTTCCAACTCCTGTGCCTGTATACAGAGCCAAGGTGATGGCTGGCGCAGCCGAGTCGGTGGCAGCCCCAGAAGTGTCACCAGGCACGAACCAGGTAAAAGTTTCTGTGTCTGGCACCATCGAACTTTTAAATTGAAAAAAGCGGGGTCCATTTTGACCCCGCTTGTTGTTTAGGGAGGAGATCATGTTTGGAGGAGGTATTTTACTTGACTTCTATCTGCTTGGCCTTGGTCTCTTCCTTTTTGGGCAAGGTGATCTTTAATACGCCCTTGTCATATTTTGCCTCGATCTTGTCCTGATCTACTGGCACGGGAATCCTAATGGCCCTGGAAAATGCGCCATACCTGGTTTCCATTCTGTAATAATTTTCGCCTTTTTCCTCTTTTTCCCTTTTCTTCTCGCCTTTGATTATCAGCATGTCTCCCGATACGGAAACGTCTATGTCTTTGGGCTCCATGCCAGGCAATTCCGCCTCAACCACAACGGCGTCGTCTGTTTCTTTTACATCAATTGCCGGTACCCAGGCAGTCTCCGTTTCTGCAGGAAACAATTCACCTCTTCCAAAAAAATCCTCCCATAATTTATCCATTTCCTGCCGAAATCGGCTTAATTCCCTCATTGGTTTCCACGGAGTAATCTCAAACATTTTTTTCACCTCCTTTGAAATCATTCCTTTCGATTTTACAAATAAGCACTAAAAGAGGTGAGTCAAGGGCCAGGTCATCTACTTTGCAAGCAATTCATTCAATATCTTGCAGGTTCCCCGGATCACTTTAAGGCATTCCTGGCGTCTGCTGTCAGGATCTTTGTAAAAACTCTTAACGCTGTTTCTGTCTTTCCAGTCTACTCTGGCGATGTTGGAACAGTTTACCCCACCATATTCCCTGGTGAGTTTCTCAAAGCCTTTGACCAGTTTGTAGCTCAGGCGCCACATATCTTTGTGATCTTTGGATTCGGGTTCTCTCTTTCCCATGGTAAATCCGATCAAAGCCAGGGCACCGGAAAGTGTACCACACACCTTGCCTGTACTGCCCATACCGCCTCCAAAGGGTGCCATGGCGGCTATGAGTTCAGGTGCTGGTTTTTGGTTTCCCAGCAGAGGTGAGCAGGCCTGCAATATGGCCTGGCTGCAGTGAAAGCCTTTTAGAAAGAGATCAACAGCATTGTCGCACATCTTGAGATCGTTATCCATAATTTACTCCTTTTGAAAACATATTACTCTGGCACAAAAACACCCGACTTTTTGATGCTGCCAAGTCAATGACAAAAAGTATCTCGGCTATTTAATAATTTGATTTTAACATATTCCAAGGTTTAGGGGATTTTCCCTCAGAGCCTTTAGAGTTCTTTTCGTACAACTTCTGGGAATCTTGGT
>CAYWKF010000025.1:0-58944 GCA_964459155.1 uncultured Desulfobacterales bacterium
TCGAAAGACTGAAAACAACTTTTCAACTATTTGAATCCTCGCTCTAAACAAGCCACCAAAAGGATAGAACAAAATACGATTTTGTCTTTATTTTTCAAAGAAGAAAAGACTTCGCGACCTTTGAATAGGATAAAATATTAAGTCTGAACAAAAAATCCACTCTATAAAATAAAAAAAGGCGATCTTTAAAATCGCCTTATCAGCCTATAAAACTACATTGGAGATAGCGGGACTTGAACCCGCGACCTCTTGAATGCCATTCAAGCGCTCTCCCAGCTGAGCTACGGCCCCACCGGTTATGGAAGGCTCTTCAATTAACATAATGTTGATTTTTAGTCAATATGGAAGCATGCTGGCATGGAGTCAAATTGCCTGGCCTCCTTGTGCGGCATGTTGTCTAATGTTATTGATTGTCCATTCCGTAAGGAGGAAACATGGCTTACAAAGACCTGCAACATTTTATTCAAGTCCTTGAGGAAAAGGGCGAACTGGTGAGGATAAAGGAGCCGGTCAGCCCCAACCTGGAAATAAGCGAAATAACAGACCGGGTGTGCAAATTGTATGGCCCTGCCCTTCTCTTTGAGAATGTGGTTGGGCATGACATGCCTGTGCTGATGAATGCCTTTGGCTCGTTTGAACGCATGTCTTTGGCCCTGGAGGTTGAATCCCTGGACTCCCTGGGAGATGAAATTCTCAACTTCATGGAGGCCGAGGCGCCCAACACCTTGATCAAAAAGCTGAAGATAATCCCCAAGCTCAAAAGGCTTGCCTCTGCATTTCCAAAAATGGTGAGCAGCGGCCCTTGCCAAGACATAATTTTGAAAGGCGACGACGTTGACCTGACAAAGCTGCCTGTCCTCAAGTGCTGGCCCGATGATGGAGGCCCATTCATTACGCTTCCAGTGGTCTTTACAAAACACCCTGAAACAGGGGTGCGAAATGCTGGCATGTACCGCATGCAGGTGTATGACAAGAATACCACAGGAATGCACTGGCACACCCATAAAGGCGGGGCACACCACTACCGCATTGCCGAACGGCGGGGCGAGCGGCTAGAGGCGGCAGTGGCCATAGGGCCTGATCCAGCCATGACCTACGCTGCCACTGCCCCGCTGCCAGACGACATGGACGAAGTGCTGTTTGCAGGCTTTCTGCGGCAGGCGCCGGTGGAGCTTGTGAAGTGCAAAACAGTTGATCTCGAAGTGCCGGCCCAGTCCCAGATCGTCTTGGAAGGCTATGTGGAGCCTGGAGAAAGGCGCATTGAAGGCCCCTTTGGAGATCACACGGGCTACTACTCCCTTGCAGATGAATATCCCGTCTTTCATGTGACATGCCTAACCATGCGCAAGGATGCACTCTACCCCTCCACCATCGTGGGGCAGCCGCCCCAAGAAGATTGTTACATGGCCAAGGCAACCGAGCGGCTCTTCCTGCCCCTCATCAAAAAAACCATTCCTGAGATCGTGGACATGAACCTTCCCCTGGAGGGCGTTTTTCACAATCTGGCCTTCGTGTCCATAGACAAGCGCTATCCAGGCCATGCCAGAAAGGTGGTCAATGGGCTCTGGGGCCTTGGCCAGATGATGTTCTGCAAGATAATCTGCATTTTTGACAAGGAAGTGGATGTGCAAGACCTTTCTCAGGTATTGTGGCGGCTGGGCAACAACATCGATCCGGAAAGGGATATCTTCTTTACACGAGGGCCTGTAGATGCCCTGGACCATGCCGCTCCGCTGCCCCACTTCGGCAGCAAGATGGGCATAGACTGCACCAGAAAATGGCCTGAGGAGGGCTTTGAGCGTGAATGGCCAGAGGTCATAGAAATGGACCCGGCTGTGAAGGAAAAGGTAGATAAGATCTGGGGCAAGCTTGGGCTGGACCAATTGGAAAAAAAGGGGAAAGATGGCTGCTGAAAAGGAGCCCATTCTGATTGCGGTTACTGGGGCAAGCGGCTCCATTTATGCCAAGGCCTTTCTTGAAATATTGAAAGGCCTTGAAATAGAGGCAGAACTCATCATCTCGCAGGCAGGCCGGCAGGTGGCATCCCTTGAGTTGGGAAGGCAAGGAAGTGAAGAGCTTACAGGATTGGCCAAACACGTTTATGACCCAGAGAATATAGCAGCAAAACCAGCCAGTGGATCGGCAAGGTACCAGGCCATGGTGGTGATTCCATGCACCATGGGCACCCTTGCTGCTGTGGCCAATGGGATAAGCACAAATCTAATTCACAGGGCGGCAGACTGCTCGCTCAAAGAAGGAAGGAGGTTGATCCTTGCTGTGAGGGAAACGCCTTTCAACCGCACCCACCTCAAAAACATGCTGGCTGCCCAGGAGGCCGGGGCCACCATCTACCCTGCCATGCCAAGTTTTTACCACAAGCCATCCACGCTGGATGAAATGGCCCATTTTTTTGCCGGGCGCCTGGCCGAGTTTCTGGGCTTCAAGGTGCCGGGACTGAAGAGGTGGAAGGGATGAGCGTTACGAACAAGGTTAAGACCTTGCTTGAAATGATAAAGTTTGAGCACACCATCTTTGCCCTGCCCTTTGCCTTTCTGGGAGCCTTTTTGGGAGCAGAGGGGCCTCCCACGCTTTTGCAATGTTTTTGGATCTTGTTGGGCATGGTGGGTGGGCGCACTGCTGCCATGGGCTTTAACCGCATAGTGGATGCGCCCTTTGATGCAAAGAACCCGCGCACTGCCACCAGGGCCATACCCAAGGGAGATGTTTCCACCCTGGAGGCCTGGGCAATGGTGCTGGTAGCCATAGCCGTATATTTCCTGGCAGCTTGGATGCTGAATCCCCTGGCCTTCAAGGTGTCTCCTTTCTTTCTAGCCATAATCCTGGCCTATTCCTATACGAAGAGGTTTACGCCTCTGTGCCACGTTTTTCTTGGCCTTGCCATTGGGCTAGCCCCGGTGGCAGGCTGGATCGGTGTGAGGGGAACCATGGATCTGCTGCCTGCTGTCTTGAGCGCCGGGGTCATGTTTTGGGTTGCTGGTTTCGACATCCTCTACAGCTGCCTCGACTATGAATTTGACAAAGGCCAGGGCCTTCACTCAATTCCTGCGGCAGTGGGTCTCAAAAAGGCCTTTTGGGTTTCGTCCCTGCTCCATCTCCTAGCCTTTTTGTGCTTTGTTTCCGTGGGAATTTTGGCACATCTCGGTTTGATCTACTACCTGGGCCTGGCTGCCACCTTCGTGTTACTCTTCAAACAGCACACCATTGTGAAACCAGACGACCTTTCCAGACTAGACATGGCCTTTTTCACCTTCAACGGGGCGATCAGCGTGATACTTTTTGTGTCAACTGCTGCTTCCCTGCTATTTAAAGGCGGTTAGGGGGCAGATATGGCTAGATTCATGACCAGGGCCAAGATCCTTTCTCAGGTGAGGCTCAACGAAGACACCTATGTGATGAAGGTCCTTGCGCCAGACATTGCCACGTTGGCCAAACCAGGGCAATTCTGCATGGTTGGGCCCATGGTTCGTGATTTGTACGATCCCCTGCTGAACAGGCCCCTTTCCATATATGATGCTGAAAGTGACGGCGCGCTCTCTTTTCTCTACAAGGTTGTTGGCCGCGGAACGTCCATTTTGGCCTCGAAGTGCCTAGGGGCCTACGTCTATATAGTCGGCCCCCTGGGGCGTGGCTTTGGTGTAAGGAAAGAGCAGCCTGGCCTATTGATAGGTGGAGGCATGGGGGTTGCCCCGCTATATTTCCTTTCAAAGGCCTATGCATGGAAGCAGCCCATGGCCATGCTGATGGGGCTGCCGACCTATGAGGGCTTTGAACCCCTGGTGGATGATTTCGAAAAGGTGAGCCAGCAACTCTTCATCTCCACTGATGATGGCAGCCATGGACACAGGGGTTTTGTGACTGAGCTTATCCATGAAGGCATATCATACTTGGGCTCCAAGCCTGTCATTTATTGCTGCGGCCCCTGGCCTATGATGAAGGCCGTTTACATAAAGGCAAAAGAGATGGGGGTTGAATGCCAGGTCTCCCTGGAAGCCCGCATGGCTTGCGGCACAGGCCTGTGCCTTGGCTGCGCGGTTCCCCACGCGGAACAAGGCTACCTCCATGTTTGCAAGGAAGGGCCGGTGTTCGATGCGCAAAAGGTGAGGTGGCAATGAAACCCGATCTCAAAACCCGAATAGGGCCCCTTGAGCTGAAAAACCCTGTCATGCTTGCCTCTGGCACGTGCGGATATGGAGGAGAGCTGGCAGATCTGCTGGACCTGAACCTCCTTGGAGGAATTGTGGTCAAAGGCCTTTCGCTCAAGCCTAGGCAGGGCAATCCTCCACCAAGGGTGTGGGAGACGCCTTGCGGACTGTTGAATTCCATTGGGCTGGAAAATGTCGGCGCTGAAGCCTTTTTGAGGGACAAACTGCCATATCTGCGGCAGTTGGATACAACAGTGATTGCCAACATATTGGGTGAAAGCGTGGAAGAATATGCGCAGGTTGCAGAAATGCTTTCAAGCAGCCCCGGGCTGGATGCCATCGAGGTGAATATATCTTGCCCCAATGTAAAGGCTGGGGGCGCTGCCTTTGGCACTGATCCAGGAATGGCTGCCCAGGTGACAGAGGCGGTGAAAAAGGCCACCCATCTTCCTGTCATTTGCAAGTTGTCACCCAATGTCACTGACATATGTGCAATAGCCAAGGCCGTTGAGGCAGCAGGTGCTGATGCCCTTTCCCTCATCAACACCTTGATTGGTATGGCCATAGACATAGAACAGAGGCGGCCTGCCCTGGCCAACGTAATTGGGGGCCTCTCAGGGCCTGCAATACGTCCCGTGGCCGTCCGCATGGTGTACCAGGCAGCCAAGGCAGTGGAGATCCCTGTGATCGGCATAGGCGGAATTGCCACTGGCAACGATGCCTTGGAATTTCTTTTGGCAGGTGCCAAGGCAGTGCAGGTCGGAACGGCAACCCTTGTGAAGCCTGATGCGGCCATCGGTGTCATCCAAGGCATAGCGGACTATATGGAGAGGCACGGTATGGAAAATGTCGCCCAGCTCTGTTTGAGGCAGCCATGATTTTCAGGCCCTGTTCTTGGGCCCAAAAGTCACCTTTTCCTGCTGAGATCGCCAACTAGACAATTCAAAAAGCGTGCTTATATTTTTGACACGCAGCCTCAAATTGGTTGCAAATCATTTTTTGCCGATTAAATTATCAAGTTTACACTTGACAACTATTTAAAGGCAGTGTACAAGCGGTCCGGCTTAAAATTCTGGCTGTTCCCAGAAAGCAGCGTCATGTGACCGTGAAGAAGGGATAGAGCCAAAACTTCGATAGACCCTTGTAACAACTCCCCCTACGTAACAAAAAGCGAGATTGGGGAGGGTCGGAAAAAAGGCCCTTAAAAATATATATTGTTTTGATTCAAGGTGATTAGAGGTAGAAAAAATGAAAAGGGAAATTGAAAAGGTAAGGAATATCGGTATCTCAGCACACATTGATGCTGGAAAGACCACTCTCACCGAGAGGATCTTGTATTATACCCGCAGGATCCATGCCATTCACGATGTCAAGGGAAAGGATGGCGTGGGAGCAACCATGGACTTCATGGAGCTTGAAAAGGAGCGTGGAATCACCATCACTTCCGCTGCAACTTATTGCGAATGGAAAAACCATGAAATCAACATCATAGACACTCCAGGCCACGTTGACTTCACCATCGAGGTCGAGCGTGCCTTGAGGGTTCTCGATGGGGGCGTACTGGTGCTCTGTTCAGTTGGCGGTGTTCAGTCCCAGTCCATAACCGTGGACAGGCAGATGGCCAGGTACAATGTGCCCTGCATCGCCTTTGTGAACAAGTGTGACAGGAGTGGTGCAAATCCTTTGAAGGTGGTTGACCAGCTGAGGGAAAAGCTGAATCACAACGCCGTTGCCCTTCAAATTCCCATTGGACTTGAAAATGACTTCCAAGGAGTGGTGGATCTCATTTCCATGAAGGCTGTTTACTTCGATGGCCCTCAAGGGGAAGAGTTGCGCTATGAAGAGATCCCGGATCACCTCAAAGAGGAGGCAGAGGCCAAGAGGGAAGAGCTGATCGACGCCGCCTCCATGTTCTCTGATGAATTGATGGAAGCAGCCCTGGAAGGGGAAGTCACCGAGGAGCTTCTTATAGACGCCATAAGGCGCGGAACCCTAACCAGGGGTATTACCCCAGTTCTCATGGGTTCTGCCTACAAGAACAAAGGCGTGCAGCCCCTTCTGGATGCAGTGAATTACTACCTGCCCAACCCAAAAGAGGTTGAGAACAGGGCCTTAGACATGGACAATGATGAGGCTGAGGTGGTGTTGGAAGCTGATCCAGAAAAGCCTCTTGTTGCCTTGGCATTCAAATTGGAAGAAGGGCGCTATGGGCAGCTTACCTATATCAGGGTTTATCAAGGCACCCTTTCAAAGGGAGACACCATTGTAAACTCCAGGACTGGCAACAAGGTCAAGGTTGGCCGCGTGGTTAGAATGCACGCCAACCAGATGGAAGACATTCAAGCCATTCCTGCTGGATACATTGGTGCCTTGTTTGGAATAGACTGCGCCTCCGGAGACACCTTCTGTTCCCCGGATGTGCGCTACACCATGACTTCCATGCACATTCCAGAACCTGTTATCTCTCTGGCGATTGTGCCCGCAGACAGCAAGGCCCAGGTCAACATGTCCAAGGCATTGCAAAGATTCACCAAGGAAGACCCCACTTTCAGGGCCTATGTGGACCATGAAACTGGAGACACCATCATTTCTGGAATGGGAGAGCTGCACCTGGAAGTCTATATTGAACGCATGCGCAGGGAATACAACGCAGACGTGACCACAGGCATGCCGCAGGTTGCTTACAGGGAGACCATCACCCAGAGGGCTGAATTCGACTATACCCACAAAAAGCAGACAGGCGGTGCTGGACAGTATGGCCGCGTGGCTGGCTACGTTGAACCCTGCCCAGACGAGGAATTTGTTTTCGAGAGCCAGATAGTGGGCGGAGCAATACCCACCGAGTTCATATCTTCCTGTGAAAAGGGCTTCCGCCAGGCCATTGAAAAGGGCAGCCTGCTGGGCTTCCCAGTGACTGGAGTGAAGGTGGTCATCAACGACGGTGCCGCCCACTCTGTTGACTCTTCAGACATGGCCTTCCAGGTGGCTGCCAGGGATGCCTTCAAGCAGGTGTACATGAAGGCAAAGCCGGTTATCTTGGAGCCAATTATGAAGGTGGCCGTTGAAACTCCATCTGAGTTCCAGGGCGCTGTCATGGGCTCTCTGAACCAGAGACGTGGTATCATCCTTGGCACCCAGGACGAAGGCGACATGTGTGTGATAGAGGCTGAGGTGCCTTTGTCTGAGATGTTCGGATATTCCACTGTGCTGCGCTCATCCACCCAGGGCAAGGCGCAGTTCACCATGGAATTTTCCACATATAAGCAGGTACCAAAAAACATTGCGGATGAACTGGTCAAGAAGGCCCAGGAGGACAAGAAAAAGGCAGCTTAATGCGTGCCACCAGAAAAGTGCTTCCCTTTGGACCTGTTGAAAGGAAAAATGGGAACAACGAAAGAATCGCAGAATCAACAAGGGACTGCCAGAATGAGGCGTCCCTTGTTCAATTGAAGGAGTGGTCAATGGCTGTTTTAAAGAACGATCTCATATACAGAAACCCTCTAAGGCTGGTCGGTGAAGAAGGCGGCCAGATACTCAAGGAAGGGGAACTGGGTGTGGTGCTTGCCCGGGCAGGTGTCGGCAAGACATCCCTGCTGGTTCAACTCGCCCTAGACAGCCTGTTGCGGCACAAAAACTGCCTGCACATCAGCATCGATCAACCGGTCCAAAAGGTGTGCCTCTGGTATGAAGAGGTCTTTCATCATATTGCCAAACAGTACAAGATCAAGAATACTACCGAGTTGTGGGAAGCCATACTGCCACACAGGTTCATCATGACCTTCAAGGAGCAGGCCTTTTCTGTGCCGCGTCTGGAGGAAAGGCTCGCTGATTTGACGGAACAAGGGATCTTTTATCCGCAAATGGTGCTTTTGGACGGCCTCACCTTCAATGACGAAATAAGGGAAACTCTAACCGAGTTGAAGCTGCTTGCCAGGGAAAATGGCTTTCCCATGTGGCTTACTGCCAGAACGCACAGAGATGAGCCAGAGGGCGAAGACGGTCTTCCTGTTTCAGTAAGCAACGTGGCAGACATCTTCGAGACCATAATCCGGTTGCAGCCAAAGGGGCCAGAAATTCACGTGGACCTGGTCAAAGGTCCTGGCAGCGGAAAATCCCACGGCCTCGTGCTGGATCCTTCCACGCTGCTCATAAAAGAGACCAAATGAACGAGCCAGGACTCCAGGACGCTCACTTGCTCGAAGTCCGGGGCCTGGCAATCAACATCACCACCAGGAAAAAAGTGCTGGCTGCCGTCCGCAGCGTGGCCTTCCACCTCGATCAGGGCGAATGCCTCTGTCTCGTGGGAGAATCTGGCTGTGGCAAGAGCCTAACCGCCCTTGCCATAATGGGCCTTTTGCCCACTCCTCCCATTGAAATATCCCAAGGTGAAATAGTCTTCAGGAAGCGAAACCTGCTCACCCTTTCGCAGGAGGAGATGTGCCGGGTAAGGGGCAGGGAGATAGGTATGGTCTTTCAAGAGCCCATGACCTCCCTTAATCCCGTCTTCACTGTGGGTTTCCAGATCGAAGAGGCACTAGCTGCCCACAAGCCCCTTTCCAAAAAAGAACGCAAAGAGGCGGTGTTGGACATTATGTCGCAGGTGGGGCTGCCAAGGCCGGCGGATCTCTACGGCAGTTATCCCCATGAACTTTCTGGAGGGCTTCGCCAAAGAGTAATGATAGCCATGGCCCTCGTTTGTGGCCCTGCCTTGCTCATAGCTGACGAGCCCACCACTGCCTTGGACGTGACTATACAGGCACAGATCTTGGGCCTTCTACAGACGTTGCAGGAACGAAAAGGCCTGGGGCTCATGCTCATAACCCACAACCTTGGGGTGGTGGCCCAGATCGCCCACCGGGTTCTAATAATGTATGCAGGCAGAATTGTTGAAGAAGCTCCTGTGAATGAGCTTTTTGAGCTACCACTGCATCCTTACACCTTGGGGCTTATGGAATCTGTGCCGTATGGAGCGGACAGGCAGAAAAAAAGGCTGAAGTCCATACCGGGCAACGTGCCTGCCCTGGATGCCGTGCCGCCTGGATGCGCCTTCCAAGACAGGTGCCCAAGGGCCATGGACGTGTGCAGAAGGGTGGTTCCAGAGTTGAAGGAAGTGCAGGGTGGAAGACGCGCAGCCTGCCATCTCTATTGATTGTCCTTTGGAGGCGAACACAAAAGCCGGCTACATGATTGGAAGAAGCCTTCTCCACCAGCTTTCGCCAGACGTGCCCTCAGCCCTGGCCAGCGCCCGATTTACTTTGCTGAGGAGTTTCTTGGCCTTATTGCTGGCCTTGGTATCAGGATACTTTTCCAGGGCATTCAAGAGGCGCATCTTGGCCTGCGGATAGTGGCGGGTGCGGTAGTACCATTTGGCCACGACGATTTCGTGCATCGCTAGCCGTTCCCTTCCCTTATGGATGCGCTTTTTCGCCTCGTAGGTGTAAGGGCTGTCTGGAAAACGCTTCAAGAGCCTTTCATATATTTGTATCATCTTCTTGGTGGCGCTCTGATCCCTGTCTGCAGATTCCATCAATCTATAATAACAAGTTCCCTGCTGAAATAGCACATAAGGGATTGCCTCGTTGGTTGGATGTAGCTTTTCGAATTCCTGGTAAAGTGGCAGGGCCTCTTCATACAGCCCCTGGTAAAACTTGCAGTCTGCAAGCCTCAATTCGGCTAGCGTGGCATATGGGCTGAAGGGGTAACGGTCCTTTATCTGCTGAAAAATCTCTTCTGCCAGCATATAGCGGCCATGGGTGAAATAATCCATGGCCTTTTTCGCCATGGCTGCCTCGTCTGGCAATTCAGGTTCTTTTTCCCCGGCAAACCAGGAAAAGAAGCCCCGTTTTTTGGAAGATGCATCTTTTCCGCCTTTTTTGGAAAAGATGCCACAGCCACACAACAAGAATATTGAGGCTGTCAAAAGGACGAAAAAGAGTGTGAATCCCTTCTTGTGGCACGAGATCATATTTTCAGTCATAAGAATTAAAGGCCCAGTTCAGTAAGATAGTGTTCCACTCCATACACCGCAGTGGCTCCCTCGCACACTGCGGAAACGATCTGTCGCAAAGGTTTGGCCCGGCAATCGCCGGCAGCATATATCCCCTTCACCGATGTCTGCATCCACTCGTCGGTGATGATGAAGCCTCTGGGATCTTTCTCCACAGTATCTGGCAGGAAATCTGTATTTGGATGTATGCCTACGAATATGAATACACCCTGCACAGGAAGCTTGCTGCCTTCACCGCTCTTTTTGTTCATCAGGTGAACAGATTCGACGCCGTCTCTTCCATCAATTCTTTCGACCACTGTATCCCATACGAACTCTATTTTGGGATTGGAAAAGGCCCTTTCCTGGAGCCACTTTACTGCGCGCAACTTGTCTCTTCTATGTATCAAATAGACCTTTTTGACTATCTTGCTCAAGAAGAGGGACTCCTGAACTGCACTGTCTCCTCCGCCTACCACCGCCACCACCTGATCCCGGAAAAACGGGCCATCGCAGGTGGCGCAGTAGGAAACGCCCTTGCCAGTAAACTCCTCTTCTCCAGGCACCCCCAGTTTGTTCGGCGCTGCACCAGTGGCGATGATGACTGCATTGGCAGACAATCGCTCTCCTGACTGTGATGTGAGCAATATCTCGTTGTCGTTGCCTGGCTCTATGGAGCTTATTTCA
This sequence comes from uncultured Desulfobacterales bacterium, assembly GCA_964459155.1. GTDB lineage: Bacteria > Desulfobacterota > Dissulfuribacteria > Dissulfuribacterales > JALVPX01 > JALVPX01. Next base: position 10,837 of record CAYWKF010000025.1, read on the forward strand.
AGCCCCTTTTCCTCAGTGGAAAACTTTCGCATCTGAGCAGCCATTTTGTCCACTAGGTCGAAGCCTGAAATGCCCTCTGGAAAGCCTGGATAATTCTCAATCCAGTCCGTCGTGAGCACTTGCCCCCCTGGACTAAGGCGCTCTATCAATACTGCTTTCAATCCAGCCCTGCCAGCATAGAGCCCGGCAGTCAGACCTGCTGGCCCACCTCCAATTATTGCCAGTTGATAATCTGGCAATGTTACAAGACCTTCTGCAAGGCATTTTCGATCATGGCCTTGCCAACTGCACCTGTGATCTGCTCCACCACTTTCCCGTCCTTGAAGAGTATCAAGGTTGGTATGGCCCTGATGCCAAACTTGCCAGGTGTTGCGGGATTTTCGTCCACGTTCATCTTGGCGATCACGACTTTGCCATCGTAGTCGGCTGCCAATTCTTCGATAACTGGCGCTATCGCACGGCAAGGTCCGCACCAGGCAGCCCAAAAGTCCACAAGCACCGGCAGTTCTGAATTGATTACCTTTGCCTCAAAATCTGCATCTGTGACGTGTAGCACTTTGTCATCTGCCATGTTTAATCTCCTTTAATTACTAAAATCATAAAATGGTAGGTCAGTAATGGGTGCATGTCAAGCAGATTAGTGCAAAAAAAATATTGTCCTTTTATAACGGTGCAACGATCAATAGACAATACCAACTTACTGATATTTAAAATTTTTTGAAAAGAATATCATCAAGTTGAAGCAATTTGGTAATTGGCTTAAGCTCTTTTTGATATTTGTTTGGCAGTCCTTCTTTTTCAATATTGGCCGCAGGCAGGATGCATTGTTTGAATCCAAGCCTCCGGGCCTCCTCCAATCTCAGCTTCGTGCGCCCAACAGGCCTAATTTCGCCGGTAAGCCCTACCTCTCCGAAGATGGCGCAATCAGAAGGAATGGCAACCTTGCGGAGGCTTGAATATAGGGCAGCAACTACCCCAAGGTCTGCCGCAGGCTCAGAGAGCCTCATGCCGCCTGCAACATTCAAGAAGATGTCTTTGTTGTAAAAAGACGCGTTCAGGTAACGTTCACAAACTGCAATGAGCAAGGCAAGCCTGTTGGAATCAAAACCTGTGGCAGTGCGCCTGGGTGTGCCAAGATAGGATGGGGAGACCAAAGCCTGGACTTCTACCAAAATGGGCCGCGTACCCTCTATACACGGCACTGTGACAGAACCAGGCAGGCCACTGCTAGATTGACTCATGAACAGTTCGGAAGGGTTCTCGATTTCCTTCAAACCAGAGGAGGTCATCTCGAAAACGCCTACTTCGTGAGTCGGGCCAAAACGGTTCTTCACGGTGCGCAGCAGCCTGAAAGAGTGGGTGCGATCTCCTTCAAGGTATAAAACCGCATCGACGAGATGTTCCAGCACCCGGGGGCCTGCCAAAGCCCCTTCCTTTGTGACATGGCCTACCAGCACTATTGGAAGCCCTGCAGACTTTCCAACTCCCATCAGCCTGGCCGCTCCCTCCCGCACCTGCGCCACACTACCCGGGGCAGAGGCGATATCACCGTGATACAGGGTCTGGACTGAATCCACTGCCAGCACGTCTGGGGAATAGTGGCCTGCCATGTCCACTACGGCCTCAACGTCTGTCTCAGAGGCCACAAAGAGAGATTCTGGGATGGGGCCGAGCCTTTCAGCCCTGAGCCTTATCTGCTCCAGCGACTCTTCACCTGAGACATAGAGGACCTTTTTGCCCTGTACAGACAATCCCATCAATATCTGCATCAAAATAGTGGATTTTCCAATGCCAGGCTCACCGGCAAGCAACACTAGGCTGCCGGGGACAAGGCCTCCGCCCAGAACTCTGTCTGCTTCCCGAAGGGTGGTCGGAATGCGCTGTCCACTGGAATCTGCAACCACTTCTTTCAAGGGCTGAGGCGCTGCAGAATGAGCAAGGCCCCGCCCCTTGCGGCTAGAAACCTTGGCAGCGACCTCTTCCACCAAAGTGTTCCAGCCGCCGCATCCTGGGCATCGCCCTAGCCATTTTGCCTCGGTTTGACCGCATTCCTGGCACACATATAAAGATCTTTCCCGCTTTGACATCTTCGAAAAGCTACTCCATGGAGAATTCCGCCTCCTCCTGATGGAGAGGCACCTGAACAACCGCCTTGACACCGCCTTTCTCGCTTCTATCTATGTTTACGGTGCCACCCATGGCAAGGCACAAACGTTTTACTATGGCCAACCCAAGCCCGGTTCCCCTGGTCTTCGTAGTTACGAAGGGCTCAAAAAGCTTGTCCCTGACCTCGTCTGGAATACCCGGGCCGTTGTCTTCTACTGTTACCACCAATACACCATCTCTTATGTCCATTTCCAGCCAAACTTTACCATCCTCTTGATCCTTCACGGCCTCGAGCCCGTTTTGTACGAGATTCATGATTATCTGGGTGAGTTTGCCCCTGTCCGTCCACAGTTGGCCCCTTCCACACTTGACCACCAGGCGGTTTGTCTCTTCCCGGATGGCCAAGCTCTTCAGGACCTCCTGGCACAATTCATCCAAGGAAAATTCCTCCTTGAAGAGCTCCAAAGGTCTTGCGTAGGCCAAAAGATTTGCTGTCAGCCTCTCAAGCCGTGTGGTCTCTTTTACTATTATGGCCAGGTCTTCTTTGAGTTCTGGATCTGTGGCCTGTTCCATGTGATATTGGGCAAAACCCTTTATGCTGCTCAGGGGATTCCTGATCTCGTGGGCCAATACCGCAGCCATCTGGCCCAGGGCTGCCATGCGTTTCTGCTCATCGAGTTGGGCCTGCAGCAGGAAATTCTTTCTCCACATCCAGAAAAAGAAAATGGCAAAAAGCCAGAGTATGAACAGGGCGCCTGCTATCAGCACCAACTGCACATTGGCACGCCTTACAATGGAGTTGGCAGGATAGGGATGTAAGGCAATTCGCAGGCAATAGGGAGCTGCTCCGGAAGGGGCGTGCTCTGTCCGCTCTTTTCCTGCAAACTTGTGCAGGTGTAAAGGAAAGTCCAAAATGAAAACTTGTTCACCAGTGGCCAGGCTTGAAAAATGGTGGGCAGGGGCCTTCTGTTCCAAAACCTGCTGTATGAAAGGGTCTATCTCTTTTCTTCCCATGAGATTGGGATTCGAATGGAGGACTATGTTGCCTTGTTGGTCCAATAAGGCAATGAAGGCCAAGTCAGCCCACCTGTCGTCAGCCAGGAGATCTGTGAACAGATCCTTTTTAAGGCCCAACCGTTCCAAGGTGAAACCAATGTTTACAGCAATATCTATGGCCCGAGTCTCCAGGAGGTTTCTCGAACCCTCAATGGAAATTCTGTATATCCCCACTGCGCTAATCACAGAGAGCACTGTAAATAAAAGCAGTATCAACCCAAATATCAGGGAATACAGAAAATAGGTCTTTTGTTTAGCATCCATAAAACACTTCTGTGAGAGACATTGACATGAAAATACCATCTCGATAGGCTGTGTGCACACCTTTCAGAAATGGGGAGAGATTCAAAAAATGGGTAAAAAGATATTGGTAGTGGGATCAGGCGGCAGGGAGCATGCTCTGTGCTGGAAATTGAGCCAGAGCCCCAAGGTAGAAGCAATATTTTGCGCTCCAGGCAACGCAGGCATCAGCCAGCACGCACAGTGTGTGGAAATCAACGCCGGAGACCTTGAAGGACTAGCCTCCTTTGCTTCCAGCGAAGGCATAGACATAACGGTGGTTGGGCCTGAAGACCCCCTGGCCAAGGGCATAGTCGATCTGTTCAAAGAGAAAGGGCTAACCATCTTTGGGCCTACCAAAGAGGCTGCCCAAATAGAGGCTAGCAAGGTCTTCACTAAGAGGATCCTTGAGAAAGCCGGAGCCCCTACTGCTGCCTACAAGGTCTTCATAGAACCAGATGAAGCAAAAAAATATATAATGGAAGAGGCTGAAATCCCGGTGGTGGTAAAGGCAGATGGCCTTGCAGCAGGCAAAGGGGTGATAGTTGCAAAAAGCCTGGAAGAGGCCCTTGAGGCCGTGGATCTCATACTGGTGAAAAAGGCCTTTGGGGATGCAGGCCAGAAGCTCATCGTGGAAGAGTGCCTGAAGGGTGAAGAGGCCTCTTTTATGGCAATCACCGATGGTACAACAGTTCTTCCGCTTGCCACCTCACAAGACCACAAACCTGTCTATGACAATGACGAGGGCCCCAACACCGGTGGCATGGGAGCCTATTCGCCTGCACCTGTGGTGACAAGCGAGCTTTTTGACAAGGTAATGAATCAAGTGATGATTCCCACGGTCAAGGCCATGGCAGAAGAATCGATTCCATACCAAGGTGTGCTCTATGGCGGCCTTATGATAGACCACGGTGTTCCCAACGTGCTTGAATTCAATTGCCGCTTTGGAGATCCAGAGGCACAGCCTATATTGATGAGGTTGAAGACCGACCTGTTGGATCTGATTGAAGCCGCCATCCACCATCGTTTGGAAACAGTGGAACCCGAATGGGATGAGAGGGCAGCTGTCTGTGTCGTGTTGGCGTCGGAAGGCTATCCGGGCAGCTATGAAACTGGAAAGGAAATAGCAGGCCTTGAAGAGGTGGAAAAAATGGAAGATGTAATGGTCTTTCATGCCGGAACCGCCAAAAAGGATGGCAAATATGTGACTGCTGGTGGCCGGGTGCTCGGTGTGACTGCCCTTGGCAGTACCATCAAAGAGGCCATAGACCGGGCATATGAGGCAGTATCCAGGATTTCTTGGGACGGAATGCATTACAGAACCGATATTGGCAAAAAGGCGCTTAAATATTTATAGGAGGAGATGCTGAAGTGGTAAGAGTTGGAATACTTATGGGAAGCGAAAGTGACCGCCCTGTCATGGAAGAAGCTGTCAAGGTGCTGAATAAATTCGGTGTGGAGTGTGAACTGGTGGTGGCTTCGGCGCACAGAACACCAGAAAAGGTCCAGTCATATGTGAAAGAGGCCAGAGATAGGGGTATCAAGGTTCTCATCGCCGGAGCTGGCATGGCTGCCCATCTGGCAGGGGCCGTTGCCGCCCACACCACGTTGCCCGTTATTGGGGTGCCCATCGACTCCTCTCCGTTGAATGGCCTAGACGCACTCCTATCCACTGTTCAAATGCCTCCTGGCATACCCGTGGCAGCCATGGCCATAGGCAAGGCTGGTGCAAAAAATGCGGCATATTACGCACTTTCCATCCTTGGCACCACCGACCAAAATATCGAAAAACAGTTGGAAGAGTTCAGGCAGAGCTTCAAATAGTTCTATATTTGCCTGTTGTTGCAATGCTTCCCCCAGATCCAGAAGCGGTAAAAAGGGCTGTTTCAATATTGAAAAAAGGCGGAGTCATTGCCTTCCCCACGGAAACCAGCTATGGGCTGGGCGCCTCCATAAAGGCACCCAAGGCCCTGGAAAGAATTTACGAAATCAAAAAACGCCCAAAAGAAAAACCCCTGCTGGTCATAATCTCCAGCCTTGAACAGCTCAACGAGCTGGCAGAAGAGTTGACACCGGCGGCCAGGGCGCTCATTTCGAAATTTTGGCCCGGGCCTTTGACCCTTTTATTCAAGGCAAGACCAGGGTTGCATTGGGCCTTGACAGGCTCCACAGGCAAGATCGGTATCCGGCTTTCGTCCCATCCGTGGGCCAGGGAGATTGTGTCCAAACTGGCAATTCCCATCACTGCCACGAGCTGTAACCTGGCTGGCGCTCCCCCTGCCAACTCGCCAGAAGAGGTCGCCGAAAGGCTCAAACATTGCCTGCCCGATTATATTTGCCCAGCCGGACCTACCCCTGGTGGCCCACCTTCTACCATTGTGGACACCACCATTTCCCCACCTGCGATCATCAGGGCCGGAGCCGTGGATCCAGCAGATATTCTGCACGAATGTGAGAAAGTGCCCTGAAGATGTTGGACCTTGCCTTGGGATTCATATTGTAGAAGGCGCCCAAAATGGTTCTGATCTCCTTTCTGGAGCTGCTGGAGGCCGATGGGCAAGGATTTTCCACCTTGGGAAGGCCAAGCTTGTGAACATAGCGGCAGACCGTATCCTTTGACACAAAAGCCAATGGCCTGATAATGGTGAGCTTACCACCAAACATGACCTGTTTTGGCATCATGGTGCTCATTTCCCCTGCATTGCAAAGGTTTATGAAAAAGGTCTCTATGAGATCATCCATGTTGTGGCCAAAGGCTATCTTGTTGCATCCCAGTATGTCTGCCAGCTCAAACAGACGTTTTCGCCTCAAATGCGCGCACAAAAAGCAGGGGCTTTTGCCCTTGTTGAAGGAGGAATGCGACAAGGTTCCGAAACCGGTCTGTTCCTGATGGAACCCCATTCCCAGCGAGCGCACGAAATGGGGAAGGATTTTGGAAGCCTTGGATCCAAATCCCATATCCAGGTAGACAGCGATCACATCGAAATAGATCGGCGCCTTTTTTCGCCATTCCTGCATCATGTGCAACATCAGCGAGCTGTCTTCTCCCCCTGACAGCGCAGCCATGATCCTGTCCCCATGCTCCAACAGGCCGTGGCCGTGGATTGCCTTTCCTACCTTTTTTCTAACCTCTTTACTAAGTGACGCCATCCAAGTCGTTCAAAAAAAGACTTTATTTTAAAGGTAAAATCACCTATCATTCACAGCGGAAGAAACAGGTGCCAAATCATTAGGAATGGTGCAATTTGGTTTTTGAGCATCCCGAATCCCGGGGACGAGTCCTGAAAAAATTCATGGATAGCGGCTCTGGCTCCTGGTGCTCAAAACAAACCAGAGGGATAGAAGCACAAGAACAAATATCCAAAAGACCTTGTCATATTTCATGATCAAAATTCCTTTATGACTAATATGATTCTCGTCTTATGAAATCTAAGGCTTTATTTCTACTATTTATATCCATTGCTGTCATCGTCCTTTTTGCAACCTGTGTAAAAGTAAACAAGAGGTATCACGAGCTCTTACTGCCTGTTTCGGAATCCAAGGCAGAGGTGATTTTTAGGGTGGAACCTGGCAGCAGCTTCAAAGAGGTTGCATACAATCTTGAGCAGCAGGGCCTCATCAGGTCCAAGAGGGCCTTTTTCATACTGGCTTGGCTCCAAGACGCCACCACACGCATTCAAGCCGGCCTTTACAAGCTTTCACCTTCCCAATCCTCCAAAGAGATTCTTGACACCTTTCTGACTGGTAAAACGTGGGACATAGTGCTGACCTTTCCCGAAGGTTACAATATGTATCAAATAGCCAACGTTTTAGACAAGGCGGGACTGACCTCCAGGGACGAGTTTTTGAAAACGGCTGAAGACCCGGACTTCATGGCCTCCTTGGATGTGCCAGCCAACCGGGCTGAAGGATATTTGTTTCCAGATACATACCTTTTCTCCCATGATGACTCTCCCAAAAATTTCATACGTTCAATGATTGGGCGGTTTTGGAAGGTTTGGGAGGACAACGGTTTTGACAAAAGGGCCAAGGAACTGAACCTCACAGTACATGAAGTGGTGACCTTGGCCTCCATTGTTGAAAAGGAGGCGATAGTGGATGATGAGAGGCCTGTTATCGCTTCGGTATTTTGGAACAGGATCAAAAAGGGCATGCGGCTCCAATCTGATCCCACGGTGAAATACATTGCCTATATTGAAAAACCAAAAAGTAAACGCTGGAAATATCTAAAGAGGATTGCCAGCCCTTACAATACCTATAAATACAGCGGTCTGCCGCTTGGTCCCATAGCCAATCCTGGAAAAGAAGCCATCAGGGCCGTGCTTTACCCTGCTGAAACAAATTATCTCTATTTTGTTTCACAAAAAAACGGACGGCACTATTTTTCCGTAACATTGAAGGAGCACAACAGGGCCGTTGCCAAATTCCTGAAATCGAAAAGACGCAAAAGAAGGCGCGCAGCTGTGCCAGCCAAGTTGCCATCCCCCCCTTACCCCACTTTGAACCACCCAGCAGATGCCTCTCCAGACAGTGCTTCCATAACAACACTGGATTAACAGCCTTCTCTTTTGTCTAGCTGGCTATCATATTGCCATCTTACAATCTTTTAAGCTATCTGTTTAATTTTTTTAACAAAAAAATTAATACTTGACACACCAAACCCCACTCAAATATAGTGGCTCATGGTGGGAAAAAGTGGGGCAAAGGGGTAGCCAGTGTTCCGAGGTAGATCTACGCACATGCTGGACGCAAAGGGCAGGTTGAGCATACCTGCAAGATTCAGGGATGTGCTGCGGGCCAAGTATAACGGCGGGTTGATCATCACTACCATGCCCTCATGCCTGGCTGCCTATCCCCTTGAAGAGTGGCGCAAAATAGAAGAACGGTTCAGCAAACACAGTTTGACTACGCCGGAAATAAGGACTTATCAACGGTTTTTTTTGGCTGGCGCCGTTGAATGCCCCATAGATGGTCAAGGCAGGGTCTTGATACCTGCCAGCCTGCGGCAGGAAGCCGAACTTACAAAAGAAGTGGTCCTGTCAGGGATGCTCACCTATTTTGAGATCTGGAGCAAAGACAAACTGGAGAAAGAACTCCAAAAGGCGAGGGATAATTTTGATCAGTATGAGCGCATGGTTGCCGGACTTGAGCAGTGAGAAAGAAGGGGCAACCATAAGACATAAGCCAGTATTACTGGAAGAGGTGCTCAAAGGCCTCAATCCCGGCCCGGGGAAAGTGTTTGTAGACGGAACCGTGGGCCTGGGTGGCCATGCGGCTGCTTTGCTCCGCCGTTTTCCCCAAGTAAAGTTCCTGATCGGGTTCGACATGGACCCCTACGCACTTGAACAGGCCGCTGCCAAGCTGGCTCCTTTTCAGAAAAAGGTTCGCCTTATCCATGCAAATTATACGGAAATACCAGATTTCCTTGAATCAGAATCGATAGGTCCAGTTGACGGGATCTTGCTGGACCTGGGCCTTTCATCCTTCCAGCTGGATACCCCTTCAAGGGGCTTCAGTTTCAGAAGGGATGAACCACTGGACATGCGCATGAATCCGGAGGACAAGGTCAGTGCGGCAGACATGGTCAACAATCTGCCTGTGGAACAGCTGATCGAGCTTTTGAGAAATTATGGACAAGAGAGATGGGCATCCAGGATAGCCCATGCCATAGACATGGAACGAAGAAAAAAGCCTATATTGTCCACAAAAGAGTTGGCAGATATCGTTTTCAAGGCCATACCGAGGAAACATCATCCCAGGCGCATACATCCAGCCACAAAGACGTTTCAGGCCTTACGCATAGCGGTTAACAAAGAATTGGACAACCTTGCAGAGGCCTTGAGAACCCTGCCCGACTGCTTGAAGCCCCAGGGCAGGCTGGTGATTATATCATTCCACTCGCTGGAAGATCGCCTGGTGAAACACTCCATAAGACATGATCCCAGGCTTAAACCACTAACCAAAAAACCTGTCACTCCCACAACCATTGAAATCGACCAGAATCCAAGGGCTAGAAGCGCAAAACTGCGCATTGCAGAACGCGTGGAAGACTCTTAAAGGAGGTACCATGAGCATCAAGACCGCCACCCTCAGAATGCCACAAAAACGTTCCTACGTACGCAATACAGGTTACAGGCGGCCAGCCAAATCCAAGGCTGCTGCCTCAAGCCCTGGGTTTAAAATCAAGGAAATTGTCTCCACTGCCCTGGCCTTGGTCTTTTTGGCCATAGGGATTTGGGCCAGTATAGAGGTGCGCAGCGTAGCCAACGAAGTGGCGAAACTGAAAGAGGTCCATGAAAGGCTTGCGGCTGAGAACACCGCCCTAACAACCCGGTTGGAGAGCACCACCAAGACAAAAGAACTCGAAAAAATGGGAAGGCGCCTTGGGCTCCATCCCCCAAAGGAAAACCAGATCATCTATCTCAAATAGGGATGAGCGAGGTGTTTTTGGCCACTAGCATGAAAAAACATATGGCCCGAGGCCTGTTGGCATTCATGTTTGGGTGCATGTGCAATCTCAGCACTGCCTTTGCCTACGAACCTTCGGACATCCAGTCAATGATGGGCCAGGATGCCTTGAGGCAGACCATTTACGACCGCAACGGGGCAGTCATTGCAGCAAGTGTTTTGACCGCCTCCGTCTTTCTTAATCCACTGACGGTCCCCACAGGGGAGCAGTGGGCTGAACAGTTGGAAGAAATTCTCTCCTTGCCTGAAGGGTACATAAAAGAGAAGCTTTTGGGTGCCAGGGGCGTCTTTTGTCTGAAAGAAGACTTGAGCGACCAAGAGCTTGAAGACGTCCTCAGTCTGAACCTCGATTGTCTGGAGATCTACAAAAAATACAAGAGGATCTATCCCACGGCACCAGTAGCAGAAGTCATATTGGGAAGTGTGGATAGGGAAAACGTGGCCACTGGAGGGATAGAATACTTCTTTGATTCGAAGCTGAAGCAGGCAACCTTTGACGGAGACGGCGAAAATGAAGGGCTGCACCTTACTATCGACACATCCTTGCAGAAAAGGGCAGAAAAAGAGCTTGAATGGCAGATGTATAGGTGCAGGGCGAAGAACGGAGCCTTTGTGATAACCAGGCTGAGCGACGGTCAAATTCTCGCCCTTGCCTCATCTCGGATAAAGAAAAGCAAGGCTCAGGAAAGCCAGAGGCACAATGAGATTTTTGCCCTCCTTCCTAAGGCTAAACCACTCTTGCTGCTTCCTCTGTTTGACATGGTGGAAAAGGGGAAAGAAGAACTTGAGCAGTTGAAAAGGGCTGAAGCCGCCCAGGAGGCCAACGGGAACAGCGAGAAAAAGAAATTGAAAAAGCAGGGGAAAAGGGCCAAAAAGTTAAGGTGGAGATGGTCAGAGGCAGATCAAAATCTCTACATCTGGGGGCCTTGGAAGAAGGAAGAGCTTGAGTATGTGGCAGACCCAAACCATTTGCTGCCATACCTGTTGACTAGCGGCCTTGGTACGGCCACCAACATCGAGCTTCCCTATGAAAGGGCTGGCTCCCTGCCAACCCACATCCTGGGCAAGTGGATGCTGGGAGAGGAAGTATCTGCAACGCCCCTTCAAATCCTGCGAGCATTCAATACCATCGTCACCAAGGGGGCATTTTTAGACTTTCATATAATCAAGAATAAAAAAAATAGTGTCTCCAAGGTCTCGTTTCCTTCCATCTCTGAAGAGGCGCTCGATTATGTATTAAAAAAATTTACCAAGGCCAAGGGACCTGTATGCGCCATGGTAGCAAGGACTCGGAAAAAACCAGCCCGTTACCAGGCCATGGCCCTTGGATTTTGGCCTTTAGAAAATCCTCAGGTAAGTTATATTCTCGTAGTTGATGACGCCCGCTGGAATCCCAGGAAGGCAAAGGGTAACTTAGGCACGCCAAAACGGGTTGCCCAGCTTGCAGTAAGGCTCTTAAAACAGCCCGGACTCTCTGGCACTGCAGCGGCGAAGGCAGATATAGACCCAAAAGACAAAGGGGACATTTCTGGAAGGATGCCCAACCTGCTGGGCCTTTCTATGAGAAACGCCTTGGAGACAATGCTAGCCAAGGGGATTCGTGTGGAAATGGAAGGCAGCGGCCGTGTAACCAAGCAGGTGCCACGCCCAGGCTCCATTCTTCCAGAAAATTGTATATGCAAATTGATTGGTTCTGGTAGCTAGGATGGCTGGTGCTGCACAAATGGTAATCCATCAGACCTGGTTGTCTGAAATTCTTTTTTCCCTTGAGGGACTGGAAGTCGTTTGTGGTGATATCTGCTCCCTCTCTGCCACAGGGGTCTCCCTGGACAGCCGCACCATTCAGCCAGGAGAAATCTTTGTTGCACTCTCTGGTGCAGCCAGCCACGGCGCCAAATATGCCAAAGATGCCGTACGGAAGGGTGCAGCGGCTGTAATCACATCCAGTGACGAAGGACCAGGCTTGGCAGAAAAGATAGGCAGGCTTGTGCCTGTCATCACCGTTGGCGATCCGCGCACGGCGGCGGCACGCTTGGCCTGCGCCTTTCAGGGGTATCCATGCCATGAATTCGATCTAGTTGGCATTACCGGCACAAATGGCAAAACCACAATAACATACCTTCTTGAATCCATTTTAAAGCTGGCAGGGCGCTATCCTGGCGTGATAGGTACTGTGAATTGCCGGTTAGGACTGTGGTCCGAGATGACTGGGCTTACTACTCCAGATCCGGTAACACTACAGAAGCTGCTAAGAAAGATGGCAGATTCGGGGGCTGGATCAGTCTTGCTGGAAGTTTCGTCTCATGCCCTGGATCAAAAGAGGGTCGAAGGGTGTAAATTCAAGGTGGCCATCTTTACAAATCTCACCCGCGATCATCTGGACTACCACAAAAACATGGAGCAATATTTCCAGGCCAAAGCCAACCTTTTCACTCTCTACAAGCCGGAATTTTCCGTTATCAACATAGATGATCTCTATGGCCAGCGACTCTATGAAGGCATAGACGGCAAGTCCTTGACCTACGGCCTATCAAAAAATGCTGATATCCATCCAGTAAAAGTAGACTTGGATATCTCCGGGATCGAAACACAGGTACAAACTCCTGTAGGCCGTCTGAACATAAGTTCACCACTTATTGGAAAGCACAATCTCAGCAACATCCTTGCAGCAGTGGCAGCATCTATTTGCTTGAAAATAGAGCCCTATACCATCATAAAGGGGATAGCTGATCTACCTTCTATTCCAGGCAGGCTGGAGCGTGTACCCTCTCCAAAGGGAATTACTGGGCTGGTGGACTATGCACACACCCCTGATGCCCTCGAGCAGGTTTTAAATGAGTTGAAGGGCCTTGTCTCAGGCAAACTCGTTTGCGTAATAGGCTGCGGCGGCGACAGAGATAGAGGCAAAAGACCCCTCATGGGCAGAATAGCTGCCTCTTGTGCCGATCATGCCTTTTTCACTTCAGACAATCCTAGGACAGAAAACCCCGAGGACATTATAAGTGAAATGGTGGAGGGTTTGGCTGGAAAAGCAGAACTCCTTAGCAAGGTAGAGGTAATCCCGAACAGGAGGGAGGCCATCTTATCAGCGGCATCGTTTGCAGGCAAAGGAGACTGTGTGCTAGTGGCAGGGAAAGGCCATGAAGCTTACCAGCAGATAGGCAATACAAAGAGACCTTTCAAAGATGCAGAGGTTCTAGGCGAAAGCTTCAAAAGCCTGACCCTGGATGAAATTGTAAAGGCCGTTAAGGGAGTTCCCATATCAGGCCCCAGCACCATACGTTTCAGGGGAATTTGCACTGATTCCAGAACCGTAGAGGTTGGCAACCTCTTCGTTCCCATTGCGGGCCTCAACCACGATGGCCATGACTTTGTAATAGAATCCGCTCTTAAAGGGGCTTTCGGCTCTGTGGTGGCCAAAGAAAGGGCCAGCGCTTTGAAGGGCCAGATAAATGAGAAAGGATTATCAGACTTCTGCCTCGTTCAGGTAGAGGACACATTGCATGCCCTGGGAGATTTGGCAGCCTATGTGAGGCAGAGAAATGGTTTCGAAGTCTTTGCCATAACAGGAAGCTGCGGCAAGACATCTACCAAGGAAATTTTGTACTCTCTGCTGTCCCAACAATGGAAGTGCTCCAGGACCATAAAAAACTTCAACAACTTGATAGGGCTGCCTCTCAGCATCTTCCAAGCAGATCTTGATTCTGACTGGTTAGTTTTGGAAATGGGCATGAATACTCCAGGTGAGATCGCCAGGCTGACGGAAATCGCTGGGCCGGCCGCTGCGTTGATTACCAATATCAAGCCTGCCCATTTGGAAGGGCTGGGCAACATTGAGGCCATTGCCCAAGAAAAACTATCCCTCTTCCAAGGTCTCGGCAGCAGGGCCTTGGCTGTAGTCAACCTTGACGACCCCTTCATTTTGAAAATGTCGAAGGAGCTGACTTGCCAAGCCATTACCTACTCCATGAGCCCTGAAACAGGGGCAGATGTCGAGTGCCTTGAATGGCAGCCTGCTGTTGCAGGCTCCATAGCCACTTTTTCTTTCAAGGGCAGGGAACTCGATGTGAAAATACCCTTGCTGGGAAAGGTTGCCGTGAACAATGCCTTGGCTGCCTCGGCAGCTGCGTATGCCCTAGGACTCGGCCTCAGAGAAATAAAGCTGGGGCTTGCCAACCTGAAACCAGTAAACGGCAGGCTCAAACTTCTTCCTGCACAAAATGGCAGAAAAGTCCTCGATGACACTTACAATGCAAACCCAGCCTCAATGGAGGCCGCCTTAGAAGCGCTGGAGCATATAGCCTCCAAGACGCCCAAGGTGGCCATTTTGGGGGACATGTATGAACTTGGTGACCAATCTGAAGCATTGCATGCCGAAATAGGCGCCAAGGCGGCCCTCTCAGGGCTGGATATGCTGCTGGCTGTGGGCAAGAATGCCGGCTTTATAAAAAAGGGGGCGGAGTCGGCTGGCTTCCAGTGTGACAAGATCAAGCTCTTTTCCTCTACGGATGAACTATTGGCTTGGATCAAAGATGTTGGATTTAAACATCTGCCTGAAAATTCCACCATTCTGATCAAGGGCTCAAGGGCAGTAGGCCTCGAAAGGGCAGCAGACGCCTTAACGGCCTTTGACGGTTCTGCTGGGGAGGAGGGATAGCCGTGCTCTATCACCTGTTCTATCCCCTCCATGAAACATGGTCCATTTTCAATGTGTTCAGGTACATTACATTCAGGACCATTTACGCCACTGTTACTGCCTTGCTCTTTGTGCTCTGCTTCGGGCCTTATTTCATAAACCTGATGAAGCGTATGCAGTTGGGAGAGGAAATCAGGGAAGATGGCCCAGCAAGCCACCATTCCAAGGCTGGAACGCCGACCATGGGTGGCCTCCTTTTCGTTTCTGGAATTTGCATCGGAACATTGCTTTGGGCAGACCTGACCAACATATTTGTGTGGGCATCTCTCTCTGTTTTGATAGTGTACGCCGCTCTTGGCCTCATAGACGACTTGATGAAGATAAAGAAAATATCGCCCAAGGGCCTGCAGGGCAAATGGAAGATAGTTGTCCAGGTCACAGGCGGACTCATTGCCATATTTTGGGTCATGCAACATGTCAACTGGGATACCCAACTCTATGTGCCTTTTTTAAAAAACATCCATCCCGATCTTGGCATGGCCTATCCCATTTTTGCCATCCTTGTCATCGCAGGCGCATCGAATGCGGTTAATCTGACAGACGGGCTCGACGGTCTTGCCACCGGCCCCTTCGTGATCTCTGCTGCAGTCTATGCACTTTTCACCTATCTGGCTGGAAATGCCAGGCTGGCAGGGTATCTCCAGATCCCTTACGTTCCTGGAGCTGGCGAGCTGACCATTTTCTGTGGGGCAATGGTAGGGGCAGGGCTTGGTTTTTTGTGGTACAATTCCTATCCAGCCGAAATCTTCATGGGGGATGTTGGATCGCTGGCAATCGGTGGCGCCCTTGGTGTTGCTGCCATATTCAGCAAGCAGGAAATATTACTTTGCCTTGTTGGAGGCCTCTTTGTAATGGAGGCCCTATCCGTGATCATCCAGGTGGGTTTTTTCAAGATCACCCATGGGAAAAGAGTGTTCAAGATGGCTCCCCTCCACCATCATTTTGAACTGATGGGGTGGCCTGAGCCTAAGATTACAGTGAGGCTGTGGATTTTATCGATATTGCTAGGGTTGGTTGCTGTGAGCACCCTTAAGTTGAGGTAAGGCAATGTTCAGAGGGCTAAAAATATTGGTCATAGGCGCCGGACTTTCCGGCCTCTCTGCTGCTCGATGGCTTGCAGCATCAGGGGCAAGGGTGACGGTAAGCGATACAAAGCCCTTGGATCAGTGGGACCAGCACACACTGAAAAGGCTGGACCAGTTGGGTTTGAAAGTTGAGGCAGGCGGCCACTCTTTAAAAACTGTTGAAGATTCCCATCTGATAGTTGTTAGCCCTGGAGTGCCCTTGAACTCCGAACCAATAGCCTTTGCCTTGAAACATGAAATACCTCTGTGCGGAGATTTCAGCCTGGCAGCGGCCCTTTGGAAAGGCCCAGTAATCGCCATCACAGGCACGAATGGCAAGACCACCACTACCAAACTTGCTTACGAAATGGTCAAGGCATCTGGAATACCGTGTGTGTGTGGCGGCAACATAGGCACTCCGCTCTTTGACCTCTTTGACCATAACGAAGAGGAGTGCGTGGCCGTTGTGGAGGTCAGCAGTTTCCAACTGGATTACTGCATACCAACCCAATTTGCCACTCTGCCAACTTTCAAAGCTGCCACAGTGCTGAACCTGGCTCCAGACCATCTGGACAGATATGCCAATTTGGATGCCTACAAAAGGAGCAAGGCGCACATCTTTGATATGGTGGGGGAGAAAGGGCTTGCCTTGTTGCCAGACAATGAAGATCCACAGGAGTGGATTTGCCAAAACAAAGGACCTGTTACAGCATACTTTGGGATTGACGAAAACGCTGACAAACCAGGGAGTTTTTGTGATGTTGAAGGGCAGGTCCTCGTAGTGAAACATCCCAATGGGGATGAATCCAGTTTCTCATTAAAGAAGTGGGGCCCGAAGGGGTTGCATAACCTTGCAAACCTTGCTGCTGCCGCCATGTTGGCCAAATGGTGTAATGCCTCATCAGAAGGCATACAAAGTGTAATAGATTCCTTTGAAGTGCCAGAGCACAGGTTCCAATTGGTGGCAGAAATAAATGGAATCCAGTTCTATAACGATTCCAAGGCCACCAATGTAGCTGCTGCATGCAGTGCAATAAAAGGCCTGGACAGGCCTGGTGTGCTCATAGCCGGTGGAAGCAGCAAAGGTGAGGATTTCGCTGAACTAGGAAAGGCTATAGAAAAATCAAAGCTTCGCGCAGTTGTACTCATGGGAGAAGAGGCACAACGAATAAGGAAGGCATTGCCTGATTCGGTGAGAACAGTCCATGTGAAAACAAATGGTAACGGATTCAAGGCCATGGAGGCTGCTGCAAAGGAGGCTGTTTCCCTGGCACGGCAAGGAGATCTGGTGCTTCTTTCTCCAGCATGTGCAAGCTTTGATCTCTACGAGAGTTATGTGGAACGTGGCAATGTGTTCAAACAGGTTGTTGAGGGCTTGAAAGGATAAGCAATGAAACCATTGGACAACATAAGAATTGCCATAGCAGGTGGAGGCACAGGAGGCCACGTATTTCCGGGCATTGCCATTGCCAAGGCATTGTCGAGCAATATGGAAGTTGATCTCTTGTGGATCGGTACTGGCAGGCCTGTGGAAAAAAGGGTCCTGGGTGAAGAAGGTTATGATCTCAAGGTCTTGAAGGTCAAGCCAATCAAAGGTTCAGGGCCTGGAGCTGTGATGAAGGCCATGGCTGGCCTCCCAATAAGCATACTCAAGGCAGCAGCCATGCTCTACCGCTTCAGGCCGGACGTAGTTCTTGGTGTAGGTGGGTATGTAGCTGGCCCAGTGCTTGTAGCGGCCCATCTTTTAAGGATACCCACAGCCCTACATGAACAAAACGTGATTCCGGGTCTGGCCAACAAACTGGCTGCCAGATTTACCCAGCGGGTCTTTGTTTCATTTCCTGAAACAGAGAGGTATTTTCCAGGAAAAGAAGTGACGGTTAGTGGCAATCCTGTGCGCTCAGACTTGATAGATCAAGCCAGGAGATACAAAAGGCCTTCCAATGGATGCAAGAGAATTCTGGTGCTTGGAGGCAGCCAAGGCGCCCGTGGAATCAATGAAATGGTGACTTCTGCCTTGATAAGCGTTTGGAATTCCGGACACATAATCTCCGTGATGCACCAGACTGGTGAAAGAGACGTGGAGTGGGTCCGCTCCCAATATGCCAAGGCAGATGTGCCATCTGAAGTGAGCCCCTTTCTCACAGACATTGGACGTCACCTTGGCTGGGCAGATCTTGTGATTGCCAGGGCTGGAGCAGGAACAGTAGCCGAACTGGCTGCCGTGGGTAGGCCAGCGCTTTTGATTCCTTATCCCCATGCTGCATCAAGCCATCAGGACGCCAATGCGGAACATCTCGTTTCCGCGGGTGCAGCGTTAATATTCAAAGAGGGTGAGACAGGGGCTGTCAAATTGGCATCAGCCATCCAAGATTTGCTTGACGAACCAGAAAGGCTGAAGCAAATGGCACAAAAGGCCAAGAAGGTCGGTAGAACCGATGCGGCTGATCAAATAGCAAAAGGCCTCATTAAGATGTTAAACAAAAAAAAAGGGAGTGATCAGGCTGCGCTGAACATGCAGCCAGAACAGGATTTGAAAAAGAGCCATGTTTAAACAACAACATTTTCATTTCATAGGCATAGGCGGTATCGGCATGAGCGGCATAGCCCAGGTGCTTCTTTCGCTGGGCAACAAGGTGAGCGGATCAGACGTTCGGCCCAGCGACACCATAAAACAACTCCGCATGGCCGGAGCAGATGTTCATATAGGACATGCAGCTGAAAACATTGCAGGTGCCGACGTCGTGGTGGTTTCATCTGCCATAAAAAAAGACAATCCAGAAATTTTGGCTGCTGAAGCTGCGTCCATTCCTGTCATTCAAAGGGCGGAGATGCTTGCCGAACTAATGAGGCTGAAAAAATTTGGGATTGCTGTGGCTGGCACACATGGGAAGACCAGCACCACCTCTATGATGGCCTCGGTATTGAATGCTGGCAGGCTGGACCCCACTGTCATTATTGGAGGCAAGATCAACAGCGCCAAAACCAATGCCTACTGGGGCGAAGGAGACTTTTTGCTTGCAGAGGCCGACGAAAGCGATGGAAGTTTTTTAAGGCTCACCCCGTGCATTGCCATTGTCACCAATATTGATCTCGAACATCTGGATCATTATCCAGATCTGGAATCTATTAAAAAGGCCTTTTACGACTTCTTAGACAAGGTGCCCTTTTATGGTTTTTCAGTCCTGTGCGGTGACGACCCCAATCTTTTTGCCATGCAAAAAGATCTCAGGAAGCGAAGCATCACGTATGGAACAGGACCAGACGTGGACATCAGGGCCACGGACATACATTTCAACGGGCTTTCCACCACCTATACCGCATGGAAACATGGTGAGCCCTTGGGTGAGATCGTGCTTCAAGTACCTGGCATGCACCACGTTCAAAATTCCCTGGCAGCTTTGGCAACCGGCTTGGAACTGGGTATTGAGTTCGAAGACATTGCCAAGGGGCTTGGTGAATACAGTGGTGTAGGACGCCGGTTTGATATACTAGGTGAAAGGAATGGGATATTGGTGGTGGATGATTATGCACACCATCCCACTGAAATAGAGGCCACTTTGAAGGCGGCAAGGGCGTGCTGGCCTGACAGGCGGCTGTTGGTGCTCTTCGAACCGCACCGTTACACCAGGACAAAGGCGCTGATGGACCGCTTTGCCATTGCCTTTCGCAATGCAGACATGCTCTGGATAACTGAAATATACCCGGCCAGTGAACCGCCAATCTTAGGCATTACCGGTGAGAGGCTCGCAAAAGAGGTGCAAAAAAGCTGGGGCGGGCTGGTGGAATATGTGGAAAGAGTTGACCTTATGCCAGACAGAGTCATCAAGGCAGCCAAATCGGGGGATGTGATAATCACCATGGGCGCAGGAAGCATTGGCAAAATAGGACCCCAAATTTATCAACAGTTGGAACAGACTGGATATGGAATCGCTTTGTAAGGATTTGCAAAAAATAGATGACGTCCAGTGCAGGTCTCACGTGGCGCTGGCTCCTTATACTAGCTTTAAGATAGGTGGTGCCAGCAGCCTGCTGGTGCGGCCTGGCTCTGTCTCTGCATTAGAACAGGTATTGGCAACCTTTGAAAATCTTAACTTGAAATACAAAGTCTTGGGCAAAGGCACCAACTTGCTGGTGGATGACTCAGGCGTGGGGCCAGTGGTCTCCATTGATTCTCTCAGTGCAAAACCGGAAATAGTGGCACAAAGAAATGCCTCAACCTATGTAATCCAAGTGGGAGCAGGCACCAGGCTGCAGGCGCTGATCGCCTGGTCACTTAACAATTCCCTAACCGGCCTCGAGCAGCTTGCTGGCATACCTGCAAGTGTTGGAGGCGCAATCTTCATGAATGCCGGCGCCAACGACAGATCCATGAAAGATGTCCTTGAATCTGTATTGCTGACAGGCCCTGGAGGGAGCCAATGGTTAGGCGTGGATAAACTGAACCTCTCCTACAGGAGCTCGGGACTGCCCAAGAGATGTGTGATTTCAGCGGCAAGGCTAATTTTGAAAAAGGGATCGGCAGTGGAATCACGGAATAAAATACGCCTGATAATGGAGAAAAGGCGTGCCTCCCAGCCTATTAACAAGGCCAACGCAGGATGCATCTTCAAAAACACGGCTAATGCTTCTGCAGGTGCCATTATCGATTTGTGCGGCCTCAAAGGTGTGAAAAGAGGTGATGCTCAGATATCGCCGTTGCATGCGAATTTTATTGTGAACCTAGGCAAGGCCACCAGCATACAAGTGTTGGATTTGATGGACTTGATCAGGGAAAGGGTCAAGAGCGAAACAGGTATTGAACTGCAACCAGAGATCCAGATATGGACGGAAAAGGCATGAGAAAGGTTATAAAGAGGAAACCACCGTACAAAAGCGGAAAAACAAAAACCAAGGCCAGGGGAAATCCACGGCGCCTTTTCATTGCCATCTCAGTGATGCTGTGTATTGGCCTGACCTGCCTGGGCTTCTATCTGCTATCTGGCTGGCTGAAAGAGGGTGACATTTTCAGGCTCAGAATGGTCGAGGTGAAAGGAAACAGTGAACTGAGCCGCATAGACGTTATTCGCATAACCAATGCCACGGTGGGCACAAGCTTGCTAGGGTTCGACACCCAAAAGGCTCAGGCAGCTTTAGAGGCCAACAACTGGGTGGAAGAGGCAAAAATAACCAGGCAATTCCCAGACAAACTCATCATTTCCATCAAGGAAAGGAGGCCAGTCGCTATCCTCAATTTAGGTAAACTGTACCTCGTGGATCAAAAAGGCGTGATCTTCGATGAATTGGGCAAGCGGAAACTGAGCCTGCCCATAATATCTGGGATTGAAAAAGAGGATCTGGAGCAGGGCTCCTTGCCCAAATATGCGAAATCAGCCCTGGAGCTGCTTGTCTTAGCCAGCAACGGCCCCAAACTTCTCAGCGTTAACAACATAAGTGAACTCCGTCTGGATGGGCGCAGCGAAATCCTCGTTTACACCAGGGACCGGGCAGTACCTGTGAGGATAGCTTCCAAACACATGAAAAGGGATTTGGAACGAGCAGAAAAGGTCCTCTATCACCTTTACAATTCAAAGTCATACAGCAGGGTTGCGGAGATTGATATGGAATATGGTCCTGATCAGGCCTGGGTAAAACTGAAGGGGGTTCGGTAGATGCCTGAAAGAGCTTACGACGTGATCGTTGGACTGGACATAGGCACTACCAAGATCTGCACTGTGGTAGGCGAACCAGGTGAAAACGGCATCGAAATAATCGGCATGGGAACCAATCCTTCAGCAGGCCTTAGAAAAGGGGTGGTCGTAAACATAGAGAGCACGGTGAACGCCATAAGAAGGGCTGTGGAAGAGGCAGAACTGATGGCTGGATGCGAAATTAATTCCGTTTACGTGGGAATTGCTGGAAGCCACATAAAAGGCTTCAACAGCCATGGTGTCATCGCGATCAAGGGAAACGAAATAACAGAAGAAGACATAGAACGTGTCATAGATGCTGCCAAGGCCGTGGCCATTCCCTTGGACAGGGAAGTGATTCACATATTGCCACAGGAATATGTGGTGGACGAACAGGCGGGCATACTGGATCCAGTGGGCATGTCTGGAGTGAGGCTTGAGGCCAAGGTCCACATAGTTACGGCAGCCGTCACTGCAGCACAGAATTTGATAAAATGCGCCAACAGAGCTGGCCTTGACGTAGTGGACATAGTTTTGCAGCCCTTGGCATCGGCAGAAGCGGTGTTGACAGACGAAGAGAAAGACCTCGGGGTGGCACTCATAGACTTCGGAGGCGGTACCACAGATCTTGCAATATTTTCTGAAAGCACCATCAAACACACATCGGTTCTGGGACTTGGAGGCAACAACCTGACCAATGATATTGCAGTGGGCCTGCGTACTCCCATGAAGGAGGCAGAAAAGATAAAGGTCAAGCATGGCAGTTGCCTCAGTGCCTCCATTCCCAAGGATGAAACCATAGAAGTGCCCAGTGTGGGTGGACGCAAGCCAAGGCTGCTTTACAGGCACATTTTGGCCGAGATTCTGGAACCCAGAGTCGAAGAAATCCTCACCCTCATCGATCAGGAGATACACCGCACCGAAATGAAGGACTTGCTGGGTTCCGGTGTTGTGATTACAGGAGGGTCTGCCATGCTTCCGGGTCTGGCCGAGATGGCAGAACAGATCTTCCAGATGCCTACAAGAGTCGGCAAGCCGCGCAACATTTCCGGTCTAGTAGAGGTGGTTAACGAACCCAAATATGCCACTGCAGTGGGGTTGTTGCTGTATGGCATGGAAAACAGGCCAGTGAAAAAGTTCAGGATTAGGGATGGGAACATCTTCAACAGGGTAACCAATAGGATGAAATCTTGGTTTGGATTCTAAAAGATTAAAACGGGCAACAGGGGGTCAACATGTCCTTTGAATTTGTAGAAAACAGCAGTGCAAAGATCAAAGTCATAGGCGTAGGCGGAGGCGGCGGCAACGCTGTCAACAACATGATCAGCGCCGAATTGCAAGGCGTTGAATTCATTGTAGCCAACACCGACGCCCAAGCCCTGGAGACATCCAGGGCGGGCATAAAAATCCAGCTCGGATCAGGCCTTACCAAGGGGCTTGGAGCTGGGGCCAGGCCGGATATAGGGAGGGAAGCGGCTGAAGAAAGTGTGGACCAGATCCGCAGCGCTCTAGAGGGAAGTGACATGGTCTTTATTACTGCTGGCATGGGTGGCGGCACTGGCACAGGAGGGGCACCGGTAATAGCGGAAATCAGCAAGGAAATAGGTGCCCTGACCGTGGCAGTCGTCACCCGCCCCTTTGCCTTTGAAGGCAAGAAACGCATGCTCCAAGCGGAAAAGGGCATAGAAGAGCTTCGCAAAGTAGTAGACACTATCATTACGATTCCCAATGACAGGCTGCGGAGCCTGGCAGACCCCAGCACACCAATCCTAGAAATGTTCAAAAAGGCGGATGAAGTGCTCTACTATGCGGTACGGGGCATATCAGACCTCATCGTGGTCCAAGGTTACGTTAATGTGGACTTTGCAGATGTGCGAACCGTGATGCAGGAAATGGGAACCGCCCTCATGGGCACTGGCGTTGCCAGAGGCGAACGCAGGGCACTAGAGGCTGTCCAGATCGCCATAGCCAACCCCTTGCTGGAAGATATATCTATCAGCGGAGCCAAGGGCATACTCATGAACATAACGGCCAGCAGTACCACTTTGAGCATGGAAGAGGTGGACCAGGCAGCAAGTTTGATTCACCAAGAAGCCCATCCAGATGCCAATATCATATTTGGGACCGTATTGGACGATGACATAGGTGACGAAATCAGGGTTACGGTTATTGCCACTGGAATCGGGATGAGCGATATGCAGACACCATCCGAGGAACAACCTGGTGTCACCGCACTGAAACAGCCTGCAGACAAGGTGGTCACGAGTCTCGATGAAGTGGTCTCTCTCAGTGAGGCCAGGGAAGAGATCAAAAGAGGCGGCATAGACATTGACAAAGGGGTGGAGCTGCCGCTTTCACAGCGCAAAAAATGGAAAAAGAAGAAGAAAAAAGTGGCTAACGGCCAGGGCTTTGAAGAAGTAGATGAAAATTACCTTGAGATACCAACCTTCTTAAGGCAGAAGGCAGATTGAAAATGAAACCAAAGGGGCCCTGTTCAATGGGCCCTTTTTTTTGTGAATTGCTGATCATCCGCAAGCCTTCTTAATAAACTCGCCTATTTCCCTTGCCAGTGTACATATTTTATCATCATCTTCCCCTTCTACCATCACCCTGATCACAGGCTCGGTTCCAGACGGCCTTATGAGCACCCTGCCCTTGCCTGCCAAATGTTGTTCCGCCCTCTTTATAACATCCTCCAAGCCTTCTATGCTTTCCACTGGTCGTTTTTCCCTTACTTCCACATTATGCAGGACCTGCGGGAAGCAATCCATGACAGAGGCCAGTTCGGAAACTCGCTTGCCCGTTTTGAGCATGACAGCCAGCAATTGCAGGGCTGCAAGAATGCCGTCTCCGGTGGTGATGTGATCCAAAAAAATCAGGTGTCCAGACTGTTCTCCTCCAAAGTTGTAGCCTTCCTTGCGCATTTCTTCCACTACGTACCTGTCTCCCACCTTGGTACGCACAAGGCTGGCGCCCATGGCCTCAAGGGCGACCTCTAGTCCCATATTACTCATTACAGTGGCAACTACTGTATTCCTTTTCAGTGCCCCATTATTCAACAAGTAGCTGGCACAGATTGCCATGATGCAGTCACCATCCACGACTTCTCCTTTTTCATCCACAACAATTAAACGATCCCCGTCTCCGTCCAGCGCTATGCCTATGTCAGCCCCATGCTTTTTCACGTACTCCTTGACCTGCCCTGGATGAAGTGCACCGCAACCATCGTTGATGTTGGTTCCATTGGGAGAAGTGGCAAGCCTTGTGACATCTGCTCCAAGCTCTTCAAAAACAGCTGGAGCCACTTTGAATGTGGCACCATTGGCGCAATCGAGCACTATTTTTACCCCATCCAAGGTAAGTTCTTTGGGAAAGGTATTCTTCAAGAAGACGATGTACCTTCCCCTGGCATCCTCAATCCTAAACGCCCTTCCAACATCTTTACCTGTTGGCTGTGCCTTGACTAGTTCATCGGATTCCATCAACGCTTCGATACGTTCTTCCATGTCGTCTGGAAGCTTGAAGCCATCCCCAGAAAAAAGCTTAATGCCGTTATCATAGAAGGGGTTGTGGGATGCCGAAATAACTACTCCCGCATCTGCCCGCATGCTTTCTGTCAAAAAGGCAATGGCTGGCGTGGGCATTGCACCCACCAACAAGGCATTTCCCCCCATGGAACAGACTCCAGCTGCCAAGGCATTCTCAAGCATGTAGCAACTGAGCCGGGTGTCTTTGCCTATCAACACTTTATGCTGTTTTTGATCGCGATTCCGAAAAATATAGGCCACAGCCTGCCCTATTTTCATGGCTATATCTGTGGTAACGGGATATGCGTTAGCTACCCCACGCACACCATCGGTTCCGAACAACTTACCCATCTTCCATCACCCCCAAACAATCTATATGTAAATTTATTGCTCGCTTTTTTTCTGTGCTGGCCTTTTAGCACTTGCGGCAGCAGATTTAGGAATCTTAACCTTTATCTTCTGAGGTTTAACCGACAATACGGTAAATCCTTCCAGTGGGATACAAACCGGTTCAACAAAATGGGTCCCTGGCTCAAGGTCGGTAGCCTGTACAACGCACGTTATGGCATCCCTTTTCAGCCTCCTCAAGATCCTTACCCATCCTCTGATCTTGACTGCCACATGGCGGGGACTCCATACTACTCCAGGAACATCGACATCAATTTGTACAGGAACATTCTTTACATTTTTTTCTCCCATTATCTTGACTATTTCTACCCGCACCTCCACCAACGACGGCTCTATGTTGAGATGTGTACCCTCGGTAATCAAGCCGGCCTTTTTCACCACCCTGGAGGATGCATTCTTTATATCCACGGGCAGGGTCTTCACACCCTTCAAAGGATCTACTTCGCTCTTCGGGCCACTCACCACAACGTAAGAGGGCTCCACATATACAGCACCCAATTTAAAGTCTGGTGCAGGCTTGCCTGTAATAACAGGTTTCACAGGAAGACGCTTTCTGATTAGCCTTTCAAGCTCAATTTCCACGAATCTTGGCTGAACCCGTAAAACCTGCACACCTTTTGGAAGTGGCAGGGTGTCTGGAGTAATTTGCTCAGTGATTTTGCCTGGGCTCACACCTTTCAGATTGATAACCTTTGAGATACGTTCAGTAGCAATGGATCTTACCAAGCTCTGCGGACCATATACCCTCACTTCGATGGCAGAAGGGATGTCGTTGGCAATAATCAATCCTTGGGGCAGATTTACGATTTCAAGGGGAACATTTATGGTTATCTCGGCTTTTTCCTCGCCCACAACAAAAAACCAGAGCATGACCGCAAAGATCAGAGACAAAAGGCGCAAAGACCAGTCTCTCAAGGCAAGGCTCTTCCATTCCATCAAAAGATCCTCCTGCGCCACCAGGGCCTTTGCGTCTCTTCAACTGCGAAGGTGTTATGCAAAATGCGCCTCAATGTTTGGGGATCCACATCCCTGGTAATCTTTCCTGCCAATGCCACTGAAATGGCGCCGGTTTCCTCTGAAACCACCACGGCAACAGCATCGGTTTCCTCAGTAATGCCTATGGCTGCTCTGTGCCTGGTACCGAGCCTGGCACTTATATTTGGATTGGTTGACAATGGCAGTACGCAGCTCGCAGCGGCAATGCGTCCTTTTTGTATTATAACTGCACCATCGTGTAGTGGGGTGTTCTTGAAGAATATGGTGCACAAAAGTTCCCTGCTTACCCGGCCATCTATCTCTATGCCCGACTCCATGTAGTCGCCCAAAGCGACCTTTCTTTCGATGACCACCAAGGCTCCGGTCTTTGTTTCAGACAGAGATGTCGCTGCCTTGGATATTTCTTCCAAGGCTTGGAAGGTCTTCACCTTGGTCTTCAAAAAAGGTGTCTGGCCCATCTGCACCAGTACCCTTCTGATATCGTCCTGAAAAACAATGATGATCAGCAAGAAGATGGAGCTGAGAAAAGTGCCCAAAAGCCAGTGGAGGGTTGCAAGCCCCAGCTCCCTGGCACCGAAATAGAGCAGGGTGATAATTGCCAGGCCGGCTGCCATGTGGGCTGCCCTGGTGCCGCGTATGAGCAGGATAACCCTGTGGATTATAAATGCAACAATGAGGATATCCAGGATATCCTGCCATCGCATTACTGGAATATATTGGCTCAACTGGTCGAGCATCAGTTTTTACATTCTTTCCCTCTGTTATTAAAAGAGCTGCTTCCCAGGAAGCGGAACATTGAGGCATCAAGGGCGTAAAAGTGCCTCATTCCTTATGGCGTCAAGTACGTCTGCCACAATGCGGGCCATGGCTACGTTGTGTACTCTTACAATTGACGTGCCGTTCATTATGGATGCCGCCACAGCTCCCATGGTAGCAGTGTCTCTCTTAGAAGCATCCTGTTCCCCAGTGATTGCCCCCAAAAATGCCTTGCGGGAAGGCCCAACAAGTATTGGTGCTTTAAGTTCCAATAGTTTCCCCAATTGGTTAAGAATGACCAGGTTATCTTCAAAACGTTTACCAAATCCTATACCAGGATCGACAATGACATTTTCCCTGGAAATTCCTTTTGATTGGGCCCATAAAATTCGTTCATGCAAAAAATCCCCTATCTCTTTCATAACATCGTCATAAATTGGATTTTTCTGCATATTACGTGGTGTACCTTTCATGTGCATCAACACCACTGGCACCTGGGCATCTGCCAACACGTTGGCCATTTCGGG
The DNA here is from genome assembly GCA_964459155.1 of uncultured Desulfobacterales bacterium. Taxonomy (GTDB): domain Bacteria; phylum Desulfobacterota; class Dissulfuribacteria; order Dissulfuribacterales; family JALVPX01; genus JALVPX01. The sequence goes on from CAYWKF010000025.1 coordinate 38,389, forward strand.
GTCGAATCGCAGGGCACTTATGTCATTTATCATGTCTGCGCCCTTCAAAATGGCTTCGTGTGCCACTTTGGCCTTGGTGGTATCCACGGATATGATACAATCTGAAACAGAACGCACTACCTCGACGGCTGGTATGACCCTTTCCAGCTCTTCTTCCAAGGAAACTGGTTCTGAAAAGGGCCTGGACGATTCTCCGCCAATATCCAATATATCTGCGCCTTGCCGCAGAAGCCTTTTTGCCTGGCGCTCTATTTCAGCGGGAGTCACGAACAGACCCCCGTCTGAAAAGGAATCCGGGGTCACATTTATGACCCCCATAATGACTGTGCGTTTCCGATCAGCCCAGGGATAGGGCTTTGTCAATGCTCGTCTCTCATGGATACCAATTCTGCCCCTGTATCCCATCATGCAGGTACAGCAGCAGAATCAGTTGGAGAATCAGCCACAGAACCCCTGCACCTTTGAAGGATCTTGTCTATGTCACTACCGTCCAGGGACTCCTGTTCCAAAAGCGCCTGGGCAATGCCTTCCAGGCACTCTATGTTGTCTTGGATCAACTTCTTCGCCTTTGCATATGCAGAGTGGACGATGTTGCGGACTTCTTCGTCTATCAGACGAGCGGTTTCCTCGCTATACTCTTTGACCTGGCTGAAGTCCTTGCCGAGGAAGACGTGACCGCTGGACTTTCCAAAGGCCACCGGGCCAAAGACGTCGCTCATACCCCATTCGCACACCATCTTTCTGGCAAGATCCGAAGCGCGTTCTATATCATTGCCAGATCCAGTAGTATATTCGTGCAGGGCCAACTCTTCAGCCACCCTGCCACCTAAGAGCACTGCCACATTGTTGAGCAAATAAGTTCGCGGGTATGTGTGCCGGTCTTCCTCAGGAAGCTGCTGCGTAACACCCAATGCCCTGCCCCTGGGAATTATAGTGACCTTGTGAATGGGGTCGGTTCCAGGTAGCAGCTTGGCGACAAGGGTGTGCCCAGCCTCATGATAGGCAGTTATCTCTTTTTCTCTGTCTGACAGGATCATGCTCTTTTTTTCCGCGCCCATGAGGATCTTGTCCTTTGCCTTTTCGAAATCCTCCATACCCACGTGCTGCTTGTTTTCCCGGGCGGCCATAAGGGCGGCCTCATTCACAAGGTTTTCCAAATCCGCACCTGAAAAGCCCGGGGTGCCCTTGGCAATGACAGAAAGATCTACATCTGGCGACAACTTGATTTTTTTGATATGGACCTTCAATATCTCTTCCCTGCCTTTTACATCTGGTACTGGGACTTCCACCTGCCGGTCGAAACGGCCAGGCCTGAGCAGGGCTGGATCGAGCACATCGGGCCTGTTCGTGGCTGCAACCACTATCACCCCTTCGCTCGTTTCGAAACCGTCCATTTCAACCAGAAGCTGATTAAGAGTCTGCTCCCTTTCGTCATGTCCGCCACCCAGGCCGGCACCTCTGTGGCGCCCTACCGCGTCGATCTCATCTATGAAAATGATGCACGGGGCGTGTTTCTTCGCCTGGACAAAGAGATCCCTTACCCTGGAGGCACCAACACCAACGAACATTTCAACGAAATCGGAACCGCTGATACTGAAAAACGGAACCCCGGCTTCTCCTGCAATGGCCTTGGCCAGCAAAGTCTTGCCTGTGCCCGGAGGCCCCATGAGCAAAACACCCTTTGGAATACGGCCACCGAGCCTAGTAAACCGCTGAGGATCCTTTAAAAATTCAATGACCTCACCAAGCTCTTCTTTTGCCTCTTCAATGCCTGCCACATCGTTAAAGGTCACGTTGATATTTTTGTCTGTGAGCAGTTTGGCCTTACTCCGGCCAAAAGACATGGCGCGTCCGCCCCCGGCCTGCATCTGGCGCATAAAAAAGATCCACACACCAATCAGCAGCAACATGGGAAACCATGATATCAGCAGTGTCATGTACCATGGCGCTTCTTCCTTGGGCTTTACAATTATGGTGACGCCTTTTTCTTTGAGAACATTTATAAGATCGGAATCTTGGATGGGCGCTGCCGTCTGGAACGTGGTCTGATTCGAAAAGATCCCCTCGATCTTTTCCCCATCCATGGTTACCTGGACTACCTCGCCATTGTCAACATATTCCAGAAACTCAGTGTAAGGAATGTGTTGAATGGCTGTGGTAGGCTTGTTGAAAAGGTTGAAGAGAAATACTACAACAAGCCCGATAATAAGCCAAAGACTCAGATTTTTAAAAAAATTATTCAAAGCTGCTCCTCTTTTTGTTTGGAATAAAAGAATTTATTGGCCTTATAATTGCAATATAATAGGGGAGGCTCTTTCCGTCATCCCCCAAGGTGTCAACTATCTCAGAAAATTACCATAAACCCACATTGGGCAATCAAGCCACTCGATACGCAACACTTTTTTTTCATTCTTACCCACCTTATAAAGGTGATTCACTTCAAGTCCAGCAATAGCTACGATTTCATCTCCTTCAGCAATTAACGGCAGGCTTTTTCGAGCATATTTACTGACTTTTTTACCAATCAGAAACTTTTTGAGTCGCCTATGCCCGCTTCTGTTCAAAGGCCAGAATGTATCACCCCGTTGCCTGGTTCTGAGCATCCATGGAAATCTGGCTTTTTGCGCCGATACCCATAACACCTTCGGAATGCTAGTGTGTTCAAAGGATGCAGGACGCTCACACAAGGAAATAGTCACCCTGCCAAGCGTTGCAGGCAGGTCGAATTGCCCGGGCCCGTGGACCTCGATTTTGTAACATTCGTTTTCGAATTGGTCCCAATAGGTGTATCGGGCCAAAACAAGCATATCATAAGAGCGTCTGGCAATGAGGCCCGCAGGCAAGACCACTTCTGATGAAGAAACAGGCGCGTCGCCATCCACAAGCCTGTTCAAGGCCTCCAAATGTTCCCGTAGGATCAGCCTCTTGGTTTGGGGCCAATCGGACAAAAGGTGTACAAAGGCGCGCCTTCTCAGCACTGGGTCCGATCTTTTAAACTCTTCAACTAAAAGCACGGCCAGTTCCGAGGCCTTTCTTTCAACCAGGGCCCGCTCCAGCAACTTCAGTGCCAGCCTGTCAAGGAATTGATGTTCTTCGTTCAAAAGCTCGGCTGTACGACACAACGTATCTACTATAGAGGGATTGAATCCCTTTTTAATTGCCGGAATAAGTTTTTTTCTCACCCTGTTCCTGAGGTAGCATTCCTTTTCGTTGGAACTATCTTGGACAAAGGCCAAGTCTCTCTGCACAAGAAAGCCCAGCAGCTCTTCTTTGGTAAACGGCAGCAAAGGACGAAAGATGGAATCCCTGTTAGCAGGAATCCCGCTAAGGCCGGCCATCGATGTACCCCGGACAAGCCTCATCAAGACCTCTTCAGCCTGGTCATCTGCCGTGTGCGCTGTGGCAATAAAGGGGGCTTCGATCTTTGACGCAGTCTCAAACAAAAATTTATACCGAAGCTCCCTGGCTGCTTCCTGCAAGGTCAAACTTTCTCTCTGCGCATGCAGGCGTACATCGGCCATACCCAAGTAAAAAGGCAAGCCTTTACTCTTGGCCAGCTCTTGTACAAACAGGGCGTCTCTTCTGGATTCTTCACCTCTCAAGGCATGATCAAAGTGGGCAACCGCCATCTCAAAATCCAGTACATTGGAGGCTTCAAGCATCAAGTGAAACATGGCAGTTGAGTCTGCCCCACCAGATACCGCTAAAAGTACTTTGGCGCCTACAATGCCGGGCCAATTCGATTTGAGGTGGTTTGTAAAACGGTCTGTCAAAGAAACCCTGGAATGACTATGGAGAGCAACGCCCTCCTTTAACACGCTCAACCACCTCCTGCGGAGCGAAACAGGCTTTGAGACCTCAACAGATCCGTTACAGTGGCAGCCCGCACGTCATTTACCTTGGCCTTTATTTTCAAGGTCTTACCCGCTGCGGGATGGTTGAAATCGGCTACCACACTGGATTCCTTGACCTCTTTGACCATGAAGCCTGCCTTGCGCCCGTCCCGCTGAGTCTCCTCATAGTAAGTACCAGCTTTGAGCTGCTCCGGCTTCGCAATACGCGATAATGGGATTTCCCGTACGAGTGCAGGATCATGGTGGCCGAATGCCTGTTCAGGCGGAACCTCCACCTCCACCTCGTCGCCGGTTTCCAAACCCAGTAATACACTTCCCAAAGCTGGTATGATGGGATCCCTGCCATATAGAAATTCGCTCTTGAAGACCCTACTCAACTCGGCGGGAGTTTCCCCATTTACAACCTCTATTGTATATTCAAGTGAAACAACACTATCTTGGCCAATGTTCATTGTGTGACGCTCCTTTAATTTAGAGATTTATCATGAAATATATAACAAAATCGCCAACAGGCAAATATATCAAAAAACCACCGCATTGGCCTCAAACAGTGATAGCCGTCACAGGTCTACCCGGCTCAGGAAAATCGACCTTTGCAAAAATACTTTCCAAACATGGGGTTTCTGCCATCGACACAGACAAGCTGGTGAGAGATGTCACCAAACCAGGATCTGCCATCCTAGACAAACTTGCCCGGGTAACAGGCTCCGATATCATATTGCCTGACCGCTCTTTAAACAAGGCCATGCTGCGTAAGCTCATTACCAGTGACAAAACCTTGAAGAAAAAGGTTGAGGCGTTAATCCATCCAGCTGTATTCAGGCTTTTGGACCAGCAACTGAGGAAGGCTGCCCAAAGAGGGGTCAAAATTGCAGTAGTGGAAGTGCCTTTGCTTTTTGAAGCCGGCTGGGAACCCTATTTCGACAAGACAGTGTGCGTAATTGCACCTGAAGCCGAATGCATCAAGAGGATAGCCAAAAGAAACAGAATCACTGAGGAAGAGGCAGCTCAATGGCTTGCCTTGCAGATGAGCCAAACTGAAAAGGCCTCCAAGGCAGATTACTTAGTTTCCAACAATGGAAATTTAGAAGAACTGGAATCGAAGGCTAAGTCTATGTTATCCAAAATAGAGCAAGAGATGGGGTAAGCTGGATTTTGACCCATTTGTAAGAATACACACTATAATTTTGGCTTTACAAAATGTGGGTAAAAAATTATAAACTAAGCCACCAATAACCGCCCATAGCTCAACTGGATAGAGCAGCGGACTTCTAATCCGCAGGTTAGAGGTTCGAGTCCTCTTGGGCGGGCCAGACCAACAAGGGATCACGGTTCGCTGCCGGGATCCCTTTTTAACTTTGCCTCTCCACTTTTCTTTGTACTAGTCACCCGATTTCCTGTAGAATATATTCATACAAAAAGTTTTGGATGGAGAGAGATCATGTTTACCAAAAAAATCGTCTTATTGTTTGTGGCATCGTTTCTTTTTCTTTTTGTGACTCCTTTGGTGCAGGCAAGGGATTACCCTGTGATTGTAGATCACAACTGTATAAAAATTGACAAAATTCCGGAAAGATGGATCAGCAAGGCCAAACAGACCTTTAAAATCGCCTATGGCCACACCTCACATGGCAGCCAAATAGTAAGCGGCATGCAGGTCTTGGCTAAGAAGAACCCACTATACGCATTCAATTCAAATGGACACGGCGGTGCCCTCGAGTTTCATGACCGTGCCTTTTCCAACGATCGGCATGATTTGGGCCATAAAGGAGATACCAGATGGGCAGAACTTACCCGTGCATATCTAAAGAGGCCTGAAAATAGTCATATCAATATGGTAATGTGGTCTTGGTGTGGAGGAGTTTCAGACAATACAGAAGAAGGAATAAACATTTACCTCAACACGATGAATTCTTTGGAGGAGGAATTTCCTAACGTTATTTTTATATATATGACAGGTCATTTGGATGGCTCAGGCGAGCAGGGCAACTTGCATCAACGCAATGAACAAATAAGGCGCTACTGCAGGGAAAACAACAAAGTTCTCTTTGATTTCGCAGACATCGAAAGCTACGATCCAGACGGCAATTACTTTTTGGACAAAGGAGCAAACGATGGCTGCAATTACCGTGGTGGCAATTGGGCTCAAGAATGGTGCGAGGCACATCCAGGACAATGCTCAACTGTATATTGTGCTCACTCCCACTCACTGAATTGCGACATGAAAGGGCGTGCCTTTTGGTGGATGTTGGCCCGGCTCGCTGGTTGGCTTCCTCCACCCCATGCGAAACTCCATGTGGAGGGGCAATTTGTCAGACTTACTTGGGACCCCATCGATGGAGCCCTTGGATATTTGCTTTTTTACGCACCTTATCCTTACAGGGGCGAGGAAACCATAGGAAGCATAAATTTGGGCAACATAACCGAAGTGTCAGCGACTGTTGACCATGGCTTTGCCTATTACCTAGCCCTCAAAGCAGTGCGAGGCACTGATACCAGCGACTTTTCAAATATCATGTTGGTTCAAATAAAATAAAAATTAACTTGCGCTTACTCAACACAGCCGTTTGCGCCAAAAACCCTCGCAAACACCGACAGGTCCACATTGAATGCGCCTGATGCCACTCCTGCAAGGTCTTTTCCATCCACGTCCTGGTCGTTATCTGTGTCAGCATGGCACGTCCCTGGCTCTGGCTCGGGTTCCCAGCCAGCTAAGGAAGCCCAAAGCCACCAAGCAGCATAGGCCTTCAAATTGGCGTTCAACGGCTGGCTATGTGCCGAATAGCAATGGTACCAGTCGATTCCCTCTACATGGGAATTTTGCCATTCAATGGCCCAATTTCCCAACTTGCTTCCATTTTCAGACTCATAGTAGTCGCAATTGTCATTTGGATACTCGAAAAAAACGCCATCTGGATTGTATGATTCAATGTCTGCAAAATCATACAAAACCTTGTTATTGGCTATACAAAAATCCCGTATCATCTGATTGGCAGCCTTGTTTGCTGCATCATGCCAGTGGTCTACGTGACCCGTCATGTAGACGAAAATGACATTTGGATACTCTTCCTCCAACTGTGACATTGGCATGAGATATTCGCTTTCGAGGGTTCCGTTCAGGTACTTCCATGTAACCTGGCCGCACCAAGACCATATGATCACCTTGGTATCCGGATGTGAATTCAAGTAGTTATGAGTCTCATTGACCCATTGGGGATAGTATCCACAGTCACCTCTCATGGCGTAATCGTGCAAATGCAAAGCACCATTAGCTCCAGTGTTGTTCCATGCAAAGATGTCTTGTGGCAGAGAAAGGCCCAATCCGCCATTGTTAGCAAAGTCAACCAGACCAGACATGCCAGTTGTCAACTGGCTACCGTGAGATGTATGGCCGTATGCTATATATAACGTGTCCTTCGCATTTTCGATGGCCTGCCTCGGGATCTTTGTGATATCCGTGCAATTGTGATCTATAATCAACGGTTTATGCCAAGCATTGACAGGTGCTACGATTAACAAAAAAAAGCACAAAAAAATAAAACCTGTTATTTTTTTTACTAAAATCATCCCCATCTCCTTTTTAAAATAATATCCAATTTTGTATGAGCGGTTATTGCGAAATCCATACCACTTCACAGCCTTCAAAAAAGAATCTATTCCCTTTTCCGTGCAACGAATAAGATACCTTCAACAGGTTCATTCTGATCACGCCTGAGGACTGATTGCTTGGTTTCAAGAAGAGCAAGGCCCTCTTTATCAAGGCACGATTCAATGTAATGTCTTGAATGGGCATAGCGACCGGAATTGCGTAGTTCATATTTTGCAGCCGAGCCCTCTTCCACGGAAAAGGCAAAGATACCGTGTGATCTCAAGTGATCCCTGACTTTGCAAAAAACAGTTTCCAATGCACCCACATACACCAGTACATCTGCGCAAAATATGAAATCAAAGCTATTTTGTTTGAGTCTCCACTCCTTTAAAATGTCTGCTTGTACCAACTCTTCATAAAGGTCCTTCTTCTCTGCGTGGGCAAGCATCTTTTGGGACGCGTCTATGCCAGCCAGATAGGAGGCCAGCGGCCTTAAAAGTGGTGCAGCTAAACCTGTACCGCACCCAAGGTCCAATATTGCTATCTCCTTGCCAATATATGGGGAAGCCAAAGACAAAAGATGCCATGGCGTCTTGTATCCCAGCTCTTTCACCAAGACATCTTCAAACTTGTCTGAACATTGATCAAAAAGCCCCTCAACATATTGAATCGGTGCTGCTTCTGGCACCTCATTTTGATCGCAGCTGGCTGCCTTCAACAAAAAAGCCGCTTGAGTATGCCCTGGTTCCAATGCTAGAACTTTCCGGTAATAGCTCGAGGCTCCTAACAAGTCGCCGCTGTTGTGTAAGGCCTGTGCCAGATTGAAGAGCGCAGAAAGATAATTTGGCTGAATGGACAAAGCCTTTTTGTAGGCAGCTACTGCCTCATCCCGTTTCCCCACCGCATCGAGAAGCACACCTTTGTTATTCCAGGCCTCTGCATAACTTGGCAAAAGCTCCAAGGCCTTTTCAGTGTACTCAAATGCTGTTTGCAGTTTACCTTGATCCTTGAGGATCACTCCCATGAAATTCCAGGCTTGTGCAAAGCCTGGCTCCGTTGCCAAAAGGCGCTCAAGGCAACGGAAGGCCTTCTGGCCAAATCCTCGCCGGTGATAAATCAAGGCAAGATTGTATAATGCCCTCGGATAAGGCCTGGATGCTTCAATCGCCTGTTTCAAGGCGTATTCTGCCTGCTTGAGCCTTCCGGTTTCAAAAAGCAGAGTACCAAGCCCGTTCCAGGCAGAACCCATTTCAGGCCTGGCAGAGACCAGTTTCCTGTAAAGCCGCTCTGCCTGTTTCTTTTTACCCAACCTGTGAGCTTCTGAGGCCTTTGCCAAGATATTCGACGCCTTTGAATTTCTCATATTGTCTATTATTTTTGAAGTATGCGCTTAGATCAAAAAGTGGATGAAAATATAATAGAAATACCCATTGATGGAACCCTTGACCTTCACACCTTCCATCCCAGGGAAGTTAAGCACCTCGTAACTGACTACATAGAAGAATGCCTAAAAAAGGGGATTTTCAATATACGCATTATCCATGGAAAAGGCACTGGCACTTTGAAAAAGGTGGTGCATTCTGTGCTCAACGGCCATCCTGATGTAATTTCGTACAAAATAGCTGGAGAAGATGGAGGAAGCTGGGGTGCTACGCTGGTATCACTGAAAAAGTGACGGGACCACAGTCGCCGCCATGCTGACTGGCACCTGCTTATGGCCAAAGGCCCAAATCTTGCTCTACACCATTCATGAAGAACGTTGATTTCCATGGGAACAATATGTACTTGTTCCCTGGAGCTTACTTTTATAAAATCGAATAATATCATAGGAAAATATTCTACATACAGCCCTTGATACTGTGATAAAATGATTGTGGACCTACAAAGATGCCCAAGATACTTTTTGCCAGTAAAACCGACGGCACTGCTCCAGTTGTAGCAGCGGCGTTGGCCAAAAAAATCGGTGGAGACAGGTTTTTTGTCTGTGCTGGAAGTAAAAGCGGTGAGTTCGACCGGGAAAAGACCGCGGATTTGCTGGCTGAACACGGTATCGACGAGGTCCCTGAACTTGGGGTGCTGGATGAATTGAACCTGAACGACTTTGATCTGATTGTGTGTTTGTGCCAACAGGGCGAAAATCTTTTGAAGAGATTCCCAGGGAATCCTGTTTTTATCTCTTGGCCCATATGCAACTCATACAAATGTACTGCTCAAGAGTTGGCAGCAGTGATGCAGAGGACCAGAGATCTTTTCGAACATGGATATCTCGATGCGCTTGTTACCCCAAAGCAGCAATCAGAGTTGGTTTTGGAAAGTCTGAAGGAAGGCATATTGGCCCATGACCTTCGCCGCCGTATCTTTTTGTTCAACAAGGCAGCAGAACAGATCACCGGCTATTCCAGAGAGGAGGTCTTGGGTAAGGACTGCCATGAAGTCTTTCCAGGAAAATTTTGTGGAGAGAAGTGCTCTTTTTGCCACACCGCATTTGACGATCTGGAGATCTTGAGAACCGAGTATTCAGTAAGCCTGACCTCCAAAAACGGCCAGAAGCGTACCATAAATATGCGCATCAGTCCCCTGCACGATGAACAAGGACAAACCTATGGCGTGGTTGCCACATTTGCCGATATAACCGAAGAACTCAACCTTAAAAGACGTCTCCTTGCTTCTGGATCCTTTCATGGCATGATTGGAAAAGATCCTGTTATGCAAGACCTTTTTTCAACCATTGAAGACGTTGCCATGAGCGATTTACCCGTTCTCATACAAGGAGAATCTGGAACAGGCAAAGAACTTGTCGCTTCTTTGATACACCAACTCGGGCCCCGGAAGGATAAACTGTTTGTACCAGTCAATTGCGGAGCAATCCCAGACAACCTTTTGGAAAGTGAACTTTTCGGCCATGAAAAAGGAGCCTTTACAGGAGCCTTGCGACAAAAAAAAGGCCGGTTCGAGCTTGCACATGGTGGCACCCTTTTTCTTGATGAAATAGGGGACCTTCCCCTGGCTATGCAGGTGAAACTGCTGAGGGTGCTTCAAGATGGCTCTTTCATCAGGATTGGAGGAGAGACTCTCGTGCGTACGGATGCCAGAATTTTGGCCGCCACCAACAAGGATCTGAAAAAAGAGGTGCAAAAGGGAACATTCCGTGAAGATCTCTATTACAGGATTTGTGTCTTTCCGATCACGGTACCTCCGTTGAGGGAAAGAAAAAGCGATATACCATTGTTGGCAAATCATTTTCTCGAGAATGCAACCGCTTCTTATGGAAGGAAAAGGCCCGAGTGTGCCATTAGTTCAGACGCAATGGCCTTGTTGATTTCTTATGATTGGCCTGGCAACGTCAGGGAGCTTGAAAATGCCATCCAATACGCTCTCTTGAAGTGCAAGGGCCGGCTTATCGAGCCGTCTCACCTCCCAGAAAATATTTCGCATGACGTCCAAAAACGGATAATAACGCTGCCATTGTCCGTTTCAGCGCGAAAGACACTGGCCTCCAAGAAAAAAGGCCGTCGGCCGAAACCGATCACTGTGGAAATGGTCAAAAACGCCCTCAAGGCCACCGACAACAACCGAAAAAAGGCATCTGAAATATTGGGGATTTCCAGGGCAACACTATACAGGTTCATGGAGCGCCATGGTATTTAAAGGGGAGAAGCCCACTTTGGTCCATCTACAAAGATCATAGTAGAGGCTACTCAAACTCTGTCTCAGAATGTCTCAAAAATAGTATGTCTCAAAATTATTTTTGAAACATCTTTATTGATTTTTTCCAATATTTTTCATCTCGTGTCTCAAATATAAACTATTTTGAAACAGTTTTTCGAGGCCAACGGTGTCCTTATATTGCCAAAAAGGAAACCTTTTAACGTAACCTCCTGAGTTGATTGGCCTTTTACCGAATGGAACAATTTGTGCCTTACTTCACTATACCATGAAGGCCAAAAAGGCTTCCAGACCCGGGAAAACTGGCGCAGAGCAATTTATGGCAGAGTTGAACCTCCTTGCGGACAAGCTGGTCAAACTGTCTTGCAGAGGGGAAGAGGTTGCTCAAAATGATCGCCAACGCCTCTTTTTTACAGTGGTCCGGGATTGTGCGTTCAAAATAAAGCAGGAATTTTACAGGGCTGGAGGAGAGAGCTAGTCCTGATTTCGCTAAAAAGGAGGCTTTGAAATGGATGTCTTAATGTTATCGCGGCTCCAATTTGCTGCCGCCTCGATGTTCCACTTCCTCTTCGTTCCCTTGACCTTGGGCCTATCTATACTGACGGCCATTTATGAGACCAAATATGTCTCTACTGGGGATGAGGACTACAAACGGGCGGCAAAATTTTGGGGCAAACTTTTTCTCATCAATTTTGCCTTGGGGGTCGTAACAGGCATAACCCTCGAATTTCAGTTTGGCACAAACTGGTCGGCCTATTCCAAATATGTTGGTGACATCTTTGGTTCCTTGCTTGCCATAGAGGCCACCTTGGCCTTTTATCTGGAATCCACCTTCATCGGTGTGTGGGTTTTCACTTGGAACAAGGTTAAACCGAAGACGCACGCTCTGTTTATCTGGTTGGTGGCCTTGGCCTCAAATGTCTCGGCGCTTTGGATACTCATTGCCAATGGCTGGATGCAACATCCTGTAGGCTATGAGCTGAGAAATGGACGGGCAGAACTCACAGATTTCATTGCCGTGATCACCAACAAATTTGCCATTTATGAATTTCTCCATACTGTCAGTGGCGCATACATCCTTTCTGGTTTCTTTGTGATGGGCATTTGCGGCTATCACCTTCTCAGAAAGAATGAAGTGGAGTTTTTCAAAAAATCCTTCAGGATTGCCGCCACCTTTGCCCTCGTTTTCGCCCTTTTCGAAATTTTTAACGGCCACCTGCACGGTTCGGAAGTAGCCCAGACACAGCCTACGAAGCTGGCAGCCATGGAATCTGTGTGGGAGACACAAGAAAGGGCGCCAATGTATCTCTTTGCCATGCCCGATGAGCAGAATGAGAAAAATTCCGTGGAGATCTTGCCCATCCCAGGAATGCTCAGCCTGCTTGCCCATCACTCCATGGATGCTGAGATAAAAGGCCTCAAGGATTTCCCAAAGGATGAGAGGCCGCCGGTATCTCTCACATTTTACGGATTCAGGCTTATGGTTGGACTGGGTTTTCTGTTTGGGCTCCTGGCCCTTTTGGCATGGCGTGCACGGCATAATCCAGAATCTGCGCCTGGTCTTCTTAAGGTGCTGATTTTGACTATTCCTCTGCCCTACATTGCCATAGAGGCAGGATGGGTAGTGGCAGAAGTAGGCCGGCAGCCATGGATAGTGTATGGGCTGATGAAGACCAGCAAGGCGGTGAGTGTTCTGGCCAGTTCCCAGGTGTGGATTTCGTTGATTGCATTCGTGGCCTTTTATTCATTCCTTGGTGTAGTCGACTTCTACCTATTGGCCAAGTACGCAAAAAAAGGCCCAGAGGCCTTGAATTAAGGGAGGTGAGAAGAAATGTATGAAACAATCTGGTTCATTTTGTGGGGGGTCCTTTGGGCAGTCTATTTCATGCTAGACGGCTTTGACTTGGGAATCGGAACGCTCATGCCTTTCCTGGCAAAGAGTGAAGAAGATAAACGATACATGTACAACGCCATGGGACCTTTCTGGGATGGAAACGAGGTATGGCTCATCACAGCAGGTGGTGCCACTTTTGCCGCTTTTCCCACGGCATATGCCATCATGTTCAACGGGCTTTATTCAGCGCTCTTGCTGTTGTTGTTTGCGCTTATTGCCAGGGGTGTGACTTTTGAATTCCGCAACAAAGTTGAGAGTTCGTCCTGGCGGGGACTCTGGGATTTTTTCCACTGCGTTGGCAGCTTTTTGCCTGCCTTGCTGCTGGGTGTGGCGTTTGCAAATATCTTTGCAGGCCTTCCCTTGGACAAAAACGGCATCTACCAAGGCTCCTTTTTCACTCTCTTGAATCCTTATGGCATCCTGGGAGGCGTGCTTTTCGTGTTGGCCTTTGTAACCCATGGGGCCCTTTGGCTTGCAGTGAAAACAGAAGGTGATCTCAGGGAGAGGTCTTTAAAGACAGCTGGAAAAACCTGGCTGGGACTACTACTGGTGGCTGTGCTGTTTTTGGGGTCCAGCTTCATCCATACGGACCTTTTTGCCAATTACATGCGATATCCCTACCTTTGGATAATCCCCATAATTGCGGTCTTGGCCCTCTTGTCCATTCGCCCCTTCATCATGTCTGGCAGTGAGATCAAGGCCTGGGCAGCCTCTGCCTTGACCATTGTTTTCATCACCTTTTTTGGGGTTGCAGGGCTTTATCCAAGGCTTTTGCCAAGCTCGATGAGCCCAGAATATGATGTCACCATCTGGAATGCATCATCGAGCGAACTCACTCTCAAGATCATGCTGGGAGTCGCCTTGGTGATGGTCCCAATAGTAATTGCGTATCAAACATGGGTATACATCTTCCTTGGTAAAAAGCTCACCAAGGAAGATCTCGAATATGAAGAGGCATATTGAAAATGTTGCAGGCCCAGGCCTACATACCTGGGCCCAAAGCCCTGGACGGGACGCCCTTAGAAAGGATTTGGTAACCCTTGCCTTGGGTGCCCGTTTCAGAGTAAACGAATGGCTTGATCTTGGCGTTGCATATGAATTTCCCCTGACCGACAAGGAAAAGGGAATGATTGAAAGCAGGTTCATGGTTGATGCAATATTAACCCTTCATTTCTAATTCATTTAGTTGCTTTTGGAGGTTTTTCAAACCAATGGCCCCTTCCACTGCAATAAGAAGGGGCCTTGATTTTCACAGTGGGCAAGAGAAGCAAGACCATAAGAGTCGCATGAAAAAACCGGGCATGACCGGCCCGGTTCATCAAAGGAAATCGAACTAAAAAAAGTTTGCCTAACGGCCTCTGGTAGCTCTTTTCGCAGCCTTAAGCGGGTTCACCTTCTTGCCTGAAGCATCTTTAGGCACTTCTTTCTTGACATGTGTGGCAAAATTGCAGATCCCTCTTTGCCATTTGGCTGCTGGCTGCGGATAGACCGCACAAAATTTGGCCGATCCATAAGTCACGATCCGTCCACATCCTTCACATTTTTCCACGATTTCAAAACAAGCACCACCTGCATAAGTGCACCCATTCTTGCCCATGAAGGTGCACTCTGCACCTGGCCTTAAAGTTGTACATTCCATTTCTTATATCCTCCAAAGTGTCCTTTGCCGTTTTGGTTAAATCAACTTATATACAAAGATTTAAAGAGCGCTGCAACAGTTGCCATGCCTTATAATTCATACAAGGTCGAATCGACCTGCGGCGGCAAATATTTCTTTTTGAACCCTTTGAGCCCTTTCTTGGCCACTATCTGGGAAAAGGGATCTTCATCCTCCAGCAGATCCCCCAGCTCTTCTTCTATCTTTTCAGGATCCTCTCCCGCTTCCATCCGCCTTATGGCTTCTTCCATGCCTGGGCCCAGGTCAAGCCCAGTGGCATCAAAGAGCTTCTTCATCAGCCGCGCAGCCTGGCGAGGATCCTCTTCATCAATACCTTCCGCTTCTGCTGCAAGAGACATCATGGCCTGCTCCAGCTTGGATTCGTCAAGATCTGGCAGATTGTCTGCGTCATCTTCCGTCAACCCCTTGGAGATGGAAAAGATGGAAACCTGCCGTTCTATTTTTGGATGGCCGCACTTTGGGCAGTCCGGCCTTTTCTCTGTGTTTATTCTGCGGGAGAAAAAATTGAAAATCATGTGGCATTCTGGACAATAAAATTCATATATGGGCATGACCTGCATCCTCCTGATTACAGCATTTAGACTACTTCAATCAAAGTATATTAAACTTATTGGCACTATTTTTCATCTGGTCAACCAACTGCCTTTCTCTTTGACCTTTGTCAAAGAGGCGTTATGCTGATCATCAGGAACTCAAACTTATGGCTACGCAGCTACATCCACCAAAGACAGACGAGAGGCATGAAAATGGCAACGCCCAGCTATATGTCGTCTCCACGCCTATTGGCAACCTAGAAGATCTGACATATCGGGCCTCCAGGATCTTGAAGGAGGTAGAGGTGGTGGCTTGCGAAGACACGCGGCGCACCCGAAGATTGCTTTCTGCCATTGGAAGCTCTGCAAGGGCCATAAGCTGCCACATGCACAAAGAGCAGAGGTGTGCCTCTGCAGTCATCGGCTATTTGAAACAAGGTGTTGATGTGGCCTTTGCCAGCGATGCGGGCGTACCTGCCATCTCAGATCCAGGAGCCCGGCTAGTGGCAAGGGTTCGGGAGGCCGGTTTTGGGGTCGTGCCTGTTCCCGGCCCGTCGAGCTTGACCGCAGCCCTCAGCGTAGCAGGAATTCCGGCTGACACCTTCTATTTTGGTGGATTCATTCCTGCCAGGGGCAAAGAACGCAAAGAGGCACTTCAACAGCTGGCCATGCTGGAATGCACCTTGGTAATATTGGAATCACCCCACAGGATCTTGAAGACCCTCGAAGATCTATTACATACGCTAGGCAACAGGATCGTGTTTCTCGCCCGGGAGATGACCAAATTGCACGAAACATATTGGTATGGCCCCATGAGTGAGCTTTTGGAAAGGCTTTCCAGCCACACAGTAAGAGGAGAGTTCACCCTGGTGATCGAAGGCTCAAGCAAGGGCAAGGCAATCAAGTTGCCTTCAGGAAAAGAGCCCGCAGAAATAGTAGCTGCCATGATCCACAAAGGTATTTCTGTAAAAGATGCGGCCTATCTGGCCGCTGAAATAACAGGCATGAACAAAAAAGAGGCTTATGATATTGCCCTCCGAGTCTCTAAAGGTATGCGGAGAACAAGAAATGGCCCATGAAAAGGTGATAGCAATTATTCCAGCAAGGTATGGATCGAGCAGGCTGCCTGGTAAACCCCTCATCCAAATAAAAGGCCTTCCCATGATACTCCACGTCTACAACCGTGCCAGCAGACTCCACGGCATCGATGAGGTTGCGGTGGCAACAGACCACCAAGAAATATTGAAAACGGTAACCGAGGCTGGCGGAAAGGCCTTCATGACAGATCCAAATCACCCCTCAGGGACAGACCGGGTTGCCGAAGCTGCCAGTCTGATGGAGTTGGCCGATTCAGATATAGTGATCAATATTCAAGGCGATCAGCCTTTCTTCAAAGATGAAATGGTCCATGCACCGCTTGAGCTTCTCAAGTCCGATCCTGGGTTCGTAATGACCACTCCTGCATGCCCCATGTCTGCAGAAATGGCTGAAGATCCCAACCGTGTAAAAGTAGTACTGGACAAAAACAACCGTGCTCTTTACTTTTCACGTTCCATCATCCCTTATGACAGGGACATGACTGTGTGTCAGGAAAACAGGCCCTATCTGCGCCACCTTGGTCTATACGTGTTCAGAAATGCTTTTTTGCAAAAATTTGTAGCCCTGCCTCCATCGAGACTTGAAAGAATTGAATGCCTTGAGCAGCTCAGAGCGCTCGAAAATGGCTACTCCGTTGGTGTGGCAGTTGTTTCCGAAGCACCTTTGGACGTTGACACCGAAGAGGACCTGAAGCAGCTAGAACCTGGTTAAGCCCCTGTCTATGGTTTTTCTATTGATTGGTAATCGTGTTTCACACCTTCTCAAGGTCGATCCTGCGCCCCATAAAACGGCGCACTATCTCCTCCGTTGCTGGCCCTATGTCTGAGACAAAGTAGCGGTCTTTTGCCTGTTTGCCTTTTTCGATTCCCCCATTTTGAGACAAATAGCCTTTGACTGCCCTGGCAACTTCAAGTGATGGATCTACTACTGTTGTGCGCCTGCCTATCTTTTCTTGGATCACCTTCTTGAGAAGAGGATAATGGGTGCATCCCAAAACCAAAGTATCTATTTTCTGCTGCTTCAGAGGCCGCAGATATTTTTTTACTATCATCCTGGTCTCCCGGGCCTTGAGCCACCCTTCCTCCACAAGAGGAACCAAAAGGGGACAGGGCTGGCCTATCACCTTTGCATCCGGATCCAAGACACCTATTTTTTTCTCATATATTCGGCTGGAAACAGTGGCCCTGGTGCCTATGAGGCCAATCCGCTTGGTCCGGGTCTTGACCAAGGCCTGTTCGATTGACGGGGTAACCACTTCAAAAACAGGAACGTCGAGCCCAGCCTTCAGCACGTCGGTGGCCGTGCTTGCTGCACTGTGGCAGGCAATGACAATAAGGCCTGCACCCTGCTTTAGCAAAAAAGCAGCATCTTCCTTGGCATAGGCTATAAGGGTTTCCTTGCTCTTGGTTCCATAAGGCGTTCTAGCTGTGTCACCAAAATATATTATTGGCTGATCTGGCAAAAGATTCTTGATCTCCTTGGCCACGGTGAGCCCACCAACCCCTGAATCAAAGATGCCGATCTTCATTTTAATCTCACCGTCTGAGGGCCTTTAGCAACTTCTTGACACTCAGGGTATTGATAACATCCTCAGGTTCCAGCCAGCCACGCCTTGCTTGCCCTATACCCCAAGATAGGTTCAAGTATTCGGCAGGTGAATGGGCATCGGTATTAATGGCTATTTTCACCCCGGCCTCCTTGGCCTGTCTGCAATAGACGTCATTGAGATCGAGCCGGTAAGGATTGGCATTCAGCTCGAGCACAACTCCCGTTTCTTTGGCCATACTGATTACTGCGTCCACATCAAGATCGTAAGGGTCCCGTTTAAGCAATATGCGCCCAGTGGGGTGAGCAAGGATGTCAAGATAGGGATTCTCCATGGCCCGCAGAAGCCTTTCAGTCTGTTTCTCCCTAGGCAGATTAAACTTGCTGTGCACTGCCCCCACAACCAAGTCCAAACGCTTTAGGACATCATCTGGCAGATCAAGGCTTCCATCTTCTAAGATATCAACCTCAATGGCCTTCAATATAGTAAAGCCCTTTATTTTTGAATTTAACTCCTCTATCTCGTCGACCTGTTTTAGAAGGTTGGAGCTGTCCAAACCATTTGCGATGCGCAGACGCCTCGAATGGTCAGCAATGGCAATATATTTGAGCCCAAAGGCCTTTGCTTCCTGGGCCATGGTCTCAATAGAAGCATTGCCATCGGTGTAGTTTGTATGCACGTGGAGGTCACCCTTCAGATCTCCCAAGGTGATCAGCCTAGGCAGCTTTCCTGAGGCTGCTGCCTCCACCTCCCCACGGTCCTCTCTCAGCTCAGGCTCGATGTAATCCAGGCCCAATATCTCAAAAACCGATCCCTCTTCCTCTCCTGCTATGCGCTCTTCTCCTCTGAAGATACCATATTCGTTGATCTTCAGGCCCATCTTCTGGGCTATCTTACGGATAGCAATGTTGTGGGCCTTGCTGCCAGTGAAATAGTGCAGGCATGCCCCAAAAGATTCCTCTTCAACAACCCTCATGTCCACCTGCATGCCATTTTTGAGCACTATGGAAGCCTTTGTAGAACCCTTGGCCAAAACATCTCTTACCTGAGGGAAACGCACGAAAAAATCACCTGGGTTGGCTTCAGGTTCTGCAGTTACCAAGATGTCAAGGTCACCAACGGTCTCTTTGCGCCGCCTGTAGCTGCCAGCAACCACCACCTGCCTAACCCCTTCTACCTGCTGCAGATAAGACTTGAGGGCCTCTGCGTAAGGAGCGGCTTCAGCAATCAAAAAACGCTGCGTTGTGGTGAACTTTGTTTTCAGCGCTTCAAGAATCTTAGCCTCGGTCTTCTTACCAAACCCAGGAAGCTGGCTCACCTTGCCTTCTTTGCACGCCTTGAACAACTGTTCGCTATTTGTGATACCCAAGGTACGGTAAAGGGCCCCCACCCTCTTTGGCCCCAATCCAGCAATGTCCAAAAGTTCCGTCAATTGGCGGGGCACCTTTTTGCGCATTTCCTCCAGATCGGAAAAGGTGCCAGTCTCTACTATTTCCTCAATCTTTTGTGCTAGATCTTTCCCGATGCCTGGGAGCCTGGTCAAGTCTTCACCAGCGTGGATCATCTCGCGCACATCTTTGCCAATGTCAAGCAACATGCGGGCTGCATTCCTGTAAGCTCTGACTCTAAAAGGATTTGCTCCGTCGATCTCAAGGAGATCTGCCATCTCTTCTAGCACAGCAGCGATGTCACTATTTTCGACCTGCATCACTCCCCTGAAGCCGTTTTGTTCTTGGCTGCCAGGCCTTCCTGAATTTCCCTCTGAATATCTTCTACAACCTTGATGGGATCATCGGCAGTACGAATTGGACGGCCAATCACCAAATGATCAGCACCTCCGCGTATAGCCTCCTTTGGAGTGGCAATCCGCCTTTGATCATCCGCTTTAATATCATGTTCCGTTCCTGGACGGATGCCTGGGGTCACTATTAAAAAGTGGTCCCCAAGTTTTTTACGCAAGGCCCTGGCCTCCTGCGGGGAGGCAACTACCCCGTCACAGCCCAACTCAATGGCCTTTTGAGCCCTATGCAAAACAAGATCTTGCACCGTGCCTTTGAGCCCCATTGCGTGCAAATCGGATTCATCAAAGGAGGTCAAAACGGTAACGGCAAGGACCTTTAGGCCTTCCTTTTTGGCTACAGCAGCCTCGATTATTGGCTCGTTTCCGTGAACTGTGGTGAATGTTACCTTCTTGTTCGTAAGTTGAGCAATTGCCTTTTGAACGGTTTCTGGAATATCAAAGAATTTGAGATCCAACATGACCTTGTGGCCACGCTCAACAATGGAATCTATCACCGGCCAGCAGGCATTGAGAAAAAGCTGCAAGCCTACCTTGTAAAAATGAACATGACTTTCCAAACGTTTGACCCACTGCAGAGCCTCTTCAGCGGTGGCCACGTCCAAGGCGAAGATTATTCTCTCTTCAAGCGGGATATTGTTCATTTATTACAACCTTACCAATTTATTGGTGATATGATGAACAGAAGGTAATCCAAACCTATTCTTTTGTCGAGACAGCCGCTTGCAGGGGACTTTTCATGTCGAACTAGGCTGCCACCAATCCGCCGAAGCTTCCTGACGGCAACAGCCCCTTGCTGTTAACCTTTTATTACTGATTATTACTGAGGCAACGAAAAAGCTGACATGCTTTTTGCCAGTAACTTACCGCTATTAAAGTGAGAATGATTAGTTTATGAAG
>CAYWKF010000026.1:0-22877 GCA_964459155.1 uncultured Desulfobacterales bacterium
TACTGGATTAAGATCTATATAGGCCAAGCAGTTTATGAGTGTATCCCCATCTTCTACTATCACGCTTTTAAACCTCTCTGCCC
Organism: uncultured Desulfobacterales bacterium; assembly: GCA_964459155.1. Classification (GTDB taxonomy): domain Bacteria; phylum Desulfobacterota; class Dissulfuribacteria; order Dissulfuribacterales; family JALVPX01; genus JALVPX01. Next base: position 84 of record CAYWKF010000026.1, read on the forward strand.
AGAAAAAACCCTTCCTGTTGTGACGTTTGTTGTAAAAACGTGAAAAACGCTGCTTTATATCCCTCATATATTCAGACAAACTCGACCACTTCTTTCTGAAAGATTCTATTTTTTCTGGAGTCATATCAGCCTTCAAACTTGAGCCATAGTAGATATTGAAACGGCGTTTTATCTCTTCGTCATCGTAGAGATGGCCAGGCATCATTCTTACCAGAAGATGAAAATGGTTTCCCATGATGCAAAATCCCAAGACTTGAACAAAGTAGACAGAGCTCATTAGCTTAATGAGTCTTAGAAGGTGCTCTTTTTCCACATCTCCTAGTACATATCCATCCAGGGCTGTTCTGGACATAACGTGATAGGCAGTTGGTTTGCCTGTTATTAGCATTCTTGGGATTCTGGGCATGGTAGTTGGTTTAAGGGTTTTCTATCTGATTCTATGTGATTTGTTTGTGTGTATGAATGATCGGCAGGGAGGAAAGAGAGCTTGAATTATTTGCCTGTCCCCGATTTCTCCGGTTTGCTGGTTTGCTTTTAATAAAGAAATGGGTATTCTTGCTAGGCAAATTTCTGAAAATATCTTTTAGGGGTGAGTAATTTGCCCGTTAGGGCAATAGTTGTTCAAAATTTATTGTCCGAAAGTTTCGAAGGGTGATTTGAGCTTTCTCACCCATGATAAGTTAGTGGAGAAATTTTGATGGAAGAAAATAAAGGCAAAAAAAGATCTATTTATATAGATACTTTTCATTGCAAGATGTGTGGCACCTGCATGGAAGAGAGCCCTGAAACCTTCACCATGAATGAATTTACCCAAATGCCTGAGGTAACAGACGAAGAGGTGGAGATGAATGACTCTGTGCGCATGGCAGTGGTAATGTGCCCTACCAAATGTATTCACGTTGAGGGAGAGGATTAGGCCTGACCTTCTTCTCTTACATTAAACTCAAGTTTGAATCTCTGGTTGTGTTCCTTGGAAACCAAGTAGAGCGCCAGGGTGCCTATATCAGTTAGTTCAGCCTCTATTTGTACAGGAATCATGGTGCCCGGTTCAATTTCTGCTGAGTCCATGGCAGTTTCTACCTTGCTAACCTGCTCAATGGAGTCTTCCCAGTCATCGATCAGGTCTCCGGGCTTGTCATCCTGCCTGGTTCTTGAGGCTAGAAAGAGAAACTCCACTGGCTGCCCAACTAAAAGTCCAAAGGTTTTTCCTGGAACTTCAATGGAGTTGCCTTCCTCCATGCCCTGGGGAACAATGCACAAAGCCTTTATATCAGGCGGGAGTCCGGGCACTGCCGGGCGGCTGCTTTCAATGCCTATGTAATAGGATCTGGCGATTCCGCCTCTTATCTTGAGGCCTTCACCTTTGGAAACGAGGCCGAAATAGGCAGCCCCTAGGGATACTGATAGGTCCATATCTGGGTTGGAAAGTTCTTTTAGGCCAGCTTGCTTCTCACCTTCCCAGCTCTTTACCACCTCGAAGAGCCTGTTCCTGAGCAGTTTCGATTTGAAAACTCCTCCGTTAAATAAGATGGCAGTGGGCATCTCGCCTTCACCGCCTTGGTTGGTTGCCAAAAAGGCTGCAAGATGTTTGGTGATGGCCGTGTCATCCACATATGGCAGGCCAAGTTCCTGTAGGCCAGTCTTGGGCCGCTGAATTGGCATTTCATTTTTGCTGCACTGAGGGAAGAAGCCTTGCACCAATATGTTGTCCACTGCCTTCCTGGAAAGTTCGGCCCTGATGGTGCCTCCAACCAGTCCTGTTCCCCTTCCTGGAATCACTATGGATGCTTGTTCAAGATTTTCGTCTGAAAGGAGTTGTTCCTTTGCAAGGCGTGTGGCGTGAATGAGCACTTGGAACTGCATTCTGTCCAGCTTGGTACCCTTTTTTTTCAACTCCTCTGAAACGTAATAGGCCAGGGCGAGATCCATATTGTCGCCTCCCAGCAGCAGATGATCACCCACGGCCAGGCGCTTTAGCCCCAGTTCCCCGTCTTCACTGGTAACCCTGATCAAGCTAAAGTCAGTGGTTCCGCCTCCTACGTCGCAAACCAATATAAGGTCGCCAGGCTTCACAACGTCTTTCCACGTCTCAGTGTTGGCATGTAGCCAGGCATAGAAGGCAGCTTGAGGTTCTTCAAGCAGAGAGATGTTTTCCAGCCCGGCGCTTCTAGCTGCTTGAAGAGTCAACTCCCTTGCCACAGCATCAAAAGAAGCAGGTATGGTGAGGAAAATTTCCTGGTCTTCGATTTTATGCCCAGTATCCTTGCCAATAGTATGGTTCCAGGCTGCCTTCAGATGCCTTAGAAAAGTGGCAGAGGCAGCTATGGGTGAGAGCTTCTGCACATCTTCAGGGGCTTCCAGGGGAAGAATTGGAGCGGTCCTGTCAACCCCTTTGTGGCAAAGCCAGCTTTTGGCTGAAGAGATCAGCCTGCCCGGCACCTCTGCTCCCCGCTTTCTGGCGTATTCCCCTACCACTCGTTCCCCAAAGGGGTCCCAGGGCAGGTTGAGACCTCCAGCCTTTTTTTCCTGCTCTGTGGTTATGTATATGAAAGACGGAAGGAGATTCTTCTCTGCTACTTCTCCAGGGGCCACCACTTGTGGAACAGGAAAGACTTTTATCTCACCTTTTTCATCGCTTTGGGTGTCTATATATGAGAGCACCGTGTTCGTGGTGCCAAGATCTATTCCAATCAAGTATCTGCTCACTCTACCTCTACCTCAGCGGGTGCCAGTACATTAGTGCTAGATTTGCCAGTCCATTTGGGAAGGCGCACTTCCGTGAATTTCCATCCTGTATGCTTTATTATTCCCTTGAAAGGCGGGTTTCCTTTAACGTTTCCCACTAGTTTTATCTGAGATGGATCGAAATCTTCATCGATTTCCACCTCCGAGCCCTCTTGAGCATTTATTACCGGCTGAATGCCAAACACTTCTTTGAGTGCATTCCGGCAGCCTCGGTGGACTTCCCGCACTGCCGCTCCAATTTGGGCGTCGTCATAGGGCTCTATGTCTTCCTGCAAAAAGTCAATGAGGCGGCCTTCGCGCTGGAGCAGTCCAAGGATTTGTGCTGCCACTACTTCCACTGGAACATATTCCTCTGTTGCTTTCTCTTGCACGGCTTCAGTGCTAGCTACCTCTTCCTCCTCCTTGGCGGTCTCTTCTGCCGGTTTTGGTATTGCTTCCGGTACTTGTTCTGGTATGCCAGATGTGGCAGCTAGAAGGAATACAAGCCAACCGATCGGAGGGCCTGCCAGTAGCGCAATTCCATACCACTTCTCCATGAGATCGGGATTGAAATATACCACTGCACCTGAAGTAGCTGCCAAAGCAGCAAATACAAGTAGGGACCACCAAAATATTCTCCTCTTAATATTCATGTCCAAACTCTCCCCATTCCTTTCTATACTTTTTCAGGCTGCTCCATCTGCCCAGGCTACCTTTAGCACATTTTCCCTGGGTGAGACCTTTTTGACCTTCAACTCCACAGGCTTGTTGGTAGGATAATTCTTGTCGCGCCTGGGAGGAAGTTCGACAGTCAAGAGATAATCTGCCAATACGGCCAGAACCTTTTGTGGTGTGACCTCAAGTATCCATGCAGGCAGTGTTTCAGTCCTTCTTTGCAAAATGTGTTTCAGGATCCAGTACCGGACGCGGGCCTGGCGTACAGCTGCTGCGCTGTTAAGGCCTTGCTGGATAAAAATTGAAATCTTTTCGATCTGCTCCCGGTTGTGCAGGGGCCGGCGTTTTCTAATATAAGAGGTGATCTGCTGCTGCATAACCAGGTCAAGGGCCCTTCTCAAGGGTGAGGTGACGGTGGTGTATGCCTCTACCCCCAAACCTGAATGAAAAGACGGTTCCATGCTGAGCACGCCCCTACTTATGAGCCTTCTTTGACGAAGATTTTCAAGAAGGTCGGTCTCTCCGCCCTTCATGATTTGTTCCCTCGGCGGTGGCTGGCTTCTGTATAGTGCGGGTATATTGTTGGATTTCAAGAATTGAGCTGCCACCTCGTTTGCAATGATCATCGATTCGGCTATTAAAAATCTCGATTTTCCTGGCTGAACAAGCTCTATTTCAACATTGCCATGGGCATCGACCATAATATTAAGCTCAGGTATGGGCATAGGCAAGGCGCCATGCTCAATTCTCCTCTCCTGATGCTCAACGCACAACGAGTGTAGATCACTGAGCCAATGATCTCCTTGGATCAGTTTTTCCGCCTCGTCATAGCTCAATCTTTCCTTTACCTCGATTATGCTCCTTACAATTTTAGAATCCACCACGTTTCCTTTGGTGTCTATTTCCATAATGAAGGAAAGTCCTCTGCGTCTTTTGCCCTTGTGAAGGCTCCATGCATCTTGAGACAATATTTCAGGCAGCATGGGTATCTTGAGGTCAGGCAAATAGATGGAAGTGGCCCTGGCTATTGCTTCTTCAAAAAGAGGTGTTCCTGGCTCAACCAATTCTCCAATGTCTGTTATATGTATTCCAAGTTCATAGCTGCCAGATTCAAGCTTTTTGAAATGGATGGCATCGTCCAGGTCTAGGCTTTCAGGGGCATCTATGGTGACCAGATGAAGGTGACTAAGGTCAGTGCGCTCTTCGTCAGGCTTGATCTCAACTTTTGCCAATTCTTCAGCCTGTTTCACCACTTCTTCAGGGAATCCCTCACTGAGGCCGTGGCGGAGAATCTCAAGGTTCTGGTCTGGATGCCATATGCCTGCAAGCACCAATGTGTCGAAAGGAGCAGTGGGGCTCACCTTTCCAGTCTGGCGGAACAGAGATCTCACGGCCGGGGCATGTTCTGAATCGTCGCCCTTGATGCAAAAATCCTGGATGGCATTTGTCCAATAGCAAATGTCTTCGTCTTCCAGCTTGCCTATGGCTTCTTTTTTCCTGTGCTCTTCGTCACTCCACAGGCCTTCGATCCAGTCGCTTCCCTTGGCGAGCCTTTTCAGTTTTTCCTGTTCCTTGGCCTTTTGAGCCATCAACTTTTCCACTGCCTCAGGGGTTTGCACTACGATGTTCCCTTCCCTGAACTTGAAATGGGTGCGTTCATCAATAACAGCCCTGATGAGTGCAGCTTCATGGTCTGGGGTAGTCTCGCCTGAGAAGGCTAGTTCTGCCAAATTTCTTGGAAGCCATGCATAATGTTCGCCCTGGACAAGCTCCCACAGTTCTTTGAGGTCGATCTGTTCCGCAAGCTCTTCCCGGCGTTTCTGAATGGCCTGAAGGGTCTTGAGCATTTCTTCCCTGCTGGGAAGTTCGGAGCCAAAAGGGCTTGGTGATGCGTGAAGAATCCTGGCAGCAGGGATATTTATTTCCCTGCCTAGATGGGTGAGCAGATGGTATCGGTTTCCTTTTTTTCCCAAGCAGACAGCACACACAAAACGCTGGCTGTCCAAGAATTCCACAACTTGGCCAGGTCTGATTTCCATTTATTCAACTTTCTACCGGATTCGCTTTTTCAGGTCTTTCAGCGCCTGTTCAATTCCGATTTTCGCAAGCTCCTCAGCAGTGAGCCACCTCATACCTGTTTTTTTATAAAGACCGGCCTTGAACAAGTTCTCTGTAAGAGGTTGTTGAGTTTCGCTGAAGGCATAACGCCAAAGTACTGCCCCATCTTTTGTCCTTATAAGATAGAGGGTGAAAGTAACAGAAGCAGGGCGTTCAACACCATACGGACCGCCAATGCGATCTTCGAATCTGAAGAGCTTTCCATACAATACTGCATCCACTCCAAGTTCCTTGCCCAAGGCCTGTACAAGGCGAAGTTGAGGGGCATTTGGCTCCGTAATGAGCATTCTGCTAAGGAAACTTACGCATTTCGCTTCTTTTACTGGCACGAACCGGGGGTCACTGTTGAGGCTGTCAAGCAGCAGTTTGGTTACTTTGCGGGCAGCCTCTATGGAGACATCGCTCGCCTCATAGAAGGTGTCACTCAAGGCACAGGCAGCTTCTCCTGGCTGGGGTTTCAGGTTCGCCCGGTCCATGGGAAGGACTGCTATCTTCTCCAAAGAGGGCAGGGGTGGACCCGCCTCCTTGTGGGTTTTTTTTATCAGGCTGCATGATGCAAGAAAGACTACCATGGCAGAAAAGAGGATGATGAAGAAACCATGCTTTCTGATGCGACCGTTTATATACACTATAAAACTCCCTTGGTTGACATAGTAGAGCCTTCCAAACGGGTATCATACCGGGTGGCTATATCCATTGCCCTTCCCAGCCCCTTAAAAATGGCCTCTGCCATATGATGACTGTTCCTACCATAAATTACATGAACATGGAGCGTGATGCCAGCATTGAATGCAAAGGCACGCAGAAATTCTTCCACAAGCTCTGCATCGAATTCCCCAATCTTGGAAGAAGGGAACTGGGCATGGAATACCAAGAAAGGGCGTTTACAGAGGTCCAAGGCAACTTGCGCAATGCTTTCTTCCATGGGAAGAAGAAAAAAGCCGTAGCGGGCAATGCCTTTAAATTCACCCAAGGCCTGCGAAAACGCCTTGCCCATACATATTCCTATGTCTTCAACGGTGTGATGGGCATCAATATGCAGATCTCCTTTGGCTGATATCCTCAAGTCAAAGAAGCCGTGGGCGGCAAAGAGGGTGAGCATATGGTCCAGGAACCCCACGCCAGTTTGTATGTCTGCGAGTCCCTTGCCATCAATGGTAAGTTCAACCTCTATCTGGGTTTCTTTAGTCTCCCTGTGAATTTCTGCATGTCTTTTCACTGCATTACCCTCCAAGTTCCGTTTTTCGTTTAAGCATATCTGGCTCAAGGCCGATTAGTCTTTTGAGGCCACGGTCTTGTTTGAAACATGGATTCAAGCCAGCCTCAAAAAAAACAGATGTCAGGATGTTTTCGTGGCACGTAGAAAAAAAAAGCCACTACCTAAAATAGATCATATTATCAAGCCGCTGGCGGAGGACTTTGGCGTGCGTTTTTTCACATTGCAGGAGATCCCCCAGGCAGTTGCCTGGGCAGAAAGAGGGCGAATTGCCATTCATGAGAACTATCATTCGCGCAGGCGCCAATCATACCATGTCATCTGCGGGGAAAAAGACCCCCTGTACGAATTTTGTGACAAGGTAGGCGTGCCGTATGACTATATAACAGCCTCTGAGTTCTACAGATTCTGGCATCTTACCTGGTTTCCCGAAGATTCCATCCGGGAAAGGAGCTAAGGCCTCACATACACCCAACCCTGCTGTTGCCACTCCGCCAATACCCTAATAGCTGCCGGAACGGTGTTAAAAAAATCCGGCAATCTTTCTCTCTTGATATCGTGATCCTTGAGGGAGTTTTCGCACAAGTAAATCTCTCCTCCGTCAAGGACTATCTGCTTCAACTTGTCAAACAGGGGCCTGTCACATTTAATGCACCGGGTGACGGCATCTCCATTGCCTACGATCCGAACATAAAGCTCCTCATTATCCTCTTTGCTCTTCAAAAAATTTATGCTGTTTTTTGCAGCCACTTCCCAGCGGTTGCTCGAAGCTACGTGGATCAACAACTTTATTTCTCTCATTTGAGTATAGCCCCTTTTGCACCACTGGTCACAAGCCTCGAGTACCTTGCCAAATAGCCTTTTTTGATCTTGGGCTCTGGAGGCACCCATTCAGCCCTCCGTGCTTCAAGCTCTGTGGAAGATATTTCTAATTCCAGTTTCCTGGAGGGTATATCGATTTTAATGATGTCGCCTTCCTTCACAAAGGCAATGGGACCCCCCTCTGCTGCCTCTGGAGAAACATGGCCTATGGCGGCACCCTGTGTGCCTCCACTGAAACGTCCATCTGTGATGAGTGCTACCTTGGCTCCAAGGCCCATGCCAACAATGGCAGAGGTTGGCGATAGCATTTCAGGCATTCCAGGCCCGCCCTTTGGCCCTTCATACCGAATTATCACCACGTCTCCTTCCCTTATCTCTCCTGCTAGAATGGCGCTATAGGCCTCCTGTTCAGATTCAAAAATTCTGGCTGGGCCAGAATGGGTTAACATCTCCGGTGCAACTGCCGACTGTTTTACCACAGCTCCTTCGGGTGCAAGGTTGCCATAAAGTATGGCTATGCCACCCTCCTTGTGATACGGGTTGTCCACCGGTCGTATGACTTCGTGGTCGCTCACGTGAGCCTTTGCGAAATTCTCCCCAGCACTCCTTCCAGTAACTGTCATGCAAGACGCATTGATTACTCCCAAGGAAGAGAGTTCCTTCATTATTGCCTGGATGCCACCTGCAATGTGCAAGTCATAGAGGCTGTGCGGCCCAGCAGGAATTAAATTGCACAGGTGCGGTGTCTTCAAGCTTATTTCGTTGAAAAGATCCAAAGGGAGATCGACTTCAGCCTCATGGGCAATGGCAGGCACATGAAGAACCGTGTTGGTGGAGCAGCCAAGGGCCATGTCTACAGCAATTGCATTTTTGAATGCATCTATGGTGGCGATGTCCCGTGGTTTAATATCTTTTTCCACCAGTTCCATGATTTTCATGCCAGCCTGTTTTGCAAGCCTTGTCCGTGCTGCTGAAACAGCCGGGATCGTGCCGTTTCCTGGAAGGGCCAAACCTATGGCTTCTGTAAGACAATTCATCGAATTGGCTGTAAACATTCCAGCACATGACCCGCACGTGGGGCAAGCCTCAGATTCTAGCTCCACCAGCTCTTGTTCACTCATTTCCCCAGCCTTCACCTTGCCAATGCCTTCAAAAACCGTAATAAGGTTGACCTTTTTCCCGTGCCAGCTCCCTGTGAGCATTGGGCCGCCTGTGATCACAATGGCAGGGATGTTCAGGCGCAGCATTGCCATCACCATGCCTGGGGTTATCTTGTCGCAGTTTGGAATGAGCACCAAGCCGTCAAAAGGGTGCGCCTGCGCCATGACTTCCACCGAATCGGCAATCAGTTCCCTGCTGGCCAGCGAATAGCGCATGCCTAGGTGATTCATAGCAATGCCATCGCACACCCCGATTCCTCCAAATTCCATGGGAGTGCCGCCAGCCATCCTTATGCCAGCCTTTACGGCATCTACTATCTGTCTAAGATGCACGTGGCCCGGTATCACCTCATTAAAGGAATTGGCAACTCCAATTATTGGCCTTGAGATCTCTTCGTCCGTGTAGCCCATGGCCTTCATCAGAGAGCGGTGCGGGGCCCTTTCAACACCTTTTTTCATTCTGTCACTGCGCATCTTTGCTACCTCACGAATAATTTAGCCCAGGATGCCAGAAGCCGGACTGGAAATCAAGGTGATCCCCATGTTTCACTTGTTCCGGTTTCAGAGTTTTGTTAAAGAATTGTATAATAATTGATATTGAATGTTTCCTTGCGAGGAGATTTGCCTGCTACACATGACCGATGATCCCAAACAGCCTTTGAACCAGTTGGAGAAGGAACTGAATTATACATTTTCAGACAAACCCCTTCTTGAACAGGCCTTAACCCACAGATCTTATGCGGCTGAACATGGTCCAGATGTTCCAGACTACGAAGTCCTTGAGTTTTTGGGAGATGCAGTATTGGAGCTGGTCATAAGTAAATTGCTGTATGACAGGTTTGGCGCTCACTTTAAAGAAGGGGATCTGACCAGGATGAGGGCCTCCCTGGTCAACGAAGCTACACTGTCCAGCTTGGCAAAGAAGATGAAGCTTGGTGACTACTTGAGGCTGGGGCATGGGGAAGAAAAGAGCGGTGGACATGAAAAGCCCTCCATATTGGCTGATGCCTTTGAAGCCTTGATAGGCGCCATCTATCTGGATGGAGGTATTGAACAGGCCTTTAGATTCGTAAAAGATGTTTTTGGTGAATTGCTAGATATGGTGGAAAGTGGTGGTCTTGACAAAGACTACAAGAGCACACTCCAGGAAGTAACCCAGGCGAAATTTCATGCGGTTCCCAGTTATAAGATAGTGGAAGTGGTAGGCCCTGCCCATGACCGCCATTTCACGGTCTCTTTGTTGCTGGAAGGCAAGGAACTTGCAACTGGTAAAGGTCACAGTAAAAAGGAAGCAGAACAGGATGCTGCAAAAAAGGCCTTGAATTCCTTGAAGTCCAAAAAAATCAAATGAATACACAATATTATTTAAAAGAACGAGGTTGTGTTTGATATGACGGAATCTGACCCTTACCCTCCTGACTCGGGACCTGACGAAAACTTCAGATCTGGTTTTGTGGCCATCATTGGCGCCCCCAATGTGGGAAAATCCACATTGCTGAATGCTCTGCTGGGAGAAAAGGTGGCCATTACCACCCCTAAACCCCAGACCACAAGGCGGCAGATCAGGGGAATTTTAACTGGCGACAACTTCCAAATCATCTTTGTAGACACCCCAGGCATTCATGAATCAAAGCGACTATTGAACAAGGTCATTGTGGAGACTGCCCTTAACGCCTTGAAGGATGTGGATATTGTGCTCTTCGTAGTGGATGTGACCAGTAGAAAGCGCGGACAGGAATTTGCCATACTTGATATTTTGAGAGAAGTTGGGGCACCTGTGATTCTTCTTCTCAACAAAGTGGACATGATTCCAAAAACAGAGCTGCTCCCCATCATCGATTCTTTCAGCAAACTATTCCCCTTTGAAGCGATTATTCCAATTTCTGCAAAATATATGGGTGGTATCGACAGAGTGCTCGATGAAATCTTGAGCCTGCTTCCCAGAGGGCCCCAATATTATGACCGCACCACTACCTCTGATCAGCGCCTTGAAGACATGGTTGCCGAACTGATACGGGAAAAGATCTTCCTGCTGGCTGAACAGGAGGTGCCATACTCCACAGCAGTGGAGGTGGAGGATGTTGAGGAGGTGCCAGAAAAAAACTTATTGCGCATCAGGGCAGTCATCTATGTGGAGCGCCCGTCTCAAAAGGGAATTATTATTGGCAAAGGCGGTAAGTTCATCAAAAAAGTTGGAAAACTCGCTAGGGAAGAATTGGAAAGGGCCTTGAAGAAAAAGGTTTTTTTGGATTTATGGGTCAAGGTATTGAAAGACTGGTCAAAGGATGAGCGGGCCTTGAAAAGGCTAGGCCTTTCAACATAAATATTTGGCTGCCGTTCCAAAGAAAGGCGCGGAAGGTGCCTTTTTGAACTCATTGTGACAAAAAAGTCTCACAAGAAAAACCACCAGTGTGGCAATTATGCCCCATTTTCATTGAGTCTCCATTTTTTATGTGTTAACTGGCTGTTTTTATTGGAATTTATAAAGCGAAACATGAGGCATGGTATTTGCGTAAGAAAAATGTGAATCAGGAGGGCTCCAGAATAGACAGGGCCTTTGGGGAGATTGGGAACTAAACAAGTAGCACAAGGATAGGGAGCTGCTTTTTTGGAACCCTCCTGTTTAAGTTGAAAATTACGGAGATATTAATGAACTCATCTCTTCAACATACAATTAAAAACAGCATAAATTTAGTGGGAATAGGCCTTCATTCTGGCCAGGAAGTTACGTTGAGGGTCAAGCCTGCTCCAGTAAACTCAGGCATCAGATTTTTACGGAAAGATGTGGAGCCAAAGGTATTGATACCAGCCCGCATTCAATACGTTACCGATGTGCGGTTTGCCACCACAATAGGTATCGGCAACTCTACAGTATCCACCATTGAACACTTGATGTCAGCCTTTGCAGGCATGGGAATAGACAACGCCATCGTTGAATTGGACGGGCCAGAGGTTCCTGCCATAGATGGAAGCGCCTATTCTTTCGTCGCTTTACTGAAAAAGGCTGGTAAAAAAGAGCAGAGCCTGCCCAGGCGCTACTTGAAGATCGTGAAACCAGTGGCAGTCAAAAACGGCGACTCTTACATAAAAGTTGAGCCCAACCATGAAATGGCTGTGACGCTGGAAATAGATTTCGATCATCCCATGATTGCCAGGCAGAAATTTTCTAGCATCATCAATGAGCAGGTATATATAGATCAAATAGCCAGGGCCAGGACCTTTGGTTTTTTGAAAGAAGTGGAGATGATGCAGGCAAACGGCCTTGCCCTGGGTGGATCTTTGAAAAATGCAGTGGTCTTGAGTGAACGCTCTGTGTTGAATGAAGAAGGCCTCCGTTTCCCAGACGAATTTGTGAAACACAAGGTCCTTGATCTGATAGGAGATCTCTATCTCGTAGGCATGCCATTGATTGCCCGTGTGGAGGGGTATAAGAGTGGCCATATGCTTCATGGCAAACTTTTACGGGCCATCTTAAGTGATGTCGATAATTATGAAATAGTAGAGAAGGACAAAGGCACTGCCAAAAGTCGGTACTGGGATGCCACCAGTAAGACTGCATCGGCTGCAGTGGCAAATATTTGAAACAAGCAGGAATAGAGAGAATCATGAAAAAGGGATTGGTTTTTGTCATAACCGCACTTGCAGCAATTTCAATTGCACTTCTGTTACCCCAGATGGGGCCAGCCTCCAGCGGCAACGGTCCAGAAACAATAGACTTGAAGGCAAAACATTCGATACAAGGCAAGAAAAAAGCAGTGATTTTTCCCCACAGGAAGCACCAGGGAAAATTAGAATGCACAAAGTGCCATAAAGGCCCTGAAGGTGGTGTGTTAAAGGTAGAACTAAAAAAGATCAAAGGCATGTCTAATGATTTTCACAAGAAGATCTGCTGGCCCTGCCATGTTGAAATGAAGGTCAAAAAGGGCAAGACCTGCAAGACTTGCCACAAATAGAAATAGAAACTTAGTTGCATCTCCTAAAGGCCCTGTCATATAGGGCCTTTTTTATTTCAAAACCGCTTCTCCCAACTCCAGGTTGTATTCCTCAATAATATATGGAAATTTAAACAAGTTATGACAGTAACGCCTGTTGACAAGAAAAAGATAAGAAATGCCTTTTCAAAGGCGGCAGCCACTTATGAAAAGTGGGCTGATGTTCAAAATGTATTAGAGGATAGGCTTTTAGCCAAAATAGAAGGGCGAAACTACACCAATATTCTTGAAATAGGATGCGGCACAGGCCGTATGACCTCAAAGCTAGCCGTACTGCACCCAGGAGCCAAAATCTTTGCTTTGGATCTGGCGCCAGGCATGTTAGAGAGGGCACGGCACCGTTTACTCGCATACAAACAGGTATCCCTGTTGGAAGCAGATGGTGAAGACCTGCCAGACACCATAATAAACAAGGCTCCATTCGATCTCATTGTCTCCAGTGCAACCTTTCAATGGTTCACTGATTTGAAAGGGGCTTTGGGCCGATATTCAACTATCTTGAGCCAACGGGGGGATATGGTCTTTTCCATTTTTGGCCCTTCCACCCTTGCTGAACTCCAAACCGCCTTGGCCCTGGCTGACCACGCAGAAAGTGTGTTGGTATCCTCCTTGTTTCCTGGAAAAGATGAGTTGCTAGCCATTGCATCTCCAATTTTTGGCTTTTGTGACCTTGAAGAGCTGATTATCAAAAAGGAATATGATAGTTTGATGGAGTTGTTGCTCAGCCTAAAAAACACAGGGGTTGCTGTCCCGCTTAAGAAGAAGCCATTGATTCGCACCAGCAGCAAACTAGCAAGGGTCGAACGTGAATTTTTGCAGAGATTCGGTGCCATCACGGTAACATATCAAATATTTTTTATAACAATATCAAGGTAAGTTATATGAAAATTTTAATACTTTGTGTTAAACAAGTCGTACTCCCCGCCTCATAAGGATAAACTGGAATGAGAACGTTTTTTATAACTGGTACTGATACTGGCGTTGGAAAAACCTTTTTTTGCGCCGGTCTTGCTAAAGAGCTGTACAGCAGGAAAATCAACATACTGTGCCAGAAATGGGTGACTTCGGGCACTGGACAGGTGTCGGAAGATCTGTTGTTTTGCTATGAAATAATGGGCAGGAGGGATCGTGCATGCCGCAACGGCTCCTTGGAGGCTCCATACACCTTCAGCTATCCAGCTTCGCCCCACTTGGCTGCGCAAAAAGAGGGGCGTCATATAGACGTTACACGCCTGATGGCCTCAACAGACAAACTTTCCCAGGAATGTGACATACTATTGATAGAAGGAGTGGGCGGCCTGTTGGTGCCCATTACCAAGAGCCTTTTACTGGCAGATTTCGTGAAAAGGTTCTCCATGCCAGCCATTGTCGTGGCAAGGGCCGGTCTTGGAACCATCAATCACACGCTGTTGACCATAGAGGCCATGAAGGCTAGATCCATACCTTTGGCTGGCCTTGTATTCAATGACCTGGAACCTGGCTCAGATCAAGAAATAGTCAAAGACAACATGGAGATTATCAAAGAGTTTTGTCCAAACGTCGAAATATTTGGCCTCATACCTTACAAACATGATTTGAAAGATGATTGCCCAGCCATTGTTAAGGCCGCAGACTTTATAGTCACAGGGGAGACAACGCAGTGAGAATGATAGAAGAAATACTCAATGCAGACCGCAAGCACGTATGGCATCCATATACCCAGATGAAGGATTACGAACATCGGGACCCCCTCTTTGTTGAAAGAGGGGAAGGTGTTTTCCTGTATGACGTGTATGGAAAACGGTACTATGACACTATTTCGTCTTGGTGGGCCATTCTACATGGGCACAACCATCCAGTGATCAAGGCCAAGGTAAAGGCTCAGATGGATCGTTTGGAACAGGTACATTTTGCAGGAACCACCCATGCCCCAGCCGTTCAACTAGCCCTAAAATTAGTGGAGATGACGCCAGAGCCGCTTAACAAGGTCTTCTATTCAGACAATGGCTCTACTGCCTGCGAAGTCGCAGTTAAGATGTCGCTTCAATATTGGAAGCAGGCTGGTAGGCCTGAAAAAGAGAGGTTTATCAGCCTAGAAAGGGGTTACCATGGAGATACCATTGGAATGTTGAGCCTGGGTGGAGTGCCAATGTTCAAAGGCCCATTTGACTGCCTTACCTTCCATTCTCACAGGCTACCAACCCCATATTGCTACCGGTGCCCCATGGGGCTTGAGAATCTGGACATGGATGATCCTGATCCAGCCTGTTCCTTGGCATGCCTTGAGAGCCTTGACGATATTCTCAAGAAGGAGGCGGACAGGACTGCGGCAATCATCCTTGAGCCCTTGCTTCTTGGCGCAGGTGGCATGATAGTCTATCCGAAGGCGTATCTTTCAAAGGTAGCCGAGATGGCCAAGTCATACCGCATCCACTTGATTTTGGACGAAGTCGCCACAGGCTTTGGCCGTACGGGCAGAATGTTTGCCTTTGAACATTGCCAGGTGGTGCCAGATTTTCTCTGTCTTTCAAAAGGGCTTACAGGTGGCTTCATGCCCATGGGAGCAACTATTACCACCCAAGAGATCTTTGATGCCTTTTACGATGACTGGGACAAGGGAAAGACCTTTTTCCACGGTCATACCTTTACTGGCAATCCTATGTCTGCGGCTGCAGGTCTTGGTTCCCTGGAGGTTTTCGAAAAAGAAGATGTGCTTGCCAGTCTGCCTTCGCGCATCAATGCCTTGGCTGCTGGTTCCAAAACATTTTCCAATCATCCAAATGTCGGAGACATTAGGCAGATAGGAATGATTTGTGCCTTTGAGATCGTGCAGGAAAAGTCCACTAAAAAGGCCTTTGATTCATCAATGCGCATAGGTTTCCAGATTTATCTGGCAGGCCTTGAAAAGGGTGTGATATTGAGACCTCTTGGAGATGTCATATATCTCTTTTTGCCTCTGTGCACCACTGAAAGTCAAATAGATGACATCCTTGAGAGAACCATGGATACCATGAAGGAAGTATTGCCAGGTTAGACCATGGATAACTTACAGTATAATCAATTATTAGATATGCCTTTTGATGAATTGCTTCAAAGGGCAAACGCATTGAAAAAGTCACACCGGGGAGATTCGCTTTCATTGTGCTCCATAATGAATGTCAAATCTGGTGCCTGTAGCGAAGATTGCGCCTTTTGTGCCCAGTCTGCCCGTTACAAAAGCAATGCTCCTGTTTATCCCATGAAGTCAGCAGACGATATGGTCAGGTGCGCGGAAAATGCAAAGAAGGCAGGCGCAACTAGATTCAGCCTGGTAGCCAGCGGCAGGGGGCCTTCTGAAAGAGACTTGGACAAGATAGCCGCGGCCATAGAAAAGATAAAAAAAGAGGTGGGAATAGATGTTTGCGCCTCCCTGGGCCTTGTTAGTATGAAGCAGCTAAAGGCCTTAAAAGAGGCAGGACTCACCCGCTATCATCACAATCTTGAGGCATGTAAAAGCTATTTTCCCCAAATAGTTTCCACCCATTCCTATGAAGAGCGTGCCAACACCATCAAACATGCTAAGGAGGCAGGCCTAGAAGTATGTGCTGGCGGGATCTTTGGTCTTGGTGAGAGTGAGGTGCAGCGCCTTGAACTTGCATTTGAATTAAGCGGTCTTGGGGTCGATTCTGTGCCGCTGAATTTTCTTATCCCCATTGAAGGAACACCCCTCTACAACCAGACCAGTAGAATTACCCCTTTGGAAGCAATAAGGGTCATTGCGGCGTTCAGGCTGATTCTTCCCAATGTCCCAATCAGACTCGCTGCTGGCAGGGAAACCCTGTTGAAAGACTTTTTGGCCTTGGCCTTTTATGCTGGAGCAGACGGCATGATGATTGGCGGATATCTCACCAGAAAGGGCAGGGCAGTAAAAGAAGATCAAGACTTTTGTAAAGAAATTAAAAAGATGTGGTCATGAGTTGATCAAAGCTCGCCTTGGGCAGGTATTATATTTGCTTGCTGAATGAATGACAGACCAAGTATAATCTAAGTGTAAATCTCAATTAACCTCACAAGTTGATTTGGAGGAAAAAATGCTCAACAGAAAAATAAAAATGACAGGATGGCTGATCCCTTTGGCAGCCTTGGCGGTCTTGCTGTTAGTCTGCGGCTGTTCCACTTACAGCCATAGGGTAGCTCCAATCGAAATTCCCAACACTGCCAATGGCGCAGTGAGTGTGGAAGGAGTGCGAATTACTGCCAAGGCATATCTGGATCAATCGGTTGCCAAGAAGCGTTTTGGCTTTGACATCAGGGGAGCAGGGATTCTGCCTGTTCAAGTGGTCATTGACAACCAGAGTGGAAAGAGCGTGATGGTTGAGCCTGCCCAGACTTTTTTGATAGACCAGGAAGGCAAGGCATGGCCTCTGCTTTCCCTTCAAGAGGCCTATGCCCGTACAGAAGGACATGTACAGATAGGTGAAACCGTGAAAGGAACTGCCAAACCCGCTGTGTTGCTGGGCGCGGCAGGTGCTTTGGTTGGCCTGGCAGTGGGCATCGTTTCAGGCCGAGACATAGGGGAGAACGTGGCAAAAGGCGCAACCATAGGAGCCACGGCAGGAGCCTTGAGCGGCGGAGCCGCAGGGTATCAAGCAGCTGCGGAAAAGGTGAGAAGGGACCTGTCTCATAGAAGTCTTCGCAACAAGTCCGTATCTCCTGGACACCTGGCCCACGGCTTTCTACTCTTTCCTGGAAAGGATGAGGCAAAATCCATTTCCAGGCTTCGCCTAAGCCTCAGGATCGGTGATCATGAAAGGGTGGTGGAACTGCCAGTTCAGATAGTTACTCAGTAAATCCTTTAAAAACTTCCGTCCAAAAGGCCGTTGACTTCAATCAGCGGCCTTAACTGTTTGTAATAACTTCTCAAGGGCTCAAAAAGATCAAGTGAAACAGATAGGCAAAAAGAAAATAGTAGCCCTGATGATTTTCCTGCTCCTGGCAGTGATTGTCTATCTTCTTCCCCATGCCATAGATGTCAACCGTTTCCGCTCCATTGTGGAGAACAGGGCTTCTGGAGCCTTGAAGGCTGATATCAGTCTGAAAGGCTTGGAATTCAGATGGACGCCTTTGCCTCATATCCTGATTTTCGATGTAAAAGCGGAAAACCAGGATATCGAACTCGATGCCCCCTACATAGGACTTTTTCCAAAGTGGAGTTCGCTACTCACAGGTAAGCTGCATGTATCACAGATCGTCTTGAATGCCCCGTCTCTGTTCATCAAAGGAACAGGATTTTTGAAAAAGAACGAAAGTGGCAAAAAAAGTCCCCCTTTGGGCAAGGTCATAATTCATCATGGCAGTTTGCGCATGAGCGGTAAAGACGTGTGCAGCAAAATTCTGTGTGAGAAAAAGGACCTGATATTCAAGGAGATAGATGGCTCAATAGAGTTGGCAGCCGACAATGTAAAATGGGACATCGAGTTTGAGCCTTCCTTTGCCGCCGAGTTCAGATCTGCTGGAACCTATTTTCTGGACAAAAAGGTCTACACTGCACAGGTGAATATCTCCCAGTGGCGGCCCCATGCTCTTTTTTTGAAGGCTTGGGAAAAGTATGGGCTCAAGCCTGTTGACTCCATGGTCAATCTTCAGGCAAAGGTCAGAGGCACTGTCAACGGTGCCATGTCGGTATCTCTTTCAGGGGACATGCCCTGCCTAACGGCAAGGCCGAAAAACAAAGAGATCATGTTTTCTTGTGGTTATTTCAAGATGGATGTCCATAAGAGGCATAAGGAAATTTGGGCGCATATTGATCAACTCTATCTGGAAGATCCTGCCATTTCGCTTTCGGGCAAGGTGGAAGCCCGTCTGCCAGAGAGGAAAGGCGCAAAGCCTTTTTTGAAGGCAGAACTCACAGCAAATGACGCAGACATTGCATCCATTCGGTCAAAGGCCTTGAGCCTCTTTGGGCGGCATAAAGATGTCAGGGAAGTTTTCGCCATTGTCAGAGGGGGAAAGGCCATATACGCAAAAATCCTCTTCGAAGGCAGCGCAGACAAATTGTCTAAGGTGGAAAACTACCGTCTGGAGGCCTTGGTAAAGGATGCCGGGATAAAGATACCCAAGGTGGATTTGCACTTAAAAGGGTGTGAAGGCGATATAAAAATCGATAAGGCCATACTCACCGGAACAGATCTGAGGGGTGAAACCGGGGGATCATCATTCAAAAACGGTACCCTAGAGCTGGCTCTCAAGGGCCGTGACAAGATGTTGAAGGCGGAGTTTGACGCCCATGCCCAGGTCGAAGACGTGGTTCCGATCCTTAAGAAGGTGATAAAGGATGAGAAATTTCAGCAGGAGCTTT
Organism: uncultured Desulfobacterales bacterium; assembly: GCA_964459155.1. Classification (GTDB taxonomy): domain Bacteria; phylum Desulfobacterota; class Dissulfuribacteria; order Dissulfuribacterales; family JALVPX01; genus JALVPX01. Next base: position 19,107 of record CAYWKF010000026.1, read on the forward strand.
CTCTTTTTGAAGGCTTGAAGGGCAAGGCCTCTGGAAGAGTGTGGCTTGGAAACAGTGTGAAGCATTTAAGGCCTCAGATAAATGTAAAAAAACTTGAATGCAAGGGGTCTTACAAGAGGTTTTCGTGGCAGGTAGCAATAAAGAAGGGTCAGGCCACAATTACAGGCAACAGTGTTGCCTGGAAAGGAGTTGCAGGAAGGGCAGGGCGTCATGAGGTTTATGATACGTCTGGCAAGGTGACCTGGGGCAAGGGTAAGGACATATTCTTGAATATTAAGAGCTTGAGTGCCACCCTCGATGGGGCAGCTCTTCTTTCAGAATTAAATGACTATGAGTCCATCCGGAAAGAACTCAAGAAGGTGGTCACCAAGGCCAATGGGTCGGTAACCATAAGAAAGGCGCGCCTGAAAGGCCCAGCAAAAAGGCCAAAGGAATGGAGCTATTCAATTCCAGGCACAGCCAAAAAGGTGACTTTTTCCTCTCCCATGCTGCCTGACGAGGTCTTTTTGTACCACTATCCCTTTCACGCCACCCATAGACGCATAAAGGGCGGTGCAAGCAAGTTGAGACTTGCCCAGCAAGATTACAATTTGGCCGTCGATTTCCTGCACAAGGATTTCAAGCCCTTAAAGCTCGATCTTTCCTTGAGTGGTTCACCTGGTCCAGTGCTGCTCAAGTGGGTGAAGGAAAAAAAGTGGATACCGGAAGCCTATTTTCCAAGGTGTCCTGAGAAAATAGAAGACCTTCATGTCTTGTGGAAAAAAGGGGAGAAATACCTATCTGTTGAAACCAGAGCCTATTTTCCTTCAGCAGGCGGTACAATTTCTGTGGATCTTTCCCTTGCCCACAAACCAGATTTCCTTCACCTGAAAAGGCTTCACATAAGCTCTTCCAAAGACAGTGCCACCTTGGAATTGACTGCCAAGGGGTCTCTCGTGAAGGCTTCATGGTCTGGCAGCCTGCGTGGAACCACAGTGGACGAAGTTCTGGAAAAAAATATTTTGTTGAAGGGGGGCCTTGCTGGTGAGGCAAGGGTGGTTTGTGACTATTCAGCCAGCTCGCCAAATCTAGATTTCAATGGTTCGCTGGAACTTCGTAATTTCTCTTGGATTTGGGGCGTGGAACCCAGCCTAACCATATACAGGGGCAGGCTTGACGGCTCAGGATCAGTCATCCATCTAGTCAATGGACAAATAGGCGTGGGAAAAGGGCGTGCACAAGTAGAGGGTGTATTCAGGCTAAAAGGAGCAGCCATTTTCATGGATCTCGAAAGCCAGGCAGATCAGCTCACTTTTAAAGACCTGGAACTGTTTTTGTCTAGCTTCAACTCAAAGGGAAAGAAAAAAGAAGGACCTTATGTGAGTGTAACAGGCAAAGTTAAATTTCAGCTAGGCCAGTTTTCATGGGCATTCAACGGAAAAGATAGAGAAGCCGAAGAGCCGAAGGTTTACAATTTTCAAAACGTAATAGGTGCAGCTCAACTATTGGGTCATGGCGAGGTGAAGGTGGATGTGGATCAGGCCCAACTGTGTGCCATAGATCTAAAAGGGAATTGGCTGCAAAAAGGCAGTGAAGAACAACTCGATTTTACTTTCTACTTGCCCCACGAGAAGAAGCAGCGTTTCGAAAAGCTGCTGAGCTGCCTGGGCTTTGAGCAAGATTTAATGGAAGGCGATGTGGCCTTCAGCGGCTCAATCAAGGGAAGGCCAGGCAGATGGAGCGGGGGAGAAATAAATCTTGTTTCCAGGGATGGCACCTTGAGGAAGTTGACCCTGCTTGCCAAACTCTTCAGCCTTTTAAATGTTACAGACCTCTTTTCAAGCCGGGGCCTGCCGGACCTCTTCACAGAAGGCCTGAAGTATTCTGAACTGGGGCTCCATGGAGTGGTGCAAGACAATAAAATGATCTTTGATAATATTTACGTAAAGGGGCAGGGGCTCAACATGTATGCCTCTGGTGAGCTAGACATGGCCTCCTTTGATCTGAACGGCCTTATTCTGGTTTCACCCTTCAAGACCATAGATGCCATAGTGTCAAAGGTGCCCCTTGTCAGTATGATTATTCCAGGCGAAAGTGGAGCTGTCTTTTCTGTGCCTGTAAAGGTGACTGGCCATTTCAAAGACCCTAAACTGGACATCATGCCAGCACGGGCAGTAACCGGCACCATAAAAAATATATTGATGAACACCTTGAAATTTCCCTGGAAGATACTCAATTTTTCAGGCAACAATAAAAACGAAAAGGCAGGGAAAAAATCAGAAGAAGTTGAAAGTGGCCATAAGGTTCAAAAAGAACAGGAAGAAGATTTTGAAATAGATCTTCAATAAACAGAAAGAAAGGAAGTGAGGAGATGACTGCTGTACCAGGACTCATGATTCAAAAGGATGGCTCTTATGCCTTGACCATGGAGTGTTCCAACGGCTGTATTGAGCCAGCACTTTTAGAAAAAGTGGCCCAGGCTGCCAAAGAGCAGCAGGCCATAGTACACCTGACCACAGCCCAAAAATTGATGTTTCTGGGCCTGGATGAAGCCAGGGCAAAGGCGCTGCTTGAAACTCTGGAAAACGAGGGTGCTGTGTTCCGGAAGGCAAGGGACCTTTCCCATCCCAGGGTGTGTGTTGGCAAACCCTATTGCAAGCTGGCGTTTCAAGACACCTTTGAACTTGGGGATCTCCTATACAAAGAGCTTGCCCGCCAACCAATACCTCCCAAGCTCAAAGTGGCTGTCTCTGGCTGCCCTGCATGCTGTTCATGGGCAAACCTGATGGATCTGGGTTTCATGGGCGTGCGCTCAGGCTACAAGGTGCTCATAGCAGGCCACGGCGGTGCAAAACCCAAAATAGGCCAGGAGATCGCAACCATAACTTCTCCTCAAGAGGCAGTGGACATCTTGAAGAAACTGGCTGAGATCTTTTCCCAAGAGGTGAAGAAGAAATCCAGGCTGGAGAGAGTCGTTGCAAAACTTGGCATCGACGAAATAAAGAACAGGCTGGGCCTAAGTTAAGTGGGCCAGCTGTCACACATCGACCTGCTTTCCCACGTCCCAGAGGAGTTGAAGCCTGGTGTCCGCTGTTTCAGCTTCAACCGCTGGGGCGGGGTAAGCTCCCCCCCTTACAACCAATTGAATGTCTCTTATGACGTAGGTGATGAAATACAGAACGTTTCAAAAAACTTAAAAATTATCAAAGAGTTTACAGGTGCAAAAGAACTCTTTTTTCTGCGGCAGGTTCACGGCAATGAAATAATTTTCATAGATTCCGACGACAAGGAGGGGACACCTCCTGAAGCAGATGCTCTCTTGACCTCAACCCCTGGCAAAGGGCTCATGATTAAACATGCCGACTGCCAGGCAGTGGTGCTCTATGATCCAACAGTCAATGCAATCGCAAACGTTCATTGCGGCTGGCGGGGCAACATAAATGAGATTTTGCCAAAGGCAGTTTCCAGGCTAAGCTCTCAGCATGGATCATCACCTGCTAACATTTGGGCTGGAATAAGCCCATCCCTGGGGCCGTGCTGCGCCGAATTTAGGGACTGGAAAAGCATGCTTCCAAAGTGGATGCACCGATTTAAAGTGTGGCAGAATCACTTTAATTTCTGGTCTGTCTCAATCCATCAATTGGCTAACTCAGGCATACCAAAGGAACAGATATTCTGTGCGCAGATATGCACTGCCTGTAATGAAAACTATTTCTCATATAGGCGTGAAGGAACAACTGGCAGACAGGCCACTGTAGTGGTGTTGTGATCATCTAATCTTAACAAAATATG
>CAYWKF010000027.1:0-11530 GCA_964459155.1 uncultured Desulfobacterales bacterium
AAGCATCACCGGCCAAGGCATCAGGATCACCTTTTTCAAGGAGGGCGCTCCCAGATATTTCCTCCATGCCGACCATGGACGTGCAGAGATCAAGGCAGGCCTGTTCAAGGTATGGGGCAATGTGGTACTGGAGACAGAAGACAGGACGGAGAGGCTGCTCACGGATGAACTCGACTACGATGAAAACAAAGAGCTGATTCTTACAGACAGGGCCGTTCGCTTCTGGACCGATGAGATCAGGGGAAGTGGCAAGGGGCTAATCTATTACCTTAGGGAAGGCAAACTGATCCTGCGGCAAGAGATCAAGATGGAAGTAGAGTCATGAACGGATCAAATCCGCCCTTCCAACCCTTTTTTGGAGGAGGAGGCAGGGCCCCGGGCCATCTCAGAGACCTCCTTGAGACAAGGATCGCCTCTGTTCCAGCTGATGGTGAGATAGAGTGGGTCACCTACTATTTCAGAGACAGACGACTCGCAAGGGCCCTGATAGAGGCAGCCGAACGCGGAGTCAAGGTCACTGTAACCATAGACAGACATCCAAGGATTCCGGATGCCAACGACCATGTGATCAGGATGTTTAACAGGTGCAAGAGCCCGAATCTCAGCTTTCGAGCCCTTCATCATCCATATCTCTCGTTCAGGCTTCATGCCAAGATCTACTGTTTTTCACATCCAGAGCCCATTGCCCTTATAGGCTCCTTCAATCCATCTGGAGACATTCCGGAAGAGCGACCGGAGATCATAAAGGAGATCGGAGACCACCTGATCGGCTTCAATCTCCTTGTTGGCCTCAGCAGAGCCGAGCTCTATCAAGGACTCAAGGATTATGCCAGGTGGTTGAATACGCGATCAAACTTGTGGATACCCCATCTTTCCATACGCCAAAACAGGAGTATCGGCTCAGATGACCTGAGGATATCCTTTTTGCCAAGGCTTCTGCCGCACCCCCTGTTTAGCCTCCTGGGCCATCTCGATGCCCAGGCGGAAATAAAAATAGCGGCATCTCACCTTAAGGGATGGGCCGTGGATAAGTTACTGAAATTAGCGGCCAAAGGGTGTAAAATCGAGATTGTAGCAGAAAGGACGGAACGCAGAGTTCCGAAGGCCTCGGAAGAGCTATTATCTGAAGCGGGAATAAAGATTTTCAGGGCAGGGCAAGGCTGGGCCATGCCCATGCATGATAAATTTACACTCATTGAGTGGAGAGGCCAAAGGTACAGTTTTTTCGGCAGCTTCAACTGGACAACCGGCTCTATGTGGAGAAACATCGAGATAGTGGCCATGTCCACCAACCCTGGGCTCTATGAGGCCCTGGCCAAACGCTGGAACGAACTGACGAGAAATGAAAAAGGACAGCTCCTACATAATACTTCCAGTTGAAAACCAGGTCCGTGAGCTGGATGCAAAGATATTGCTTGCCGCGATGATGGCAGAGCGGGGCTTTTCGGTCATTATGGGATCGAGGGCCTTTGTCCATTTCATGGTGGAAAAGGTCCCGCCAGGGGTCTACATGGCCAAAAGCATGCGGCGGCTGAGCCGCAAGATGTTCAGCATCTTGAGGCAGCTTGGCCATGAGATAGTTGCTTGGGACGAGGAAGGTCTGGTCCGATGGCCTGATGAGGAGTATTGGCGCTGGAGATTGTCACCTGAAACCATGGCCATGGTCTCCCATCTTCTCGCCTGGGGCGAAGATGATGCAGACTGGCTCAGAAGATATCCCGGATATCCTGGCACCCCCATTCATATCACAGGCAATCCGAGAATCGATCTGCTGAGGCCGGAGCTGAGAAATTTCTATAGAGACAAATCCGAGGCACTCAAGAGGCGTTTCGGGAGGTTTGTGCTCATCAACACCAACTTTAGCAAGGTAAATCACTTCTTTCCTCATCTGAGCGAACTCAAGAAGGCGCTGGAGGAAAGGGCAGACAAGGAGCCGGAATCCTTTGATGTAGGTAAAGGACGGCTAAAACAGCAGCTCTTTAACCATTTTCTCTCCATGCTACCCAAGCTGTGCAGTCGACTGAGGGAATATACCATAGTCCTGCGGCCTCATCCGGCAGAAAACCATGCACCCTATCTCAAGGCAGCCCAAGGACACACCAATATCGTGGTCATCAATGAAGACAGTGTCACGCCGTGGCTTATGGCCACCGATCTGCTGATCGCCAACGGATGCACTACCATGATCGAGGCGGCAGTCCTCGGTACCCCGACCATTGCCTATCAGCCTGTAAGAGATGCCAGATATGACGATGATCTGCCCAATGCTGTGAGTCACAGGGCATTCACTCTGGATCGACTGCTGGAGCTTGCTCAACAGATCATGGCTGGCCGACTGGGAACCCTGCCAAAAGAGGAGCAGAGGAGGGTCTTGGACAGGCATCTAGCGGCCCTGGATGGCCCACTGGCTGCTGAACGGATTGTAGGGGTATTGGAAGAGGCTGGCTATCTTGAGAATCATCCTCCTGCACCAGGGTTCCAGGATTTTCTGAAGGGCTGGATCAGGAACAAGATCCGCACCATGAGCAAAAGGATCAACATGTACCGCCCAGGGCACAGAAACAATATCCGCTACCATAATCACAGGTTTCCTGGCACCAGTGTGAATGAAATCACACAGAAAATCCAGCGCATGGGTTCTCTGCTGGGTGGCAAATTTGAAAATCTCGAGGTGCGCAAACTTCATAAACACATCTTTCACATATCCAACCGTAAACTGAACGGTTGATCCAGTGATATATAACCTTGCAGTAATACTGCAAAATCCTTGCGTTTCGGGCTGAAAATGGAATAAGATATGGAGTGCTGGGGACTTATGGCCTCATCGACGTCCTCATGTCCCCTGTCAGGGCCAAGTCCTGAATTTTTCTCAAAATGGAGAGATCAAATGTATAAAGTCAAGATCTTCGGAGCCGGCTCCATAGGCAATCATCTTGCCCATGGCTGCAGAAACAAGGGATGGCATGTAACGATATGTGATATAGACCCTGCAGCATTGGAACGGACCAAAAATGAGATCTACCCCCAGCGCTATGGAAGCTGGGATGATGAGATACGTCTGGCTCGGCCTGAAGAGGTGGAACAGGAGCAGTTCGACCTGATCATCATTGGGACGCCTCCGGATTCTCATATGGCTCTTGCGTGCAGGAGTCTTGAAAACAGGCCCCCCAGAGTGCTTCTGATTGAAAAGCCTTTATGCACCCCTTCCCTAGAAGAGACCGAGCGGCTTTTGAAACTCAAGGAGGAGACGGGCACATTTGTAGCAGTAGGCTACAATCATACCCTCACAAGGCACAGCGTCAGGGCGGCCGAACTATTGTCCCAGGATCTTATAGGAGGGGTTATCACCATCTCCGCCGCCTTTAGAGAGTACTGGGGTGGAATCTTTGGTGCCCATCCCTGGCTTGCAGGGCCACAGGACTCATATCTTGGTTATTGGAACCGCGGGGGTGGAGCAGGTGGAGAGCATTCTCATGCAGTGAACATCTGGCAGCACTTTGCCAGACTAACTGGTTCGGGCAGAATCGTGGAAGTCTCAGCCATGCTGGATATGGTGAGCGACGGAACCGTAGACTATGACAGGCTTTTTCTGGTAAACGTCAAGACAGACAAGGGTCTGGTCGGCTCCATCATACAGGACGTAGTGACTGAACCTCCCCAGAAGACGGCAAGACTCCAGGGAGAAAAGGGTTTTCTGGAATGGTGGGTCAACTGGGACGGTGGCCATGATTCCCTGCGCTATTCAGGAAAGGATGGCAAGGTGCAGGAAGAGCTCTTTTCCAAGACCAGGCCTGACGATTTTGCTGGAGAGATAGAGCACCTGGGCTCAATCTTGGAGGGCAACGTGCCCGAGTTTTCACCCATCAGCCTGGAATATGGCATAGAGACCATGCTGGTAGTAAGTGCCGCCTATAAATCCCATCAGCATGGCAAAAGGGTCAAGATACATTACGAGGCCGGACTAGGCCCGGAAGCACTTGAAGTGGAGTAACAGAATCATGAAATTGACCAACGATTTCCAACTGGAGAACCTTTTCATATATGACATGGCCAACAACCATCAGGGGGATCTGGAGCATGGAAAGCGCATCATTCGGGAGATCGGCAGAGTAAACGCCGAGGCCGGTGTCCGGGGTGCCTTGAAATTCCAGTTTCGCCAGCTTGATACCTTCATCCATCCAGACTTCAAGGAGCGCAAAGACGTTAAACATATCCCGCGCTTCATGGGCACGGCTCTCTCCAAAGAGGACTATGCACAGCTCGTGGAAGAGGTGCACAAGGCAGGCATGGTCTCAATGTGCACCCCATTCGACGAGGAATCTGTGGACGTGATTCTGGAGCTTGGCATTGAGATCATGAAAATCGCAAGCTGCTCTGCCAGCGACTGGCCGCTGCTCGAACGGGTGGCCGCTGCAGGCAGACCGGTAGTGGCCTCCACGGCAGGTCTGAGCATGGACAAGATCGACAGGCTTGTCAGCTTCTTTGAATTCAATAATGTAAACTTCGCACTAATGCACTGCGTGGCCCTGTATCCCACACCCATGGACAAGCTGGAGCTAAACCAGATCAAGCTGCTCAAAGAGCGTTTCCCTCATATCCCTGTGGGGTTTTCCACTCACGAGGACCCTGACAATCTGGTGCCGGTTGGTCTGGCTTACGCCCTGGGAGCAAGGCTTTTCGAGCGTCACGTTGGGGTAGAGACGGACAAATACAAACTCAATGCCTATTCATCCACTCCTGAACAGATCGCAAAGTGGCTGGCAGCATATCATGATGCTGTGGCCGCCTGCGGAGGCGAAAATCGAAGCCCGGCCTCCCCACAGGAATTGGCATCTCTTAGATCCCTCATGCGGGGAGTATATGCAAAAAAGGCCATAAAGAAGGGAGAGAAGATATCCCGCGAGAAGGTCTTCTTTGCCATGCCTCTCCAGGAGGGCCAGCTGACAAGCGGGGAATGGGTCGATGGGCTCGAGGCTGACAGGGATTACGAACCAAATGAAGCGCTTGACGAGATCATAGCGAACTCCCCCCTGCCCGATCGGGAGATCATCTACAGGATCATGCTCCAGGTCCGAGGCATGCTCAACCAGGCCAGGATAGCCATAGGCAAGGAGAGTGAGATCGAGCTATCTCATCACTATGGCCTGCAGAGATTCAGGGAATTTGGCGCAGTGATAATCACCTGCATAAACCGCCAGTACTGCAAAAAACTGATAGTCATGCTGCCACGGCAAAAACACCCTTATCATTTCCACAAGAGAAAGGAGGAGACCTTTCAGCTACTCTGGGGAGATCTGGAGGTGGAACTCAATGGCCGCAGAATAAAGGCGGAACCTGGGGATACCATCCTGGTGGAACCCAATGTATGGCACAAGTTCCATACCTTGGATGGAGCCATATTCGAGGAGGTGTCCACCACCCATTACAATGACGATTCCTTTTATGAGGATGAACGGATTGCCAGGCTGCCCAGAGAGGCGAGAAAGACAGTAATCCCCAACTGGAATGCCCTGGCAGACGACAAATAGGCACTGATGAAACCCGTGGTGGTATTCGATTTCGATGGCACCCTGGTGGATTCCAACAGGCTCAAATGGAATGCATATTTCGAACTCTTCCCCCGGTCTCCGGAGGCGAAGCGCGCCATCAGCAAGGCCCTGTCCCCGATCTATGAAAAGAGCCGCTATGTCATCATTGAGCGGCTGCTGGATGAACTGATCCGTCAGGGGCTCATGGAAGAACCGCCAGGGGGCAGGCATCGGCTCTTGGAGGACTTGACGGCCCGATACGGACACATAGTGCTGGAGGGGGCCAAACAGTGCCCAGAGATGCCAGGGGCCAGCGAGTTGCTCAAGGAACTCAGCCATCTTGGGGCAAGGCTCTATCTCAGTTCCACCACCCCAGAGTCCCCTTTGAAGGAGATTGTTGCCCATAGGGGCTGGACCGGCTATTTCCAGGACATATTCGGCTATCCCAGGCAGAAGAGCGATACCCTGCGGCAGATCATGGAAGAGAATCGACTACCACCTCATGCCCTCGCCGTAGTGGGAGATGGCAGATCCGACATGGAATCGGCCGAGGAGACCGGAGCCCTCTTCATTCGAGTGCAGGATGGCAAGCTACCAAAAGAATCCATTTTGGAATTCGTGAAACAGGTGATGAAATGATAGAAGGCAAACGCATCCTGGTTGTGGTTCCTGCCCGGGGTGGCAGCAAGGGGATCAAGCTGAAAAACCTTCAGCCCCTCAAAGGGATTCCCCTGGTCTCCATCGTTGGCCGAGTGGTCAAAAGGCTTGACTGGGTCGACCGTGCTGTTGTGTCAACGGATCACGAAGAAATAGCAGCAGCGGCAGAATCCGAAGGGCTATCTGCCCCCTTCAGGCGGCCGGAGGAACTGTCTGGAGACAGGATTGCCGACTGGGACGTACTCCATCATGCCCTGATCACCTGTGAGGAGCTGGACGGCTGTACCTATGATGTAATAGTCATGTTACAGCCCACCTCACCCTTTAGGAGACCAGATCACGTAACTGCAACGGTCAAAAAATTGATCACAGGAGGATTTGATGCGGTTTGGACCGTGAGCGAAACAGACTCGAAAGCGCATCCACTGAAACAGCTGGTGATCGAAGGAGAGCTTCTGGACTATTATGATCCTGCAGGTGCCAAGATTATTGCAAGACAGCAACTTAAACCCGTGTATCACAGAAATGGCGTTGCATACGCCATTACTCGCCAGTGTCTTGAAGAACAGCGCACCATAAAAGGCGAACAGACATCCTATCTCCTGATAGATGATCCCCTGGTCAATATAGACACCATGGACGATTTCCTATATGCAGAATTTCTGCTTGAGCGAGGGGTCCCTGGCCTTGAAGAGATATTTGAGGCCTGATCATCTGAATCTCTGCCAATGGCAAGGCGCCTCATAATACCTGTAGAGAACCTGGTCAGGGAGCTTGATGCCAAGCTCGTCCTGGCCCTCTTGGCTACAAGACGCGGCTTCACCTCCTTTATAGGATCGAGACTTGAAATAGATTTCAGGATTTCGAGATTTCCACGCGCCATCTACCTCTCGAAGAGCATGACCGCCCGCAGTCTCAAGATGTTTCGCATAATGAGTCTCCTTGGCCATCATATCACCGCATGGGACGAGGAGGCCCTTATACATCCACCGGACGATGTCTATTTCTCAAGGCGCATGTCGGCTGAATCCATCCGATATGTTGCCGATCTGTTTGCATGGGGAGAGGAAAATGCCGAACTTTGGCGCCGTTACCCACATTTGCCCAGAAATATCAGGATTCACCTGACAGGCAATCCCAGGGGTGACATGCTGAGGCCGGAGTTACGAAGCACCTTCGAACATGAAGCGGATCTACTTCGCCGTGAACATGGACGTTTTTTGCTGATCAATACCAATTTCAGTTTCGTCAACCCATTTTTTCCAGAACAGGGCTTGCTCAGGCCTGACAAAAAAGGACCGGATGGCAGGCCCGCCTATGGTCGTGCAGCCATAGGCATGAAAAGAGAGTTTGTGGAGCGCCTGCACCGACATAAGCTGGCAGTATTCAAAAGCTTCATAGAGATGATCCCAGCCCTTCAAGAGGCCTTTCCAGAATTGAATGTAATCATCAGGCCCCATCCGGTTGAGAATCCGGCGGTCTATCACCAGATTGCCGACCTACATCCCGGAATAAAGGTGATAAATAAAGGGAATGTGATACCATGGCTCCTTGCTGCTGTTGCAGTGATCCACAATGGCTGCACCACCGGGGTTGAAGCCTACATGCTGGAGGTGCCGGCTATCAGCTACCGGGCTGCCGGAGACCGGCAACTGGACGAGACATTCTACAAACTGCCAAATTTCGTAAGTCATCAGTGTTTCAGTCTTTCAGAGCTCTCGGAGACCATAGGCCAGATAGCTTCCGGCAGACTTGGGGCCGCATCCGGTGAGGAACGGCGGGCCCTTATGGCATACCATCTGGCATCTCAAGATGGCCCCATGGCGTGTGAACTTATCCTGGACAGGCTCGAACAAATAGACAAAGACCTAGACACCACCCCCCTTCCTTCCAGGGCTAAAAGAGTGAAAGGGGCCTTTCTGGCGCATAAGAGATGGGCAAAAAAGCGAATAAAGGCGCTAAAGCCCGGCTCTAAATATCGACCGGAGTTTCAGCGATACCGTTTTCCTGAGATATCTCTAAAGGAGATGAAAAAGCGGATCAAATGCCTAGGAGATGCCCTGGATATTGAGCTGCTGCCACAGGTGCACCAAATCAGTAAATTTATCTTTCAAGTCTCTCCCTATAAATGATTCCAGCAAGACATGAAAAACGAATAAAACTATTTATTGCCTCACCCCTCATATACCCACCAAGAGGTGGAGCAGAACGCCGTTTTTGGCGTTATCTGCCTGGTCTTCGAAAACGCTCTCTTGACATCTCTATAGTTAGCGGCACGCCCAAGGCAAAAAAACTAACGGAAGAGGACAAGAGATCTGACTGGTATCGATATATGCCAGGACAGACCATACCGGTACCGCCGGTTCAAGGCACCACAGTCCATCAAATCAGGCTGCCAGATAAAAAAGGGTGGCATAGGACATCTATCTTTTTCAAATATCTTCTAAAATTGTGCAGGGAAGAGTCTATACAGCCCCATGTCATTCAACTTTTGACACCTCTGCCATGGCAGGCCCTGCCCTGGCTCATCAGGCTGAGGCATTTAAATATCGGACTCATATATTCAATTACACTGGCTCCACGCAGACCTGGATCGGTTTGGGCAATAGTGAAACGTGGTCTCTTTCAAAAACTGCTATTTGCCCAACTGGATCGTCTGATAGTGAGCAGTGAGGTCATAGCGGACCTGGTGAGAGGGAGTATTGATGAAAGACGCATAGCAATTATACCAAATGGCGTGAATATAGACAGGTTCAAACCAGCCACCCCGGAACAAAAATTCAAGATTCGTCGGGAACTGGGTTTCAATCCGGATTCAGAGATCATTTTAAACGTTGGTGCCATACATCCACGCAAACGACCGGAATTACTTCTAGAGGCATGGCATCTGGTGGCTACAAAACGCCCCAAAGCCGATCTGGTTTTCGTGGGGCCAAGGCATGACCAGATAGACCCTGGCCTTAAATCCTATGCAGCTGAATTAGCTTCACTGATCCGGCAATCACCATATAGAGAGCGTATCCATTTTGTAGGGCAAGTTGATAGGGTTGAGCAATACTATGCCCTTGCCGATCTTTTTGTTTTTACTTCCAAAAAAGAGGGAATGCCCAATGCTGTTTTGGAAGCCATGGCTTCCGGTCTACCTGTAATTCTCACTCCATTCATTGGACTGTCAAAAAATTTTGGAGTGGAAAACAAACACTACCTTCTCTCCAAACCGACCTATGAAGCCATTGCTGCCAATATTATCAATCTTTTGACTAATCAAGAGAGAGCCGGTCAGCTAGGTAGCAGAGCGCGGCATCTTATGAAAAAAAACTTAAACATAAAACACATATTGAATAAATACGCAGATATCTACAAAAAAACTGCAATACAGAAAGGCATTGTTTTATGACCAACAAACAATTACCAAAAGTAACAATAATGATCCCAACATATAATCAGGAATCTTTTATCAAAAAGGCAATAGAATCCGCTCTAATGCAAACATACCCAAACCTAGAAATAATAGTAAGCAATGATGCATCTACAGACAGAACACAAAATATTATCAATAAATTCAGAGACCCGAGATTAAAAATCTTTCACAACAAAAAAAACATTGGAAGAACAGCAAATTACAGAAAATTACTTTACCAACATGCATCTGGCGATTATGTAGTAAACCTTGATGGCGATGATTACTATACAGATCCAGACTTTATAACAGAAGCCATCGACATCATCAGATCAGATCAAAACATAGTTATGGCAGCTGCACGAGCATCATGGGAAGGCAAAAAACGAAAGAAAAGCTCCAAAATACCAAAAGAAAAAGAGATAGACGGACTACAAGTCCTAGAAAGACTACCAGAAAAAACATACCTAATAAAACATATGGCAACTCTATACAACAGAAAAATAGCAATAGAGCTCGACTTTTATAGATTTAACACAATAAGTTCTGACTGGGAATCTCTTTATCGTTTAGCATCTCATGGCAAAATAGGCTATTTAAATAAAATAATAGGAACCTGGAGAAAACATTCAGGAAATGAAACCAAATCCGTGGACATAGAAAAATTCATAGCCAATCTAGAAATATGGCCATCAATCTACAAAGAAGCCCAAAAATCTGGACTATCTATCCAAAAAGCACAAAGAGCATGCAACAGATGCATAGGATATTTCAGCAATAGATATTTAGCCAAACTATCTAATAAAGGCATTAAATACCAGCTAATATTTCTCGCACAGATCGTCAAAAAATACAGGACTGCATCAAAATACATATTCAAACCGGAATATTTTAAAATAACAGCCAAAAGCATATTACAAAAGAAGAGAGCAAACAAAACACTCCACAAAAAAACCTAAGACAGACCAACAAAACCAACTATATCTTCACGCAAAAAATAACGATAATCGACATCTTTATTTCTACATATCAACCTCAAAACAAACAATATCTCTGAAAGAACCAGCGTAGATTCGATTTCTTTTAAAAGAGCAAGATCCAAAGCTTTCTTATAGGCAAGAAGAAAAGAAGAAACAGCATCTCTATTTTTTTCAAAAAATCCAATTTTAATTTGAGCAATATCTCTAGAGGCTATACCATATCTCACCCTAGCCAAATCGATAAAGAACAATTCTTTTCCATCAAACAGTATATTAGAAGGAAGAATACTGCCAATAGTTAATCGAGGACGCGGAAACCATGATTTCAAAGATTGCTTTGCAAGCTTATCTGAGATAAATAAAGCAGCCCCTCTATTTTTAACCTTACATTTTCTTAAATCTTTTTTTGCCTTAATCATCAACTTAAGACCAGCAAAAAACCTTAGATAAAAACTCAGCTCTTTTGGCCAACCAAAATAGATAGATATAACCTTATGCATCTTCACCATTGATTTTGCAAGAGAACTACTAAATATATCTACACTATCTTTCCAGATATAATGATCACCAACAACAAAACTCTCCAGAAAAAAATAGAATCCAAATTTTTTAAATGTAGAACCAGAAATATCGCAATACAGAACAGCAGGCACATTCAAGCCCAGATCTGCTAAAATCTCATGACCTCGCATGCGCCGCACAAGCATTCCAGGATCTCTTTCAAATCTGAGAACCATTGGATCCATCTCAGGAAATTCCAAAAAATAGACATAATTGCGTCGACCGAAAAGAGCAGGAATGATTTTCGGATATCGATTACATCCCAATTTAGGTGCCAAGACCTGGCTTACATATTGTTTTGCGATTGGTATATATCGCTCACGTTCAGCAAAGAAAGGGTTACCATTATTTGGCATGGCTACAACTAACCTTATTTTTTTAAAAACCTAGCTTTGGCTCAACAG
>CAYWKF010000028.1:0-61395 GCA_964459155.1 uncultured Desulfobacterales bacterium
TTTAGGGAGTTTTCCCTCAGAGCCTTTAGAGTTCATTTCGTGCGACATCAGGGAATCTTGGTTTTCTTCACGCTAAAGGGCTCTTCGGAAAAATCCCCTAAAACATCCCCAGCTCTGCGTTACAATTTACCCTCAATTGTCGATTTTCCATAATCCGATTTTTTTATAAAAGGTGGCCAGTCCAAAACTTTGGACAAAGGATCAAAAATCTATAGTGAAGAAGGCCAATATCAGGCATGATATTGGATAGTTAGGCAGCGGGCTTGTATTTTTTGCCCGTAGCGACTGTGAGCAATTTCTTGCAGATTCTAGGCGAAGCGTAGCGTCCGGAAGTTGTACTGTTTGAGCCTGCCGCAGGCAGGCGAGTTGTGCAACTTCCAGCGGAGCAAGCCTTAGAAGATGCAGAAGTGCGAGGTGGAGCCGGAGGGCAAAAGGTGCAAGACAAGCTGCCATACCTTTTAGTTAACTAGTGGCAAGTCAAGGGCAAAAATCACGTCGGCTATTTAGTTGCCTCATAAAGGTGTTGGTAGCAGGCTTATACGGCATAAACAGTTAAAGTGCATACTTTGTTTGGAATAGTGTTCATTATAGGTGACAACCGGGTCATTAGGCAGCCAGGGCGAGAGAGACGCTTGGTAGTGCAATGGTAATCTTTGTCCCTTTACCAGGCACTGATTCTATGGATACCGTGCCGTTCCAAGCCTCAATAATCCTGTGGACCACGGCCATTCCCAGCCCATAGCCATGGGGCTTTGTGGTAAAAAAAGGATCAAAAACCCTTTTGAGATCTTCTGGCTCTATGCCTTTTCCATTGTCTTCAATGGTAAGAATAATCTGGTTTTTACGGTCTTCACTGGTGATTCTAATTTTTCCTCCTGAAGCAGGAAGGGCCTGCATACTATTCAAAATTAGATTCTGCAAAATCTGGTGAAGCTGCTGGGGGTCAACAACTAAGGCAGCACTATGAGTCAGTTGGATTTCAGTTTCAAATTTTGGCAGTCCAGGGCGCTGTTTTAACAGCTCAATCACTTGAGAAAGTGTTTCCTTTATATTTACCTCAACGCTCTGTCTTGGTTCTGGTCTAGCATACATCAGGAAAGATTCAGTCAGCTCATTCAGCCTGCTGCTTTCCCGAACAATTATGTCAAGTAATCTGTTCCCTTGGGGTGAGGCAGGCGATTGTTCTTTGAGAAACTGTGCTGCCCCGGAAAGGGAGGCCAAGGGGTTCTTGATTTCATGTGCCAGGCCGGCTGCCATTTCGCCAAGGGCGGCAAGGCGGCGCATTCGTTCCAATAGTAGTTCCTGTTCCTTTATCGAGGTGATGTCCTGAAATATGATGCCGTGACCGATGATCTTGTTTGTATTGTCCCGCACACTGAAGGTGGAAACACCCAATATTCTTTTTTCTCCAGCAGGCGTTATAAAAGAGGTTTCCCTTCTTCCCTGCCTTTTTTTGTCATCACTGCCCTCTCGTAGTAGCGTTATACCCTCAGGCCAAAGGAGGCGCAGTGGCTGGCCCAGGAAGTTTGACGCTTGTTGACCAAGAATCGTGCTGGCAGCACGGTTGCACAGAATGATAATTCCATTTACGTCTGTAGTAATAAGCCCTGAATCCATGCTGTCTGCAATGTAGCGCTGTATATTTTCAATCCTGTGAAGGTGTTCTTTGGCTTCAACCAGTCTCTTTTCCGTTTTTATCAGGCGTCTGGATAATGCTGCGCCCAGCAGTGCAGTGGCATTAAATGCCGCCATATTGGTGAAAAACGAAAAAGTCACAAAGGATATTCCCGCACCTTTGTCTACTTCGTGTACGCAAACAAAGAGGTAGGCCAGGGTGCTCAACATGGCAGAGATCGTCCCACCGCGCCTTCCGTCCAGTATACAGGCTGTGATTATTGCCAATGGGAAGAAAAAGGTGAATGGGCTAGAGGTGCCGCCTGTCCAAAGCACAGTGAAGAAGACCAGCAGTACATCGCCTACAGTCTGTAGCCAAGGCAAGGCAGCTGCAAAGCGCTGTTTTTCATTCCACCAGACGGAAATTAGGCTTAAAGCAAAGGCGCTGGAAAAAAGTATCGTAAGCCTTGAGGCATCCGTTCCCGGATGTTCAAATTTGGAAGGAAACAGGTAAACTGTTCCCAGTATGAAAAGGAGGAGTATGAGGCGGCCGCCCAGCAGAGTATAAAAAGTGGTGTCTTTTTTTAGTTCAAAGCCCATATTTTGCTAGACGGTATCTGAAAGAACGAAAGTTCAGCCCCACCAATTTTGCTGCCTCTGTTTTGTTCCCTGAAGAATATTCAAGGGCCTGGCTCAAAAGGTCTTTTTCTATTTTTGAAAGATATCCATCCAGATCCACGCCCTCTGGGGGGAGAATAAAGGTTTTAGGCAGATCTTCGTCATCTTCTTCGGTTATTTCGCACTGCTTGTGCTTAGCTAGGGAAAGGCTTTCAGGAAGTATCAGGCATGAGGTGGACAAGGCCACGCTCCGCTCAATTATGTTTTCCAACTCCCTGACATTTCCTGGAAAGGGGTATTGCATGAGGGCTTGCATGGCAAAGCTCGAGATTCCCTGAACACTCTTGCCGTTTTCCTTTGAATATTTCTCTAAAAAGTATTGCACCAACAGAGGAATATCTTCTGGACGTTCCCTTAGAGGCGGAATGTGTATATTGATTACGTTGAGCCTGTAATAGAGGTCTTCACGAAAGCTGCCCCTCATCACCTCCTCTTCCATGTTCCTGTTTGTTGCGGCCACAATGCGCACATTTACGGCTATTTCCTTGGAAGAGCCAAGGGGTGTAAAGGTCTTCTGCTGAACCACACGGAGCAGCTTTGCCTGCAAAGGAAGAGGAAGCTCACCGATCTCATCAAGAAAAATTGTACCCTGGTTGGCTGCCTCAAACAGACCTTTTTTGTCCGATGCAGCGCCAGTAAACGCACCTTTCACATAACCAAAGAGTTCGCTTTCGAGCAGATTTTCAGGAATCCCACCGCAATTCAGCGTGACAAAGGGCTTGTCTTTTCTAGGGCTAAGATTGTGCACAGCCCTTGCCACCAATTCTTTGCCTGTACCACTTTCCCCGGTAATCAGCACACTCGAGGTACTCGATGCCGCGCGGGATATCAGCTGAAAAACTTTCAGCATTGCCGGGCTCTTGGCCACCATCTGATCGAGGCGATGAATTTTCGTAACAGGGTCAGACTCCAACCCTTGAGGGGTATTGGCTGAACTCAAGGCCTTTTCCACAACCTCTCTCACTTCTTCAAGCTGAAAAGGCTTCGGCAAATAGTCCCATGCTCCCTCGTTCATTGCTTCGACAGCACTTTCCAGAGAAGCAAAGGCGGTTATCATTATTACCGGTAAACCAGGATGGGATTCTTTTATCGCCTTCAATAGCTCCAAGCCGCTCATTTCAGGCATCTTCATGTCGGTGAGGACTAGGGCTACCTCTTCCTTTTTTAATAGCTCCAAGGCCTCTGTTCCATCAGAAGCGCACAAAACTCCGTAGCCTTCGTTCAAGAAGAATATCTCGAGGAATTCCCGCAAACTTGGATCGTCGTCCACAATAAGTATTTTCTCTTGCCCAATTTTAGGAACAACTTTATCGTCTGCGGCTTCCCAATAGGCTGCTTCAAGATTCATGACCGCACTGCCTCCCTTTCTCTACAACTTTTCGGTTTTTTCATTCAAATTGTTGAAGAAAGGGATTTGATGTCTGTTTGGTTGTCTATCTTTGAAAAACTAACAGTCCATTTACTATGGTTGTTTTTGGCACGCCTCTTAAAGTCTTACCAAGGAATGGGGTGTTTTGAGATTTTGAACGAAGTGTTTCACGTGAAACAACCATCTCTTTTTCAGGATCAATAATGGTGATGTTGGCTGGTTTTCCGGTTTTCAGGCTTCCGGCATCTATCCCAAGAATTTTTGCAGGTTGGGAAGACATGAGCCTGACGACATCACCAAGCTCCAAATAGCCTTCACGCACCAATTGAAGGGTGAGTGGAACAGCCAGCTCAAGCCCGATGATACCATTGGCTGCCTTTTCAAATTCACAGTCCTTTTCCAGGCTTGAATGGGGGGCATGGTCTGTGGCTATGGCATCAAGGGTGCCGTCTTGTAAGCCTTCTATGATGGCCATTCTGTCATCTTCTGTCCTAAGGGGAGGATTCATCTTGGCGTTGGTGTTAAAGCCTTCCACCGCCTCCTCTGTAAGAGAAAAATAATGGGGGGCAGTCTCGGCTGTAACTTTTATGCCTTCTGCTTTGGCCCTTCTGATGATTTCCACTCCTCCCTTGGTGCTAACATGAGCAATATGGAGACGCGCCCCTGTTAGGGCCGCTAGCCTTATGTCCCGAAAAATGGCTATCTCTTCTCCTACGGAAGGTATTCCCTTGAGGCCCAGCCTCGTAGAAACAACTCCTTCGTTCATGGAGCCGCCCTTTGACAAAGATGGCTCTTCGCTATGTGATATGATCAGGGCATCAAAATTACGTGAATATTCGAGGACCAGGCGCATAACCGATGCGTCCGAAATGGGTAGACCGTCATCTGAAAAGGCAACCGCCCCAGCTTGAAGCAGGTCACCAAACTCTGTCAGCAGTTGGCCTTGCTGGCCAACAGTGGCTGCTGCTACTGGCAATACAGCGGCCTTCCCCGCCTCGGACGCCTTGTCTAAAATGAAGCGAGTTACTGATACGTTGTCGTTCACAGGCTTGGTGTTCGGCATGCAGGCTACAGCAGTAAAACCACCAGCACATGCTGCATCAGTACCAGTCGCAATGGTTTCCTTGTACTCTTCCCCAGGCTCCCTTAAATGCACATGCATATCTATCAGGCCCGGCATAACTATGGTACCCTGGGCATCACATATTTGAACTACCTCAGGAGCTTCGATCTTTTCGGCAATCTCTTCGATAACGCCGTTTCGAACGAGAATATCGCCTATGAAATCAAACCCTTGCGTAGGGTCTATGATTCTACCTTTTCGTATAAGGATATCCGTCATTGTCTTTGACCACCTGTTTCAGCCATGAGAATAGACAAGAGGGCCATGCGCACGGCTACGCCATTGGTGACCTGGTTCAATATGAGCGAACGATCAGAATCGGCTACGTCAGGCGACATTTCAATGCCTCTGTTAATAGGCCCCGGATGCATTATGATGGCTTCGGACTTTGTTTTTTGGAGAATTTCAGCATTGATTCCAAACAGAGAGGCATATTCCCTGTCAGATGGTATTAAGTGCTTGCCTTGGCGTTCTTTTTGAAGCCTGAGCGCCATAACGACATCAGCGTCTTTTATGGCATCCAGGAGGTTATATTCCACCTTTACCCCATAAATTTCGGGAGCAGGAGGTATCAAGGTACCCGGTCCGCAGATGACAACTTCACTGCCCATCTTGGTAAAACCGATCATGTCGGAATGGGCTACCCTGCTGTGCAATATGTCTCCTATTATGGCAATCTTCAGCCCTTCAAGGGTGCCAAAATGTTCTTTTACAGTAAACATGTCTAGAAGGGCTTGGGTAGGATGTTCATTGGTGCCGTCTCCGGCGTTTATCACAGAACAGTTGACCGCCTTAGCCATGAGATGAGCAGCACCTGAGCATGGATGACGCAACACCAGTACGTCAGGACGCATGGCTTCGATATTTTTCGCTGTATCTATGAGATCTTCCCCTTTGGTCACGCTGCTGGAACTTTTGGAAATTCCGACCGTATCTGCGCTCAGGCGCTTTGCTGCCAGCTCAAAAGAAAGTTTGGTGCGGGTGCTGGGTTCGAAAAATAGGTGAACCATGGTCTTGCCCCTCAAAGGGGGCACCTTTTTGATAGGCCTGTCCAAAATCTCTTTCAAGGATGCTGCCGTCTCTAAGATGAACAGAATGTCTTCTTTTGTGAGATCCCTTATGCTTAGGATGTCCTTTTTTTGACTCATGATGGCAAAAAAAAACCTCCTTAAAAAAGGAGGCTTACGGCCTGTTTCAGGTAAATTTGGAATATGTCTAACACCGTCTCTCTCATGTCTTCCTTTTTTATCACAAAAATTGATTGTGCGTCAAGGGAACATGAGTTGCGAAATCTTATCATAAAGTGAAAGCAGATAATTCCAATCCAATATCAAATCAGCAGCGCTATTTTTCAATATGAAAAATATGATATAATTAAAATTTAAGAACATAATTGAACATCTTATTTTTTTTAGGAGGTTCTGCATGAAAGATATATTAAGCGAACGGACACAAGGGAAATGCTTAAATTTAAAAGGTGCTAGTATTGGATATCGCTATACGAGGCCCCAAAATCATTTTTGTAGCTGGTAGAAAAATGTACATTTCCATTAAAAATAATTAGGCCTCAACGGTTGATCCACAAGAAAAGGTTTCTCATGACCATAGGCAAACGCAACAAGCCCAACCAGAAACCGTTATGGATAGCAGCTAACGACGCACCTTTGAGTGGCCGACCTTATACAAGCGCGTTCTTGTGATCAACTTAGTTGATAAAGAGGAGATACCCGGTGAAGAAGTTGTTTGTCTGGATAACCATACTAATGGTATTTTGTGGTTGTCATGTGCTGGGCTCCCGCCCAGCTCTTGGCTTGTTGCCCGTCCCTATAGGTCAAAGTAGCTTTCGTTATGATGCCATAGCCTCCCCGATTCCAAGCGATGACTATGCCGCGGCTTTTCCAGTTGGTGTCGGTGACTGTGCTGCAGGTGGCGACAGAGTCGATGTGCAAGTTCATCTGAATAAAGCCGCTGGACGAATCGATATCTATTTCGCAGTGGCGATACCTGAACTCACATCTGAAATTTATATCCTTACACCAGACAATGGTTTGCAAGAATTTTCCAAGGTCGGCTTGGTACCTTGGCAAGCCGACGTTACTGGCCCCATCAATGCTTCACCATTTGGTATCATTCCCTTGAATCAGTTGCCAGCGGGGACTTACTATTTTGGTCTGATAATAACGCCTGCTGGCGATCAATCCAATTACACTCTATGGCTGACCTCTCTTGAGATATCCAATGCCAGCGACTGTTCAGGGTTATATTACGTAACCTTGAGCGTGCAACCCCAATGGAAAATGATTATCACCCAATCAAATGGCCGGGTTGCTTTTAGCCTGAGTGGCAATAAATATCTATTCAAAGGGCAGGGCCGCATCACGGGCAACTCCATGCTTCTTACCGCCGAAGTCCCTTCCATGGAAGGCACCTTTAATGCCGCATTAAATTTTACAGACCTCTGCCACCAATTTTCTGGCACTTGGGTGATGCAACCTGTCGGACTCAACGGGACCATCAGCGGCACTCAAACCCCCTGGCCGACATTTGATACGGAGGCCCAAAGCTTGCCCCATTTCATCACAGATGATGTGGTTGAGCTTGATAAGATAGCACGAGTTTCAAAGTTTCGTTCCGGTGCTGGGCATGACTATTCCGATGATTTTGAGACCTGCCGCAGCATGAAACATTATTTTGTTGCCAAGCCAGAGGTTGACCGCCTGTCAGTAAAGATTTTTTCGCCCCTTGATGGCGTAGTCATCGCCACAACAGAAGAGTGGTTCCCTGGGGTAGGTTGGAAAGGAACCAACATTGGTATCCAATCAGAAGCTTATCCGGCATTTCATGTAGTGATTATGCATGTCGATCTAATTACTCCGCTTCATGTGGGTGACAGAGTCTTATCTGGACAACTGCTGGGCACGCCTCCCCCTTATGAAAATGTTACTCTTGCAGACACCGCCGTAGGTGTAAATACACCCAATGGCTACAAATTGATATCTTTTTTTGAGGTGATTACCCAAGATGTCTTGAAGAACTACCAGGCCCGCGGTTTGAAATCTAGGCAAAATGCGATCATCACACAGGCAGAACGTGATGGCGATCCACTTATATGTCAAGGGGAAGAGGAGTTCAAAGATGGCGGAAATCTCGAAAATTGGATTTACTTGCATTGAGAAGGAGGGGCCGGCAGCGTCAACCGGCTTCGGGTTGTTCAGGGTTGTATATTTTGTGAGGCAAATGCATTTGTTAAGGCCTCAACCACTTCATTGTGACGCTCATCAGGATCAAAAGAAGCCTTTGCTTCTTGCAAAGAAGTTTTGTCGATAAAATAGCTCGTCCATAAGCATTGTGCCAAAGTCGCCTTCAACAAGACGCTTTTGGTTTTTAGTGGATGAGTAGCGGATAGGCATATTTAGGATGGAACAGGAAACAATCTATTAGAAGCACTAAAAATTTCAATGTCTATTATTACTCCTGATGCGGTTTCTACGAATTTTGGTACTTGTCACGCTAAAGGGCTCTTCGGGAAAATTCCTTAAACCATCCTCGGCTCTGCGTTATAATTGACCCTCAATTTGCGATTCTACAGAACCAGATTATGTTAAAGGTGGCTAGTCCTAAACTTTGGACAGACATTCAAAAATCTATAGGGAAAATAGCCAGTATCAGACCTGATATTGGATAGTTAGGCAGCAGGCTTGCATTTTTTGCCTGTAGCGACTGTGAGTAATTTCTTGCAGATTCTAGGCGAAGCGTAGCGGCCGGAAGTTGTACTGTTTGAACCTGCCGCAGGCAGGCGAGTTGTGCAACTTCCAGCGGAGTGAGCCTTAGAATAGAAGATGCAGAAATGCGAGGTGGAGCCGGAGGGCAAAAAATGCAAGACAAGATGCCAAACCTTCTCAATCTTCGTTCACGAAACAGGAAGTTGAAGAGTTGCTAAATCCATATGGTCCATTATTTTGAGACCCACCTCAGTGAAGGGATTAGAATCACACGGGAGCAAGAGAATATGATGATCGTTATAGGGTTTTTTTTCAAAAAAAAGCGGTCTGCTTTATTCAGCAGTTTGGTAGCGGTGATGGTTTGTATAGCCCTCTTTGGCTGCAGCAACGTTTATTATGCTGCGTGGGAAAAAGTTGGGAAACACAAGAGAGATCTCTTGAGGGACAATATCGAAGCTGTGCAGGAAGAGCAGATTGAAGCAAGTGAACAATTCAAAGATGCACTTACACGTTTGAAAGAACTCACAGGCTTCAAAGGCGGCGATCTTGAGGAAATCTACAACAGGTTAAAGAACGACTATGAAGAGTGTGAGGAAAAAGCAGATGCACTAAAAAGTCGTATAAGGAAAATTGATTCCATAGCCTCTGATCTGTTCGACGAATGGTCAGAAGAGATAGACAGTATGTCTAGTCCTGAGCTGAAAAGGAAAAGCAGAGAAAAGCTATCTATTACCAAAAGGCGTTACGCAAAGCTGTACAAGGCCATGAAGCGAATAGAAAAGAGGTTGCCGCCTGTATTGACTCAATTAAGGGACAATGTTCTCTATCTAAAACACAACTTAAATGCTCAGGCGATTGCCGGTCTCCAGGCAGAAGTATCGAGTATAGAGCTTGATGTGCAAAGGCTTGTCGCAGACATGCAGGCCTCTATAAAGGAAGCAGAGGACTTCATTAAGGCTATGCCTGAATAATAAAAGAGAATGTGTTTATAACTGAGCAGGAGGTTGTGCCATCAGCATGGTGAAGGTCCTTGGAATTTCTGGTTCACCTCATCGCCTTGGTGGAACAGAGCAGCTTCTTCGATGTGCGCTCAATGCAGCTGATGAAAATGGCGCGGATACAAATTTTATGAGAGCCTATGATGGCGAAATAAAACCGTGTATAGGCTGTATCCATACTGACGAGCCAACGTGCAGGTTTCCTTGTATCTTTGAAGATCATGGTAAGACATTGCTTTTGAAAATACACGAATCTGATGTGATTATTTTTGCAACTCCAGTGTATTGGTATGGACCGTCTGGCCAGATAAAGAACTTGGTAGACCGTATGACCTGCATGGAAAACATGACATCTTTTGGCGAGCCCAGTTACATGGAGGGCAAGGTGATTGGGGTTATAACCGTGGGGTCTGATGCAGGGCTGGTTTTTGCCTCTGCCCACTTGATGACTGCCTTGAATGGTATGGGAGCGGTTGTTCCTCCGTGGGCGTATGCATATTCTGACAAAGGAGACAATGCAATTTTCGATGATGCAGCCGTTATGGATGCCATAAATGTTGGAAAAATTTGTGTGTCAATGGCACAAACAATCAAAAGCAGCCTTGAAAAGATGAGATATCGCGAAGATAAAGGCCTTATGGAAAAAATAAGGCAAAAAATAGTCAAAAATCTTTGATTATCTTTTAAATTAGGGTTATTGGTGTGGGCTGACCATGTAAAAAAGAGCTATACCAATTGCAAAGAACAGATATCCCCAAAGATGAAAAGAGAGTAAGAATTTTTTTTGACAGGAATTTTCATTAATATAAAGCCGGTAGGCAATCAGGTTTGCCAAAGAACCCACAAGGTTTCCAAAACCTCCTACACTCACACCCCATAATAGTGCGTGCCAGTGGACGGTGAAATCGGAATATAGCAATGCGGCTGGTACATTGCTGATAAATTGGCTCGAAATTGCAGAAGCCAGAAATACCGTGTCCGGATTGGTCAATCTGAATTCAAGCATGGCCACCAGATTATCTGTGAAACCAAAAAAACAGGCAAAAGTCAGCAGTAGTACGTAATCTACGTGAAAAGCCTTTCTGTCGTAAAATACCATGACTGCAAGCAGAAACACGCCTGTCCATAAAGGAGATATCTTCAAGATAGTGAGTATGATCATGATCAGGGCTGCTAGATACAACCAAGCTGACCTGTAGAATCGTGGTATTTTTTGCCTTGCTGAGGTGGCAGGGAAAAGAGAGAAACCGACTACAGCTATCAAAAAGCCAGTAACGAGACTAAAAGGTGCAATGGCCTCAACAAATTGCCAGGGGTGTAAATGGTAAAACCAGTATATGAAGAGATTTTGGGGGTTTCCAAAGGGAGTCAGCGCAGACCCGGAGTTTGCCGACAATGCCAAGAATATCACCAATAAATGGGGCCTTCTGCAATTCAGTCTGAGAGCCAGTGGCACCCCTACCAGCAGAGCCACGTCATTTGTGACAAACATGGAAAGGAAAAAGATGCCAATGATCAGCCGAACAGCCGGATATCGTCCATTGCTCAACTTTGCTGCCAGCGTCGCAAAGAGACCGCTTTTTTCAAGGCCATTGATTACCACAAAAAGCGTAAAAAGAATGAACAATACCTCAAAATCGTGTCTGCTGTACAAAGGAAGACGTTTAAGGTGCAGTGAAGTGAAAAAGAGTCCTGCCGCTGCGGCTGTCAACAACCATTCTTTCAAAAGAAAACGAATGGCCTGTTCGGGCACTTTGTTAAGGTACACTGGATTCATGAACGATGGGAAAGACCAGCTTAGACATTTTGTCGTCTAAACCCTGATAATTTTGGTGGCCAGCTGCATGGAGGTTACTATATCCAACATATTCGTGGTTTCGCCCACTGCCTTTTGATCCATTAGCCCATAAAATTCTAGGCATGTGCCGCACACGAGTATGGAGACCCCTTTTGCTTCAAGCTCCTCAAGGATTTGAATGTGTGGTGAGTCTTTGGTTGTTAGCTTTACACCAGCATTTAAAAATACGAGCCTCCAGAGATCTGGCCCCAATTCTTTCAATGTTTTCAGAAAGTTTCCCATGAGGGCTATTCCTAGTTCTTTTTCTCCAGTTCCAATTTGGTCTGAGGGAACGAAAACCAGGATCTTTTGCCGTCCTTCGTCGCAGGAAAAGATAACTTCGCAGGCGTCTGGTTCAGTCTCCCTCTTTTCTCCTGGTGTCCCAGTCACATGGATCGAGCCATCTGCATCCTGTACAATCTCGACCTCCATGCCCTGGCTTTCAAGGAAACGAGTTACGTTTATTTTTGCTGCTTCGTTATCCACTATTATTTCTATGGATTCCTTGGGATGTTGTTCCATTAGTTCCTTTGCGGCCAGAACTGGTTGGGGGCATGCAAGGCCTTTACAGTCTTTTCTTACCATGTTTATGCTCCTTGCTCCTTTCAAGTGGTTAGCAATTTGAATTTAGGATAAAATAATAAAAATGAATATGAAAGACGGTTCGCAGCAAATTCCAGAAACATTGAAGGAAAGTTGGGCCCAAATTAGGCAGCCCGGAATAGTGCATAACTCAAATGTATGCCTGCTGGCCAATGAGTCTTTTGCCAATCTGTTGGGCTATGTCCGGAAAGAAGAACTGGAAGGCCTTCAGATAGGAGAGTTTTTTTCGCCTTGGCCGGCTTGGGAAGTAAGGCTCGGGCGCAGGGAAGTGTTGGGCAGAAGGGCCGACGGCTCAACCGTTGACCTAGAGCTAATGACTTTGCCTTTTTATTCTGGAAATGAAATATTCTACCAAAGCCTTGTGCGTGATATTTCAGAGCTGCGTTCATGGGAAGACAAGCTGCTTCAAAGCGAGCGCTTGAGCGCAATGGGACGTTTGGCAGGCGAAATCGCCCATGAGATAAATAATCCTTTGGGGGGGATTTTGTTATATGCAAATCTGCTCAAAGAAGACATGTCAGACAAGCAGGCCGCTATTTCCAATGTGGAAAAGATCGTAAAGCTTGCTACACGTTGCAGGATAATTGCAAAGGGCCTTTTAAACTTCGGCAAATCATCTTCACGTTCTTATGCACCAGTGGATTTGAACCAGGTAGTTACAGAGATGTTTTCCTTAATAGAAGATCACAACCTGTTCAGGGAGATCGTGGTCAAAATTGACCTCGACAAGGAGATCCCCCACTTGATGGGTGACAAAGGACAGATGGAGCAGGTGGTGCTCAATTTGATCATAAACGGTGCGGAGGCTATAAAAGGTCCTGGTCAGTTATACATATCCACCAGGTATGATTCAGATTCAAAATGTGTTATTCTAGCCGTCCGTGATACAGGAATTGGCATTCCTGAAGAGATCAGGCACAGGATTTTTGAACCCTTTTTTACTTCTAAAAAGCCAGGCAGGGGAACAGGTCTGGGCCTTTCCATAACCCATGGCATTGTTCAGCGCCACAGGGGAACCATTACCATAGAAAGCGAAGTGGGAACAGGCACCCTCTTTGAGGTGAGACTGCCTGTTTTGGCATCGAGTTGATGAAATTGAAGGAACGCATTTTCATAGTGGACGACGATCACGCCATAGTGGACGGGTGCAATCAAGTGCTTTCCAAGTTGGGTTATGATGTAGCCTATGCGTATTCTGGCTCAGAGGCACTGGAGTCCTTGGAGCGGTACGAATATGATCTTGTCCTTCTGGATCTCAAGCTTCCCGACATTAACGGTCTTGATCTCCTACGTGAATTGAGGAAGAGGGATTCAATGGTGCCTGTGGTTATGATAACGGCCTACGGGACCATTCAAAACGCCGTGGAAGCAATGCGCCTTGGTGCAGACGACTTTTTGCCAAAACCCTTTGAGCCTGATGAGCTTCGCCTGGTTGTGAGGCGCTCTTTGAGGACTAGGCAGCTTGCCAAAGAGAACATTTATCTCAAAGAACAGCTCCGCAAGAAAGAAGGCGAAGTGGAGGTGATAGGCAGTAGCAAGGCCCTGTCATCACTTCTTGAACAGGTGGAAAGAGTGGCCCCTTTGGACACCACTGTCATGATCACTGGTGAAAGCGGTACGGGCAAGGGCCTGATTGCCAAAAAGATCCACCAGTTAAGCAAACGCAGAAACTTTCCCTTCGTGTCGGTGGATTGTTCCACACTCGTACCCTCTCTATTTGAAAGCGAGCTTTTCGGCCATGTGAAAGGCGCCTTTACTGGAGCAAGCTCTCACAAGATGGGCAAGTTTGAAATGGCCGACGGTGGCACACTTTTTCTTGACGAGATTGCCAACATCAACCTTGAGCTTCAATCAAAGCTCTTGAAGGCTGTGGAGGAAAAGGAGATTTCCAGGGTTGGGAGCCAAAGGATCACAAAGGTGGATGTACGCATAGTGGCAGCCACAAATAGAGACCTCCAAAAGGCAGTTTCCAAAGGTGAATTTCGGGAAGACCTCTACTTTCGGCTCAACGTAGTGGCCCTGACAACACCTCCTCTGCGGGAGCGCAAGGATGACATTCCATTGCTCGTAGAACATTTTTTGAAGCGCTTCGCTGCTACACATGGAAGAAAGATCCTAAAAATAGCTCCAGAGGTTTTGGTGCGCCTGAAAGAATATGACTGGCCAGGAAATGTCAGGGAATTGGAAAATGCGGTAGAACGCCTGGCAATCTTTGCCCAGGATGAAATGATAACTTTGGAAGACCTTTCTTTGGCTAGGGTACCGCAGGCTGGGCCTGCACCAAAATTGAGCTATTCTGGTAAGCTGCCATTGGAAGAGGTGGAAAAGGCGCATATTCTTGGTGTGTTGAAGGATACCAATGGCAACCGCACTGAAGCAGCCCGCATTTTGGGTATAGATCGCAAAACTCTCAGGCTGAAGCTTCAAAAATGGGGGGTCGATGAATTTTGACGTTATAATAGTAAATTATCGCTCCCATGAACCATTGACTGTCTGTTTAGCATCTCTCTTTAATCAAAATGCCGGCGAAATAGCCAAGGTCTATGTAGTTGACAACAGTCCAGAAAGTATTCCGCCAGATATTAAAGCAGCTTATCCGGGGGTGATGTTTCTTGAAAACTCGCAAAACTTGGGCTTTGCCAAGGCTGTTAATCAGGCCTTGGCCTTGTCTCACGCTCCTTTTGTATGTTTATTGAATCCAGATACAGTAATAAAAGGGCCTTTATTGAGACATTTTTACGTTTTTTTTCAACGTGAAATGGCTGCTGGCATAGCGGGGCCTCTAATTCTGGATTCAAATGGGTCCATTCAAGGATCGGCCAGGGCATTCCCCAGTCTTGCTACTGCTTTTTTTGGTAGGACTTCCGTGCTGTCACGCCTGCTGCCTAATAATCCCATGACGTCAAAGGAAATTTTGTCTAGGCGCAATATCTCCGCTCCCATAGAAGTTGACTGGGTCTCAGGGGCTTGCATGGGCGTCAGACGTCAGGCCATAGAAGAGGTGGGTCTTATGGATGAACGTTTTTTTCTTTATTGGGAGGACTGCGACTGGTGTACCAGGTTCAAGCGGTATGGTTGGGGTGTATTCTATCTGCCCCAGGCAGGGCCTGTGGTGCATCATGCTGGATTGGCGAGCAGGCAGGCAAGATGGCTTTCTAACTACCATTTTCACAGAAGCGCTTGGCTCTTATACAAAAAATATGATACAAGCCCAGCCCGTTTCCTGTCTGGGATTGCGCTTGCAGGAGCCGTGGTGAGATGGTCGATTCTTTCTTTGAGGCTGTTGTGGAGATAAAAATGGCATTTGATGCTGCTGGCCGTGTGTGCAGCTTTTTCTTCGCAATACTTCTGTTGTGGTGTAACAGTGCCCATTCAGAAGCTCAGTGGACCATAATGGCCTACATGGCAGGTGATAACAACTTATCTGATGCCCTGGTGAACGATGTGGTTGAAATGATGGAGGTAGGTTCTTCTGACCAGGTGAACGTGGTCGTTCAAGCTGAATTGAGCCCGATATTCAGCTCAATAGAGCACAATGGCCATACTTACCGTTTCAAGGTCCTCAAGAATGGGCTTGAATGGCATGATCTCGGAATGAATTTGGATATGGCATCTCCGACCACATTAGCCGATTTCATAGGATGGGCAGTGTCAAATTATCCAGCTCGTCATTATGCCCTTTTTTTATGGGATCATGGTCTTGGATGGGCAGGTGGTGGAGGCGATGACGCCAGGTCGGGAGGAGTACGTGGTCTGCTGGAAGACCGGACCAGTCACACCTTCATGTCTGTACAAGAACTCAGCCAGGCATTGAATCAAGCAGGCGTATTTTTTGATTTGATCGAATTTGACGCCTGCCTGATGGGAATGCTGGAAGTTGCAATGTCAGTCCACCAATTCACACGATACATTACTTTTTCCGAGGCTTCAGAACCAGGTGATGGCGATCCATATGACAAAATCTTGCACAAACTTGTTTCTCAACCTGGAATGGCACCGTGGGATTTTGCCAAAATGGTGGCCAGGGAATATGTAGAGCATTACAAAACAGCCAAAGAGGGACTGGTCAGTGTTACCAAATCGGCCATCGATACGGATGTCGTCACAGATATGGCAAAGGCAGTGGCATTACTGGCAGAGGCCTTGGATAGGCGTCTGGCAGACACAGAATTTGTGGTAGAGTTGTCTTCACTTCGCGGAAAGGTGCAGTCTTTTTTCGGTTTGCCTGGCAGCGTCGATCTCTATGATCTGTGTGGAAAATTGGCAATGCTGGGAGGCAGCATCAAATCTAAGGCCGAAGATGTCCAAGGCTTGTTCGGAGCAGATTCTGTCTATGAACATCACTACACCCCACAGAACGAGGGAAGCGGATTGGTGGCTGGCAATTCGGTTTCAAACGCCCATGGCATCGCTATTTATTTTCCCTGGTATAAGGATGCTGCATACAGCACCATGCACGAGTATCAGCAGCTTTGTTCGTTCCTTGGGTTGAGTGAGTGGGCACACTTCCTTGAGGGTTTGCGTAACAAGCTCATAGACAGCCACGTGGTTACAACCCATGGAGACTTTGTAATTGCTGCCTATTGGACCAATTTTGACGGTTCCAAGAGCGCAGCAGACTTGGACCTGTACGTGGTTGAACCAGCGGGCGCTTATACCCCATGGATGGGGCAGACAACGCCTAATGGTTTTTTTTCAGCCGATTCGTTGGATAGTGGTGACAACTACGAAATCTATACTGCAAGGCAGGAAGTTGAAAGGGGATTGTATTTGCCTGTCATAAATTTGTATGACGATGGGCCTGGACTTGGTGTCTGGGCATATTGTTTCTACATGCCGGACAAGACCCTTAACAGCATTACCACCTGGGGGCCCCATTCCATGGACTTGTTATTTCCCGCACCAGATCCAGAGGATTGGGATGAGTGGGTCATGTACATGTTGAGCATGAATTTCTATTCCAACTGGTGGATACCTGGAGAGGTCCAGAAACTTTTTTCGAGGGCTTCATTTACGGCAACCATTGAATTTTGGGAGAAGATCAGGGAACAATATCTTTGGAAACATGCCAGGATGCGTGTAAATGAGTAAGTTAAAAGCGTTTCTTTCATATACTATAGTTGTATTCCATATTTTTTTGGGCGTATGCGCATGCACTGCTGAGATTACGTCTTCAAAAACCATGGATGCCCATGGTCAAACCTTGGTAACCATTCATGAGATTTACGATGGCGCGTTTGACAACCATGTTGTGAATGTTGCCGGATTTTATATGGGCTGGACTTCGTGCAATATGCAAAAAAATAAAACCTTGATGGTTACCAGAAGCGATTGGGTCCTGGCAGCAGACAGTATGTGTA
Organism: uncultured Desulfobacterales bacterium; assembly: GCA_964459155.1. Taxonomy (GTDB): domain Bacteria; phylum Desulfobacterota; class Dissulfuribacteria; order Dissulfuribacterales; family JALVPX01; genus JALVPX01. The sequence continues at coordinate 17,305 of CAYWKF010000028.1, forward strand.
TTTTCGTAACTGGCGGGATACCTAGGTCCGTTACCTCACCGTTCCAAGGTGAACAAAGCCAAAAAGTTTGTATCAAGGCCAGGGTCAAAAAGGTCAATAACAAATATGTGTTGCTCTATATTGGTGAATGTGCCAACGTCCCTTGAGGAAAATAACTATTTTTGCAATGGTAAATAAATAATCTGACCCACACATACGAAATTCGGATCTTTAATTTGTGGATTTGCCTTGATGAGTTCCCCAAAAGGGATATCGAATTTGTCAGCAATCAAATAGAGGTATTCACCCTCCTGGACTACATACTCCTTCAAGGGCTGGTCTTTTTCTTTATCAAGTTTTTCATTTCGTGATGTGTTAATCGTCAAGGAGGTGCCATTGAGAGGTTCGGTATCCTTTAATTCCACAGTGATGAGAGGTTCTTCATCTTCCTTTTTAGATTCCTTTGGTAACTCCTTGCTGGTCTCAGTAATAGCATGCGGTATTTCACCAGAGGATATTTCTTTGTCTTCGGCATCTTGGGGTTGAGCACTGTTTGCTTGCAATGTTGTTGGGGGGGAATGTTGCTCACTGCTTGAGGAGCTGTTTTGTGTTGGCCTGGCGTCTAGATTGCTGTTTTCATTCAAATGAGAAGGGATGGTAGAAACTTTTTGTGGCATCTTGGGTAGATGGGTTACAGGTGTACCGCCATCTTTGGGTTTTATGTTGAGCATGATTAAAATAAAAAGCGCAACCAGTAAAATCAATATGTTGAGCGTGCGAGACACCTTCTTTTTCTCCTTACCCCCAATCAACTGGGGCTCGTTGCTTATTCTTTGACCGCCTTGACAATCTCACGATTAAAGGCAGGAATGTCTGAAGGTTGTCTTGATGTTATCAAGTTGCCGTCGACAACAACTTCTTCATCCACATATTCAACCCCTGCAGCCCTCAACTCACCCGCAATGGCTTTATATCCCGTGGCCTTGCGGCCCTGGATGACCCCTGCTGATATCAACACCTGGGGACCATGACAAATGGCAGCAACGGGGCGGCCATCTTTGAAAAAATCTTTTACAATATCCTGCACCTGAGGAATGGACCTGATCGCTTCCGGAGCCTTGCCTCCTGGAATGAGTAATATTTTGTAGCCGCTGCTTTGTACATCATCAAAGGATAAATTTGCTGAAACACCATAACCTTTTTTGCCTTTTATCTCTCCCCATTCAGGTGCTGCCACATCTACCTGAAAACCTTCTTCCATGAGCCTGTACATAGGGCACAGAAGCTCGCTGTCTTCAAAACCGTTGGCACTCAATATCAAAGCCCGCATGGTATGACACCTCCTTGTGGAAATAAGCTTCCTTCTTAACTATTTTTACCTCAAAAATCATTGTCATACAAAGTCTTTTTAGCCAGCCGTTGACAACGTGGATCCCATAACCAAATTACAATTATAAAGGCATTGTCACTGAAAAAAGAGGAGGTGACGCCATGAAACGGGATGAGTTCATCAAAGCCGTACAGAAAAAACTTGATCTTGACAGTAAAGACGATGCAATTTGGATAACGGACACGATTTTGAAGACCCTGTCTGAAAGGCTGACTGAACAAGAGGCCTTTGACCTTGCTTCGCAGCTTCCCAGAGAATTGAAGGAACTGGTAAAAGGTGTTCCAGACCACGTGATAAAAATGGATCGTGAAGAATTCATCTCCAAGGTTGCAGAACGCCTAGATATCCCTAAAGATGAGGCAGAAAGGTATGTAAAGGCCACATTTGCAGTACTTAAATCTGCTGTAACACCAGGAGAGATCGAGGATGTTTTATCGCAGCTTCCCAAAGATTTGGCTGCGCTCTTGGCAGAAGCATAGATGTTGCCATATCTTTTTGTAAGGCATGGGTGATTGGAATATCGTAATATGTGTCAAGGACCGGGGTTTTCGTTCTGCGTGCGAACTCTTGGAAGAGTTAGGTGACGTTCGGCGCACCGATTTTTACAACGTTCTAGTAATGGATGTGGAAGATCCCTGGATGGCACTGGAAGAATTGAGAAAGATGGTAGATGTGGACCCCAATATTACCAGCTATATTTCCAAGTTTATTCCCTCGAAAGAGGGTTTTTCTTTTCAAAGCAGAAAGGAATTCGAAGACAAGGCTGGCAAAATTGTAAAAAAATGGGCAGACGAAATTGCCGGTCACACTTTTCATGTCAGAATGCACCGTAGAGGATTTAAGAAAAAAATATCGTCTCAGCAGGAAGAACAGTTCTTGGCCAAAATGATTTTGGATACGCTACATGAAAAAGGCAAGGAGGCCCGAATATCTTTTGAAGATCCTGATTTCATTGTTTCAGTGGAAACTGTTGGAAATCATGCAGGCCTTTCGTTGTGGAGCAGAGAAGACCTTAAACGCTATCCCTTTTTGGGCCTTGATTGATTTAAGTGGCAAAAAGTGACCAAGCAAGTATAAGAGATCCCAATCATGCATATTGATACACCCGAACTACTTGCGCCTGCAGGTGATACCCAGGCCTTTTTGGCTGCCTTAGAGGCAGGGGCGGACAGCATATATATTGGTCTGAAGTCCTTCAATGCCCGTGCCCTTGCTAAGAATTTCACGCCTCATGAGGCCTTTGAGCTCACTTCATATGCACACCAAAAGGGAAAAAAGGTCTTTATAGCCATGAATTCCTTGATCAAGGAAGCTGAGATCAAGGAAGCCGTGAAATCCTTGGCCATGGCTGAGGCCATGGAAGCAGATGCTATTATTGTGCAGGATTTGGGTCTTTTTTGGCTGGCGAGAAGACATTTTCCAGGCCTGCGCCTTCATGCCTCCACTCTCATGACTATACACAACTCTTACGGGGTCAAACAGGCCCATAGAATGGGCTTTGACAGGGTCGTTTTGGCAAGGGAAATGACTCTTAAAGAAATAGAGGCTGCTGTAAAGGCGGCTCCAGTCGAGACAGAGGTCTTCGTTCATGGAGCCATGTGCTTTTGTTATTCAGGCCTGTGCCTGTTCAGCAGCTTTTTGGGAGGACGGGCGAGCACCAGGGGTAAATGCGTGCAGCCATGCAGGCGTAAGTATAAATGGGGTAAGAGGCAGGGCACCTTTTTCTCCATGAACGATCTTGAGGCAGGTGCCTTGATATGGGATTTGGCCGCCATAGGAGTAAGGTCCTTCAAGATAGAAGGAAGGCTTAGGCCGGCAAATTATGTAAGACATGTAGTTAGCGGTTACAGGCTGCTACTTGACTGCCAGCCTGGAGATCAAAGTGCCATAGGCGGGGCAATAGAGCATTTCCGGCAGGCCCTTGGCAGGCCATCCTCGAAGGGTTTTTTTCTTACGCCACAACCAGATGATCTCGTTTCTCCTGGGCAGACGTCTAACACGGGTCTGTATATAGGAAGAATAGCATCGATTTCTGGGGATTTTTTTGAGATTTCCGTAAAAAAGCACAGCTTGGAAAAGGGAGACCGAATCCGCCTTGTGAACAAACAAGACGACCAGATATCTTTTAGAATACACCAGGCCCTTTTTGCTCCTGAAGAAGGCCGGGCAAGAATCTTCCAAAAACTGGAAAGCTCCTTTCAAAATGCCCTGGTATTCAAGACCGACTGTTCAAAGAGCGGTACAACTCCCAAGGTAAAAAATATCCCAGTTCCCAATAAAAAGCTTGAATGGAGCCGTGGCAAGGTAAAGCGTATAATGGCAAAAGCGGGCAACAGCCATTTGAAAAGCAGCAAGAGGAGCTGCTCAGCACCGCAACTGTGGATAAAACTTGCAAGAATTCAAGACATTAAATGGTTTGGCAAGGTCAGGATAGACCGCTTCTTTATCAAGGCAACTCCACAAAATGCAGCCCTGCAAAAAAAGCTTGGCCGCTACAACAGGGACACAATCACGTGGTCTATAGACCCAGTTCAGCATGAAGAAGAGGCGCATAGGCAATGTGACATGGTTGCAAGATTGATGAGACAGGGAGCCAGCTCCTTTGAAATTTCCAACCTTGGACATTTGGAAATGGTGCAACTCGCTCTTGCTTCGGTGGGCCCAAAAAAATTGAAAAGACGAGGGATTGAAATTTACTCATCTTATCAACTCAATCCACTCAACTCTTGCGCATTGAGGCTTTTATCTGAACAAGGAATAAGAGTTCCCCAATTTTCCATAGAGACAGACCTCGACAATGCCCGCAGGGCACTAAAGGAGATTTCCAACTGGCCCGTTTCCTTTACGGTCTTTAGCTATTTGTCGCTTTTCACCTCACGTTTGTGTCCAAGGAGTTTGAAATCGAACGCCAAAGTGTTGAGCCCAAAGGGGGAATATGCCATTTGGAGGACGACCAAAACAGGAGGAAGGCTTATTTCTCCGGTGCCCTACAATGCCCTAAATCAAAAGGACAGATTGTCTAGAGCTGGTTTCAAGGCACTGATTGTTGATTTGTCCAATGCTGGTATGGAAACAGGCGGAATCAAGGAAATAGCAAGGCGGTTAAGAAACAGCCGCTTTTTGCCAGGTGGGAAAAGTTTCAATTTGGTTAAAGGGTTGGCATAGGAAACAACCTGCTGTTACAAGTTGGCCCCCATTTTCTACATGTAAAAATTTCAAAAAAAGAGGCCCGCGTTATTAACTCTCCGGGCCCCCTTACAATCTAGGACTAATAAGTTAGTAATTTAATGTTTATCTTTTCCGCCGGGCAGTGCCAAAACCAATGGCTGCAAGGCCTGTGAATAAAAGCAACAAGGTAGTGGGTATTGGCACGACGTTGGTGTGGCCAGTAGCCACCACGGTTCCCGATCTGTTCCGAATGGCAAAAGGAGACGCAGGCATGACCGTCATCCCAAAAAAGTACCTGGACTCACCTTCTGGTAGGGGTTGCCACACTGCAGCGTCAGCCCAAAAATAAAAGGCCCTGTTGTAAGAATTAAACTCCTCAATTTCATTGAGCCATAACAAGGGTATTTCATCATAATAATACCAGTTCGGGTATTCGTCACCATAATTCACAGCCACTGTTCCTTGCCAGCCTAACGAATTTTCAACGTAAGCATCCCATGCATCATTATTACCAACCACAAATTCAACGATGTCGTCATAGGTGGGATTGGAATTATCCACAATGAATTCAACTTGTACATTGTATTGATCCCACGCCTCTGTAATAGAAAAGGCCTTTACCAGTTTCGGGGCAGAAAAAATCAAAAACGCCACGAAAACGATGGACAGAATTTTACTTTGATCTTTCATGGGTTCCTCCTCCAACAAAAACTTTAAATATTAATTATAAAAATATTATCAGTTTGTCAAGTTTTAGCAGATGTAAAATAAAACGTTCAAATATGGCTTGGTTGGTTACGAGGAAATAAAAATTTGGTTATGTTTTATTTTTGCTCGCCATTTTCAAGCGCCTATGCCAATTAAATACTCCAAGCGCAGATACAAGAAGAACAAAAGTATTAGGCAGAGGTACAATATTCGTATGTCCTGTGATGATATTGCCATCTATATTTAGAGCCGCAAATGGTGAGGCCAAGGCCCCGGAGTCACCGAAAAAAAGATATGTTTGACCAGGCTCTAAAGGGGGATATTTTCCAGGGACACCGAAGGCTCCGCTGTAATAGTAAAAAGCGCGCTCATACTCGTTAAATTCTGGGTCTTCGTCAAGCCAATAGATGCTGTCATAATCATGCCATTCGCTACTTGCTGGATCAAAAATTGAATAACCGGAACCATCTTCAAATACCCATTTAGGTGAATCTGGTGTACCTTGGTTTACTAAGACAGCAGACTTCCATAATATATCCGAGGGAGGATGTGCATAAGTGGCATCGTTGTTGCCAACCGCAATTTCATGTACATCTCCGTCGCTTTCTTCTGCTATGACCGTGAATTTTACCATGGTATGACCCGCGTACCATTCTTCATCGATCATCAAACCAAATGCAAAATGGGACTGAAATATAACGCATAGCAAAACAAACAAACTGATCCTACGGCCCTGTTTAGTTTTCATTATTACCTCCAACAATAGATGATATCATAGAATAACAATTACTTATTATTGGTGTCAAATTTCTGTGAGTTGCTTTTTTCAATTTCTAGCAAGTGTCTCTTTAGGTTCAACCCGCAAGAAAATCCTGTCAAATTCCCTTTCTTGCCAACCACTCTATGACAAGGAATGATGATAGGAAGAGGATTCTTTTTAAGAGCCTGCCCCACCGCCCTGGGGCTATTGCATTTTAATGTTTTGGCAAGCTCACCGTATGTAACTGTGGCGCCATACGGAATTTGGGCTGTTTCATGCCAAACTCTTAATTGAAATGGGGTACCGATGAGCATATATGTATTTTGGTGAAGCGATCTTTTTTCTCCTTGCAAGATCTCAAGGAGTTTATCACGTAAAGGACTATGGACACATGGCGTGCTAAGAGGCGAAAAGGACAGTTGCAAACGAATTAAAAAGGTTTGATGAAAATGGGCCGTTATCCAAATGGTGCGACCGCACAAAGAGATGCAAAATGTTTCTTCCCCAGTTTCAGAGTTCGTGCTCATAACCTTTGTAGCTGATTTCCTTTTGAATGCCATTGCCTTCATCCAGCCACACGCCTCGGCCTTTTACAATTTTACCGATTACATGGGAAGTCGTCCCTACTAAATCGGCAATTTGGGCTATTTGCCGCTGGTGGCTTGGGTGCGCTGTCCAAATCAGCTCAAAATCTTCGCCTCCTTGAAGTGCAGCCAACAGGGGGTTCACTTTAAGTATCCGGCCTACAACTTTGGAGGCCCTGGATATTGGTATCGCGTTTTTATATATGACTGCCTTCACCCTGCTCATATCGCAAATGTGGGCTATATCCGTAGCTGGCCCATCTGATACATCAATAGCGCACCTTACCAGTCCAGAGGCAGCTAGGGCTTGGCCCAGTTTAAGCCTTGGTTGTGGCAAAAGATGGCTAGTGAGAATTTTTCTGAATACATACCTTGGAATAGATTTTCCCTTCCTGCCAAAGCATTTCAGCCACTCCAGGCCCATGGCCGCTAATCCAAGGCTGCCTGAACAAAAAATCAGTTCACCTGGGCGTGCACGGTCTCTAGCCAAATATTTCTTTTTGTCCACTTCACCCATCACTGTTACAGTCACAGTAAGTGGACCAGTACTGGCCACGCTGTCTCCCCCTGCTAAACATGCCCCTTCCCTGGCCAAGGTCTTGGTTATGCCGGTAAAGAGTTGTTCCATAAACGAAGGAGTCGTATCTGTGGGAGTGGAGATGGCCACAAAGGCCCACTTCGGAACTCCCCCCATAGCGGCGATGTCGCTGAGATTTACTGCAGCGGCCTTGGAACCCAGCTCATAAGGGCTGAAATATGCCAAATCGAAATGTATACCCTCTGCCAGGCAATCCGTGGTGACGGCCAGGTATTTATCGGGATCTGGCTGAAGGAGTGCACAATCGTCACCAATACCTAATACAACAGATGGGCCGCAGCCCCTTTCTGCTGCCAATTTTGCAGCAATTTCTATTAGTTGCCTCTCCTTCAGCACAATTTCAAGTTTTTTGAGTCAGGGGAACGTGTAGCCTAGTCACATATCTCCAGTTCACTGAAAAAATAGGCTATTTCCGTCTTGGCGGTTTCGGGGGCATCTGAGCCATGGACCACATTTTTCTCAATATCCGTGGCGAAATCTGCCCTGATGGTGCCGGGTTTCGCCTCCTTGTAATTTGTAGCTCCCATAAGCTCGCGGTTTTTCTTGATTACACCTTCTCCCTCCAAGACCATTACAACAATGGGACCTGACGACATGAAATCCGTCAAGCTGTCAAAAAAAGGTTTTTCTTTATGCACTGCGTAAAAGCCCTGGGCTTCCTCTTTGGTCATGTGGAGCATTTTCATGGCGGCGATCTTTATCCCTGCCCTTTCAAACCTTCCTATAACTTCCCCAATGAGGCCTTTTGAAACTCCATCTGGTTTGATTATTGAAAGAGTGCGTTCCATATTTCCTCCTAATATCTTTATGGTCTAATTTTTTCTTATAAATTCAACCAAAGTCTTGGCAACTTCCCATTTGTTCAAAGGACTTATGATGTAAATACCGTGAACAAATTTTTGGATCTGTGAAATCAAGTTTTGGGTGATTTCCATGGCGGCCTTGCGTTGGTCTGCCACTTGGTCATATTCCCACAAACGTTTACGGATGTGGTCTGGCACTGAGATACCAGGCACTTCATTGTGTAAAAATTCTGCATTTCTTGCTGAAATCAAGGGGAAAATGCCAGGAAAAACTAAGAGATCGAGCTTGTTGGTCAACTCCATGGTTTTTTCGATGTGGCTAGGATCAAACATAGGCTGAGTCATCACAAAATGAGCACCAGCAGCAGCTTTTCTTTCCAGCTTTCTGAGTTGCATGGTAGGGTTCGATGGCCTGTAACTGAAGGCGACTCCGATGGATATGTTCGTATTTCCGTTCAAAGATTGTCCGGCCAAATTTTTACCTTGGTTATAACGGGTTATGGTTTTCACTAAGCCTATAGAGTCCAGATCAAAAACCCCGCTAACCCCAGGCTGGTCGCTGGCACTGGCAGGATCTCCTGTAATGGCCAGGATACCGTTTATCCCTAAAAAGTGGGCAGCCATGATCTGCGCCTGAAGGCCCAGCACGTTACGGTCTCGGCAGGTCAGATGCAGGATGGTTTCAATACCAACGTCTTCTTTGATGATATGGGCGAGTGAGAGGTTGTCCGCCCTCAATATTGCCAAAGGGTGCTCAGCAAGGCTTATTGCGTTGGCCCCGCTTTTTTTGAGTGCTTTTGCCCCTTCGATGATGGAATCAATGTTCAAATTGACAGGTGGGTCCAATTCCACAATCAATGGAAGTGGGCTTTCTTGCAGCCCTTCCAAAAAGGCTCCCTTGCATTCTGTTTTTATTTTGCCATCTTTGTGATCCCTTTCTCTTCCAGATTCTATCAACCCTTTTGCCAAAAACTTTTTTTTGAGGCGAAGCACCTGCTTGAATTCGTGAATATGGGCTGGTGTAGTGCCGCAACATCCACCAATGAGCCTGGCTCCCATTTTCATCATTTCTGCTAGACCTGCAGCCATGTAGGCTGGCTGTGCAGAATATACAGTACGGTCACCTACCACCTCTGGCAGACCTGCATTTGGAAAGGCGGATAAAGGAACTTGTGCCTTTAAGGGGGCCAACCTTTCAAAGGCTGAAAGCATGGCCTTTACGCCTCTGCCACAGTTTGATCCAAACATGTTTGCCCCTGCTTCGATTGCAGCCTTTGCACAAAGCAGAGCGTCTTTGCCATCCACAGCAAGGCCTTTTGCCGGAAAGACCATTTGTGCAATAATAGGCATATCCGGAGCCAACTCACGGCAGGCCTGGATGGCGACCAAGAGTTCATCCAGGTAACTAAATGTTTCAAGGATTAATAGATCAACTTGAGCTTCCAGCAAAGGAAGGGCATGTTCTTGGAAGCTTACTGCTACATCCTCAGCAGTGGTATTGTCTTCTGCCAATGGGTAGGCCCCGCTGGGCCCTATAGAGCCTGCCACGAACACCGAGGATCCTGCAGCTTTTTTGGCAATGAGGGCGCCTTGTAGATTGATTTCCTTTATCTCTTTCGAAGTTACAGGTTGCGCCGCAAGCTTGAAACGGTTTGCTCCAAATGTGTTCGTTTCGATTACCTCGGCACCTGCCCGTATATATTCTTGATGGGCAGACAAGACCAGCTCGGGCTCTCTAAGATTCAAAAGATCGGTGTTGGTGCCCAAGGCAACACCTTTATCATAAAAATAGGTGCCAAGGGCTCCATCCCCCAGCAGAACCCGCTCTTTTATTAAATCAAGGAATCCTGGCACAGAAGCAGCTACAGTTTTTGGAAATATTCTATTTCAGCACGTTCACGCACGTGTTTAAGCCAATCTTCGAAAACTGTTTGGTGTTTAAGGCCAAGGAGCCTGTTTTTTATGGATTCGCGGGCAGCAACATAACCAGCGGGATCAGCCTCTTTGCGTGCTTTGAAGCTAACCACGTAAAACGAGCTGCCGCTTTCCAAAACTCTGTCTGGAAGGGGCTTGTCTTTGCGCAAACCCTTTGCGCCTTGCACCACTGGGGATGGAAGCTTGCCCCCTGCAATGGAATCGGTGCGTTTGAAAAAGCCTGTTTCCTTCACCGTTAATCCTTGGGCCTTGGCAGCAGCTTCAAGTCCGTTTTCTCTGGCCGCTTTTAGAAGTTCTTCAGCCCTCTTTTTACATAACTCTTTGGCCTTTTCCCTCACGAATTCTTTTTTCACCTCTTCTCTTACTGCTTCAAAGGGCGGGATGTATGGGGCTTTCTTGTCGATCACTTCTGCCACCATTACACCTTGAGGCAGATCTAGCAAGGAGCTGAGCTCACCTTGTTGGAGCATAAAAAGCGCATCCAATATATCTGGCTTGGAAGCTAACATCGCAGGCGGGTTTTTCCTTGAGAAAAAGCCTGTAGTAGTGGCCGCTAGCCCATTGGCTTTCACATATGCCTCAAGGCTCCCCATATCTATAATTTCATCATAAGCAGCATTTGCCTTATTCCACATAATCTTAACAGCTTTCTGAGATTTTAATTTTTGGACAATAAGCGGCCTTGCCTCCTCCAGGGTTTTTGTTTTTTCAGGAGTTTTTTTATAGACTTTGATTATGTGATACCCAAACTGGGTGCGAACAGGCTTGCTCACTTCGCCTTCTTTGAGCGAAAAGGCTACTTCGTCAAAAGGCTTTACCATGATGCCGCGGGTGAAAGGACCAAGGTCACCACCCCGTGGCGCGCTGCCAGGGTCTTCTGAAAATTCTTTGGCCAGTTTGGCAAAGTCCTCCCCTTTCTTAATGCGCTCGTAAAGCTTTAGGGCTTTGTTGTATATTTTTTCTTCCTCTTCTTTTGACGCATCTTTGGCCACCTTCAACAGTATATGACGGGCTGCCACGCGTTCAGGCTCGTGGAATTCCTTTTTGTGGCTTTCGTAATATTGTTTTACCTCTTCATCTTCCACCTTTATGTCTTTTTCGATATCAGACTTTTTGAAAAGCACATAGCGTAACTTAATTTGAGGATCGGTCTTGTAAGATTCCCTGTGCTCTTCATACCACTGCTTGAGGTCAGCATCCTTGGGATGCACGTCCTTTTCACAGTCTGCAGCCTTCAGTTCTACAAAGGCTAGATTGATTTGCTGGTTTTCATAGTTGAAATAATCCCTTGCTTCAGTTTCCGGCACATCCAGTCCTGCGGTTAAAAGCGCACGCAGCTTTTCCGACAGGAGCTGGTTCCTCACCTGGGCCTCAAAGGCGGTTGGAGTGAGCCTGGATTGAGCCAAGGCACGCTGATACAGTGTTTGGTCAAATACGCCATCCCTTTTAAAAGCCGGTATGTTGAGAATCACCTGCTGAACTTCCTCATTGCTGACCATGATACCCATTGCCTTAGCCTGTTGCCTGATCAAAGTCCTGTTTATGAGGTCATTCAACACTGTTTGCTTGAGATTCAGCCTTTTGAATATGGCCTCTGGAATGTTGCCTCCGAACATCTGGGTATAACGGTCAAGGGTTCGTGCATAGGCCGAGTTATACTCTTCAAGCAGAATTTTTTCGCCATTTACTTTGGCTATAACACTCATCCGTCCCGAGCGGAAATTTCCAACGCCCCAAAATATGAAGACAAGCACTATTGCCCCAAGAATAAACTTGAGCATCCAGGAACCAGCACTTCTGCGGATGAAATCCAGCATATCTTAAAACTCCCAAATAATAATTTTTCTTTCACAATTGTTCAGAATCGGATTTGAAACATAGTTGCCAATGTAAGTCAATGGTCTAACGTCAACTCTACTAAGTTGATGTAGTTAAATTCAAGAGCGCCTTCTTTAACGCCCTTGTTTTTCAATCAAAATTCCCAATTCTTAAATATCGTTAGCTGCCAGTGAAAGCCAAAGATTGTTCAACTTTTCAGCCGGAATAGGGATGACTTGCACCGTTTCAAGCTCAGCTCGCGTGTGATCCAGAATAGAGACTTCAGCTGGTTGATTTCCTGCAACCTTGCAATAGCGAAGGATTATGGCGGCAGCCTGCTTCACAGGAGGGGGTTCACTGTATCTGCGCATAAGGCCAATAGGACCTGGCCCCCTTTTGTATTGGAGCAATAAATCCCCTTCCCTCGCAAGATTCACCAATTTCATGTTTTCGGTTTGGTTGCGTCCAACCACGAACCATGCCTTCTCAGCCAAAAGAAAATGTCTTCCCACTTGTGCCAGCAGAAAATCATTGGCATCGAGTTCATCCCACAATGAAAACATAGTCCTGAATCTTTCAGAAAGTATAGGATCTGCCAAGGCGCAACCACCGGCAGGACTGGGATAATCTGCAATGGAATATTTCTTAGCAAGGGCCATCTGTTCTTTCCTGCCCCTGCCGGCAAGGGCTAGAAGCCTGCTCCGGTCCACGAGCCCCTGTTCTTCCACAGCAGTGGGTTTAAGGTTTTTTGCACAAAGCGGTCTGAGCAGCAGGCCTTCGGCTCCACTGTCCCTTTCAATGATACGCAGCGTGTCCCGCCTCTGAGACATTGGCCTTTGGCCTATTACTTCACCAGTGGCAACAAAAGATGCTCCCAGCTCTTTCATTAAGGATAGCGCCTTTTTTATCATGAGAATCTTGCAGTCGATGCAAGGATTAAAGTAACGCCCATAGCCATGGGGAGGGTTCTTGAGCATTTTCAGGTAATCCTCTGTAATATCAAGCACTATCAACTTAATGCCATATTTTTTCTTGACCTGTTTGGCCCAGGCGTCCTCATTATCCTTTATTTGATAGCCGAAAAATGGAGTAATGCATTGGAGGGCTATCACTTCTATGCCCTGCTCCTGCAAGACCTTGCATGCAAGTATAGAATCAAGGCCGCCTGAGAAAAGTACAATGGCTTTAATCATCTTGTGACATTCCAGCTCGTTGACTTTCCTGCAACAGGCGGCTGGCAAAGGATGCCGCTTCCTCTCCCTCATCGCCCAGCATCCGTTTGAGTTCGTCAACCCGTTCGTTTCCTGCAAGCCTCTTGATCTCTGAAAAGGTGCTGCCATCTTTGATTTTTTTGGTTACTCGAATATGAGTGTCTGCCAGGGCAGCAATCTGCGGAAAATGCGTTATTGCCAACACCTGTCCAAATTGAGCCAGGTTTCTGAGCTTTTCCCCAACCTTGGCAGCCACCTCTCCTCCAATGCCAGCGTCTATTTCATCAAACACCATGGATTCCATTCCCGCCTTTGCCGCCAGGATTGATTTTAGGGCAAGCATGACCCTGGAAAGCTCACCGCCCGAGGCAATGGAAGCCAAAGGCTTGAGTTCCTCCCCCACATTTGGAGCAAAAACAAACTCCACTTTTTCCATGCCTTGGGGCGAAACGTCTTTGATGGTGGGAATGTCTGGTATTTGGAACGTAACCTCGAACCTTGCTTTGCGAAGCTGTAGATCCTCCAATTCTTGTTCAACAGCCTTTGTCAGTTTGGAACTGCCTGAAAGTCTTTTTTCACAAAGCCTTTTGGCCATCTCGATCACTTTGTACTCGCTTTCATCCAAAGCCTTTTGCAGGTCTGCCAAATCGCTTTCGAGACGTTCTAACTGTTCAAGGCGGCTGGCGCTATTTTCTCTATATTGAAGCACATCTTCAATTTCGGGACCGAATTTACGCTTCAGCTGGCGTATGGCATAAAGTCTTTCTTCAACCTCATTCAAAGCGGCTGGGTCTCCATCCAAGGCACCGAGATAATCCCTCAATCCGAAGGCTACATCCTGAAGTTGATAGATAGAGGATTCAAGCTCCTGCAGCAGTTGTTCCAAGGTATGGTCAAGTTCGCTCATTTTGGTCACGAGCTGGCGGCAATCTGCCAATACCTCTAAAATCGCTCCTCTTTCTCCATAGAGTTTCCTGTACGCCTCTTCGCCAAGTAACCTCAACTTGTCAGCTGCCTTGAGCACTTGCAATCTCTGCTCAAGCTCAGTGTCTTCGCCTTCCTTTGGATCAATGGCAGAAATAGCCTCCACTTCTTTTTGAAGCCGTGCCATCTCTTCTTCCCGGCTTCGTAAGTTTAGACGCTGCTCCTTCAGTTCCGCAGCTATCTTTTTCATGTGGTGAAACTGTTGTTGAAAGGAGCTCAATTCCTGCTCGATGCCGCAAAATGAATCCAGTAGCACCCTGTGCCGGTCCCTGTTCAAAAGGTCCTGGTATTCGTGCTGGCCGGAAAGCGAGATCAGGTTTTTCATTAGATATTTCAAATTTTTCGCGCTTATCAAACTTCCATTGGCATATATGCGACCGCGCCCTTCTCTGGGAATAATCCTTCGTATGATCAGTTCCTCATCGGCTTCCAGCCCTACTGTCTCCAGCAGGTGCTGGTTGCTGGCAGGCAGAGAAAACAGGGCCTGAATTTCTGCTTGTTTTGCCCCTTTTCTGACAACGCTGGCATCAGCCTTCGCTCCCATGAGCATCTTGAGGGCCTTGACCAGCAGGGATTTGCCAGCGCCTGTTTCACCAGTTATTGCCGTAAAGCCAGGACCAAGTTCTATTCGCGCTGATTCGATCAGCACAAAGTTTCTGATATTTATCTCCAAAAGCATCGCAGCAGGAATATACTTTATTTTTGTTGAGTAAAAAACTCGTGTAAAAAATTTGAGCTTTGGGTTATTCGGAGGAGCGTTTTAAAAAGAGAATGCTAGCAGTTCGGGGAGTTGGTTTTTTTATCGTTATTTCAGGAAATTTTCAATTTGCTCATTCAAGATTTCATAAAAACTTTCCGACCCTCCAAGCCCGGTCCTGCCAAAAGTGTAATTGATCTCCATGAACAAAGGCTCGGTGCTGCCTGGAGGAAAAACCAGGTCAAAGCCTGCCAAATTAATTCCCGTTTTACTACAAAGGGACTTAACAGCAGATCTACCTACTTTCTGTAGCTCTGGCTCGGAATGAAAATCTATTTCCCCGCCTTTTGCTATGTTTTTGTGAAAACTCTTGCCTACACGCCAATAACTAGTGATATGTTCTCCAATGACCACGACTCTTAGGTCTTTTTCAATTTCTTCGATGTATTCCTGGACGACAAAACCACTTCTTCCTTCCCACTCCATGTGGCGCAATATCCTCAAGACCTTTTCCAGCTGGCCTTGACCTTCAATCAAATAGACCGAGCTGCCTTCGCCGCCCGTATTGGCTTTGATGACATATGGAAAGCGGAAACTCGGAGCCTTGTAGCCCATCTCTGGGTGCTCACCGATGAAAGCCTCCACCCTAGGGAAGATACAAGTTTCTGGATGAGGTGCACCGAAATTCCAAAAGAGCATCGTATCCCCTATCTTGCCCTGCCACTTGAAGCGGCAATCATAGTTGGGAAACACCTTGGGACACAGTGCGCGGGCAAGATGATACAACTCAGGAAATACAGTTTGGTGAAATATAACCGCCTTGGCCGTCTTTATAATTTCCACGATGGCCTTGTCAACGCATCCCCTGTCCCATACAAACAAGTCGCCTGGCACTGCTGGATTAAATGAGATAATTTTTTTATTGGAGTTCATGGAGGCAGCAAGATAACAAAAATTGTTTTATCATATAGTACTCCAACAGGCTTGTTTGTGCAGAAAGGAGCCAATGCTATGACTCATGAACTTATTGTCGTCATCACAACCACAGAAAAACAAGAAGACGCTGAGAAAATTGCCAAAGATTTGGTGAAAGAAAGGGTGTGTGCTTGTGCCCAGGTGTTTGGCCCGATAAAAAGCTGGTATTGGTGGAAGGGAAAGGTCGAATCTTCCATTGAATGGCAGATCAAGCTCAAAACGACTTCTGAAAAGTATGAAGAAGTTGAAAAGGCTCTCAAGGCCATACATCCTTATGATATTCCGCAAATAGTGGCATTGCCAGTAGTCGATGCCTTTAAGGCATATAGCGACTGGATCGTTGACAATCTTGACACAAATGCAGGGGAAAAGTAAACATCGTGCCCATGAAAAGCGAAATTAAAATAGATTTTGAAAAAGGAAATGGCTTGGTGCCGGTGATCGCGCAGGATTTTAGCACAGGCGACGTGTTGATGATGGCCTACATGAACAAGGAGGCTTTGGACAAGACGCTGGAAACTGGAAAGGTTCACTATTGGAGCCGTTCTAGGAAAAGCCTTTGGCTCAAAGGTGAGTCCTCTGGCCATGTTCAGCTGTTAAAAGAGGCCTTTGTCGATTGTGACAATGATACCATCTTGGTGAAAGTCGAACAGCTAGGCGGTGCCGCATGTCACAAAGGATATAAGAGTTGCTTCTTCCGCAAAGTGGTCGGAGATGAGTTGGAGATAGTGCAAAAACAGGTTTTTGATCCTGAGGAGATATATAAAAAGTGAAACAGCAGTTGAAACTTGGAATACCTAAAGGAAGCCTTGAAAAGGCCACCATAGAACTATTTGAACGCGCAGGCTGGAAGATTGATGTTCACCATAGGAGCTATTTTCCAGACATTGATGATCCAGATATACAGTGCAATATATGCCGTGCCCAGGAAATGTCTCGCTACGTGGAGAGTGGCACATTAGATGTTGGTATAACGGGCAAGGATTGGATCTCTGAAAATGATTCTGACGTAGTAGAGGTAGCTGATCTCATTTATTCCAAGGTCAGTAAGAGGCCTGCCAGGTGGGTCCTGGCTGTGCCTGCGGATTCACCTTATAAACGGGCTGAAGATTTGCAGGGAAAAAAGATAGCTACTGAGCTGGTGAATTTCTCAAAGCGTTACTTTAAGGAGCGGGGCATAGATGTGCAAATCATGTTTTCATGGGGGGCCACTGAAGCCAAGGTCGTTTCCGGCCTGGCTGATGCCATAGTGGAAGTTACAGAAACAGGCAGTACCATCCGTGCCCATGGCCTCGTGATCATTGAAGAGTTGATGCAGTCCAATCCAAAGCTCATAGCTAACAAGGAAGCTTGGAAGGATCCTTGGAAGCGGGCCAAGATCGAACAAGTGGCCATGCTTCTCAAAGGTGCACTGAGGGCAGATAGGCTTGTGTGCCTTAAGATGAACTGCCCTGAAGAATCACTTCAGGCCATTGTAAAACTGCTTCCAAGTCTCCATGCGCCCACTGTTTCACCCCTGTTCAATCAAAATTGGTTTTCTGTGGAAACGGTCATAGATGAAAGAGAGGTGAGGGAGCTTGTTCCAAAACTCAAAGCAGAAGGAGCGCAGGGAATAATAGAATTTTCCTTGAACAAGGTGCTTTAAGGTCCGGAAATTACACATCTTCTCAAGCAAAGCCCTTTTTCGACACATCTCTGGTAAGATAACAGGATGTTTTTTCAGGTCTTGACCTCGGTGACATGATAAACGTGCAACCACCTTTTAAGATCAAGCAGGTTGAATTTGTTGGAAGTGCCTTCAGGCCTGCAGACTTTCCAGAAACGTCATATCCAGAAATAGCTTTTGCTGGAAGGTCAAATGCTGGCAAATCGTCTGTGTTGAACAGGCTATTGGGAAGAAAAAGACTTGCCAGGGTGAGTTCAAGGCCGGGTTTTACGCAGTCCATAAATTTTTTTTTGATCAACCAAAAATATCATTTTGTAGATCTGCCTGGATATGGATATGCCAAGGCGCCCAAGGCCGTCCAGCAAAAATGGAAGGCCTTGATCGAAAATTATTTGGAAAACAGGAAACAGTTGAGGGCGGTGGTGGTGATTGTAGATATACGGCGCGGGCTTCAGGCAATGGATTTGATGCTTGTGGACTACTTGAACAGCCTAGGCATTCCGCCAATAGTGGTGCTCAACAAGGCCGACAAACTTTCTCAGTCTAAACGAAAAAGGGCCTTAATGGACGCAATGGAGGTTCTTCCCCGTCAGGTCGAGGAACCTCTGATAATATCTGCAAAATCAGGATTGGGATCAGAAGCCTTGTTAACGAAAATCTTTACCTATCTGAATCGGAATCAGCAGGCTGATCTTTCTTCTTGACCGACTTGTTCGGAGACCGGGACCCGATCTCGCAACTAGGTGCTGCTCAGGTAGGCAGTCCAAGTTTTGGAAGAAGCCACCTGTTTACGACAAACCACAAAACTATGATTCCCAAGAAGAGTAGGATATTTTCCATTTATTGATGCCACACCTTTTTTGTTTGATAACGAAAAACTACTATAACAAAGCCTTGAAGGCGTGGCAAATGCCTTTCATTCTAGTGGACCGTCATAGGTTCCATGCGGCCCAATTCCAGAGCACTTGTATGCCGTGCAAGTCTTTCGTTTTTCCAAGGGGCAATTGATAATGTTCCAGCACGGCGTAAGCTGGAGCAATTTTTTAATCCCAGCAATGCTGATTCCATGGTCATGGATCATGGAGCGCAAGCAAGTGATCCACTGCAGATCGTTCAAGGAGTAGTAGCGCCGCTGGCCCTTTCTCAGGGGATTGATGAGCCGTTCTTTTTCATAGATCCTCAGCGTCCGCGGATGCACTTCAAGCATGTTTGCTGCAGTGCCAATGGAAAAGATTGGTTCGTCTTGATCCACGCCATTAACTGCCTGCCAGATCTTCTCTCCAGGCTCCTTGTGCCCCAGGAAGCTAGAATCGTCATGGGTGTTTCCGCTTTTGGCAATAAACATGTCATCACCCTTTTTTCTGTTAGATGTTCTATCGGTAATGGCTCGTTCTCCCTGTGTGTGTTTTTAATCTTGCAAAGGCAGCCGGATTAACCCGGCTGCCTTTATAATGCTAATTAGTGATGCTCAGGCCTGAAGACCTTTCCAAAGTATTTTTCGCCAAGAAGGAAGAGCAAGAGTGCAACACCAGTTCCTCCGGCAGCAAGAAGCATTTCTCCGACCGAGGGCGTATACCCCAGGAAGCTCGGTAGGTTATCCCAGCCGTAAAAAACCGGAACCTGCTGACCGCCTGCAACAAGATCATATCTTTGTATAAAGCCGCCTACCAAAGCCATCAGGCTAGCAGCAGACATGGCAGCTAAGCTCTTCATCTGGGTGCCAATCAAGATCACAAGGGGTAGTGCCAAACCGATAGCTATTTCAAAGACCCAAAAGTTAAAGCTCATGGGGCCGGTGAGAAGATTCATGGCAGCCAGGCGTCCAAGTTCAGATCCTCCTACAAAGAAGGAAATGAAACGCCAAGCCGTGGCCACACTCAGGAGGAAAAGTGTTAGTGCCAATACTTTTCCAGCTGACTGTAGCCCTTTAAAGGTGTCCTCGTCTGGTGTGGTACCCCTCATTTTATGAGCGATATGGGTGAACAAGATGATTGCGGCGGCGCCACTTGCAAAAGCTGCACACAGGAAAAATACAGGCAGCTGGGCACCGTACCAAAATGGACGGGCTGACAGTGTGGCAAATACAGCTCCTAAATTTGTGTTTGCACCCACTTCAGCAAGGGCCCCAAGGGCACCAAGGGCCAGCGCGATTTTATAGCTCCTGGTCAGGATAGCCAAGAATTCCACCAACATGCAGCCAACTGCCAAGCCATAAAGGGTGCCCATCCACCAGATGTTTGACGTAAAGTTTGGTGAAATAACGTTGTAAATCAACATGCGCCACGGGCTTTCCAGCTCAAGGCCAATTACTGAGAAGGCAGCCATAATGGTGGCGATGGACAAAAAGACTGCTCTGTTGCCCAATGCCGCTATTGGGGTTCCGCCAAAGGCATGGCCTATGAATGCAAGCAAGCAAAGCCCAGTGGATGTAATGGCAAAAAAGGCATAAGTTGAAATCAACAGTCCCCAAGGAACCTCTCTAGTGGTGGCAAAAACATGGTGATGCCCCACGATCATCGCATAAAGTCCTGTACCCAGGCCGATTGCTGTTACAAGCCCAACTAACAACGTTGCAGCATTAACAGCAGGCTTTTTCGCTACGGCCTGATCTAAATAGGTGTCTAGGCTAACCTGTGCCATGGTCCAAACCTCCTTCTTTTAAAAATATGGTTAACTTGTAAAAATTATTACCCAACTATATTTATGGCATCTGGGGCTCATCCTGTGGTGCCAGGGAAAAAAGTGCCGGCAAAACTGCTAACACCGAGAATGGTCCAAGGGCCAGAAATAGAACAAAGTTAAAGCAAAGCCATCCTATTTCACTCCGCTTGAGCCCTTCTTCTTTGGCGTGCCCATTTTGTAAACATTGGTTTTTTATCCTCTTGCTTCTGATTGCTGTGGTGAGGGTGCTCATTTTGCGCCTCCTTTCTTTGGAAGCCCTAGCCGTGGCCGGCCTTGTTTTTTTCGAAAGCGGGACCGCCATTCCCGGTTTCAATGAAGGCCAGCCGCGACATATGCTTGTTATGGGCTGGGCGATGGTTGTGCGATCATCAATGCCCTGTGTTTGACTATTAAGATTGGCAAGTGGCGTACCAGGAACAAAAAAATGTTGTTGTGCGGAGGCGAAAAGGTTATTTTTGCTAACAAAATCAGGCTGTAATAAAAATATATTTTTTTATATCCATTTTCTTTTAATCAAATTTATGTCATAACAGCTGACAATAAAGGGCGCAAAATAAGCCCATTTGGGCATTTGGGGGACGCAAAATTATCCTTGACCGTTGAGTCTTTCAACAGAAAATATGATTTTGGTACAAGTTGCAGGTAACCAAAGGGTTCAGCCATCAAAGGTGGGCTTTTGGGTCTCACTTCTTAATCCTGTGTAAGTGCGCTGTTTTTATTGCTTTTTTCTTAAAAAGGTTTCAAAAAGGCTGTTAGAATAGGATTTGATTATCATCTTTGTTGGTAAATAAGTGGCCTCTTGATTTTGTGCTTAATCTGGAATTTTCTTGTGGCATTTTAGGTGGGCGCAAAATGCGCCTATTTTTAATGTGTAAATTTTGATTTCCAAAAAATGGAAAATTAAATTTCCGGATCATCTAACTTATACTTGCGTATTTTGCGCCTTAAAGTGTCTTTGGAGATTCCCAATTCCCTGCAAGTAGCGAGTTTCTTCCATCTGTTTCGTTCCAAAGCGTTTAAAATGGCCCTTTTTTCAATTTCTTCCAGGCTCATAGGTCGGCCTATCCCTATGGCTCCACCGTCTGCCTGGTCATGTGGAGTATTGAATGGTTCCGGTAGATGTTCTGGGCGAATAAAGGCCTCATGGCATAGAATAAATGCATATTCTATTATGTTTTCCAATTCTCTGATGTTTCCTGGGTATTTATGCCGCATCAAAAGATCAAGTGCATCATCTGTGATCCCAAGAATCTCCTTGCCCTTTTCTGCATTGAATTTTTCTATAAAATGTTGAACCAACAACGGAATGTCTTCAAGGCGATCTCGCAGGGGCGGAAGCGCAATTTTCACTACATTGAGCCTGTAGAAAAGGTCTTCTCTAAACAATCCTTCTTTTACAAGGGCTGCCAAGTCGCGGTTGGTGGCAGCGAGGATACGGACATCTGCCTTGATGGTCTTGTCGCTTCCAAGGGGCTGGTAAGCTTTTTCTTGCAACACTCTCAAAAGCTTTACCTGGAGTGATGGGGAGATATCCCCGATTTCGTCCAGGAAAAGTGTTCCGCCCTCAGCTGCTGCAAAACGTCCGGCCCTGTCCTTTTTGGCGTCAGTAAAGGCTCCAGCTTTGTAGCCAAAGAGTTCGGACTCCAGCAAGGTGTCGGGAAGGGCCCCGCAGTTGACTGCGACGAATGGTCCTTTACGCCTGGGACTTATAGTGTGTATGGCCCTAGCTATTAGTTCCTTCCCAGTGCCGCTTTCTCCCAAGATTAATACATTGCTGTCGCTTCTGGCAATATCAGGCAAAATATCGAAAATCTGCCGCATAGCCTTACTTTTACTGATTATATCTCCAAAAGTGTAACGCTGGTTCAGTTGCTTGCGCAAGGCATTGAGGGTGCTCAGGTCTCTAAAGGTCTCGACGCCTCCAATCACGTTGCCTGCATCGTCTAACAGTGGAGAGGCACTAATGCTCACAGGAACCCGTTTCCCATCAAGCCTTTCGAAAATTACCGAACGGTTGTGGACAGGCACACCACTCCTGATGGTCTGAGCAATGGGGCATTTTTCTCCACAGATGCTGGACTGGAAAACTTCGTGACAGAACTTGCCCTTGGCTTCTTCCCTGGAATAGCCAGTGATTTTTTCAGCTGCAGCGTTAAAGGAAGTAATTCTCCAATCCTTGTCCACTGCAAAAACGCCATCAGCAATGTTGTCCAAAATGATCTGACCTTGCAGAAAATCAGTAATATTCCGGAATGTTTCAACCCCCCCTGCCACATCGCCTACGACATCGAAATAAGGTGAGGTGCTGATGCTGACTGGTATCTTGGTCCCGTCTTTTCTGGTGATGAATGCCACATGATTTTGGATCGTGCGACATTCCTTGATGGTCTTTGCAAGTATGCAGCCCGTACCGCACAAGTTGGAATCAAATATTTCTTTGCATGGCTTTCCGAGCACTTCTTGTGAAGACCAGCCGGTTATCTTTTCAGCTGCTTTATTAAAGGATGTAATTATAAAATTTTCGTCCACTGTGAAAATGCCATCTGGAATGCTTTCAACGAGAAGATCTGATGGAACCGGTACCAGCGGTGCGGGCCTGAGTGACAATATCATCCACGGATCACCAGTCTTTCCGCTGAGCCTGAAAGCACAAATATACAAAGGCAGCCTTTCTGGATCGCCTCCATCTCTTTTGACAAATAGTTTGTTGTTTAAGGTTGGCTCACCTTTGCGAAGCTTGACCAAAAAGGGACCCAGGTTTTCCCCCTCCAACAGCGCTTCCACAGGCTTGTTGAGAAGTTTGTCTAGGCTGCAGCCAAAAAAGTTGATCGCCTCAGGATTGATATGGGTTACCTGAAGACTACTATTCACTAAAAGATATGTGTTGATAAAACCTTTTATCAAAGATGCTTGATTCATGTTGTTAATATTCATGACCGGATCATTTTGCTCCCTCTTAAAGGCTGTTTCTTGACAAAAGATAAGCCTTTTACATTATTTTTCAAAGTGTTTGTGAAATTTGCTCCGCCAGCTAAGAAAAATATTTTTTTACGGTCAAAAAAACAGAATTTATTTGAAATAGATATCTTTTTCTCTTTTTTGGCCCGTAAGTAACCCTAAAACTGCCGTTAGTTTGTATATTCACCATTTTTGTTACTTGACACTGAATGCACATTCAGTAAGTTTGTTCAGTTAAGCGCAAACGCTGTTTTGTGGAGAGAAGGCGGTAAAACGGGAACAAAATTAATTACTAAGGAACCGGAGTTTGCCATGAAAATAGACGAGCTAAAGAAGATGAAAAACGAAGGGGTTGAACAGCTGCCATCGGAAGAACGGCGCAAATTTCTGCGCATGGGTCTCTTGGTTACAGGGGTCTTTGCCGGTGGTACGGTACTATCTTTGCGCTCTGCCTATCCGGTCAGGGCTGCTATTGAGGGGCTAGTTCTGAAAAATTATCCATATAAGCCCCATTATAGCATGGTGATGAGGTTGGACAGATGTATTGATTGCGAACGCTGTAAAGAGGCGTGCGCAAAAACTAATAATGTGCCTTCATACGGTTACAGGACAACCATTCTTGAAAGGGAGTTGCCCATCGGGCCGGATGAGAAAATGCGGCAGTTCATGCCTGTGCTCTGCAATCACTGCAATCAGCCGCCCTGTGTCCGGGTGTGCCCGACCAAGGCTACTTTCAAGGACAAGAAAACTGGCATAGTAATGATGGAATATAAAAA
Source organism: uncultured Desulfobacterales bacterium (assembly GCA_964459155.1). Classification (GTDB taxonomy): domain Bacteria; phylum Desulfobacterota; class Dissulfuribacteria; order Dissulfuribacterales; family JALVPX01; genus JALVPX01. The sequence goes on from CAYWKF010000028.1 coordinate 40,997, forward strand.
GTGCATAGGTTGCAAGACTTGCATGGCGGCTTGTCCATACAATGCCCGATATTTCAATGAAGAAAAAAGGGCCATAGATAAATGCAATTTCTGCATTGATACCCGCCTTGCCAAAGGGGAAAAGCTGACCGCATGTGCTGCGGCCTGTCCAGCAGATGTGCGCATATTCGGCGACCTGTCAGATCCTGGCAGCCGCGTCTATCAACTAGTCCATGATCCGGACAGGGTCACCTGGGTTCTGCGTCCAGAAACAGGAGCCCGGCCAAACGTCTTCTATACACAGGGTTAATAAAAAAGCAAAATTGAGTCACCGGAGAGGATGATAAAATGAGAGAAAAATTTTCATGGATATTCGTTGTTCTCGTTGTTGTCAGCTTTACTTTTGCAGGCCTTATATATAATGGATGGGCCGAAACAGAAGAAGATGTGGAACACGGCGGCACTATCATATATACGAAGCCGGTTAAGGCCGTAATTTTTGACCATCAATTCCACTTGGATCAAGGCCTTGAGTGTGATAGCTGTCATGACGAGATTTTCGAAGAGGCCACTGGTACCGCTGAGGAAAATGGAGATTTCGTCATGCAGTCCCTGTATGATGGCAAATATTGCGGGGCATGTCACGATGGTGAAACAGCCTTTGCCTCAAACACGCGTTGTGCTACGTGCCATATTGGCGTAAAAGGTTTCAACAGGCTTCATAAAGTCGAAGCTGGTGGGGCAGACAAAGAGCATCACTAAGAACTTTTTCGTTGTACCGTACAACTTAACCAAAAGTAGCCAATCCCTGTAAAATTTTTCGTAGTGCACGGTTTTGCAGGGGTTGGTTCATCAAAATTTTTCAACAAACTGCCTTTCTATTTTACCTAACATCTATTTTGAGATCCATTTCAATAAGTCGGAAAAAATTCACAAAAACTATCATTTTTCTTTTCCAATTTCTTGACAATTAGAATTTCCTATTTTATATAAACCTTAACCTTCTAACGGTTAGCATATAGTGCTAAAACGCTATATCACAAAAGGGGGTGGTAGCCGGTGCTTATATAATGCCACACATGCCAGTAACATTTCACAACGACAAAAACTTATCAGCTTAAATCCTTGTCCCAGCCGCCATCTGGGTACAAAAGGGGGTATAAATGAAGGGTGTCATTTTTCTTACTTGCTGGATTGGTTGTGCGATACTCCACACGATTTACGACTTGAAGCTAAAGCCTGTCTTGAAGGACAAGCTTCAGGAGTGGAGGGAAGATTTCTAAGCAATGTCTTTTCATCGTTGAAGACGAAAAATTCAAAAAAAGATAGGGAAAGGAGAATGTCCTGTGTTTGAAAAAGTAATTGCATCAGTAGCTCCCGAAAGGGGACTGGCCGTAACCACGTCTCGGACTTACAATGCAGCCATTGCCTTTATGGGTTTTCTGGCAGCAGTAGGTGTCGCTTTTGGAATCCATGCCTTTTTTGCCGGGCACGAACATGTATATGGAGTAACCAGGGAAGTACCATGGGGTCTTTTGATCGCCACCTATGTGTTCTTTGTGGTGACTTCTACCGGATTATGCCTTGTATCGTCCATTGGCCATGTTTTCGGTGTCCAGGCCCTTATGCCTATAGCCAAAAGATCAGTATTTCTCGCAATAGCCACCATTGTCAGTGGTTTCATGGTCATCGCCTTTGAGATTGAAAATCCTTGGCGTATGGCAATCTACAATGTCATAAGCCCCAATCTCACTTCTAATATATGGTGGATGGGGACGCTGTACGGAGCCTATCTTTTCTTTATGTTGATAGAATTTGCACTACTTCAGGCAGATAGGCATAGGATTGCGGGTCTTTTCGGTCTCATGGGGGTAATATCTGGCGTAGCTGCCCACAGCAATCTCGGAGCGGTCTTCGGCTTGTTGAACGCCAGGGAATTTTGGCATGGTCCTTACATGCCGATTTATTTTATCGCATCTGCCATGTTGTCTGGCTGCGCAGCAGTCATGTTTTTCACATGGCTTGCGTATAGGACCAACGGCTGGGAGATGGACGAATCCTTGAAAAAGGCATTGTCTGTCACAGCCAAATTGGGATTGCTTCTCATCTGTGTTTTGGCATTTTTTGATACATGGAAGGTCATGTCGGGAATCGCTGGCCATCCACCAGGAAAGTATGAGGCAACAATGGAGCTTATTAAAGGAAAATACGCCACTAACTTCTGGCTAGGCGAAGTTGGGCTTGGTATGGCTATACCCTTCCTGATTCTCCTCTTTACAAGATTCAGAAGCACGAAGGCAATGTTCCTTGCAGGCGGATTGGGCATTATTGGAATCTTCTTCATGCGTTATGATCTTGTGGTGGTTGGACAGATTGTGCCCCATTTTCACGGCATGCACATCATAGATATACCACATCTTTATTCATACGCTCCCACCTTGCATGAAATAATGGTAAGCCTTGGTGGAGTGGGCCTGTGCGGAATGCTGTACCTGATGGGTGAAAAACTCTTTAGGGGCCACGTTTCAGAGGTCCATTGAATGGCTGACTTCCTTGTTGGGAACACAACTCTGGAGGACCAGATGCGCACAAAAAGCTCTGAGAAAAAGGCAACAGGCCCTCTAAAGTCCAGTTGCCCGGTTTTTCCCATAGGCGTGGCAGCGAAAATGCTGGGAGTCCATCCCAGGACCTTACGAATATATGAGAGCGAAGGCCTGCTGAGGCCTAAGTATCATGGACCAAGGCGCCTTTTTTCACAAAATGATATCCAGTGGGTCATCTGTCTGAGATCTATGATCCACGATGAAGGCATCAGTATCCCAGGGGTCAAGAAGTTGCTGGATCTTGCCCCTTGCTGGGAAATTATGGACTGTCCGCCGGAGATTCATGAAACCTGCGAAGCAAAGGTGGATAGGTCAAAAAATGGCCAGCAGTGTGTGCACTGTGGTCACATGCTGTAAACAAAACAGGCGGCCTCTAGTTCAGGCCGCCTGTTTCATTCAATTTTTCCAAATTCCTGCTCCAAGGCTTTTAATATCTCTTCTTCCACCTTACCAGTGCTTTTAATGGGGTGTCCTTGGTTGTCTCTGCCAATGATCTCTATTCTGACTTCGGTCTGATCCAAATAGAGCATTTGAACACCAAATGTGCACCTAAACGGTGCGGAGGTTTCAACGCTACAGAAGGATGCAGAAATAGGTGCACTGTTTTCTTGATCGAGGGAAATTGTTCCATAGTAGCTGGCCCAGCCAAACAGGCATTCCGAAAAGTGTGAAGGGTTGAATTTGGATGTCAGGGGCAGTCTTTCCAATAGGCCAAACCAGACTTCGTCACGGTCACCCCAAAGCTTGGTAAAATATGATATGGACTTCAGGGCAGAATTAGCCTCAATGTCCAACGACTCAGGGTATGGAGAAGCGCCCTCATAGTTCCAAACCGTCCATTCCGTGGCTTTGAAAAGTAGAAAAGCAACAGTCCAGAATTCTTGATCAACAGGGTAGTGGGTAACCTCGTGGGAATAGAGCCTTGCCTCTAGTTCTTGCAATATGCCGGTAATTTTGTCTGGCAGATGATATTGATAAAACGTTTGATCTCCTCCTCCGCTTGCCGGAGATATGTTTTCATTTTGGGCAATTACAGAAAGCAAATTTCTCAAACAGAGACCAGCCAATCTGGACCATGTTTGAAGATCTGAGGCTGGTATTTTAATCAAATCCATATAAGGATTCCAAAGTGGATTGGCATCCCTTCGCGAGAGGTTGGAAAGTTTTGTTTCAATAAGGTGTTTCATCAATAACATGGATAAAAAATAGAAAAGGGCCTGTTTCCCTTTAAAAACAGGCCCTTGATATCCAAATCAATGAATTTTATATCTAACAATTATTTCTTGTGACACTCCTTACACTTGGTGGGCCCTTTTTTCATCTGCTTGTGGCAGCCTTTGCAATTCTTGTGAAAGGCCTTCATGGGTTTGTTGAGTTTGGCATTCTTGAAGCCCTTCTTGTGGCACTCTTCACACTTGTGAATTTTCATTCCTTCCTTGTAAGCGCTGTGGTCGGGGCCATGGTGGCATTCACCACACTCCGTTCTTTTTTGGTGTTCATGATGCTTGAAGGTTACAACGCCTTTTTTGGTTTCAAACTTCATCACCTCTGGCCCTTTGTCTGTTGCAAGGGCAAAGCTTGAAACGCTTATACCAAAAACCAATGCCGCCAATACAGAACCAAATTTTTTGATGTTCATAGCTGTAAAACTCCTCCTTTTATTTTAGTTTTAATAAATTGATGCATTCAACTTTGTGAATCATTATTCATTGTGCTTACCTAACGGAGCCAGGCCATTTTGTCAATAAGCAACACTGGCAATTTACCCATATTTTTGAAATGAAATCATGCCTTCACCTTTGTGATCTTGCTTTACAAACCTCGTGCCAAACTGTTATAGTAATTTAATTTATTGACATAAAAATATTTTGCTCAAACTCACCTAAAAGGAGGGATGCGGGTGAAGATTGAATATGATCCAGACATTAATGCTTCAATAAGGCCTGACATAGCGGCTATGATAAAAGAGAATGTGACCGAACCTTGCGAATGTGGATGCGACGAAATTTATGTCTCTTTGCAGTCTGAAAATATGATTGATGTCAAATGCTACGACTGTGGAAAAAGCTTTTTTGAACTGGAAATAGAGATAGAGGAGGAGACCACTGAAAGTTGACCTTCTCCTTCCCCGCCTTCGTTTCTCCATCTTTTTAGCCTCTTAAATCTTTTCCTTTTTTCAACGCATCAACACATCCTCCATTTTTATTTCAAAATTTTAAAGGGATTGCCTTGACGCCCATTTCTGCATGCTTATTGTTCCATTAAAAGCTGCAAAAATGAAATATTCTTTTAAAGACAATAGGTTAGCACGTAATTTACAAGGAGGTGTATCAAAATGTTACGTTCATGGATAGTCCCAACTGATCCATTTTTTGCTGATCTGGAACGTATGCGCGCAGAAATGGAACGCCTTTTCGACCTAGCTTCTCCCATTGGAAATATAAGAGGAGCAATCCGAGGCACATTCCCGGCAGTAAATGTTGGTGAGACCCCTGAAAATGTGGTGGTCTACATATTTGCGCCAGGCATAGACCCAGACAAACTGGAACTAACATTGGAAAAAGGAGTTCTAACAGTCTCTGGAGAGCGTGACACAAGTAAGGAAGTGGGTGAAAATCCTGATCCCCAAGGCTATCACAGGAGGGAACGTTTCAGCGGCAAATTCCGCCGAGTCATTTCACTTCCGGAAAGTGTGGATCCTGGAAAGGTAACGGCCAAATATTCCAATGGAATTTTGACTGTAACCATTGGTAAGCGTGAGGAAGAAAAGGCCAGGAAGATAGAAGTGGCCGTTGAGTAAAGGGTGAATATTGGCAAACTTGAAAGGAGGTGTAGGAAAATGGCTACAGAGGCAACTCGCGAAGTAAGTGTAAAACAGAGCGAAGTTCCGGCAGCGGAGGAGCGTGAACAGGTGCGTACCATCGTCCCGCCGGTGGACGTATATGAGAACAACGAGGGCATAATCCTGTTGGCGGATATGCCAGGGGTTCCAAAAGAGAATTTGGATGTGTTGGTTGACAAGGATGTTTTGACTATAAAGGGCAAAATTGCCAAGGTTGTGCCAGACAATCTAAAACCATTGTATGCTGAATTTGGTGCAGCGGAATACGAAAGGGCTTTTACTTTGGGTGCAGACGTTGATGTCTCCAAGATCGATGCAAAGATATCAAAAGGAGTTTTGCGGCTTTTTCTGCCAAAAATAGAAGAGGTTAAACCGCGCAAGATTGAGATTCAAGTTGAGTAATTATGGATGAATTCAGGATGCCCAATTTCTTTAAGCCCTGGTCTTACCAGGGCTTATTTTATTACTGAGGCAACTAAATAGCTAACATGCCTTTTGTCATTAACTTACTACTATTTAATCAAAAGGTATGGCAGCGGGCTTGCATTTTTTGCCCTTCGGCTCCACCTTGCATTTCTGCATCTTCTAAGGCTCGCTTCGCCTAGAATCTGCAAGAAATTGCTCACAGTCGCTACGGGCAAAAAATGCAAGCCCGCTGCCCAACCATTAGATTTTTGATTGTCTGTCCAAAGTTTAAGACTAGCCAGTTTTAAAAAAATCTGGTTCTGAAAGGTCGCAAATTGAGAGTAAATTATAACGCAGAGTCGGGGATGGTTTAGGGGATTTTTCCGAAGAGCCCTTAAGGGTGAAGAAAACCAAGATTCCCAGGAACCGCACGAAAAGAACTCTAAAGGCTCTGAGGGAAAATCCCCTAAACCATTATTAAGGTGAGAAAGATTAGTTTGCAAAGCCGGGTGTTTTAGAGCTGGAGTAATATGGAATCTGACCACTTGCCTGGGCTGGCTCTTCGCCAAATTTTATTGCCTACAAGGGAAAAACAAAGAACTTTACAGGTCCTGAGTGATTTGTCTTTGACGTAACGACCTTGAAAACAGCTCAAAGTTGCACCTTTTCCATATCAGTTTTATAGTTGCTCGGCCTTTGGGACATAAGCCTGCCTTACATTTAAAGGCCCAATCTGATATGTTCATGGCCAAATTATCAAGAAATCTCTAGAGAGGCGATACATGAGAGCTATCATTGCCCTGGAAGACGGCCGCATCTTCGAGGGCCGTTCTTTCACAGGCCCGGGCGAGGCCATGGGTGAAATAGTGTTCAACACAAGTATGACCGGATACCAGGAGATTCTTACCGACCCATCCTACCGCGGTCAGATTGTGACCATGACCTATCCCCTAATTGGGAACTATGGTGTTAATGACGAAGATGAAGAGTCTTCGGCAATCCACTTGGCCGCCTTTGTGGTCAAAGAATATGAAGAGGCTTACAGCAACTGGAGAGCCAAGACAAACCTGCGCGAATATCTTCAGAAACACTCTATCCTTGGCATAGAACAGGTTGATACCAGGGCCATTACAAAGCATATCCGCGTGGTAGGTGCCATGAAGGCCGTGGTTTCCACAGATGTCACCAATCCAGATGCCCTGGTGCAGAGGGCAAAGGAATCCCCTGGATTGGTTGGCCGTGACTTGGTGAAGGAGGTGAGCAGCACCTCTCCCTATTTATGGAAAAATGGGCCGGTGCCTGTTGACTTTGATGATGTGGGAAAAGCCATTGAGTCGGAACAGGGACGGTTCAAGGTGGCGGTTTTGGACTGTGGCCTTAAATACAATCAACTGCGCATATTTGAAAGGCTTGGCTGCGTTTCCGCAGTATTTCCCCATGATACACCAGCAGAAACAATGCTCCAATGCAATCCAGATGGAATTTTTTTGAGCAATGGGCCAGGAGATCCTGCCGCTTTGACAACTGTGATTGGAACCGTAAAGCAGTTGCTGGGCAAAAGACCAATCTTTGGCATTTGCCTAGGCCATCAGGTGCTTTCACTGGCACTCGGGGCCCAGACATACAAATTGAAATTTGGCCATAGAGGTGCGAATCAGCCTGTAAAAGATCTTTCTACAGGCAAAATCGAGATCACTTCTCAAAATCACGGTTTTGCAGTGGACGAGTCCACGATTCCACAGGGCGTGGAAATTACCCATATAAACTTGAATGACAAGACAGTGGAAGGGATAAGGCATACTCAAATGCCAGCATTTTCCGTCCAATACCATCCGGAGAATGCCCCAGGACCACATGACGCAGAATACCTGTTTGACAGATTCATCAAGATGATGGCAGAGCACAAAAGCTGAAATCAGGAGACAGCTCCAGAAATGCCCAAGAGAACAGATATAAAGAAAATATTGATTATAGGATCTGGTCCCATAGTCATAGGCCAGGCATGTGAATTTGATTATTCAGGAACCCAGGCCTGCAAAGCCCTTAAAGAAGAAGGCTATGAGGTCGTGCTGGTCAATTCGAATCCTGCCACTATCATGACTGATCCAGAAATGGCAGACCGTACCTATGTCGAGCCCATCACGCCGGAAGTGGTCATAAAAATATTAAAAAAAGAGCGGCCGGATGCCATATTACCTACACTTGGCGGCCAGACGGGGCTCAATACCGCTGTAAAAGTTGCAGATACCGGCATATTGGAAGAGCTAGGGGTGGAAATGCTGGGGGCCTCAAAGGAGGTAATTCACAAGGCCGAAGACAGAGAGCTTTTCAGGGAGGCCATGGAACGCATAGGGCTGCGTATTCCAAAGAGCGCTATTGTGCGTTCAATGGAGGAAGCCCGAAATGCCGTGGATGAGATAGGCTTCCCCATAATCGTTAGGCCAAGTTTTACCCTTGGAGGAACCGGAGGCGGCATTGCCTATAATCCAGACGATCTCGAAGAGATATGCTCCCAAGGGCTTGACTTGAGCATGATACACGAGGTCATGCTGGAGGAGTCGGTGATTGGTTGGAAGGAATTCGAGTTGGAGGTGATGCGGGATGCCAAGGATAACGTAGTGATTATTTGCAGCATAGAAAACCTTGATCCCATGGGGGTGCATACTGGCGACAGCATCACTGTAGCTCCGGCTCAGACCCTCAGCGACAGGGAATATCAAACGATGCGGGATGGAGCCCTGGCAATAATCCGCGAGATCGGGGTGGATACAGGCGGCTCGAACATTCAGTTTGCAGTGCATCCGGAAACGGGCGAGATGGTTGTCATAGAAATGAACCCCAGGGTTTCCCGTTCGTCTGCCCTTGCATCCAAGGCCACTGGTTTTCCCATTGCAAAAATAGCAGCCAAGCTTGCCGTAGGATATACGTTAGATGAGATTCCCAATGATATTACACGTGAGACCATGGCCTCCTTTGAACCAACGATAGACTATTGCGTTGTAAAGATACCGCGCTGGACCTTTGAGAAGTTCCCCGAGGCAGAGGACATCCTCACCACTGCCATGAAGAGTGTGGGCGAGACCATGGCCATAGGCCGGACCTTCAGGGAAGCCTTGCAAAAGGGGCTCAGGTCTTTGGAAATAGGACGGGCAGGCCTTGGCTTTGACGGCAAAGATCCCTGGGAACGCACAGGTACTCTGCCCCACCGTGACGAGGTTATCAAAAGGCTCCGTACCCCCAACTCCCAGCGCATTTTCTATATAATGTTGGCCTTGCGCATGGGCTTTTCTGTGGATGAGATATACAAACTCACCAAGATCGATCCGTGGTTTCTCTATCAGATAGAAAAGATTCACCAAGAGGGTTCTGACCTGGTTGAGGCTGCTGCCGAAGGTAAGACAGTTGACCTTTGCCATTACAAACAAGAGGGCTTTTCCGACAAGCAGCTAGCGAATATTTTCAATAAAAGCGAGGATGAACAGCGAAAAGAAAGGCTTGAGCAGGATATCAGGCCGGTTTACAAGTTGGTAGACACCTGTGCTGCAGAATTTGAGGCCTACACACCTTATTATTATTCCACCTATGAACAGGAGGATGAAGCTAGGGCCAGTGACAAAAAGAAGATCATGATCCTGGGTGGAGGCCCAAACCGGATAGGCCAAGGAATCGAGTTTGATTACTGCTGCGTTCATGCAGCCATGGCTGTGAGGGAGGAAGGCCTTGAAAGCATCATGGTAAATTCCAACCCTGAAACTGTTTCCACAGATTATGATACTTCAGACAAGCTTTATTTCGAACCCCTTACCTTGGAGGATGTGCTGCACATAGTGGAAACGGAAAAGCCAGACGGTGTCATTGTCCAGTTCGGCGGGCAGACTCCGTTAAACCTGGCAGTGCCGCTTCAAAAGGCTGGAGTTCCCATAATCGGCACCAGCCCAGAATCCATAGATATGGCTGAGGACCGCAAGAGCTTTCAGCAGATGCTACAAAAACTTGGCCTGGTTCAGCCAGCCAATGACACTGCCACTAACTTGGAACAGGCCCTGGAAATTGCGAATCGCATAGGATATCCGGTGGTCGTACGTCCTTCATACGTACTTGGGGGCAGGGCCATGAAGATAGTCTACGATGACAGCGGCCTGAGGGACTTTATGGAAGAGGCGGTGCATGTGGCAGAAGGCCACCCTATTTTGATAGATAAATTTTTGCAGGATGCCACAGAAATTGATGTAGATGCCGTTTCTGATGGCAATCTGACGGTCATTGGCGGTATCATGGAGCATATTGAAGAAGCTGGCATCCACTCAGGCGATTCAGCATGTGTCCTGCCCCCGCATACTATATCAGAAGAGCTGATCGAGCAGATAAAGGATGCCACCAAGGCCATGGCTAGGGAGCTGAAGGTCATTGGACTCATGAACGTCCAATATGCTGTAAAAGATGGCCGTTTATACGTATTGGAGGTAAATCCCAGAGCCTCAAGGACCGTGCCCTTTGTAAGCAAGGCCACCGGCGTGCCTTTGGCAAAGATTGCCACGAAGGTGATGCTTGGAAAGTCACTGGCCGACCTTGGTTTCACCAAAGAGGTTCATATCGATCATGTGGCAGTAAAGGAATCTGTCTTCCCTTTCAGGCGTTTTCCAGGAGTGGATGTCGTCCTTGGGCCTGAAATGAAATCCACAGGAGAAGTGATGGGTATTGACTCAGACTTTGGAATGGCCTTTGCCAAGAGCCAGCAAGGGGCCGGGCTGTTTTTGCCTACCAGCGGCACTGCATTTTTGAGCGTAAAGCAAGGCGACAAAGAGGCCCTTTTGCCAATAGCCAAAACCTTGGTAGAGGCAGGTTTTGCTATTACTGCCACCGAAGGAACAGCGGAATTCCTCAACAAACACGGCGTTGAGGCCAAACGGGTCTACAAAGTGTCTGAGGGGCGTCCCAATGTGATAGACTTGATGAAGAATGGAAAGATCAATTTGGTTATCAACACGCCTAGTGGCAGAAAAAAGACAAGATCAGATTCATACTATCTCAGGCGCACCTGTCTTGACTACGATGTACCATATTTTACCACTATTGCAGGTGCCAAGGCGGCAGCAGAGGCAATCACAGCCTTACAAAACCGTGAACTTGAGGTTAAGCCTTTACAAGACTACTATCATTCCGGCAAATGAATAAAAACAATATCTACACCACATCTTCTGGCAAGAATCTTTTGAAGGGCTGCCCGATGCAGCACAATCACTTCTGGGCCAGCAGGGCACTAGGCGGACCAAAAGAAGAGTGCGGGGTGTTCGGGGTATTTGGCCATCCTGAGGCTGCAAAACTCACCTACTTTGGCTTGTATGCCTTACAGCACAGGGGCCAGGAAAGCGCAGGCATAGTGGCCTTTGACAGGGAAAATGTAAATGAATACAAGGCAATGGGCCTTGTTCCAGACATATTTAATGAACGCATCTTGGGTGAACTCAGGGGAAGCCTAGCCGTGGGCCACGTTCGCTATTCCACCACAGGCTCGTCTGTGCTCCAGAATGCCCAGCCGTTTTGTGTGCGCCATGCAGGATGTACCCTTGCAGTGGCCCACAACGGGAACCTGGTTAATGCGTTGAGCTTGAGGAACGAGCTAGAGCGCCATGGCTCTATCTTTCAAACAACCATGGACAGTGAGGTGATTGTCCATCTGCTCGCAAAATCGGCCAGGCAGGGCCTTAAGCAAGCCATAACCACAGTTATGGAACAAGTGCAGGGGGCTTATTCCATAGTCATGGGCACTGAGGGCATGCTAATAGGATTTAGAGACCCTCTTGGATTCAGGCCACTTTGTATAGGAAAACTCAATGGAGCCTACATCCTTGCATCTGAAACGTGCGCCCTCGATCTTGTCCAAGCAGATTATGTGCGCCAGGTTGAGCCTGGGGAGGTGGTCATGATCGATGACAACGGCCTCCACTCATTTCAGGCAGTTGAGTCAAAGAGGCAGGCAAACTGTATTTTCGAATTTATATATTTTGCCAGGCCAGACAGCGACATCTTTGGCAAAAATGTTTATATGTTCAGAAAGCGTCTTGGTGCTGCATTGACAAAAGAGGTCACCATAGACGCAGATTTTGCCATGCCCTTTCCAGATTCTGGCAATTACGCAGCGGTGGGCTATGCCCAGGCAGCGGGAATTCCCTTGGAGCTGGCAGTGATAAGAAATCATTATGTTGGCCGCACCTTTATCCAGCCAAGCCAGACCATGCGCGACTTTGGGGTGCGAATAAAGCTGAACCCGGTAAAAGAGATGATACACGGCAAACGGGTCATCTTGATAGAAGATTCAATTATCCGTGGAACCACTAGCAGGACCCGCATTAAGACCATACGAGATGCAGGCGCCAAGGAGATCACCATGCTGGTGAGCTGCCCGCCAACCCGTTTCCCCTGTTATTATGGCATAGATTTTTCCAGCAAAGGAGAGCTGATTGCAGCCAAACATTCTGTTGAAGAGATAAGGGATTTCTTGGAGCTTGATGGTCTTCATTATTTGAGCATCGAATCTATGATCGAGGCAGCTGGTGGTGATGGTGACCGTTTTTGCATGGCTTGCTTTAATGGGGAATACCCTGCAGAAGTCCAAGAGTATGCTGGAAAATATCAGATGGAAGCTTAATTGTTGCCGATGAAGAGTTCAGGTTGGGACAAGTCTCGCATTATCGAGGCAGGTAAAAAGGCCCTTGAAACGGAAATTGCTGGACTGCAAGAAGTGGTGGGGCGCCTTGATGGCGGATTTACAGAAGCCATAGAACTCCTTTTCAGTATTAAGGGTAGGGTCGTGGTCACAGGCATTGGCAAGTCTGGCCTCATAGGAAGGAAAATAGCTGCTACTTTTTCAAGCACTGGCACGCCAGCCATCTTCCTCCATCCGGTCGAAGCAATGCATGGAGATCTTGGTGTAGTATCCACTGGTGACGTGGTAATAGCAATTTCCAACAGCGGTGAAACCCAGGAGCTGAATGCTCTTCTGCCCGTATTCAAAGATCGCAACGTTCCTGTTATTGCCTTGACCGGCAACCCCGCTTCAACTTTGGGTCGCAGTAGTCAGGTCGTGGTGAATACCTGCGTTTCTAAAGAGGCTTGCGGTTTGGGTCTCGCTCCCACCGCTAGCACCACCGCAGCTCTTGCCATGGGAGACGCAATGGCAGTGGTGCTACTTGAGATGCGCCATTTCAATGAGAAGGACTTTTTGAGGAACCATCCTGCAGGTACCTTGGGGGAGAGGCTCAAGGTGCAGGTGAAAGAGGTGATGCTTACAGGAGAAAACCTGCCTTTGGTGCGCACAGGCTCAATAGTTGCAGATATGCTCAAGGAATTGGATGCCAAGGGCCTTGGCGCCGTACTGGTGCTTGACGGAGACGAGACCTTGGCAGGCATAGTCACAGATGGCGATATAAGGCGCGCTTTGATAAAATATGATGACCTGCCATCAAGGAATGTCGATGAGGTGATGACTAGGAACCCAAAGTCCATAATGCCGGAGACGATGGCAGCAGAAGCCTTGGAGCTTATGGAAAAACATCTTATTACAGTGCTTCCTGTGATAGAAATAAAGGGCAAACTGGTAGGCATTGTCCATTTGCACGATCTTCTGGGCAAGGGTCAATTCCGGTTTGTGGTATAGAGAGGTAGATTTATGTCTAAGAGTCTTAACAAGGTGATGTTGATTGGCCGCCTTGGTGCAGATCCAGAAATCCGCTACACGCCTGATGGCGTCGCCGTAGCCAATTTCAGGCTGGCCACCAACAGGCCGGTCAAGCAAGGGGAACAGTGGGGTGAGGAAACAGATTGGCACAGGGTCGTGGCATTCCGTAGACTGGGTGAAATTGCAGGTGAATATCTATCAAAGGGCAGTCAAGTCTACGTGGAGGGAAGGCTCCAAACTAGGTCATGGGAAGACCAAGACGGCAATACCCGGTGGATTACAGAGGTGGTTGCCAAAGAGTTGATCCTGCTCGAGCCCAAGGCAGTTCGTGGATCTGGCGATGCTGGCGAATTGGAGCCACCGCTTCCTCCAGTTGAGGATGATGTTCCTTTCTAAGCTTGCACCTTGTCTCTAAAAGAAACCATTGAATCTTCATTGAATCAAGGGATTAAGGCAGGGCTATTTCCTGGCGCGGCCATGGCAGTCTGCAAAGGCCGGGAAATCATGACCTTAGCCACTGCAGGTAAGGCAACTTATGTTGACTGGGCACCTGAAATAACCGAAAATTCCGTATTTGATCTGGCCTCACTGACCAAGCCCCTTGTAACCGGTTTGACAGCTGCAGCCTTGTACGCACAGGGAATGCTGGGGTTGGATGACCCCGTTACCAAATTTTTTCAGCCTTCAAATCCTATCTTCGAAAAGGTTACTGTTGGTCATCTCTTGCAGCACATTTCAGGATTGGGAGCTCACCTGCCACTTTACGAGATAGGGGCCAGAAGACACTGTCAATTCGTTAAATCGATATTGGCTGCCCCTTTTCAATCTCTCCCTGGAGAAAAGGTGGTATACAGTGATTTAGGATTTATTTTGCTGGGGAAAATTATCGAACAGACCGCTTCATTGAGGCTTGATCAGGCGTGGGAACAGTTTGTACGAAGGCCGCTGGATTTGGATGAGCTTTTTTATCCTCCTTCCTGCAGCCATAGTCTCGATTCAGCTTTTGTCGTGCCTAGTGAATATTGTTCCTTCAGAAAGAAAATTGCATGGGGGGAGGTTAATGACTTAAATTGCTGGGCCTTGGGAGGGATAGCAGGCCATGCCGGCCTATTTGGCACAACCAAAGGCGTGGCTGAGGCCGTTGGAAAAATTTTTGATATTTACACGGGCACTTGTAGAAAAAGTCCTATACCAGCTGCTACCATGCGTCTTTTCCTCAAGCCAGTTGAAACCAAAGAAGGGACATTAAGGGCTCTTGGGTTTGATGTTCCTGGTAAAAAGGCCTCTCAGGCAGGTTCTGGTTTCACCTATGGACACAGTGTAGGCCACTTGGGTTTTACTGGTACCTCGTTTTGGCTTGACCTTGAAAAGGGGGTTGCCATGGTGTTGTTGTCAAACCGCACTTTTCCCTATCACACAAAGGAAAAACAGAATGCCATGGCTAGATTTAGAGCCTGGATACATGATGCTGTATGGAAAAAGCTATCCTTTTGAAACAATTGGCCAATATCAAGGAATTGGCAGAAAACAAACAAGTATGGGTTGCAGGCGGACCTGTGCGTGATCTGGCGCTAGGCAGAAACTTTATAGATTTGGATATAGTGGTTTCGAAGAAGGCAATCCAGCTGGCAAGGCTTTTTGCTGAAAAGTATGGAGGTACTTTTCTTATTCTCCATGAGGAAGAAGGTGTGGCAAGGGTAGTGGTTGAAAAGGCCATTGTGGATTTCAGTCAGTTCAGGGGTACGGCAGAAACTATTGAGCAGGACCTTTTGCTGCGGGACTTTTCCATAAATGCTATGGCCTTGGATTTGGATAAATTTACATTTTTTTTGAAACAAGGCACAGGGCAAGAGGCCATCTTGGGCAGTAGTGCGCTGATCGATCCTGCAGATGGCAAAAACGATCTGAAGAGGGGAAACATAAGGGCTATTTCACGGCAGAACTTGAAAAACGATCCCTTGCGCCTTGTGAGAGCGTTCCGCTTTATGGCCGAACTAGGATTTGAGATCGTGCCCCAAACCCTGGAATGGATAAAGGAGCTGGCCACTTTAGTGCGTATTCCGGCCCCTGAACGAGTTGACCATGAACTTCACCTCATCATGGCCTCAAATTCAGCAGCCAAAGCCTTCAACGCTATGCTTGGTGCAGGCCTGCTCTTCGAACTCTTTCCTGAAATTGAGCAAATGTCTGGTGTGGATCAACCAGGTTTTCATCACCTGGACGTTTTGGGGCATAGCGTTGAGGCCTTGAGGTGTCTTGAACAACTCATCGAGGATCCGTGTACCAAATTCTCAAAATGTGAACAGATGGAATACTGGCTCAAAGTGAATGCCGACAAAATCCCAGCGCTGAAATGGGCGGCATTTTTTCATGATGTGGGCAAACCTGTTTGTAGAGGTTTAAAGGGTGAGCGCGTAACATTTTATGAACATGACAGTGCCGGAGCCAATATCGTAAAAGATATCGCAAAAAGGCTCAGATGGCCAAAAAAACGCACAGATTTCACCACCCTGCTCATAAGACTGCATATGCGGCCTTTCCACTTGCTCAATGACCTAAGAAAAAGCGGGCCCTCTAAAAGGGCAATGCGCCGACTCCTAAAGGAAATAGGTGAGGATTACCCTGCATTATTCATGCTCGCCATGGCTGACAGCATGGCAGGCAAAGGGCCTTTGAAACCTCCTGAGTTGGATGAAGAACTGGAAAGGTTGTGGGAAAAAATCGATCATTTTCATAAAAACACCATGAAGCCTGTGCAATCGAGACCTAAGTTGCTTACAGGTCATGACCTTCAGCAGATATTTGGCCTTTCTCAAGGTCCACTGATTGGCCAGATTCTTGATGCCGTGGAAGAGGCACAGGTCGAAGGCAGGATCAACAGTAAACAACAGGCCGTTGAGTTTGTAAAAAAGCTGCTTAACAGCACATAGTAACGTTTTCTATCGATTCTTTTTATCCTTTCATTCGTTTTTTTGTGTAACCACTTGAAAATAAAAGAATATTTTTTGTTAGTTTTTTGTCAGTTAAAGCTGATACAAAATAATAGGAGTTTTCTTCAAGGAGGCCATAAATGATGCTTCGAAGTTTCCTTCTATTCTTTTGTTTCATGGTTTTATTTTCAATTTGTTCAGTTTTTGCATCTCAGTCAGTTCCTTTAGATGAACGGAGTTGGACGACTTTATCAACAAATAGCCAATCTATTGTTGAGGTAGATGATAAAGGTATTTCCTTTGGCTTAAGAGACTATCGAGGTGTCATTCACGCTGTTTCCCAACAGCAGTACGATTTAAGAGACGCTACTGTTTATTTAAAGTGGCAAATTCACGGGCCACCGGGAAAATATACAGCGTTCATTATGGGGATTGGATGGCCTTATGAAAATTCTCCTGGGACTTATCTAGCAGCTAAGGCTCTGGGACCAGAAAAGTGGTTTACTACAGACCATTCGTGGGATGGGAGTAAATTAGTTCAAGATGACATTTGGTACTATACACGGATTGATGTTTCCTCAGACAAGTCGGTTGAGGTTGTAACAAGTACAACAAATTATGATGATCGAGGAGGCGTGCCCATTGCCTCATACCATTTTGATCTAACACATGACAATTGGAAAAGGCTTTCCCAAGCATTCATTATTTTCGTGCTATTGGATAACTACGGCGGGGACAAAACCCGACTTTTACTTGGAGAAGTTCTTATAAGCAGCGGTGAGGAAGATGGTGACCCAACCATAGCATCATTAACACCAAGCTCATATGCGTCTTACGATGTAGATGCCGCTTTAGTTTGTATTCCAAATATGGATATAATGGGTAGCTCTTATTGGCTGGAGCTTGCCGTCTTGCCAACGCATCCTTTAACATTTCAGCTAGTAAATTTGGGTGAAGGAGGAAGTGGATCAACTTGTGCTACATATGATATCGAGAATAACATATTGCATATTAAGCCAATATGTATTGGTTTAGATTGTTGGAATGTTGCCTTAAGCCTGACTTCTTTCTCACCGGTGACTCTTCAATTGGTTGATATACGACATGTCTATCCTCCAACGATAAGTGTGGATAGGACACTTCTTTTTGAAACTATAATTACTCCTAGTTCACAGGAACAAACTATTATGGATCCGACTAGTAAAATTAAAATTGTATTACCAGCAGGTAGTTTAAGCGATGCTATTCAATTTAGTTTGTCCAGTGTGAACAATATGCCTTTACCTATGGAAAATGTGTATTGGAGTAAGGTTGTAGACATTGATTTAGGCGAGAAACATCTTTTTTCAAGACCAGTTTTAATAGAATTGCCATTGGAAATGGATAATTTACCAAATGATGTTGGTGCGGAAGACCTTCATGTTCTACATTGGAACAGGTCACTAAATGTGTGGGAATTCATGTCCAAGGAGGTCAATTTAGAAAGAGGTGTAATAATAGTAAAGACTAGAACTCTATCTCCCATTGCTTGGGTATGCTCTATATTAGATAATTATGTGTATTCACCAGATAAATTGTTTAAAATTTACTATGATACAGATGATTGGTCTGATTCAAATGGTTTGCCAGATCAATCCATCACTGACTTTGCTCGGCGTATAGGCGGATATTTTGATAATGCTTTTCATGCTTATAAACAGGAAGGATTTAAAACTCCAGATACGCCATTCAATGTTATGCTTTATAAAAGATTTCAGGTCCTTGGATATAATTTAGATGGTGAAACTCATTATTCCAACGGTTCAGTGGGTAAGGATGCCATTTATTTTGAAATAAGAAAGACCTCTATAAAAGAGACACAACACGATGCGGCTCATGAGTTGTTTCATGCAATTCAAAATAAATATTTATCTGGTTTTGAAATGGGATCATATGATGATCATTGGTTAGATATTTTTCTTGGATCAGACACAAAGTGGCTGATCGAAGCCATGGCAGATTTGGCTGCTAGTGAAGTGGTATCACAAGGGGACCATAAAACTTTGCAGCCCTTGACCATGGAATTTTTCGCTAATCAATTATCGTTTTTGGATGGGGTTCATGAATATCAAGCAGCACACTTCTTGTCTTTCTTAAAGCGGCAGAGCAACATAAGCATGAAAGATTTTTGGGAAGATATCGTCTTCAATGTCTCTTCAGGAATAGTGACCCGCACCGCAATAACTGCACTTCAAGGTTTCGTATCTACCCATCTAAATAATACACTTGAAAATTTATGGCGTGATTTTGTCCTTTACACTCTTTTGGATAAGCGTTCCACATTTGGTACAGATCGCGATTCTATAGGTTTTCCATTATCTGCCAGGTCCAGTGATTTAACAGTTTTACGCACAACAGAAACACATAAGGATTGGCTTTGCCAGTTAAAGAGTGATTTGACCGCAAAGACTTGGGCCATTAGACCGCAAATTGCTGCAGGAGATACTTTAAGGAAGCTTATCTTGAAGGCAGAGAGAGATATTCCACATGGTGTAGAAATTTACATTACACTCATTGAGGATTATCATGACGATTATAGAGTTAAGCACATTAAAACACTTACATATAATAACTCATCAAATCCTGTAGATATAATAGCTAAAGCTGGTGATGTCATTTTTGTAATAGCAACCGAAATTACAACAGGTGTTGGCTCCTCCATAAAGACATTACACCTGAAGTTAAGTGATGCACCATATTGCTCAATAAGATCAGATGGAGGAGAATTAGAGCAGGGAATAAGCCGGGGGATAACATTGTCATGTAATGTTTACGATAATCCTACAAGACTTTGGGCTGATCTTTCTCCTATTGGGGGTCCGGCAAAATTAGAACTTAAATCTGAGAACTTTTGCAGGTGGACTGCTCGGGCAACTGTCAAGCCGACTTCTAGTGGTGTAAAAAATATTAAATTTGAAGCTCAAAATGCTGGAGGGAATAGCTCACAAATTTTAACATCAATTACGGTCAAAACGGCAGATAATTTGGCAAACACAGTAAGTTTTCACGATCCGACAGGTAGCATGATGGTTACACTTGTTTTTCCCAATGATATTCATGCCAGGGTTGAAACAGTACAGGACTCTGATTCTTATACAGGGCAATTGGTCAAAATTTATCTGAAAGAGTTTCTACACGGATATGCGTTTTCTGACCTACTGCCAGTAACTTTTTCCATAAAGCCTAATAAAAGTTTGAGAAAATGGATTTTATATTCCAATTCCGGCAATAGAGATCGTACTTTTCGAAAACTGAAATACGTGAATGAGGATGGCAGCTTAATGGCGGATATAAAAATAAACGGAGAACCTTACTATTGGCTTACTTTCTATCCGGAACATGGTCCTTATTATACGCTTATTTTTCGTTTGTATGGTGATAAACGTTAATTTAGTAAAGACTATATAATCTTGCGCACGCCAAAAGCGGAATAATGTAATAAAGATTTCCTTTGGCGTGTTCACAAATTTCAAAAAACTTTAACATCTCTTCCCCTCGCCGTTTTTAGGAGACCCGCTCAAATATTGCAAGTTGTTTTTTTGCTTGTATCCAAGCCCTAAGCGCTTTTTGCCGTTAAGAGGCCACCAAATTGAGTAATAAAGACTAGATGCCGAAAGAATATAAAAACACTAGCGAAGCAATATTGGCAAAAATGTTATTCGACCGTCTAAAGATAAATCAGCGTTCAGACGCTGGATGGGTGTATTTGGAGGATGGGCTCCAATATACCTCCAATCTTACCGTTATTCGTGATGAAGTGCACCGTTTGATAAAGGAAAAGACTTGGGTGGAGTTGAGAGGCCCAGGCGGTTACCGATCCACTCCGACCTTTGTAGTCAACTATACAAACGGTACGTTGGAAATAGATAGGCCGACTGGATGGCCAAATCTCAACAGGGCTGCCATCGTTTACCGGAGAGAAT
>CAYWKF010000029.1:0-20838 GCA_964459155.1 uncultured Desulfobacterales bacterium
CAAAATAACGGACTATATTGAATGATTTTTCCAAAGGGCGTTGACTCGTAGCGCTCAAGGAGAAAAAGCCCTCAAATAGGCCAAAATTTTTTCCTGCACTAAACGAGGCCTTGGCCTTGTGGTCTGGGCTGCCTCCCTCAACGTAGAATTCTAATCCGTCAACGTCTCGACCCTCTCTAGGCACTATATTTACAATGCCGGTTAAGGCATCTGGACCCCACAGAACAGATCCTGGCCCTCTGATGACCTCGATGTGGTCGATTTGGTTTAAGTCGAGTTCTTCATCGAGAGGGTGTATGGATTTGGTGCTATCTGAGGTAAGTGGTACGGAGTTATACAAAAACAGTATGGAGTCTGCATTACCCCTGAGATAGGGTTGAGACCCCCGTTCTCTGGGCGCTATGAAGAATCCAGGCAGCATAGAAAGTGCCTCTCCCAAGGTCTTCACCCCGTGCTCCTGGAGTTCCTTTCTGGTGATCACCTGGGCAACTGCCGGCGCATCCTGCGCTGTTTCAGCCCTTCTCGAGGCGATGGTCAAGACTGACAAATCCTCCCCAACGAAAAAGAGGGAGGTTTCAGTGGCCCAGCAGAGCTGTGTCAAGTTCACCAGTGCCACCAAAGGTAAAAACAGGGCTAATATAGAGGTAGTAAGGCATGACGCCCTATTCAAATGAACAAAGGGAAGCACCTTTGCCAAAAACTTCATCTAGCTTCCCTCCTCAAGCTGCTTTAGCCTGGTGCGGAATTTTGAGCGGGTCAGGCCAAGCAGCCTTGCTGCTGCGCTCTGGTTATTGGCAGTAAGTTGCAGCGCCTGCCTTATGAGATCCTTTTCAAGATCCTCAAGTTTTATTCCCTCTGGAGGAAGTTTCCACAATGATCCAGAAGTGGTGCTCAACGACTGAGGTCTCAGAAAAGCCAGATCTCCTGCATCTATGGCGTTTTCACCAGCAAGTATCACTGCTCTTTCAATGGCATTCGCCAATTCACGTACGTTTCCAGGCCAGGTGTGTTCCATCAATATCCTTTTTGCCCCTTGAGTAAATAGCATGGAATCGTCTGGTCTGTTTCTGAATTTTCGAGCAAAATGTTCTGCTAACGGCATTATGGCTTCTTTTCGTTCCCTCAAAGGCGGGATGTGAAGCGGAAAGACGTTAATTCTATAGAAAAGATCTTGTCGGAACTTACCCTCTTCCACCAGCTTTTCAAGGTCCTGGTTGGTGGCACAAATTACCCTTACATCAACAGATATGTCTTCAGTGCCTCCTACTCTTTGAATAGTCTTTTCCTGGAGCGCCCTTAAGAGCTTTGCCTGCGATTCCAACGGCAGGTCACCTATTTCATCGAGAAAGAGCGTGCCGCCGTGGGCCCTTTCAAACAAGCCTTGCCTTCTGCGGTCTGCTCCTGTGAAGGCCCCTTTTTCATGACCAAAAAGGGTACTTTCTACCAGGGTGGTGGTGACAGCCGCACAGTTAACTGCAACAAAGCGTTCCTTCCGTCTAGGGCTTTTTTTGTGAATGTATTTTGCTATCACCTCTTTGCCAGTGCCTGATTCGCCTGTAATCAATACCGTGGTATCGGGTTTCTCAGCCACCTTTGTGGCCATTTCCAAGACTTGTTTCATGGCCTTGGAAACGCATATCATGTCCAGATCTTCGTCCTCTGCTGCCAATGCCTCTTTGAGGCGGCGGTTTTCTGCAATTATTTTGGAGATGCCAAGTGCCTTTTCAACAGTCAGCAAAATTCTCGATTCTTCAAACGGTTTGGTCACATAATCAACGGCTCCTTTTTTCATTGCTTCAACTGCCGAATCCACAGTGGCAAAGGCAGTAATGAAAATAACTGGAACAGGTGATTCCATTTTCTGAATCTCATCCAACAACTGAAAGCCGTCCATTTCCGTCATCTTTATATCAGAGATAACCAGATCAAAGGGATCTGATTGAAGCATGGCAAGGGCCTTTGCACCGTCTGGCGCTTCGGCAACGTTGTGTCCATGCATGCCAAGCATAATTTGAAGGATGTGCCTTATCTTGGGCTCATCATCTACTACTAATATGTTAGCCATGGTTCCTTTTATACCTCTTTGTTTTTTCGGTTGCTGCAGCAATTGGTATCTCTACCCGCACCACAGTGCCTTTGGGTTTGTTGGCCTCAATGGAAATTTGGCCTCCATGGGCTGAAACGATCTTTTTCGCAAAGGCCAGGCCAAGTCCGGTGCCGGTGTCCTTCTTGGTAAAAAAAGGCTCAAACACCCTTTCCCTGTCTTCATTGCTGATGCCAATACCTTCATCAATGATCTCAAGCATCCACCAGCCATCTTTTTCAGTGGTTCTCATAATGACTTTGCCTGGCGGCCTTGTAGCCTCACACGCATTTTGAGCAATATTCAAAAGGGCTTGGGTGAAAAGATCCCCGTCTGCCCTGGCATATGCTGGTTTTTGGACTGTTTTATCCTCAATTTGGATGCCCTTTTCGTTCCATTCCAGTGTCATTTTTCTAATGAGTTCTCTGACCAGCTGATTCAACTCCACTTCATCAAACCGGAGTTTTTGAGGCCTTGAAAAGGCCAGAAAGTCTTGGATTATCCGGTTTAGGCGCCTTATTTCATCTTCCACATATCCAATCATGGTGGTTTTGATTTTCTCGTCTGCCTCAGGTTTTTTCAAAATATCCAAGGCACCCTGTATGATTCCCAAAGGATTTTTGATTTCGTGGGCCACGGAAAAGGCAAAGTGGCCTATTTCTGCCAATGACTTTTGTTCCATCATCTCGTGATATGCCTCTTCCAGCTTTGATTGGTGATCTGCAATAGCCTTGAGCATATGGGTGAAGGCCTCTGCCAACTCTCTGGTCTCTGGCAGGCTTCCTCCATCAACTTCAAGGTCGACGTCTATGTCACCATGGGTTGCGATGGTCCTTGATGCCTTTGCCAAAGACTTTAGCGGTGCTGCCAGGGAACGTGAAAAAAGGGTGAAGATGGCAATGCCGAGCAAGGCTATACCAAGGGCTGTAGCGAGGAATATGAGCTGAAGCCTTTTCATTAGCGTGTTGATTCCTCCTGTTGTATATACTACCTCGACATGCCCTAGCGGTTCGCTACCCTTTTCTCTTCCCAGAAACACAAGTTCTTCTTCAGAGCGTGTCAAATAGATGGGCGCACTAACACTTTCGATAGTTCCTGAATGTTTTAGCTTGCCTTTTTCTTGCCTGATGATATCTGCGCCTTTAGCGTCCTTGATTTTGACTGCAATCACGTCTGGTTCTGTAAGAAGGTTGGAGGCGAGCCTTGCGAGCATTTTGTCATCCCTGATTAAAAGGCCAAGCTCCGCATTTGAGGCCAAGTATTTTGCCAAAAATTGCATCCTGTCATTAAACCTAGTAATCAAGAACTCAGAGGCAAAATAGGTGCTTACGAGGCTCAAAACAACCGTCGTGCCTACAAGTAGAAGCACAACGGCCAGGAGCAATCTCTTTTGGAAAGAAAGATTGATCACTTCGGGCCTCCTGTTCCGCCTTTGACTTTTTGCAAGAAGTTCCACGCCTTTTCGTTCCAGATAACCTCGTAAGGCGGAGCAAGCATCCTACATTTACCTGTTTCAATGGCCCTAACGGCCATTTGGGCAGCTTCAGCTCCCACCTTCTCGTAATCAACAATGAAGGCCATTACCGCACCGGAGTCGTAGAAAAAGCGGTTGTATCCCACAGAGGCCACACCATGGAATATGGCATCTTTTATTATAAACCTGACCATGGGTTCTGAAATGACTGTGGGATCAGGAATGAAGAGCAGTACATCACAGTTTCTGTAAAGTTCGGGTAGCGTCTTCTTGATCTCAGGCGCACTTTCCACCGGATACGCATTCACAGGCAGGGCTAGCTCCCCAGCTACTTCAATGGCCTGAGATACAAGTTGTCCATTTTCATCAGGCGTATACAAAAGGCCAACACCCTTTTTGGGGCTTATCCTCATCTTAATAATAGAGAGTTGTTCCTCTATGGGGATTCGCAGCTTAATCCCACATGCACGGTTCCCGAAAAGCAGCGATTCAGGATCCAGGACCATGAGTGTCAATTTGATGCCTTCAGGATTTATGGTCCACAAAAGCTTGGTTGCTCTGGGACCAATGGCCACATAGAGATCAAACTTCTCCTTTTTTAATGTGTAGCGGACGAATTCTGGATTCTTGCCAAGATCGAGCAGCTCAAATTCTTTTTTGAAGGCATGCTTGAAACCATTCAAGGCAGCCACGTATGGTCTGATTTGAGATGAAACGATTACTGTGGCCTTAAAGGAGTTGCCTTTTTTTGAAAAGGCCCCTAGATAGGTGGAGGGGATGAGAACCACCAACATGATTTGCAGCAGTACAAACTGGTATAACTTCAAAGATT
Organism: uncultured Desulfobacterales bacterium; assembly: GCA_964459155.1. Classification (GTDB taxonomy): domain Bacteria; phylum Desulfobacterota; class Dissulfuribacteria; order Dissulfuribacterales; family JALVPX01; genus JALVPX01. The sequence continues at coordinate 4,390 of CAYWKF010000029.1, forward strand.
GGGGAGAATGCATGATCAGGGCTCTTCAGCTGCTTTCGGGTGCCTGCTCTGGTCTTTATTCGACGCATACCAAAGAAATTGCCTGCAAAGCCCTCTTATGAGCTGCACCTCCTTTGAGAGTAATCCCACCCGGCTGAACAGACTGCGTACGTTTCGCATCCAATATTCCGGATTTTCTGGCCTCAGAAAGCCTATTTCCAAAAAAACTTCCTGCAAATGGCTGTACATGTTTTCCAACTCATGTACAGAGGCCCTTTTAGGCTGGAAAAGTGAATCCTCCCTTTCAGCCATGGCTATTTCATAACAAAGTATCATAACGCTTTGAGCAAGATTTATGGAAGCAAAACCATCTGTTGGAATGGTGACAAGATAGTCGCAATATTTCAAGTCTTCATTGGTAAGGCCCCACTTTTCTGAGCCGAACAGCAATGCAATTTGGTTTTCCTGTGAGATTGGAACAATATGCTCGGCCATGTCACGCGGGCTGCCGTTAGGGCGTCTGAGCCTGCCGGTACGCGCAGTTGTGCCCACCACGTAGTTAAAAGGTGCCAGGGCCTCTTCAATGTCTTCAAATGTTTTCAAGCTCTCAACTATTTCTAGGGCTTCGTGGGTGGCCATCTTTGCGATTTTTTCAAAATCAAACCGGTAAGGCCGTACCACCAGCAACTGGTTGAAGCCCATGTTCTTCATGGCCCGTGCTGCGGCTCCGATATTTTCAGGATATCTTGGTTCATTAAGGACCACTGCAATATGTTCTTTCTTAGGTTTAATCATCTTGGTAAATTGGATATCGAAGCATTCCCAAACAGAAGGTGAAGATCATAAGACATAAAAAATATTTCTATTATAAAGTGGGGCTCTTGTCCACAGTAGCACTCACTCTTTTGGTAACGTTCATCTACGGATACTTTATCGAGCCCAATACCATATCTATAGAACGCGTCACTATTAAGGATCCAAAATTTTCCAAAGTCTTGGGCGACTTGAAAATAGTTCATTTGAGCGATTTGCACATCAGTGAGATGGGGCAAAGAGAAGAGGCCGTTTTGCAGGCGATTGAGCAGCTAAAGCCTGACATGATCCTGGTAACCGGTGATATAGCGCAGTGGCAAGTATGGCCTGAAAACGCCATCAAGTTTATTGAGCAACTGAAGGCCCCCTGTGGAGTATTTTTTGTTTTGGGAGATGCCGACATGTCTTCAGGCCGCGGTCACTGTTTTTTCTGTCATCCGCACGGAAATTATCATCGGTTACGGAACCATCCATTTTTTTTGAGAAATGAGACAATCAAAATGAAAAGGCCTGGCGGCACATTTTTTTTAGGCGGGATATCACCAGATTTAGAAAGCGATGAAGAAGCAGCATCGATAATCGAGCAATTTCTGAAAGATGCACAGGGGGCTCCTCTCATTCTCCTGAGCCATTTTCCAAGGATATGGAAGTTTGTGCCAATTAAAAACCACGTTTTGGTGCTGTCTGGCGATACCCACGGAGGCCAAATTTGGCTGCCAGTATTCCTTTGGAAACTGGCAGGTTATAAGCAGGTGACTGATGAGACCGGCATCGAAGGCCTCTTTTCCAAAGGAAATGGTGCCTTTTTATATATAAATCCTGGTATTGGCACTACACGCCGTTTCCCTTTTAGAATCGGGGTGCCGCCTAGAATCGTGATTTTTGAGTTCAGGCCGTGAAGAAGATGGGAGTGCAGGACAACTTGATCATTAAATCAACTGTATGGCTGCTAATGTTGGCGGTGGTCCTGTTGCTGGCAAATTGCCGTCAACACGCCGTCAAAGAGCTTAAACTCTTTGATTTTGAATTCAAAGAGGACCTAGACAGGCTCAATTGGAATTGCCACGTTATTTATGGACTTGACCGTCGATTTGTATCCCAGGGTAAAAAATCCCTCAAACTGGAAATGTATCCTCCGGGCAGCTATCCTGGAATGAGTACGAACTCTTTTGAACACGACTGGTCTGACTATGGCAAAATGTGCGTGGACATATTTAATCCTGGTAAAGGTCAGTTGTCTTTAACCTTACGAATTGATGACAAAGAGGACTATCCTCCTTATGAAGACCGTGTCAACAAAAGTTTTTTAGTAAAAAGCGGTTGGAATGAGATCTGTGTGGAGCTTAATGGTCTGCTTACATCTGGGACCAAGAGGCATCTCAATCTGGCCAATATAACCAGGCTTTATTTGTTTACAGGCCATCCACAAAGGCCGCTAATTCTATATTTAGACAATATCCGTCTCACACAGTAAAGTAGGTGAGCTTCAAATTACAAAGGAAGGTATTTAAATCATGGCTCAACAATGCAAACCGCCAGTTTTCACTAAGGTCCCTTGTTACTTAACGGGCAAATTGGTGCTTGATACTGACAGGGAGCGGATAAAGCAGAAGATTGCACAATATTTAGTAGAGGAAAAGGGCTACCAAATTGGCGATTTTCAGGTTGATAGGGAGATTTTAGTTGAAAGCGAGGGGCAAAAGGCTTTGGCCTTTGTGGATCTGACAGTGCATATCGATGGCAAATCTCTGATGATTGTTAGAGGGGGGCCTGGTTCCGTGGTGACGAGAGAATCAGGAACAGTGGCGGCAGCGAGGCTGCTGGAGCCAGAATATATCGTGCCTTTGGCTGTTCAGGCAAACCTGTATGACTCCAGCCTCTTGGATGTGCGGAAAAAGAAGGCGATAGCATATGGCTGGGAAAATATCCCAAGCAGAAGCGAACTTTTGGAAATGACCTTGAAGGATTGGCCTCCTCCAAGGCTTCCCAAGGAACGGGAGCCTGCGGAGCGTCAGATATTGTGGTCATATGACACCCATGGCTGAAAGAACCGTTTGGAGATGTCGGACGGCATCTGGATCTGCAAATAAGAAAAGGAGACAGCCCTATTGCTGTATTCGTTTCTTGCCTTATCCACAGGGACATTGCTGGCTATCTCTTTTCCAAAGCCAGCGTGTTACCACATGGTGTTCATTGCCTTTCTTCCCCTTTTATTGGCACTGAAAAGGGGTTCGCCTTTTGAGGCATTTCGCCTGGGATTCTTTGCGGGATGCGCCTTTTTTGCCTTGTTGTTGTGGTGGATAGGCCCCACGATTTCAACCTATGGCAATCTGCCGCTATGGGCCGCCTGGCCGGTGGTAGGTCTTCTGGTCTGCTACCTGGCCTTATATTTTGGGATATGGTCGTTAGCCGCTGCATACACCTTTGGCAACGCAAGAACACATGCTTGTGTCCATCTTTCGGCATTGGCTGTCTTGCCTGCGTGGTGGGTGCTGCTAGAGTGGGTGAGGGGCCATTTTTTGTCTGGCTTTCCCTGGGGAAGCCTAGCCTACTGCTTGGCAGAACAGGCGCCATTAATACAAAGCGCTGAAATATGGGGTATATACGGGCTAGGGTTCTTCATTGTGTTTGTAAATGTTCTTTTTCACTGGGCGGTAGAATCTTTCCTTAAGAAACGTTTTGTCCAGGCAATTTCATGTTTTGTGGCAGCCGCAGCAACCTTGTCTGTTTTATATAGTTGGGGCAATGGCAGGATAGGTGATATTGAGTATGCACAAAAAGGCTCAACACGGGTGCAGGCAGCAGCCATACAGGCTTCTGTTCCACAATATTTGAAATGGGAGCCCTCATACCAGGAAAGCACTATAGAAAAATATATTGAACTTACGAGCCAGGCCTTGAAAAAAATGGACGATGATACGTTTCGTCTGGTGGTATGGCCAGAAACTGCGGCACCTTTCTATTTCCAAGAGGGTGGGCCATTCTCTAAAAAGGTGCTTGCCTTTGCAGAGAGAGAAAAGATAATGTTGCTTTTTGGAAGCCCTTCTTATGTCCGTGGGAGTGGCAACGATGTCTCCTACCTGAACAGCGCATATCTTGTTTCGCCTGAGGGCAAAGTGGTCAGCAGGTATGACAAGCGCCATTTAGTTCCCTTTGGAGAATATATGCCGTGGGGCTGGGTGACTTCCTGGGCCAAAAAGTTCTTACCCACAGCAGGGGAGTTTGTGCCTGGCAATTCACCTGCCCCGTTGTGTTCGGAAAAGATATGTATAGGCACCTTGATCTGTTTCGAAAGTATCTTTCCCAACCTTGCCGCTGAAAGCGTGGTCACTGGCTCGAACATATTAGCAGTTATCACCAATGACGCCTGGTTTGGCGATACAGGTGCGCCTTACCAGCATGAAGCCATGGCCATATTCCGCGCTGTAGAGAATAGGCGTTGGCTAATCAGGGCTGCCAATACAGGCTTGAGTTCCATAATTGCACCTTGGGGACAAAGGGTTGCCGCAAGCAAGCTTTTCGAACCTGGCTGGATTGCAGGAGAGGCCAGGCTCTGTAGCGACATCACCTTCTATGCCAAACATGGTCCGGGGTGGTTTTTGTGTGCATGTTTATTAATTGTTATTATATTTTTTCTGACAACAGGTTTGAAAACGAAAAGGGGTAAAACGATATGAACAAGGAAACAACCACATTTTCACTTCAGCTGGAAGATGCTGCCAAGAGGCTACAAGACATCAAAAAGAGAATTGAGCTTCTGCGGGGGTATCTTTGAAAAAGAAGATATTCAGGAACGGCTCAAAAAAATAGACAAGGAGATGCTGAAAGAGGGATTTTGGGAAAGGCCTGAATCCAAGGAAATATTGCAGGAAAGGGCAATGCTCCTCGATCAGCAGGAAGGCCTGGAGTCGTTGGAAGAGCAGGCCGAAGAGCTAACTATATTGCTGGAACTCATCCAGGAAGAAGAGGATGAGGCATCCCTTGCCGAACTTAGAAAGGGACTGAAAGAGCTGGAAAAAAAGGTGAGCCAGGCAGAGTTGGCCCAGCTTCTTGCCGAACCTTTTGACAGGAACAATGCCATAGTCACCATTCATGCAGGGGCTGGCGGTACTGATTCCCAGGACTGGGCTGACATGCTTCTCAGGATGTATTTGAGATGGTGCGAGGCCCACAATATGAAGGTGCAGATGCTGGATCTCATGCCTGGGGAAGAAGCAGGCATCAAAAGCGCCACCTTTTTGGTCCAGGGACCTTATGCTTATGGTTACTTGAAGTCTGAAACCGGTGTGCACAGGCTCGTGAGGATTTCGCCTTACGATGCCTCTGGAAGGCGCCACACTTCGTTTGCGTCTGTATTCGTAGCCCCTGAAGTGGATGAAAATATCCAAGTGGATGTAAATGAAAAGGACCTGCGGATAGACACATACAGGGCCAGCGGCGCTGGTGGACAGCATGTGAACAAGACCAGTTCGGCTGTGCGGATAACGCATATCCCTACAGGCATAGTTGTGCAGTGTCAGAATGAACGATCTCAGCACAAAAACAAGGCCATTGCCATGAAGATATTGAGAGCCAGGCTCTTTGAGATGGAAAAAGAGAAAAGGGAGAAGGAAAAACAGAAGATCCATGGTGAAAAAAAAGAAATTGCCTGGGGAAGTCAGATACGCTCTTACGTGCTTCATCCTTACCAACTGGTTAAAGACCATCGCACCGGTGTTGAAGTGGGGGATGTGAAGGGCGTGCTGGATGGGGCCATTGATCCCTTCATTGAGGCCTTTTTAAAAAATAAACTAGAACAACGGACTGAAAAGAGTGAACAGGAAGGTAGGCAGTAGCCGCTCAAAAATTTCGGATTTTTGAGGTCGATACAATTTATCCATTTAAAAGGAAAGGCCGGTTACGACGGCGGCTTCCTACAAAAAACGAATTTCTCCTGAATTCATGTTCACCATTTCACCTGATTCCAATACTATATTCAAACTTCCATCCTGTTCCATAGAATGAGCAATACCGGTAAATTCCACCTCCTGTTCAATGTTGTATCCGAATGAAATCGGTCTTTTCAAAGTAACATTGCACCGCTTCCAGGCATACACAATGGGGTTACAAAGGGTGTCACATTCATCTAAACCTTTTATTTGTTCTGCCTCCCACTGTTCTGCCGAGGCAATGAGCCACCCCAATCTGGCAATTATATGAGAAGCCAGGTCCCAAATAGGCCATCTCTTTCCGGTTTCCAAAAAAAGTGACCCTGCTTCAGGCAGATGATCCGGGAAAGACGCAGTATTTACATTTATACCAATTCCCAAGAGGAGATAAGTTTGGCGGGAAAGCCGTGCCTGGTAGCTCTTCGTCAGTACTCCAGCAATCTTTTTCCCATGTAAAAGCACATCATTTATCCACCTTACCCCAGCATCACAGCCCCATTCCCTAATGATTTGGGCAATGGCCACACCACAGGCAAGCGTGTACAATGACCAATAGCTGCGTTCAAGATTGGGGTAGATAGCCAATACAAAATAGGCACCGCCTTGGGGGGCATGCCATGTGCGGTTGAAACGGCCTTTGGCGTGGGTGAGTTCATCTGCTGCCCACAGACTTCCAGAAACAATGTCTTTTCCAGATGTTTCAGCCTCATCAATCGCCCTTTGGGCCAAGTCAAAGAGGTCATAGCCCTTTTTTACATGGACCGAATATCGCCCCAAGGGCAGGGATCTGGCTTTCAACTCAGCGGCTTTATTCCTTTCGGTTCTAGAGTTGGCTGCCAAACACGCTTCCCGAGCAAGAAAATGGCCTATTTTCTCAGAAAGAAATGATTGTCGCTGCTGCTTGACTCTTTTCATGGCAAAATTCATACTTAGATTAGATAGTATACTATAGCCAGTTCATGGTGCCAAAAGGGGAGAGAGCTATGAATAGTAAATTTGTGCGCCAACCAGCAGTGGCTAACCAATTCTACGTTGGTGATCCCATCAGGCTAAGCTACGAGCTTGATAAACTGATCGGCCCTGTCAAGTCTCCTGAACCTGCCTTTGCAGTCATATCACCCCATGCAGGTTACATTTATTCTGGCCGTGTGGCTGGCAAGGCTTATTCCAGGGTCGTGGTACCAAAAACCGCTGTAGTCCTTGGGCCCAATCACACTGGCCTGGGAGCGGCCGCAGCAATAATGACCGAAGGCATATGGGCCATGCCCTTGGGAAATGTTCCAATAAATCATGAATTGGCAACTGCCATTTTAGACAATTCCAGATTCCTCATGGAGGATATCCAGGCCCACTTGCATGAACACTCTTTGGAGGTACAAGTACCTTTCTTGCAATATAGACAGCCGGAATTGGAGATCGTGCCCATATGTTTGAGCCATATAACTTATGATGCGTGCGAAGATATTGGCCAGGCCATTGCTGCTGCGATCCAAGCCTATGGAACAGATGTTTTGATTGTGGCAAGTACGGATATGACCCACTATGAGCCTCAAGAACAGGCTGAAGCCAAAGACAGACTGGCAATTGAAAAGGTCATGAGCCTTGATCCAAAGGGCCTTTACGATACTGTCTTGTCTTATGGAATTTCCATGTGCGGGATAATGCCAACCACTGTGACTTTAATAGCCTCCTTGGCATTGGGGGCAAAAGAGGCTGACTTGGTTGCTTATGCGACATCTGGCGATGTAACAGGCGATTATTCCAGTGTAGTTGGTTATGCCAGCTTTATTGTCAAATGAACCTTGCATTAGTCAATTATTGACTTATAGTCGGTTTCCATTTATAAAAATAGTGCTTTTGAAATGCTGGGGGATCGTCTAACGGCAGGACAGCAGACTCTGGATCTGCTTATCTAGGTTCGAATCCTAGTCCCCCAGCCAAATGCTCACGTCAAACTCGGTAACGGGAAACAAACAGTGCCCGCTTCTATCTCCATACTTGTAGCTGAAGATGACCCTGCAATCGCCAGGGGTTATCAAATCATACTCCAGGAATCTGGCTACAATGTTGTTGGCATTGCCAACAATGGGGAAGAGGCAATATCATTGAGCAGTGCCCTACAACCCGATTTGATCCTCATGGACATCAAGATGCCCAAATTGAACGGGCTAGATGCTGCCAGAATGATCAATGAAAACAGGCAGGGCAGTTTCATCCCTATTGTGCTGGTTACGGCATATGCCGAATCGTCCCTGATACAAAAGGCAAAGCATTGCGGCGTGCTTGGCTACCTGGTGAAGCCAGTGCATCTTGACGATCTGGTTCCCGCAGTGGAATTGGCGTACAGTGCAGGTCAAAAGATAAATGCCCTTGAAGGTGTGGTTGACAACTTGTCGGAAGAGCTTGAGGCAAGAAAACTGATAGAACGGGCCAAAGGGCTGGTTATGAAGCACCTCAAGCTCCCTGAAGACGAGGCAATGAGGCTTCTACAAAGGGAAAGCAGGCGCCAGAGGATTAAACTCAAGGAACTGGCAAAGTCAATTATTGCGTCGCACGCAGCCCTCAGTTGAAGGCGCTTTCGCCGTTACCCTCTACAATCTCCTGAATATCCGATTTTGGGTCGGGCAGCCCATTTTTTGCATGGCAGCCGTTGAGATTTTTTGCAAGAGCAGCTTCATATTCACGTTTCAGTATGTGTTTTACTTCGTTTATACGTTTTTCCAAGAGTTTCAGCCCCCTGGAGGCTTCAACACACTTCGGATTCAACTCAAGGGCCTTTTCAAAGGCGGCCCTTGCTTCTGAGTACCAGCTTCCGTCCATGTAGCCTTCACCTGCCACGCAATAGGCCCTGTCTAGGCCTTCGGGGAACATGGCCGTCAAGAGTTTTCGGGAGTAGCCATCCACTCCCCACGCCTTGTTTATCAGTTCCTCATTCTGGATTAAAAACCTTATCAGCAACGGATTGAGCTTTTCCCTTTTAAGCACCGTTTCCAACTGCTCTCCTGCCTTGCCGAACATACAGTGGAGCTTGCGAGAGGAATGGAGCACATTCTTTTCGGCAGTTTCAAACAGATCCCTGCATTTTTCATACATTTTGAGGCTACCATCCACGGACGCAGCCTTTTCAAAGGCAGGCTTGTACCTTACGAGCAGATAGATATCTTCTTTGAGTTTCATGGCCTCGTGGAAAAGTGCTCCTATTAGCCAATCCAAGAGAAACTCTTCGGGGTTGTGCTGTGGATCATGGTCCTGCCAAAGTGTGTGGCACGTGTCTTTCAATCTCCACAAGATCCCTTTTTCCGTGTCTGTACCCACCAATTCTTCCATGTCTGAGTAACACTCGATGTTTGCATCTATTGCATTTCTTATCTTGTTGAACAGTATCCTGCCCTTACAGAAATCCCGGAGCACGTTGCGCATCATCAGGTCCTTTTTCTGTTTGAGCCAGATTCCGCTTCTTCGTTTCATATTATAGGTCCCTATGCATTTTGTATCCGCACTCTTTCACTGCCAGGCTGATTATTCTCTGACCTTCGCAAAACATGAGTTTTTTGCCCACCATCTGTTGCACAAAAGCCCTTATTTGATCGGGTGTAAATTTTGGGGCGGCTGCCTCGAGGTTTTGGAAAACGCAGGAATCGGTAGCCAGGATGTAGAGTTTTCTGGAGGTTCCTGTCAGCCGGTGATAAAGAATCTGGCCTCCAGGAAGCACCTGACGAATAATCATAAAATTTCCGCCGTCCCTGTACGACAGCAGAGGCCCTTCCTTTACCAACTTTTTCCAGTCTCTCTGCCAATTGCGCACCATTGTTTCCACTGGTTTCCATATCCGATGCTGCTGCTTTTTGTCTCCTTTATAGTCTAGCACCATCGGGAAAAGCTTTTCAGACAGCTTTTGTGGAAAAAGGCGGGCAAAATAGTGGTGCGGCTTTATCCCTGATATTCCAAATTCTTCATGTTTCTCTTGGACAGGACTTCCGTAGCCAAGCCAAAAAGACACGGTCTTTAGGGGTTGGAAGGGCCACACATATTCAAGGTTGGCCAACGTCTCAGCAACTTCTTTTTCAGTGCTGCCGGGAAAGTGGATGATCAGGTTGCCTTGCAGGGAGATACCAGCCTCTAAAGCATGACGCATGGCAGCTATGTTGTCAAAGACGCTGGTGCCTTTTTCAAGCCTTTTGAGAAGGGATGTGGAGAGTGCTTCTATTCCAACCTGTATATCCCTGAGGCCAGCCCTGCTCATGACGGCCATTTCCTGCCGGGTATGCGCAGCCCTTATCTCTGCAAAAAAATGGTAATCGCGCCCATGTTTTCGGAGCTGTCTGAATAGTTGCGGAGCGCGGGTCTTTGGAAGGGCGTTGTCCATAAAGGCAAAATCCAACACGCCATATCTTTGGGCAAGGCTGTCTATTTCTTGGGCCATCCTGTTATGTGTTTTTTGCCTGTAGTTTTTCCATTGGAGGTTCAGGTTGCAAAAAGCACACCGGCGCCACCAGCAGCCACGGGAGAATTCCACAGGTAGTTCCGGGAAAAAGCGGTTTTTGGGATCGAGACTGGCAAGTTCTTTGAAATAGTCATCAAAATCAGGGATGGGAAGGTGATTGATGTCATCTGTTTGATTTTTGACATTGTCAAAGGCCGGATCACTGTTTTTTGTCAAAATTCCTGCTTTTTCCTCAACTTTTTCAGTATAGCCATTCAAATAATTCAATAAGCTTGCCAACGGTTTTTCGCCTTCGCCATTGATGACATAGTCGATGAAATGGAAATTTTCCAATAGTGACCGCCCGAGCCTGCCGGAACAGTTTGAGCCTCCAAAGATTATCTTGCACTCCGGGCTGATTTTCTTTATTTCACTGGCGAGCCACAAAGAGGCAGATAGCTGATTGAGGCATACTGTGAATCCAACTGCTTGAAAGTCGTTCCAATTCGCTTGCAGCACAAACTTGGACAATACTTTTTTCAATCTGCCTAGGACGACATGAAAGTGAACCTTCCGCGCTCCACGTTTGGCCAAATTTTTGTCAAAAATCTTTTGGCACTGGTCATAGGTTTCAGGAAAAAGCAGGGCTGCGCCAATGGCCTCTGAGGCAAAGTTGGACTGTGAAACGGCATGGTATGTGGGAAAACCGATGTAGCAGGCACTTTTTAGATAGGGGTGATAACAGCGCACATCTATTTCCGGCAGCTCTTTCTTGATATAGGCCTTCAACGATGCAATTTGAATGGAAGGGCGGTTAAAAAGTGGCCAAGGGGCAGCTATGAGGGCGATTTTCATTTGTTTAACCCTTCAGCATAATTACTGCTACTCCGGCCACCATTAGGCTGGTTCCTGCGAAGCGTTCAGGAATACGCTCTTCGCCAAAAATGAGTTTTCCATAGAGAACGCTGAATAGAAGGCTGGTCCTTTTGACTGCTATCATGTAGGCGGCTTGGGTAAGGCTGATGGCCCACATGTGGGTAAGAACCATCAAAGTTTGGCACAAGCCTACTCCCCACCATGCAAGCCTTGGTTTCAAGGCTTCGAAAGTAGAGCCAGCCTTTTTTGAAAAGAGGTGCACTCCAAGAGCCATGACCGGTGTGGCTATTCCAATGATCACAAAATAAAAACATGCAAAGAAAAGGGGATTGGACAACAAAACCGCCTTTTTGCCAAGGACAGAAGTCACGCTATAGAGCAGTGCCACCATCAACATCAGCATTGGCCCTGTCTCTTTGAAGATTGTCATGAAGGGACCTAGAAAGCCCATTGAGTTGTTTAAGTTCAAAATGTACGCTCCTGCCACGGTGAGGAGTATGCCAGCAAGGCCTGCTGCCGTAACCTTTTCCCCAAGGATCAGCCAACCAGTCAATACAATGAAGACGGGCGTAAAGGCCAAAAAGGGAATACTCAAGGAGATAGGGGAACTTTTAAGGGCCTTCATATATAGGGTCAAGGCACCCAATTCCAATGGCAAGAGCATCAAAATGGTTTTCCAAAATTCACTTGAGACTTCAGGCCATGGAATAAGCAAAAGGACTGGCAACAAAAAGGGCAGAGGTGAAACTGCCCTCACAACTGCCATCTGAAGAGGGGTCATGGAGCTGAAACGCGCCTTTAAGACAGCATCTCCAGAGGCAGTGGCAAGGGCAGTGGTAAGTGCTATGGGAAACCAGTTCACCCAGTTACTGGCTGGTGTGCCATCTCCATCAAGCGCCTGATCCTTTCCTGAATAGGTGGATGGGTGCTGAACAGATTGGCCAAGGATTGCCCGGAAAGTGGGTTGACTATATACATCTGCGCAGTTGCTGGATTTACCTGCATAGGCAGCCTGTGGTTCCACTCTTCCAGTTTTTTCAATGCACTGGCCAAGGATGAGGGGCAACCACATATCTTCGCTCCAGTGGAGTCTGCCAAATATTCTCGGCTCCTGGAGATAGCCATCTGTATTAGGGCTGCTGCCAATGGAGCCAAGATCATCATTGCCAATGCTCCTACCATTGAGCCCCCGCCTTCATCATCATCGCTGTGGCCAAAACCGCCAAACATCATGGTCCACTGTGCCATGTGTGCAAGATAGCTTATTGCTCCAGCGATAACGGCAGCAACCGAGCTGATTAAAATGTCCCGGTTTTTTATGTGGCCAAGTTCATGGGCAAGCACTCCCTCCAATTCATCTCGGTTAAGCAGCTCGAGAATTCCCTGTGTTACGGCCACTGCCGCATGGGATGGATTGCGCCCTGTAGCAAAGGCATTTGGCGTTTGTTTGGGAATGATATGGACCTTGGGTTTTGGAATGCCTGCCCTTAGAGCCAGATTTGTAACAATGGAGTGCAGTTCTGGTGCTTCAGCTTCAGAAACTGGTACAGCACCACTCATTTTGAGTGCTAGCTTGTCGCTGAACCAATAGGCAAAAAAATTCATGGCTGCTGCCATTGCAAGCGCAAAGGTCATGCCTGAACGCCCGCCCAAAGCTTGGCCTATCAGCATGAATAGTGCTGTCAGGGCAGCAAGCAGCATAAAGGTCTTGAGTGTATTCCACATGATTAAACTTTTCTCCTCCTACTAAATATAGTGTAAGATTTCGGCCAGCCTCAAAATCTAGAAATAAAAATTGGTTTAGGCCTTCGGCCAGGGATTAGCAAAGGCGCTTTTTAAGCATTAACTTTCTTCTGTTCAGCATGCAGTTCTTTCAGGCTGCCGACAACGACACAATTATGATCACTATTTTGGGTTAATGCAATAGGTGTGGCATTTGCCACACAGATGCTCCTGTATTTACTGAGCGGCTGGCCTTTGCAGTGAAGCAAAAGACATCTTGAGACAGCTAGGTGTGTAACAGCCACCACTTTTTCTCCTTTGTGCTTGGAAAAGATTTTTTTCAAGGCAGATACTGCACGGAACTGCAATTCTTGCAAGGTTTCCGCACCAGGCATGGAAAAAGAAGAAGGATCTTTTTTCCAAATTGCATACCGTGTTTCATGGTCTTGTATCAAGTCTGCTTTTAGCCGGCCATCCCATTTAGGTATTCTGATTTCGTTCAGTCCCTCTTCTATTTTGACCGGTGCATCAAGTATTTTTGCCATTATCTGGGCTGTTTCAACCGTGCGCACCAAAGGACTGGCATAGATAGCTGAAATGTTGTGACCGGCAAGGTGCAAGGCTGCCTGACGTGCCTGCTCCTTGCCGATTTCAAGAAGTGGTTCATCTGTGCGCCCAGCAAAACGTTCCTCTTCATTGGCCTTTGTGCGCCCGTGACGCACCAAGAAAACTGTTGTTTTCATGGATTCTCCAATTTTAACCACTCATTAACTCAGTGGCCTTATCGACGTCTTTTTTGCTCCCGATGAACAGAGGAACCCGTTCATGGAGACGCTCTGGCTTTATATCCAATATTCTGGTTTTGCCATCAGTAGCTGCTCCTCCGGCCTGTTCCACGACAAAGGCCAAAGGAGCAGCCTCACACAAGAGACGCAGCTTGCCTCTTGGTTTGGCAGGGTCGCGTTTGTCTGCCGGATACATGAATATTCCACCATATATCAAATTTCTGTGGAAGTCGGCCACCAGCGAGCCGATATAGCGTGAGCTGTAAGGCTTGCCCCTATCGTTGTCTGGTGACTTGAAATATTCAACCGTTCTTCTGGTGGTATCATCCCAGTAACAGGTATAGGCCTCGTTTACCGAATAGATTTTTCCCATTTCAGGCGTTTTTATGTCTGGATGAGACAACAAGAATTCACCCACTGAAGGATCCAAGGTAAAGCCGTTTACGCCGTCACCCGTTGTATAAACCAGCATGGTGCTCGAACCGTAGAGGAAGTAGCCCGCTGCTATCTGCTCAGAGCCTTTTTGTAGGAAATCTTCAAGGGTGACGTAGGGCCTGTCGCTTGTTTTTTTGCGAATGGAAAATATGGTTCCAATGTTCACATTTGCATCGATGTTGGAAGATCCATCCAAAGGATCGAAGATCAATAAGTAGTCATCTCTAGGGAGGTTTTCCGGTACTTCGATGATATCTGCGTTTTCTTCAGAGGCCATGGCACACAACACTCCAGACCTCTGCATCCTGTATATCAATATTTTGTTGGCATAATCATCCAGTTTCCGTACAGCTTCTCCCTGCACGTTTACCTCTCCAGTCAAGCCCAAAATGTCCACAAGACCGGCCTTGCGCACTTCTCTTGCAATAATTTTTGCTGAAAAGATCAGCTCTCCCATGAGGCGCGTAAAACGGCCAGTTGCCATGGGAGATTCCTTCTGGTGAATCAGCAAATGCTCAGTTACAGTGATGCCTATACCTTCCATAACAAAACCTCCATATGCAATTAGTAATCCATATAAGACCAAAAAATAAGAATGTATCTGTTAGTGAATTTGTTGATGAAAGTTTATCATACAAGAGCTAAAAGAAACAATTTCTTTTACGTTACAATTGAGCCAAAAGTATCCTCCCTTGTAGAGAATAAATTGTCCAGCTTCATGCGTTGCATGGAGAAAGGTAACATATACATCTTAACCAGGATGTTGTAACAGAGTGTGATGACGGCGGGATTTTGAGCGCCTCTTGTTTTTTGTAGAATATTTTATGCTTCAATAATTAAAAATGATTGATAATGTAAAATAAATGCGTTATTTTTCGTCGCTATAATGTTCTTTTCTTTGAATTTGCTTGAATTTCGTGGACTTAGTTGTTTAACAGGGGTGTTATAATGAATTTAGTGGGGAGAAGCGGAGAAAATGACGAGCCACCAGTTTCATATGGATTTTTCGCTGCACTTGAGGAAGGCAAAAGAAGACCTTATTGCATTAATATACAATCTGTTCCTGTTTCAGTACTCAATGCCCCATTATGGAAGCAAATAGTCACGTTATTAGAAAAGTTCAAAAAGAGCATTTATTTGATAGAACATGAACTTCATTTCAATAATGCAGGTTTGGAAACTTATCATAAACGCATTCAAAATCTCATTGATCAATTTGATTCAAGACTTGAACAAATAGATAGAGAACCTCATGATCTTACTGTTAAGAACTTTGCATGGGGATACATTTTTAGAGAACTTTTCCCGATTGTTGGCAGAAGCCATTTTTTTCAAAGGGTGTATTTTAAGCCCAAGGGTTATCCCGGAGATTTTCTAATGATGGAAACCATATACCGTAATAAAGCCTCAGGAGATGGCCCCTTGGGTATTCTCATAGACCACTATTTTTTGACGGCACCTGCAGCAAGTGCGGTTCGAGAGCGGCGGAAAGTTTTGTCTCAGCTATTAGGTAAGTATGTTGCTGAAATTCTAGCTGATTCAACTAAGATTGACAAAATCAAGATTATGAATATGGCTTGCGGCTCGAATAGAGAACTATTCGATTTTATATCGCATTTTGACAAGACACATTTGTTGGAGTGCACATGCGTGGATGTAGACAGTGATGCCTTGCAATTTACTTCTGACATCGTGAATACATTCGAACATGAAGCAACAGTAAAACTCTTACATGAAAATGTGGTAAAATGGGCGATTAAAAAAAACAAGCCCTCCATTCCCAAACAAGACATAATTTATTCAGCTGGACTAACTGATTATTTAGATGAAAGACTATTTGTCGCTTTTACAAAACTATGCCATTATCTTTTAAAACCCGGGGGCAGATTGATTGTAAGCAACTTTTCAGTAACCAATCCCAATAAGGCCTGGATGGATCACATTTTCTTATGGAAGTTGAAACACAGAAAGCCATCAGATATCAGACGACTATTAAAAGCCGCTGGTTTTACAAATGAAGTTAAAATATTTGACGACCCAAAAGGCGTAAATTTAATTGCCACTACAACCAAGAAATAGTTATTTCTCTATGCCTAGTCTTGCACCTTTCATACACTAGAAACCGTAAAGCTTATCTTATTACTTCTTCGAAAGGAAAATGTGAAACCACTATAGGCTGCTAATCAACTGTACAATGGGGACAGGCAAATAATTCAAACTACTTGGTAGGCATATATATTCCAAACTCTTAGGATCTATGGTGTGTTTTCCCAAATAAATTAAGCATTGGGCCTAAAAATTATTTGCCTGTCCCTATACTACGGCTACTGCACCATTGCACGAGGCCTCGGCAACTTTAGGACGAGTCCTGGAAAAGTTCGTATCTCTTTAACCGAGCAAAGTTAAGTGTTGAGTCTCAGCATCTTGGATTTTGTATCCGCGCGATCAGCAAAATACAAAATACGGGGACAGGCAAATAATTCATAGC
>CAYWKF010000030.1:0-9063 GCA_964459155.1 uncultured Desulfobacterales bacterium
TTCCTGTTTATATTGGCCCCTACCATGACAATAATGATCGTAAGGGGGATGATAGAGTTGAGTACCCAGCTTGAACAGGCACAACAGGGTGAAGTTACGCCAGAAATGAAAATTGTGGCTGGCATGGAAGATGTAGATGAAGAAAAGGTCAGGCAAAGGGTTGAAAATGGCCAGATAGTAATTCTACAAGGGCGTTTTAATGACAAAAAGGTCGTTGGAATAGGAAAAGGTCTTAGAACTAAGATAAATGCCTCTATAGGCACATCCAGCGACCTTTGTGACATCGAGCATGAGAAAAGAAAGGCGCGTATTGCTGAAGAACAAGGGGCGGATACGCTAATGGAGCTGTCGGCAGCTGGGGATTTGGATGAAATCAGGCGCCAGGTCTTGAAAAGCGTCTCCATTCCAGTTGGCAACGTTCCTCTTTATCAGGCCTTTTGCGAAACGATTCAACAGCACAAGGACCCTACAAAACTGGACCCGGAGTTTCTTTTCGATCTCATAGAACGCCAGTGTGCAGATGGTATAGCCTTCATGGCCATCCATTGCGGTATAAACCTGTTTACCATTGACCGCATGAAATACCAAGGTTACCGCTATGGAGGTCTTTGTTCCAAGGGCGGTACGCTCATGGTGCAGTGGATGATGAAAAACCGGCGTGAAAACCCCCTTTTTGAGCAGTTTGACAGGGTTTGTAAGATCTTAAAAAAATATGACACAGTGCTCAGCCTGGGTAACGGCATCAGGGCAGGCGCAATTCATGACTCCCTGGACCGGGCCCAGATGGCAGAACTTATCTTGAATTGTGAACTTGCGGAACGGGCCAGAGAACTGGGGTGTCAAGCTATGGTCGAAGGGCCTGGCCACGTGCCGCTGGATGAAATTGAGGCCAATATCATATTGCAGAAAAAGATGTCCAATGATGCGCCTTACTATATGCTTGGACCATTGCCCACAGACATAGGCGCTGGTTGGGATCATATTACGGCTGCCATTGGAGCAGCTCACTCTTCCATGTATGGAGCCGATCTAATTTGTTATATAACCCCGGCTGAACACCTTGCCCTTCCCAACGAAGAAGATGTGGCCATTGGTGTTAAAACAGCCAGGCTGGCTGCCCATATTGGCGATATTGTCAAACTCAAGGGAAGAGCCGATGAAAAGGATAAACAACTTAGCAAAGACAGAAGGGATTTCAGGTGGGGTGAGATATTTAAAAACCTTCTTTTTCCAGAGGACGCCAGAAAAATATTGGAAACCAGAAAGTCCGTGACTAACAAAGGCTGTTCTATGTGTGGCGAGCTCTGCGCCTTGAAAAATGCCGAGGTGGCACTGAATCAATATCTAAAGGGGGACAAAAAAAATCAGAATGGCTGACCAGGAAACACTAAGATACAGGCTTGTAAGCGGTTCAGCGCTGATTGGATCACTTCTAACAGGGGCTCAGCTCATCTTTTCCCTGATGAACGGCGAAAACTTCTGCCTCAACCAGGGCTGTCAGATAGTTGAATCTTATACTGGCTCATCTCCTATAGTCACCAACGCCCTTGGCCTGATCTTTTTCATATTGGTGCTCTGGCTCTCTTTCCTGGCCCCAAAGAACAGGGAAATAAAATATGGCCTCTGGACCTTGCTTCTTGCAGGAATCGGGGCGGAAGGCATATTTATAGGCTTTCAGCTCTTTGTGGCCAAAGCATTGTGTAGCTATTGCATTCTGGTTTTCTTTCTCGTGTTCTTAACCATTGTTTTGTTCAATACGAAAACTGCCATTCAGGCAGCAGCAATATTCACCGCACAGCTTGTGGTCTTTTCCATATTGAATTTTCAAAAGACGACCAGCATTGTCCAGTACTCCCTCAACAACGGCACGTATGCCATAAAAAGTTGCAGCAGGCCTGTTAAAGAACTCTATTTAATATTTTCCACAGACTGCGCTCATTGCAAGAATGTGCTCAATGCCCTTCAAGGCTGTTCACGCTGTGAACTGCACTTTAACCCCATCAAACCCATAAAAAAGGATCTTTTCCCTGATGTAAAAAAGATGGAAAGCTATACCACTGATGTAAACATACTTGCTCTCAAGGTTCTTGGTATTCAAACCATCCCTGTTTTGGTAGTGAAAAACCCCAATGGCCTCACATTCATAACCGGAGACAAGCCAATTATCAGATTCATAGAGGAAAACTGTTTTGGTGCTGGAAGTCAGGTTGAACAATTGTGGGAGCCATCTTTTTTGCCTGGTGAAGATGGTGTATGCACCATAGAAAAATCATGCCCAGAATAGGGAAAGATGGATATCATAAGATCTATACCAGAAATGGCGGAAATAAGCCGCAGCCTGAGACACAATGGGAATGTAATTGCACTGGTACCTACCATGGGTTACTTCCACAAAGGCCATTTGTGCCTAATGGACAAGGCACGGAAAATTTCAGACAAGGTGATTGTGAGCCTTTTTGTAAATCCTACCCAATTCGGCCCCAAAGAGGACTTGGACAAATACCCAAGGGATGAAAAACGAGATTGTGCCCTGGCTGAAAAACATGGAGTTGACTATATCTTTATTCCCAGCGCCGAAGAGATGTATCCCAACGGCTTTCAAACTTTTATCGAGGTCAAGAACGTTAGCCTAGGCCTCTGCGGAGCATCCAGGCCTGGCCACTTCCGGGGCGTGGCCACAGTAGTGGCAAAGCTTTTGAATATCACCATGCCCCACAAGGCAATTTTTGGACAAAAAGATTATCAACAGCTCCTCGTTATAAGACGCATGGTGAACGACCTTAACATGAACGTCGAGGTGGTGGCGCACCCAATAGTTCGAGAACCGGACGGTCTTGCCATGAGTTCCAGAAACACTTATCTATCTCCAGAAGAACGCGACTCTGCCATATCACTTTACTCTGCTTTGAAACTCGCTGAGCATGTGATAAAATCAGGTGAAAATAGTACAGACGTAGTAGCCGACGAGATCCGCAAACATATTGAAACATTCCCATATACAAAGATCGACTATGTTTTTATTGGTGACCCAGAGGATCTACAACCTATCGGCAAGACAATAAAGGGGCCTGTTCTCATTGCACTGGCTGTATATGTTGGCACTACGAGACTGATAGACAACGCTGTTGTCACTCCGTAATCATACCAGGAAACATCCTATGTACCGGTCAATGTTGAAATCCAAAATACACAGGGCAGTCATCACCGATGCCAACCTCCATTACGAAGGAAGCCTCAGCCTGGATAAGGATCTAATTGAACAGGCTGGCCTCATGCCCTTTGAACAGGTCATGGTCTATAACATTTCCAATGGAGAAAGATTTGAGACTTATATTATTGAAGGCACCAAAGGTTCCGGAGAAGTATGCCTGAATGGGGCTGCTGCAAGGAAAGGTCTTCCAGGGGATCTGATAATCATTGCCTCTTATGCCTGGGTCGAAGAAGATGAGCTTTACAGTGGGGGAACCATACAGGTTTGGGTGGATGATAGAAACCGAATACTTAAAAGAAGCATCACCAAGTGGCAACCTGCTGAAAAATGAACCTCTATGTCGTTACCCTAGGCTGCCCAAAGAACAGGGTTGATACAGAACACATTTTGGGCAATCTCAATGCCCGCCTGCCTCATTTTAACATCGTTTCATCTCCAGAAAAAGCAGACACCATAATTATAAATACCTGTTCCTTTATTGAAGAGGCGGTAAATGAATCCATAGAAACCATATTGGAAATTGCTTCACAGGCAACCAGACAGGAGATAGTAGTGACTGGATGCTTGGTGGAAAGATATGGTGCGGAAACATTAAAAAAAGAGATTCCTGAAGCAGATCACTTCATTGGCTTCGAAGCCAAAGAAAAGTTGCCTCAAATCCTAGGCTACGATCCATTGGTACAAGGCGGCGCTAGGCTCCTAAGCACACCGCCTTGGCGGGCATATCTCAAGATAGCAGAAGGCTGTTCCAACAGATGCACCTATTGTTTAATCCCAAAGATCAGGGGAAAACAGATATGCCGAGACCCTCAAGACATATTAGGAGAGGCGGTAGGCCTGATTGAAAGTGGTGTGAAAGAGATAACCCTAGTTGCACAGGATTTAACCGCCTATGAATTTGAGGGCTTTCACCTGGCTGATCTGCTCGAAAAAATAGCCGCCATTTCCCAAGATGTGTGGATAAGGCTCCTCTATCTGTATCCTTCAAAAATAGATTCAGAGCTTCTTACCGTAATGGAAAATCATCAAAACATATGCCCTTATTTTGATCTTCCCATCCAGCATGCCAGCAGCAAGATATTGAAAAAGATGGGCAGAAAGTATGATAAGAAAGAAATGTGCACGGTCATAAACCAAATCAGGTCGAAAATTCCGGAATCCTATATAAGGACATCCTTAATCGTTGGCTTTCCAGGAGAAACGGAAGAAGATTTTGAGGAGTTGAAGTCATTTGTCCTCCAGGCAAGGTTTGATCACTTGGGTTGCTTTACCTATTCAGATGAGCAAGAAGCCCCTTCTTTCAGGTTTGTGGACAAAGTCGATCCAAATGTAGCAAAAAGAAGACGAAATGAAATAATGGCGCTTCAACAGCAAATTTCCATTGAAAAATTGGCAAAACTAGTGGGAACCGTTCAGCAGGTCTTGGTTGAAGGCCTTTCAGATGAAACAGATTTACTTCTCGTTGGCAGAACAAAATATCAGGCCCCAGAAATAGATGGCCTTGTTTATATAAACGAGGGGTTTGCCAACAAAGGAGACATGGTCAATGTCGAGATTACAGATTCTCACGTTTATGACCTAGTAGGAAAGATAGTTCAAAACCGCCAATAACAGTTATCCTTCTGCCAGGTTATAGCCATACCTTGTGTGGTAACACTTACCACCATTGTGATCTTAGGCTATACAAAGAGTAAAATTCCTGTCAAAATTGTGTCCGCCCTCCAAAAAATATAGGGCGTTGAACACAAACAAGAATAAAACCGATTGGTTGGCTAGACAGTGGCTTTTTTTTGATAAAAAGGAATTTTCGGGCATAGTGTTTTTTCTATTGTTTTCCCAAAATGAAACTTTTTTTAGAAACCACGTATAAGTTGTTATTCATATTGACAATCGGTTCTATACCCTTTGGCGTTTTTTCTATGCTCAACAGCTATTATGTATCCACCACTAACTTTTGTATTGATCCAACCCAACTTAAAAAATTAGGGCCTCATGAAATAGACAGAGAACTTGTACAATTGTTCCCAGAATATTTTTCACGCAAAAAAGAAGACAGATGGTGGAATAGGCAAAAAAGGCTTTATGAATTTCTTAAAGCCAACAAAACTGCTCCCGGAGTAATCAGAAAGGATGGGCAAGAGTTCAACGTCTTGTTATTTATCAATTCCATTGATCCTAAAACCATCTTTAACAAGACAGGGCTAATATACCTGAGTATGGCAATTTATTTGATGAGTGCCATTTTTGTTAGAGGAAAACACTCAAACTATAGTTTCGGCCTCCCTGCAGCTATCTTTCTATTGTCTGCCACTCTATACTTATCCACATCTGCACCATTAGCCGGCCGCCAGTTAACATTAAACCCTCTTCATTTCAAGATCCTTGTTTTGCTCAATTATGTAGCTGGAGGCCTTGTAATATCCATAGTTCATTTTGCGTTTCTTTTTCCCAAGCCTAAACGGTTGATTGTCAATCACCCGTATCTCGCTTGGATTCCTTACACGTATGTATTCATTGTTACTGTTCTTTATTTTTTGAAAATTACTGCCTTTGATACAAGTCTGCCCTTCTTCTTTTTTTGGGCTGCCATCCTTGTTTGGGCTTTTTGGGACAGTTTGACAAGAGAACAAGATCCATTGATCAGGAAACAAATTTATCTTGTTCTGTTTGCGCCACTTTTTTTATCTGTAATTTTTGTCTTTTTACATGTGGTACCTTTAGCCTCAGGTATGGAAGCCCTGGATTTTTCAACTTTCGCCATTATGTCATTGATAATGCCCTTTGCCCTTCCATTGGCCTTGGATAATGTAGCTCTCCAAACAGATAAATCGAAAATCGAACAACTATTACAGGAAGAGTTGGACGATGTAAGAAAAACCCTTCATGATTTCATTCTGAGAAAATTTTCGTTTATAACGGTCTATTCACAAAACTTAATTAGAGAGTCGGAAAAACTTGGTGAGCATAAAATTCTAAATGGCCTAAAAGAGATTAAAAAGGAGGCAGGACATGTTTCCCATGACCTTCGTTTTTTTCTCAACCTGCTCAACACTGAATGTGAAACATGGAATGATTATCTAGCCAAGTTACGTTATTACTCTCGCAAACTTCTTGAACCTTCCGGTATCGCCGTGGAGGTTAGCGCAAGCAATGACTTACTTAAGCAAGCCATTTCACCCCTGAAAGTTCAAAGTGAGCTTTTTTGGATAATAAGCGAAGGCCTAGCAAATATAATTATCCACTCAGGCGCCACAAAGGTTCAAGTATTATTTTCAAATGACGACCACAATTTGATCGTAAAAATAGTCGATAATGGCAAAGGGCTTTCCAGGTCAGACCTGAAGAGAAGCCATCTCGGTTTTCAAAATATTTTGAAACACGCTTCCAGTATCGGGGGAACGGTCAAAATTTTCACCAAAAAACGAATGGGCACTGCAATCCAAATCAGGATTCCCAAACAAAAATATCATACCACGATTTAGGTATTTACACCTTTTGGGTGATTAAAATAAATTTATTTTAACGGAGGTACCAACTTGGTCAATATTGCAATAATTGAGGATGATCTTCTGTACTGTGAACAGTTGGTGAAACAATTTGAGGCGATACCTTGGTTGTCTGTCACAGGCATTTATCACACTCAAAAAGACGCCTTGCAAGGATTGGTGCGCAAAAAGCCTGATCTCGTTTTTGTTGATCTGGACCTTCCAGATGGTTCTGGCATCGATATTCTTAAACATATGCGACCTCTAGATGATGCTTCGCCTAACTTTATTATCTTAACGGTTTTCAATGATGATGAGTATCTATTTGAAGCCTTAAAATTTGGAGCCACTGGATATTTATTAAAAGATGAAACCAGCACAAGCGAATTGGAAAAACTTATCAACGATGTTTTGAAAGGCGGCTCACCTGTCTCCCCTTCCATAGCCAGGAAAATTATCGAGGAATTTCAATTAAAATCGTCAAGAAACTCTAAATTGCACAAACTTACCAAAAGAGAAATAGAGATATTGGAATATTTGAATCAAGGCTACTCAGCAAAAGAAATATCCAGCAAGGCAGGAATATCTTATCATACAGTTAGAGAGCATCTGAAAAACATATATAAAAAACTACAAGTAAATTCTTGCCTGGAAGCGGTGGCAATCTTAAAGGATGTAAAGCGAAATAATACATGATTTCGCCTGGTTGGCTCAAATTTAGCTCAAAAATACATTCCCCTTTTGTCTTTAAATACTCTGGTCAATCTTTCTTGCTTTACCAATAGCAACTTTTGTATTAATTTCTTGTTCCACTTTTGTCTTAAAAACAATTGGCGGATGGATCCATGAAAGATCTAGCTTCCATCAAACGATATTCAAAGAACTCCTCCACTACTCTTTTTCTGGCTTGTCTACTCTCTTTATTTTTTGATGTATCTGTTGCCAATTCTGCAGGGAATTATCACTATGCAGATGGATCCGAGGGTTTTTTCAGCGGTTTTACGCCAGAACCTGGCTTTTACTTGGTGAATTATAACTATTGGTACACCGCTTCAACTTTCAAGGATGACAAAGGCAAGGATATGGCAGGCCTTGACTTTGATGTGAACGTGTGGGCTGTTGCCCCAAGGTTCTTATACTTTTCCAACAAAAAGATACTCGGAGGACAATATGGTCTTTATGTTGCCATTCCTTTCTATCATGCAGAAATTGAGGCAGAACAATATGGCGTACAATTCATGAATGACTCCCATTCAGGGGTTGGTGATATATTCTTTAGCCCCTTAATCTTAGGCTGGCACCTAAGAAATGGCCTTCATTTGGCTTTTTCTTTTGATATTTATGCTCCAACAGGAGATTATGAATCAGATAGACCAGCCACTACCCTGGTTTCTAAAAATTATTGGTCGTTTCAACCGAATTTAGCCTTTACCTGGCTCACGGGTTCAGGCATAGAAGTGTCAGGCAAACTTCTTTTTGAGTTTCACACCACCAACGATGACTATCTTACACCGTTTTCAAATACAGTAGAGTATTCCCCTGGAACCAGTCTCCATTATGATTTTGCTGCCAGTTTCCCTTTGTCCACCAATTTCCGGGCAGGCCTCAGTGGTTTTTATTTTACCCAAGTAGAGGATGACAAAATTAATGGCCGGAAACTCGAAAACATGAAAGCCCAAGGTCTTGCCATGGGTCCCGCCTTTGAGGTCACTAGCGGGAACTGGATAATTTCATTTAAACAACAAACCGAACTGATGGCTCACAATGGCCCGAAGGGTTTTGTATGTTGGCTAAATGTTTATTATAATTTTTGAATTATAGTGATATACCCATAAGCATCGTCTCAATGCCTAAGGCAAACATTTAGAGTCCCTTTTCAATACTCGAGTTTTTGAACGGTCCAACTGCCGGAGTAGTGCTCAATATGATCGAGCCAAGAGCCGCTACCCTCAGTAAAAGACAATTTCCCTGTTACTTCTGTATGGGTACCATCTCCGTTTAAGAAAAATGTTATTTCTCCTGAAGGAGAAACTGTTCCTTCGCTCTCAAGATAAAAACCTCCTCCATGTGAGACAGCTAAACCGTAAACAATCCTCCCGTCCCTCACACAGAAGATAATCCTCCCGTTGTCGGCTCCTGAGAAAGTACCGGCATAACAACCATTAAAGGGAAAAACATCTCGAGCTTCAATTATCTGAAAAGTACTATTAGAAAGGTCCATAAAAAGTTCCACATAATATTTCTGCGAACTGCCTGGCACCGCTAGGTCATATATCTTTAGGAGAGAGGTTGAAGGGTCAAATAAGCTCTTCCCCCAACTCTGAGGAACTAAAACAACTACTAAGAAAAGTATCGAATAAAACAGAT
>CAYWKF010000031.1:0-57257 GCA_964459155.1 uncultured Desulfobacterales bacterium
AAAATGAAAGACAAAAAGCTCAAAATAGGTTTGGCTACAGAAGAACAGGTTAATAAAGAATTTATTGACGTATGGCACAAAGCTGAACAAGACACCATGAGCACTCCAGAAGAAAATCTTTATTTTGTTGATCCTGCCACATTTTTTCAAGTCTTGAGCAAACGCAGAATTGCACTTTTACAGGTTTTACATAGTCAAGGTGTATCCAGTATCAGAAAGTTAAGTCGACTGTTAAAAAGAAATTACAAAAATGTATATCAAGATGTTCAATTATTAAAAAAGGCAGGGTTAATCCATCAAGACCCTCAAAAAAGGATTTATGTGCCTTGGGATAAGTTGAGAGCCGAGATAGAACTTGCTGCTTAATGGAAAAAGTCAAGCTTTTCCTGACAATTGAATAGCTTTACATAAGTTTCTCTCTTTCAAGTCCAAAGGCGAGTTAGCTGCTGGCTGGCTATGCTACCATGTTTCGGTCCTGACTCTTTTGTTCATGAGTCGGTTACTGCCATACTTTATCGGCCATGTCGGCAGCTCCTGGCCCTAGTGACGTAGTGTGCATCTGATGATTCCCTTTACTTGGGATCACTAGCGAATTGCGGTCATTTAAGGAATCACGGGACAGGCAAATGATTCAGAATGATTGGCAGGCAGCGGGTTTGCATTTTTTGCCTGTAGCGACTGTGAGCAATTTCTTGCAGATTTTAGGCGAAGCGAGCATTAGAAGATGCAGAAATGCGAGGTGGAGCCGGAGGGCAAAAAGTGCAAAGCAAGCTGCCATACCTTTATTATTAAATATTAGTGGCACGTTAATGACAGCGAGCATGTCGGCTATTTAGGTAATAAACAAAATTTGATTTTTTCCGATGGTCTTGTAAAAAAATCAGACAAATGTTACATAGAGCCGATTTGTGTTAAACAGGCTTTTTAATACACACCTGTTTCCACTGCCCTAAGTGGTGCCGGTTCCGGTAACAAGGGCCTTTTGAGTTGGAACAGGGAGGAAAAAACCACTTCACAAGGAGGAATCGTGGCTTACGTAACTATGAAACAACTGTTGGAAGCTGGTGTCCATTTTGGCCATCAGACTAGGCGCTGGAACCCGAAGATGAAACCGTACATATTTGGGGCCAGAAATGGTATTTACATCATAGACCTTCAAAAGACTGTCCGCCTTTTCAAGGTGGCCTATGAATTTGCCCGGGATGTGGCTGCTGAAGGCGGTTCTGTTCTCTTTGTCGGCACCAAGAAACAGGCCAGGGAGTCAATACAAGAAGAAGCAAGCCGCTGCGGCATGCCATATGTGAATCACCGCTGGTTGGGCGGCATGCTCACCAACTACCAAACTATCCGGCAAGGTATAGACCGGCTCAAGCACTTGGAGGCAATGTTTGAAGACGGCACCATAGAGAAGTTTCCCAAAAAAGAGGTGCTCAAAATGGACAGGCTTCGCAGGAAGTTGGAACAGAACCTGGGCGGTATCAAGGATATGGATGGCCTGCCTGATGCAGTCTTCGTAGTGGATGCCAAACAGGAGCAGATTGCTGTTAAAGAGGCTAATAAGCTCGGTATTCCAGTTATTGCCATAGTGGATACCAACTGTGATCCAGACGGAATAGACTACATAATTCCCGGAAACGACGATGCTATCAGGGCCATACGGCTGATCAGCTCACGAATTGCTGATGCTGTTTTGGAAGGCAGAGAAAAATTCCTGGAAACGCAGCAGGCTGAAACAGACAAAGATCTGGCTGAAGAAGCAGGAGAGGAGACGGAGGCTCCGCCTGTTTCAGAAGGAGAGGTGCCTGGGCAGGAGGCCACTGAGGCTCCAGCAGAGTCCGAAGCTTCTTCCGAGGCTTCACAGGCTGCATAATTTCCACATCAAATAAAGAGATATTTAGCGGAGGAAAAAATGGGTGCTATTACCACTCAGATGATAAAGGAACTCAGGGAACGTACCAACGCTGGAATGATGGATTGCAAAAAGGCCCTTCAGGAGTGCGGCGGCGACATGGACAAGGCCGTTGACTGGCTGAGACAGAAGGGGCTGGCGGTGGCTGCCAAACGAGCTGGCCGTGCTACGTCTGAAGGAACAGTCCAGTGTTATCTCCACGCTGGAAACAAGATTGGCGTACTGGTGGAAGTGGATTGTGAAACCGACTTTGTTGCCAAGAATGAACAATTTGTCCAGTTTGCCAAAGACCTTGCCCTCCACATATGCGCAGCAAATCCAGTTGCTTTGCGCAGGGAGGATGTCCCCCCGGAGTTGGTGGAAAGAGAGAAAGAGATATACAGGCAGCAGGCAATTGAGTCTGGAAAGCCTGAGAATATAGTGGAAAAAATCATCGAGGGGCGGTTAGATAAATTCTTTAAAGAGGTTTGCCTGTTGGAACAGCCCTATGTAAAAGATCCCGACATCACCATACAGGATAAACTCAACGAGCTCATAGCCAAAATGGGCGAAAACATCACCATCAAGCGTTACGCTAGGTTCCAGGTGGGCACTGATTAATGTCGCCGATGAATGGCACCAAAGGTTTCCGGAGGGTCTTGCTCAAAGTGAGCGGAGAGGCCCTCATGGGAGATGAGCCCTTTGGTATTTCTCTGCCTGTTATAAACCGTTTGGCCGGCGAGCTAGTGGAAGTACACGAAGCCGGGATCCAAATGGGTTTGGTAGTGGGCGGTGGTAATATATTCAGGGGCGTGGCAGGTGCTGCACAAGGGATGGATAGGGCAGCTGCAGATCAGATGGGGATGCTTGCTACGATAATAAATGCTCTTGCTTTGCAGGAGGCGTTGAAAAACAGTGGAGCCGAGGCACGGGTGCTTTCTGCCATCGAGGTTGGAAAAATGGTGGAACCCTTTGTGCGCACCAGGGCCTTGAAACACCTGGATCGCGGACGGATAATTATTTTTGCGGCAGGTACTGGAAACCCATTCTTCACCACAGATACTGCTGCTGCATTGAGGGCCTTGGAAATCAAGGCAGATGTCTTGATGAAGGCCACCAACGTTGATGGAGTGTATGACAAAGATCCGAAAAAGTTTTCCGATGCGGTAAAGTTTGATCATTTGACTTATGACCAGGTCCTGGAGCATGATCTAAAAGTGATGGACGGCGCTGCCGTTGCCTTGGCCAGGGATGCTGGGCTGCCTGTGCTTGTCTTCTCCATGAAAGAAAAGGGTAACATTGCAAAGGCGGTTCAAGGCGAAGCCATCGGTACATTAGTAACAGGAGGTGAGGCAGATGAGTGAAGTGCTTGAAACAGCCAGCAAGAAGATGGACAAGGCGATAGAGGCCTTCAAGAAGGAACTTGACCGCGTGCGTACCGGCCGGGCAACCCCAGCCCTTTTGGATGGCATAACAGTAGATTACTATGGAACCCCCATGCCACTTAACCAGGTGGCATCCATATCTGTGCCTGAAAGCAGGCTTTTGACAATACAGCCTTGGGATGCAAATATTCTCCCAGATATAGAAAAGGCAATCTTGAAGTCTGAACTAGGTTTGACACCCACCAATGATGGCAAGATAGTGCGAATAGCAGTTCCTCCTCTGACCGAAGAGCGCCGCAAGGACCTTGTGAAACTCGTAAAAAAAATGGCAGAAGAGGCAAGGGTGGCCATCAGGAATGTCAGGCGGGACGCCATTGAAAAACTAAAGTCGCAAAAGAAGAATAAGGAAATATCTGAAGACGATATGTACAAACTGCAAGACAAGGTCCAAGAGATCACAGACGAACACATAAAAGAAGTGGACAAGATTTTGTCTGAAAAGGAGAAAGAGATACTGGAGTTCTAGCCAGTCTCGATCAGCTTTATGCCAGCTCCAGAATTGGAAAAGATTCCACGCCATCTTGCCATTATCATGGATGGAAATGGACGCTGGGCACGGCGCCGCGGCATGCCTCGGATAATGGGCCACCGCCAAGGCGTAAAGGCTGTAAGGGAGACTGTCACTGCTTGCAGGGAAATAGGAATCGAAGTGCTTACCCTTTACGCCTTTTCCAAAGAGAATTGGAACCGCCCTAAGGACGAGGTGTCTGCTCTGATGGATCTCCTTTACGACTATTTAGAGCGAGAACTCAACGAGATGCTGAAGAATGGGATAAGGCTTATGGCCATAGGCGAGATTGAGCGTTTACCAAAAAAAGTCCAAGAAAAGCTGTCGGCCGTTATCAAAGCCACTTCCTCCAATGATAACATGGTTCTCAACTTGGCATTGAGCTATGGAGGCAGGGCAGAAATCGCTCTGGCTGCTAGAAAAATCGCTCAAAAGTGTTTAGAAGGCGAGATCAAGCCTGAAGAAATAGATGAACAACTGATTGCAAATAATCTATACACAGCGGATCTGCCAGATCCAGATTTGATAATCCGGACCAGCGGGGAGATGCGTTTGAGCAACTTTCTGCTATTCCAATCAGCATATTCTGAACTTTACATCACAAACACCTTGTGGCCCGATTTTAACAGGCAAGAGTTGACCAAGGCGCTACAGGACTACAGCAGGCGTGAAAGAAGATTTGGCCGCATTGGGGAGTCGTTTGCCAAGGCATGCACCGCGATCGTATCCTGACTGCCCTCGTTGCCGGACCTCTGCTTTTCATACTCCTTTGGTGGGGAGGAAGAGGTCTTTTTGGGGCATTGGTGATCGCAGGTTCAGGAGTATGTCTTTTTGAATATTACAAGATTACATTTTCCCAAAGGACAACCGCATTATTATTGGGTATAGCAAGCGGCCTTTTTCCAGTTTTTGGGGCAGTCCTGGGAAACAGCAGCGAATACATTTTACCCGCCTTGGCCTTGGCCCTGTTGGTGGGCGGACTATATTTCATATTGACATTCAAACAGTGGGAAAATGGGGCACGGGATTTTTTCCTCTTTTATGCAGGTGCTTCCTATGTTGCTTTTTGCCTTAGCCATGTTTGGCTGTTGCGTATACTGCCCAATGGCAAAGCATGGGTGCTGTTCCTCTTGTTGGTCATATTTTCCGGTGACGCTGGCGCCTATTATGTAGGAAGAGCCGTGGGCAAGCACAAGCTTAGGCCTGATGTGAGCAGCGGCAAGACAGTTGAAGGAGCAGTGGGAGGACTGGCAGCAAATATATTGATGGCTGTGGCAGCATGGTTTTTATTGTTCGATAATTTTGATCCCCGCTTCATTTTGCCAGCGGCCCTGTTGGTGGGCATAGTGGGCCAGATAGGGGATTTAATGGAATCCATTGTTAAAAGGAGCTTTGGCGTAAAGGATTCCAGCAACATACTTCCCGGGCACGGTGGTGTCTTTGACCGAGTAGATGCCGTAATGCTGGCAGCTCCATTTCTCTATTGGATGGTATATTTTGGCTTTCAACAGGGCTGGTTGATCAGATGAAATCAACAAAATGGATCTCCATATTGGGTTCCACCGGTTCCATAGGCAGGAGCGCCTTGGATGTTATAGCTAGATCTGAGGGAAGGTTCTCTGTTGCAGGCTTGGCTGCGGGGCGTAACATAGAGTTGCTGGCAGAACAAATAAAGAGATTCAAACCGTTGGCTGTAGCCGTGATAAGCGAAGAGCGTGCCTCCCAATTGAAAAGGCTGGTGGGCGCGGGATGCAAGACCCTGATACTATTTGGCAAGGCTGGTTACAAGGAGATTGCTTCCCTTCCCAAGGCACAATTGGTCCTTTCTGCAATGGTTGGGGCCGCTGGTTTGATTCCCACCATGGCTGCAATAGAAGCAGGCAAGGATGTTGCCTTGGCTAACAAAGAATCCCTGGTGTCTGCCGGGCCCTTGGTGATGCAAAAGGCCGGAGAGAAAGGTGTTCATATAATCCCGGTGGACAGTGAGCACAGCGCAATCTTCCAGTGCCTGCAAGGAAACCCAAAAGAGGGTGTCAAACGAATTGTTTTGACGGCATCAGGCGGGCCTTTTTTGCAAAAGAGTGAAAAAGAATTGGAGAGTGTGACTCCCGAACAGGCAGTTGCACATCCTAACTGGTCCATGGGTGCAAAGATCTCAGTGGACTCTGCCACACTTATGAACAAGGGGCTAGAGGTCATTGAGGCTAGTTGGCTCTTTGACATGGATGCAGATTCCATTGACGTGGTCGTTCATCCTCAAAGTATCGTGCACAGCATGGTGGAATTCATTGATGGTTCGGTTATGGCTCAGATGGGTGTGCCCGATATGCGGGCTCCTATAGCGTATGCTTTTTCATGGCCTGAACGAATACCAACCGGCGTTCCAAGCCTCGACATAGTAAAGGCGTCTCCCCTCACCTTTGAAGAACCTGACATGGAACGCTTTCCATGCCTCAAATATGCATATGAGGCACTGCGAAGGGGAGGAACTATACCAGCAGCCCTCAATGCAGCCAACGAGATTGCTGTAGCAGCTTTTCTGGAAGGCCGAATAGGTTATAAACAGATAGCGGAAGTAATTTCCAAAGTGCTTTCGGATTTTCCGCGGGATGAAATAGACTCGTTGAATGCAGTCATGCAGGCAGATGCCCTGGCACGGCTTAGGGCAGAAAATGTAGTGGAGAGAATGTTATGACCACGCTTTGGTCTTTTTTACTGGTGTTGAGTTTGTTGATTTTGGTCCATGAGCTTGGCCATTTCTTGGTGGCCAGGGCCTTTGGCGTTAGGGTGCTCAAGTTTTCCATAGGTTTTGGACCGCGGGTTTGGGGCATTGTTAGAGGCGGAACAGATTACTGTATTTCAGCTTTTCCCCTTGGCGGGTTCGTAAAGATGCTTGGGGAACAGCCAGGTGAGGAAATACCAGAGGAAGAACACCGCTATTCTTTCAGCCACAAACCTGTGTGGCAGAGGGCGGCCATTGTGGCAGCAGGTCCATTTTCAAATCTATTTTTTGCTGGGGTTATTATATTTGCAATTCTGGTCCTCTATGGCAATCCTGTGCTACTGCCAGAAATAGGTGAAGTTCAGCCCGATTCGCCGGCTCAAACGGCTGGGTTAAGGCCTGGTGACCTGATTGAAGCTGTAAATGGCCAGTCTGTTGAGACATGGGAGGAGTTGTCAAAGATTATTCGGGGCAGTAAAGGCAAGGCCTTGGAGCTGACCATCAAGAGAGATGGCAAAAAAGTGATCTTATCGGTTACTCCCCGGCTCAAGAAAGTTAAAAATATATTTGGCGAAGAGAGCGAGGTACCCATAATTGGTGTAACTGCAGCCGGCAATCTCAAAATAGAAAAGTTGAATCCTCTTTCTGCATTTTCTTTGGCCGCAGTCAAGACATACGATCTAATCGATCTTACATTGAAGGGCTTTTTAAAGATCATAAAGCGCGATATACCCCTTTCTGTGTTGGGAGGCCCTATCATGATCGCCCAGATGGCAGGCCAGCAGGCACAGCAAGGCATGTTAAACCTCTTCTATTTCATGGCATTGCTGAGCGTTAATTTGGGCCTTTTGAACCTGTTCCCAATTCCAGTGCTGGATGGAGGCCACCTGTTTTTTTTCGCTATCGAAGCAATTACAAGAAGGCCAGTATCAATGCGTCAGCGTGAGATAGCTCAACAGATAGGCATATTTATATTGATCGCTTTGATGCTTCTAGTCTTTTACAATGACATAGCTAGGCTAATGGGCTTTGGGCAGACTTTTAAGCCATAAGAAAAACGAGGCCTTTGTCCGTGCCATTTGTCACCCTTGCCATAGAAACCTCTGGATCCTATGGAGGCATTGCCATCCTTGAAAAGGACCGGGTTGTTGGAGAAGCAGCCTTTTCAAGTGGGAAGACTCATTCCCGTAGGTTGCTGCCCCTTGCCAGATTTTTGTTTCGAGATATGGGGCTCAAATTTTCAGATCTCGACCTGGTTGCAGTCTCTCAAGGTCCTGGAAGCTTTACGGGGCTTCGTATCGGTATGTCTGTTGCAAAGGGCCTTGCTTATGGGTTGCGCATTCCCATTGTGGGAGTACCAACCCTAGACGCTTTGGCACATGCAGTTACAGGTTGCCCAGGTGATTATGTTTGTCCCTTGATAGATGCAAGAAAAGGAGAGGTGTACTGTGCGCTTTATGAGATTGATTTGGACTATTCCCACAAACGCGTCACAGACTATCTGGTTTTAGCACCAGAGGAGATTGCGCCTCTAGTAAAGGGGAAGAGAGTATGGCTGCTTGGAAGTGGGGCGAAGTTATGTTTCGAGTTGCTATACGGTCTGTATGGGGAAGAAGTCAGGCTTTCAGCAAATGTATTTGACAGGCAGCTTCCATCTTCTGTTGGCCTTATAGGCTACAGCAATTTTCAGCACCACAAGGGAGGAGACAGCGTTTCCCAGTTGAAACCAATATATGTGAGACCATCAGAGGCCGAAATAAACCTCAAGAGGAAGAGATTGGGTGGAGCTGTTTAAGGTTCCTTACGATGCCCAAGGGATTTTTTTGGAAAGGCCAAATAGGTTCCTTGGCAGGGTTGATATAACGAGCCCTTTTGAACAAAAGGATGTCTTGATTCACGTACACGATCCAGGCAGGCTGCCCGATCTTTTGATTCCAGGTGCGCAGGTGCGTTTAAAGCAGGCCAGCAATCCAAACAGGAAGACGGGTTGGGATTTGTTGGCAGCAGAAAAGGGGGATCACTGGGTCTTTGTCAATTCAGCGTACCACAGGAGGATCGTTGAGCACATCTTGACGACGCAAGAGATTTCGCCCTTTGAGCATGTAACAGAAATTCAGCCTGAGGTCAGATTGGGTAAGAGCCGTCTCGATTTTTGCCTTACATTAAAGGATGGCCAAAAAGTATATATTGAAACCAAGGGATGCACTCTAGCACTAGAAGGGAGGGCCCTTTTCCCAGATGCACCCACTGAAAGGGGTTCCAGGCATGTGATGGAACTTGTGGAGTTAAGGAAGCTGGGACATCTTGCCGTGCTTTTTATGTTGGTATTCAGGGAAGACGCTGGCTGTTTTGCCCCTCATTTCAAGGTGGATGCAAAGTTTTCAAAGGCCCTGGAAAAGGCGCTCGACAATGGTGTTGAACTTCATTCTATCGTAATAGCTTACAGGGGCTCGGCCTTGATTTACCAAGGAACCATTCCTCTATGCAGCGGCGCCTTTAACCAACTTTACAAAACATGCCGATAGCAACTACAAAAGGCAGTTCAGGGTATTGTTACACCTAACCGAGCAGAAACATTTGAGCAGCGGAGGCATTTTCTATATGAATGAAGTCCATATGAAGGAATCTTTTTTGGCACAAATAAGGAACACAATAACAGAGATTTTTGATGAAAAAATGGACAAGTTTTTGAAAAGTGTGGCTGAGGGGCAGTTTTACAAAGAATTGGCTTTGGAGATGAAGGCAGGCCTTGATGGTGTGTACAGTACTATTAGTGAGTTTAAAGAGACACTTGGTCAACTCCAAGACTCTACGCAGAAGGCAAATAATGCCTTTCAGGAGGCTTCTGATCAGCTTGATGCCATCGTAAGGGCTACTGAACAGGCCACTGACCAGATAATGGATCTTACGGAAAAAAATCAAAAACGCATGCAGGAAATCCGTGCACTGTTAAAAGATATAGGTGACGATAAGAAAAGAGAAAAAATTTCACAGCTCCTTAATGAGGCAGAATCAGATTCTATGGGGATTGTGGCTGCCTGTTCCTTCCAAGACATCACCGGCCAGCGCATAAGGAAAGTGGTTTCCGCCATGAAATCTATAGAAGATAAGCTGTTAACCCTGCTTGTGTCAGCAGGCGTCAAGATGAAGGGCAGGGAGCAGGGCAAAGACGCAGCTTCCGTCGATAAAGAGACCCGTAAAGCCATGGATATGCTAAAAGGACCTCAGGAAGGGGTGTCCCAGGACTCTGTGGACTCCTTGCTTGAAGACCTAGGACTTTAATTTACGCCCTTTTTTCCTCTTGCCGGCACGTTCACATTTGCGCCTACAGTTACTGCATATGGCTGGCTGTGTTGGCCTGTTTGGGTTTTTCAAACAATACATATTTTACTCCTTTTAAAGTTTACTTCCTTGGAAACGAGCTATTGTTGCGACTTTGTTTTAATAAACATAATATTTTTTTCTCAACATGCAATATGGGTGCCACCAAGATGTGGTTTATTTCGGACTAATTTAGCCCGATTTTGCGCCTTTCCTGATTCTTTCACAAATTGTTAAAGAAATTGTGTGTCGAAAAATGGACACCATGTGTCGATTTGGCCACATGGCCTTCTGTTGCTTTTCGCTCAGGAAGGGTTATTTTTCGCATGGTTAAGAGATACATTAAAAAACACTCTTGTATTGGATATCCTTCTTGTGAAGAGCAGAGATTTTTTCGGACCAGAGCACCTTGTTGTTTTGGACGAAGCGGTAAAGGCGTCTGAAGAGCTAGTTACAGACTATTTTGATCTCTCTTCAAGGAATTGGCTCCGTCATCCTTATGAGGTATGCACATTACGGGAGGCCTCCGAAAGTGAGCATCCGGGAAACGCCTTGGCCCATTTGGTACGTTATGCAAAAAAGTTCGAAGAAAAATCCAGGGGCGCAGATAGTCAGGTTCTGTACAAGATTTTTTTGAACGACCAGAAAATCTTGAATCATGTTTTGGTAAGACAGGGAGTAAGCATTTATGCGGTACTGGTTTATGTCATATCGCATGAACTCGTCCATATCGTAAGGTTCAGCACCTTTTGCGTTCATCCGGAGTTGGGGGAGAAGGAAAGGGAAGAGCGTAAAGTTCACTCATTGACCAATGACATCTTGATCAATACGCCCATTAAGGGCATAATGTCAGTTTTAGACTACTTTAAACCAGAGGCTTGATTGTTACCAAAAATGAGCTATCTTTTTAGAGATTCAATGTATCCCCGGTTGTGAGACCTGAATATATTGGGAGGTGTGCAATATGCCTATTTATGAATACCAATGTGAGCAGTGCGGAAAGATAGTTGAAAACTGGCAGAAGGTGAGCGATCCGCCTCTTACCGAATGTGACAGCTGCAAGGGACGCATGCACAAGCTGGTTTCTCAGACAAGCTTTCAGCTGAAGGGAAGCGGCTGGTACGTAACTGATTATTGCAATAGAAAGTCACCAGAGAAAAGCTCGTCAGATTCATCGTCTGGCAAGAAGGAGTCTTCTTCAAAAAAGGATTGATATCACTGCAGAAGAGAACTATCCCTGAGATTTCTGAAAGGCGCCTTACAACGGTGCCTTTTCTTTTTGTTCTTGTATCTAGTGCCAGTTAGTGTTTAGCTGTGCTTGAGTCCATTTTTTGAAGGTGGTGTTAAAGATGTTGATTGTTATGCGGCAAGACGCCACTCAGGAAGACATAGAAAGGGTCATTGATACAATAAGGGCCCATGGCTGGGAGCCAAAGCCTATTCCTGGGGGCGAGCGGACGGCCATTGGCATATTGAGAAACGAAGGGCCAGTTGATCCAGCGCTGTTTCTGAACATGCCAGGCGTAAGGGATGCCATAGCTGTGTCCAAACCCTACAAGCTGGTCAGCAGAGAGATGCATCCTGAAGACACTAGGATCTCTTTTGGTGACGGCAAAGTGGTCATCGGTGGCCAAAGGCTAGTATTGATGGCTGGGCCGTGTGCAGTGGAGAGCGAAGCCCAAGCCTTGTCTATAGCAGAAAAGGTGAAGAAGGCAGGCGGAACATTTTTCAGGGCTGGAGCCTTCAAACCCCGCACGTCCCCTTATTCATTCCAAGGGTTGAAGGAAAAGGGCCTTGAAATTTTGGCCAAGGTGAGAGAAGAAACAGGCCTTTATATTGTGACAGAAGCAACAGATCATGAAGTTTGCGGCCTTGTTGAAGAATATGCCGACATGATCCAGATTGGAACCAGGAATATGCAGAACTATAGACTTCTTTTGCGCGCTGGTCAGGCAAAAAAACCAGTGCTTTTGAAAAGGGGCATGTGGGCAACAGTGGATGAATGGCTCATGGCAGCGGAATATATAATGTCTGAAGGTAACAGCCAAGTCGTATTGTGTGAAAGGGGCATAAGGACCTTTGTCAAACATTCCAGGAATACCCTAGACTTAAACGCAATCCCTTATCTCAAAAAGGTTAGCCATCTTCCTGTGGTAGTTGACCCCAGCCATGCGGCAGGCGTGAGGGATCAGGTGATTCCTCTGGCCAAGGCAGCTGCTGCAGCGGGTGCATCAGGTCTGCTAGTGGAAGTGCACGATGCCCCTGAGAAGGCAATGTCAGATGGGCCTCAATCCCTTTATCCAGAGCAATTTGAACAGTTGGTAAAGGAGTTGAGACACATGAACATTGAGGTATAGGCTCAACTCTTGTCAACCCTATTTGGGTATGGTAATCATCTGCACACCAAAAGGCGGCGTAGCCAAGTGGCTAAGGCGACGGTCTGCAAAACCGTTATTCCCCGGTTCGAATCCGGGCGCCGCCTCCAAACTTTATAATTTAACAGGATTGCAGGCAGGTGGCAGGCAATCCTTTTTTTGTGTAAATAGGCGGCTATGAAGATAATCATAGTAGGTGCTGGTGAGGTAGGGCGCCATTTGTGCCAGCAGCTATCCACAGAAAATCATGAAGTGGTCTTGATAGATCGGGATGCAGAGCACATCAGGAGAATCGAAAGGGAACTCAACATTCTAGGCATAGAAGGAAATGGAGCATCCCCGTCTGTATTGGAAGAAGCAGGCATTTCCAAGGCGGATCTCTTCATTGCTGTTACAGACATGGATGAGGTGAACCTCATTTCATGCATAATGGCCAAGGAATATGGAGTGGAACGTTTGGTCGCAAGAGTAAGGAATCAGGAATATATATCTCTCAACTCGCCGTTGAGTGAACACAGGCTTGGCATAGATCTCGTGATCAATCCAGACCAAGTTATGGCCCAAGAGATAGTGCGTATATCTGAAATTTCAGAGGCCTTTGAAATGGTGGATTTCGCCCATGGCGAGGTAGTTCTACTGGGCTATCGAATAAAGCCGGAGAATCCTGTCTGCGGTTTGACACTGGCACAACTCAGGGATCTGCAGGGCCTTTACCATTTTCTGGTGGTGGCCATTGTAAGGGAGGGACAGACCATCATCCCCAAGGGTTCTGACATTATTCAACCAGAAGACCGTATTTATATTGTGGTGCGCAAGAAAAATATATCTGCCACAGAAAAACTCTTGAACCTGGCCAGTAGTGCACCCAAAAAGGTCTTTATAATTGGGGGCGGAAGAGTAGGTTTCAGCCTTGCTGAGGAATTAGAAGACAAAGGAGTTGATGTTTACATTATTGAAATCGACGCAAAACGCTGTGAATTTTTGGCTGAAAAATTGGACAGGGCAGTAGTGCTCAATTTCGATGGGTTGGAGGCCAATGAACTCATAGCCGAAGGCATTGACCAGGCAGATTTGGTGGTGGCGGTTACCGGTGGTGACACTACAAATATTTTGGCCAGTCTGCTGGCAAAACATCATGGAGCAAAAAAGAGCATCACCCGAATAAGCCGCCCAGATTTCATCCCCTTGCTCGGCAGTCTCGGAATAGACGTGGCACTCAGCGCCCGGTTGGTGGCCGCAAACATGATTCTTCGTTTTGTGAGGCGTGGAGGCGTGCTTTCAGGTGCCCTGCTTCTTGGCGGTGAAGCAGAGGTGTTGGAATATTATGTATCAAGTCAATGGCCCTACATAGAAAAACCTTTAAAAAAAGTAAAATTTCCAGAGGGAGTTATTGTTGGAGCAGTAGTGCGGGACGACGAGGTGCTGATTCCTTCTGGTGACTCTGTCATAAAGGCAGGAGATAGGCTGGTCATGTTTGCTTTAAAAGATCAGTCCCAGGCCCTAGAGGAATTTATTAATCCATGAAGT
Organism: uncultured Desulfobacterales bacterium; assembly: GCA_964459155.1. Taxonomy (GTDB): domain Bacteria; phylum Desulfobacterota; class Dissulfuribacteria; order Dissulfuribacterales; family JALVPX01; genus JALVPX01. The sequence goes on from CAYWKF010000031.1 coordinate 13,787, forward strand.
TGGGAACCATAGGGGCCAATCTTGGCTGGCTTCTCATTTTTTTGTCCTTGACTTTGCTATTTCCACTTGGAGTCAGCCTATATTACGGCGACGGTAACTGGTACTGCTTTGTTGAAGCAGCGTTTGTTGGCCTCATTACAGGCGGGCTCTTGGCCTTTGCCTGTGTGCCAGAAGAGGACATTGGGCACAAAGAGGGGTTTGCCATAGTGGGGTTTGGCTGGATCATGTCTGCCTTTTTAGGTGCTCTTCCCTACTATTTTTCCTCTGCCATCCCATCCTTTCTAGATGCCTACTTTGAATCCATGTCTGGGTTCACCACTACTGGATCCACTATTTTGAATGAAGTAGAACCACTGGGACATGGGCTGCTTTTCTGGCGTGCCCTCACTCATTGGCTTGGCGGAATGGGGATCATAGTCCTTTCCTTGGCCATATTGCCCATTTTGGGAATTGGAGGCATGCAGCTGTTCCAGGCTGAGATGCCAGGTCCTACCAAAGACAGGCTTGCGCCCCGGATCCAGGACACAGCCAGGATATTGTGGGGCGTTTATCTACTTTTCACAGTTCTGGAGGTGGCCCTCTTGATGCTGGCTGGAATGGATCTTTTTAATGCCGTTTGCCACGCCTTTGCTACCCTGGCCACAGGAGGGTTTTCCACAATAACTGCCAGCGTAGGCGGGTTCAATTCACCTTGGGTGGACTACATTGTGGTGTTTTTTATGATACTTGCGGGGATGAACTTCGCCCTTCATTACAGGTTGCTGACTGGAAGAGGCAGGGAATTGTTGAAGAGCAGCGAGCTGAAGTTTTATTTGACAGTAGGCTTTGGCGGAGCATTTTTACTAACTGCAGTAAATCTCTATCACCATACATATGAATCGATTGTTGACAGTTTTCGGTATAGCCTTTTTCAGGCATGGTCTATTTTGACCACTACAGGTTTTGGTACCGCTGACTTTGATAAGTGGGCACCAGCATGCCAATTTGTTTTGGTGGCATTCATGTTCCTTGGAGGCATGGCTGGTTCTACAGGAGGCGGAATAAAGAATGTGCGCATATTGCTCTTTCTCAAATTTACCAGAGTTCATATAAAAAAGCTGATCCACCCCAGGGCTGTAGAGACCTTGAAGATGGATGGGAAAAAGGTGCCTGCTGATGTCATGCAGTCTATTTTGGCTTACCTATCCCTTTATCTCACCTTCTTAGTGGCAGCCATTCTGGTTGTGACCTCCCAGGGCCTTGACATAGTCACAGGTTCAACAGCTGTAATAGCCACCCTCAACAACATAGGCCCTGGGCTTGCAGGAGTTGGGCCGGTAAAAAATTTTGCCCACGTCCCTGCAGTGTCGAAAATGGTCCTCATTCTGTGCATGGTGGCTGGGCGTTTGGAGCTATACACCATAGCAGTGCTCCTGGTGCCAGAATACTGGAAGGGTGCACGCCTACCTATATGGCGCTGGAAAAGAGAAACCCATTAGCGAGGTCGTTGTCATGGCTTTAATGGAAATTTCCATAGTCCCAATTGGCACAAGTTCTGTGAGCGTCGGAGAATTTGTGGCAGAGGCGGTCAAATTGCTAGAAGAATCAGGCCTGGAATTTACCTTGACCGACATGGGAACCATAGTGGAAGGTACACCCAGGGAGCTTTTTCTTGTTGCTGGTAAGATGCATGAAAGCCCCTTTTTAAGAGGATCAAAACGAGTTTACACCGTAATAAAAATAGATGACAGGCGGGACCGGCGGGTTCACCTTGGCCAGAAAAGCAAATCAGTAGAAAAGAGGATCAGATGAGGATTGCACCGATATTGGTATTTATAACGTCTCTTGCTCTCTTTTTGACAGGAATCTTCTTGGGCGAGCCTGCCTCGTTGTGGCAAAAGGCCGTTGCCCTCTGTATGAGCTGTATAGGCATTGGCTAATGGAAAAAAAACGCCGCATTTCACAATATTTATTTGCGCTTCTCGGCAACAGTTACTGGTTCTTTCCTTGGAAGGGTCCTATTTATCAGGGCAGTCTTAAGAGGCTTTGTTTCGTGGGGCTTAATTGCTATTCGTGTCCAGCGGCAGTTGGCTCATGTCCTATTGGTGCCCTTCAGAATTTCCTGGCAGGGCTAAGGTTCAATCTCCTGGCAGGCAATTTCCTTTTCGGATTTTACGTACTAGGTTTTTTGGGAATGATCGGCGCTCTCATCGGCAGGTTGCCTTGCGGATGGATGTGTCCCTTTGGCCTCATTCAGGAGTGGCTTTACAAAATACCCACACCCAAAATTTCCCTGTGGAGGCCTTTGAGATGGGGCCCTCACATTATGCTTCTTCTTTTTGTCATAGTCCTTCCGTTGACAGTCACAGACCAAGTTGGTTTTGGTTATACCTGGTACTGCAAATATATATGTCCGGCAGGTACCTTGGAAGCTGGAATTCCTCTTCTGGCCTTGCAGCCTGAGCTTCGTTCCCTTCTTGGAATGTTGTTCAGCTGGAAATTGATGATAATGCTCTTCGTTGTTTTGTGGTCCATCTTTTCGTCGAGACCTTTTTGCCGCACATTATGTCCGCTTGGGGCTATTTATGGTCTCATGAACCGTTTTAGCGTAATGAGGCTTCGTTTTGAACAGGATGCCTGTGTACAATGCAAGGCGTGTTACACTATATGCCCTACTGGGGTTTCTTTCTATGATGGCAGGGATGACATTAACTCCAGTGCCTGCATACGTTGCCTCAGATGCAGCCATATATGTCCTGCAGGAGGGGTTTCGGTAGAATTTTCCTTGAAGGTTGCTCAAAGGCAGAACAAGGGTGTGGTGTGATGACTGTTTTAAAAAGTAATGAGAGAAAGTGATATGGGAAACAGGAAAAATGTGATTCTTTTGGCCACTAGAAATCCAGGCAAAGTGAGGGAGATTAAGGCAATCCTTCAAGACTATGGTGTCGAGGTTGTATCGCTCGCTGACTACCCTGACGTTCCCGAGGTGGTTGAAGATGGAGCCACCTTTTTTGATAACGCCTTTAAGAAGGCAAAGGAGGTCTCGGAAGCCACAGGCATGATGGTACTTTCCGATGACTCAGGTCTTGAGGTAGATGCCCTGGGGGGCAGGCCTGGAGTCTTTTCCGCACGCTACGGCGGCAAGCCAGGTGATGATGCTGCCAATAATGAAAAGTTGCTTAAAGAGTTGGAGGGCGTTCCGGAAGACAAGCGCACGGCGAGATTTAGGTGTGTGATGGTGCTTTATCACCCATCTGGAAAATGGATTTCGGCAGAAGGCTCCTGTGAGGGTAAAATCGCCCTAAGGCCAGCAGGCACTGGCGGTTTCGGCTATGATCCCATATTCTATCTGGAACAGTATGGTAAGACCATGGCAGAACTTACGCCAGAAGAAAAGAACAGGATCAGCCACCGCGCCAAGGCACTCCAGGCTCTCAAAGGGCAGATCAAAGAGTTTCTCGATTCGGTGCAAAGCTGAAGCAGTCAGCTTTAGCGTATAACGTCACCTATTCTGTCCAGCCTTGGTTTAAAGTGTTCTGCGTCCCATGACCAGTAGATGACAATGGCCTTTCCCTTAACGTCCTTCATGGGAACAAAGCCCCAAAAGCGGCTGTCATAGCTCTGATCCCGGTTGTCGCCCATTACAAATAACATGTCATCAGGCACTGTAACTGGGCCAAAGTTGTCCCTGGGCTGAACCGAACCAGGAATTATGCGCGGATCGGTGTGTTGCACTCCAGGTGGTTCTTTGAAAGGCTTGCCATTCACGAAAACCTTTTTATTGATTATCTGGACCGTGTCACCAGGTACTCCGATTACCCGTTTGATGAAATCCTTTTTGCGGTCAACTGGATATATAAAGACAATCACATCACCCCTTTCAGGCTGGCCACTTTTAACCCATACAGTACGAGTAACAGGGTTTTTCACACCATATGCCAGTTTGTTTACGAGAATGTGATCTCCAATCAGCAAAGTCTTAATCATGGAACCAGAAGGTATCTTAAAGGCCTGTACAACGAAGGTCCGTATAAACAGGGCCAGTACCAAGGCAATCAGGATTGCCTGTGTGTATTCCCAGAATAGTGACCTGAGTCCGCCTTTTTCTTTGTTCACTGTGATATCGTTCTTTGTTGGATTCATAAAATATCAATAATAGTCCCCGAATATGTATGGCGCAAGGGAAAACAAAAAGGTGGGATGCTTTGATGCGCCAAAAATTACACTTCCAAGACGGACAAAAAAGCCTCCTGCGGAATCTCAACTTGCCCCACCTGTTTCATCTTCTTCTTGCCCGCCTTCTGTTTTTCCAAGAGTTTCCTTTTTCTAGTAATGTCACCACCATAGCACTTAGCAGTAACATCTTTTCTTAGCGGTGGTATGCGCTCTCTGGCTACCACCCTGCTTCCCACTGCCGCTTGAATAACGACTTCGTAAAGTTGCCTGGGTATGGCCTTTCTCAATTTTGTAACAAGATCCCGGCCGCGGTAGTAGGCAGAATCTTTGTGCACTATTACAGACAAGGCATCTACCGGCTGTTTATTGATTAAAATTTCAAGCTTTACCAAATTTGCGGGTTTGTAGCCCATGAATTCATAGTCGATGGATGCATATCCCCTGGTCAGCGATTTCAGGCGGTCATAAAAGTCCAAAATGATTTCGTTGAAAGGAATTTCATAGATTAGCAACGTTCGATCTTCTGTGAGGTAGCGCATATCGATTTGCCTGCCCCTTTTTTCATCGCAAAGGCCCATGACAGCACCGATGTATTCTTTTGGGACATATATCTCCATGCGCACGTAGGGTTCTGCAAGGCTTTCTATCTTGCCCGCATCCGGCATCTGTGCTGGATTGTGGACGTGGAGCGTCTCACCGGTTTTGAGCTTTATTTCATATGGGACAGAGGGTGCAGTGCTTATCAACGAAAGCTCATACTCCCTTTCTAGGCGTTCTTTCACTATTTCCATGTGTAATAGTCCCAGGAAACCACACCTAAAACCAAAGCCAAGTGCGGCAGAAGTCTCTGGCTCATAGGAAAAGGCTGGATCATTGAGCCATAATTTTTCCACCGCCTCTTTCAGCTGATCATATTGGGCAGATTCAACTGGATACAGACCGCAGAAGACCATGGGTTTTACTGGCCTGAACCCAGGTAAAGGTTCTTCCGCAGGTCTTTTCGCTTCGGTAACTGTGTCGCCGATTCTTATATCCCTCACAGTTTTAATTGCAGCTGTGAAGAAGCCAACTTCACCAACGCCAAGGGATTTGAGCCTTTCAAGCTTTGGAGTAAAACATCCCACTTCGTCAACTTCATAGGTCTGGCCAGTTGACATCATCTTTATTTTGAGTCCAGGAGTCAGCTTGCCGTCTACAATTCGTACCAGAGCAACAGTTCCCCTATAAGTATCGAACCACGAATCAAATATGAGTGCCTTCAAGGGTCTTTCAGAGTCGCCTTCAGGAGGCGGAATAAGGTTGACAACGGCTTCAAGGATCTCTTTGGTGCCTATTCCCTCCTTGGCGCTGGCCAAAATAGCGTTAGAGGCGTCGATTCCAATGACCTGTTCGATTTCTTCTTTTACTCTATCTGGTTCTGCACTGGGAAGGTCGATCTTGTTGATGACAGGGATGATCTCCAGATCATTTTCTATGGCTAGAAATACGTTTGCCAATGTCTGCGCTTCTACTCCCTGGGTGGCATCTACCACCAGCAATGCACCTTCACAGGCGGCCAGGCTTCTTGAAACTTCGTAAGAGAAGTCCACATGGCCAGGGGTATCAATCAGGTTCAAGGTATAAAGCTTGCCATCTTCAGCCTTGTAGTCGATGCGTACGGTCTGGGCCTTAATGGTGATGCCACGTTCCCGTTCCAGGTCCATCTGGTCCAGAAATTGCTGCTTCATCTCCCGGTCGGACACAGAACCGGTAAATTCCAAGATACGGTCGGCTAAGGTGGATTTGCCATGATCGATATGTGCTATAATGCAAAAGTTGCGAATCAGTTCAGGTTTGCTCATAACTAACTTAATTTAAAATGGATTTTAATCATCAATCAAAATTGCTTCAACAAGCACGAGGGCAACAATAACAGAAAACGATATGGAATCACTATAAAATTTTTTTAGTTAGTTTCTTTTCCGTTAAGAATAATTTTGATATGGCCGAAATGAAAGTAGGCAGTCATAAAAAATGAGCAATAGATTTTTAGTCAAAAGGCAGAATGGTGAACATGAATATGCCGAAATTACCAATTAGTTTTGGGAAAAAAGAGAGGCCGGTCCTAGGAGTGGACATAGGCTCTCATACTGTAAAGGTGGTAGAATATTCAGGCAATGGCCAAAAACGTGCTGTGCGGAGAGTAGGTCGTGCTTTGGTTCCCAATGGAGCCATAGAAGATGGTTCAATAAAAGATCATGAGGCAATATCAGACGTGCTCAAAGGGTTGATAGAAAATCTTCAGCCCCGAATAAGGCACGCATCTACTTCCATTGCTGGTTACTCCGTGATTGTCAAAAAGATTCGCGTTCCTTTTGTGGATGAGCGTGAGATTGAAGACAACATTGCCATAGAGGCCGAAAACTACGTCCCCTTTGAAATAGATGAAGTCTATTTGGATTTCTATCCGTTGAATAATCGAAACGGTGATGATCAAGGCACCGATCTGTTTCTAGTGGCTGCCAAGAAAGAAATCGTTGACGACTATGCACACCTTCTTCAACATATTGGGCTTAACCCTGCCGTGGTAGATGTAGACGCCTTTGCCATGGGAAACGCCTTTGAGGGCTCTTACGGTGTTATGTCCGAAGCTGTTGCGCTCATCGATCTTGGCGCACAAAAAGCAAACTTGAATGTGATATCCAAGGGCCAGTCGGTCTTTGCCAGGGACATGGCTATTGGTGGCAACCAGATCACTATGGCCATTCAGGAGGCGACTGGCATGGACTTTGAGGAAGCTGAAAAAATCAAGATTTCAGGCACGAAGGACGAAGCCTTAAAAAGCGAGGTCTCACGGGTAATTAAAGATGTGTGTGCTGAATGGGTGAAAGAGATCAAGAAGGCCTTGGATTACTATAAAATGAATTCAAAGCCAGAAGACGCACCGAGGCAACTTTTGCTGTGTGGGGGGTCTGTGTTGCTGCCAGGCCTCGACAAACTATTTGCCCAAAGGCTCAACCTTCCTGTGAGGCTGTTTAATCCCTTTGTCAACTTTGAATCAGAAAAACAGATTGATCAACAATACATAGACAGTATCGGGCCTCAAATGGCTATCGCAGCCGGTTTGGCCCTTAGGTCGGTGGCAAAATGATAAGAATAAATCTTCTGCCAGTAAGGGAATGGAAGAAAAGGGAGGCGGTAAGACGCCAGTTATCCATATTTTTCCTGTCTGTGATTCTGTTGGTGGTAGGCCTTTTTGCAGCAGGTATGACAATACAGGGAAAGGTCCACAACCAGCGTAAGGAATTGAAGGCCCTTCAGGCCCGTAAGGCCAAGTTGGCTTATGTCAACAAAAAAATAGCTGCTGTCAAGAAGAAAAAGAATGAGATAGAGAACAAGTTCCAGGCCATAGAAAAGTTACAAAACGGGCGCACTTTTGCCGTTCGCCTTTTGGATGATGTCGCTACTTCTATTCCTATCAACAGGGTATGGCTCAAAAAGCTTGCCTTGAAAAACAATTTAATGGAAGTTTCAGGCGTGGCCCTGGACAATCATACGGTTGCACTCTTCATGCGCCGTTTGGAAACATCGCCATATTGCCAAAATGTCAGCCTCAAGAACACAAAGAGAACAGACATTGATGGCCACGCCCTTATGGAGTTCACCTTTGAAGTAGCTGTTTCCACAGGAAGTTTAACCAAAGGATCTTCAAAAAAAGATAGCAAGACAGGGGGTGAGGCATAGTGATTTTGAGCAAACCAGCTTTTCAAATTCCCCCAAGCCTCTTTAATACGGTCTACAATCTGCCTTTGAGCCACAAGATCTTGATTCTTATCCTGGCTTGGGCAGTTCCCATCGTACTTTTTTGGTTTCTTTTTTTCTCGCCAAGACTGGGCGAATTGGGATCGTTGTCCAATCAAATTCCAAAACTCAAACAGGAAATTGCACGCCTTGAAGCAAAGGAGCGTCAGCTTCCTCAGATGGAGGCCGAACTCAAAATCATGGAAGAGATTTTGGGAAAGGCGGTGCGTTTGCTGCCAGAGAAGAAGGACATTCCTTCCGTTCTTACAGAAATATCTTCGTTGGGCAATGCAGCCCACTTGGAATTTGTTTCCTTCGAACCTCAAAAAGAGCAGGTAAAAGATTTCTATGTGGCCATCCCAGTAAAAATCCTTATCAAGGGGCCTTTTCACAATACAGTCAGTTTTTTTGATGAATTGAGCCGCATGGGCCGCATCGTACATGTCAAGAAATTCAGCATGGACAAGGCCGAAGAAAGCTCCCAGATATGGAGCCAGAGTGGTGGAGGTACAGCATCGGAAGGTTCCCAAAACGCACCCCAAGGTGGCACCTCGGCTCCCCAGGCAGGTGCGGAAGGTGCCGATGAATCCGTACGAGGGGGAACATGGATTATAACCACTGATTGCACTGTGGAAACATATAGATTTTTGACAGAAGAAGAACAAAAACAGCGACAAGAGCATAAGAACAAGAAAAAAGGCAAGAATAAAAGAAAAAAAAGAAATAAATAGCCTATGTTCAGGGAAAAGATGAAGAAAATCACTGTTATTGATAGAGGCCTGATCTGGATATGCAAAGTCTTGGCCTTGTCTCTTTGCCTGGCTCCACTGTGTGCCTGTTCTATGGAAAAGTCAAACTCGATCAAAAAGAGTGTGGCTGCCCATAAGATCAAAAAGACCAAGGCAAAAAAGCGTTCGGCCAGCATTGAGGATTTGGAGAAGAGACTGGATGAGCTGACAAAACCCATCCGGTACCGATATGTCATGAAGGGCAAGCCGGATCCATTTCATCCATTCATCAAGACCACGGTCAACAGGGCAGTGGCAAAGGAAGCCCAAACAGAAGAAGGCGGTCAGAAGGAGATGATATGCTCTACTCCACTGGAATGTATGGATATAGGTCAGCTTACCCTGGTGGCAGTGATAACTGCCTCCCAAGGTTCCAGGATTGCCATGGCGCAGGATGCCGCTGGATTGGGCTATATGTTGAAGCCCGGCCAGCGGGTTGGATATAAGGGTGGGGTCGTTACCCAGATCTTGCCAGACAGGGTGATAATCGAAGAACCTGACGAAAACCTGCGCGGCGAAAAAATTAAAGTAAAAAGAATTTTGGTACTACACCCGGAGGAACAGTAATGCCTTCAAAGATAATAAAAACCATTAACGCATTTATTGGCCTGGCCATCTTGAATTGCGGAATCGTCTATGCCCAGCCTGAGATTCAGAACGTGGCGCTGCAATATTCACCAAAGGTGTCTCAGTGGCTGGCAGAGCTAGAGACCAAGAAAAATGTGGAGGCGGCTGCAAAAAAGAAAGCTCCGGCTTCCAGAAAGGGATTTTCAAATGACAGCGGTGTTGTCAAACGGGCTGTCAAGAAAAGTCCAAATAGTACAGACAAGATCAGCGTAGATTTTTATAAGGTTGATATACACAACGTGTTCAGATTGTTAGGCGAAGTAAGCGGCAAGAATATTGTTGTAGATGAAGACGTTACAGGAACTCTGACTTTGGCCCTCAAAGATGTTCCATGGAGATTCGTTTTAGACGTAATTAAAAACCTCAAGGATCTGTCGTCTATCGAACGTCACAATACAATCATGATCTATCCTTCCAGCAAAAAAATAACCTGGGTAGGAGAGACGGGCAAAGAGACAGGTTCACTCACCATTGCCAAAAAGCCCAAGCTAAAAAAGAAAAAGGTCTTGACAGTAAAGAGAAAGACCAAGCAGACAACACCTGTTAAGCAAATAATCGCAGCCAAGCAGTTTCTGGACAAGGCCGTAGCCGCAGAAGAGGCAGGGAATTTTGCAGCAGCTCTGAAATTCTATGTCAAAGCCAGTGATCTTTGGCCAGAGAACGTAACCATCTCAAAAAAGGTGGCGTCCATCGCCTTAGGCCCGGCATCAGATCCTGTGACCGCTCTTAATTACGCCAAGGCAGCACTGAAATACGATCCTCAAGATGGAGAGGCAGCGTTATTTACTGCTATCGCTTACGCCAGATTAGGGAAAAATGATGAAGCCAGGGCCTTTTTTGAAAGGGCACTAACTAACGCCCCTGAAAATTATGAGGTCTTGTATAACTACATTGTATTTTGTTTTTCCCAGAAGTTGGACAGAAAGGCCATGCGTCTGATCAGGCGCATGGAGGCCCAATTCCCAATGACTCCAGAGGTTATGGCCATCAAGGCGCAATTGCTTGAAAGACTCGATCATAAATTGGAGGCGATCAAGGAATACAGGGCCATTGTAAATAGTGGACATGAGGTTCCTAGAGAATTGAAATTGTTTGCCAGTGCAAGGCTGAGAGAGCTGCAGGCATCAGGCAATTGAAAAGCAGTATTGAGAAGAAGACAACACGTTTGTGCCATTGGAGGGCGTAATGGAATTCATAAAAAGACATAATATTGCAAAATTCTTATCGCTTTTGGTTCTGCCAGCATTTATTTGGGGCTGCGCAGCACCTGCCACGCAGAATCTTCCTGCGGAAAGCAAGGCGCAGAAGGAAGAGAAGGTTGCTGAGCAGCCTGAAGCATCAAGTGTCCTTGTTGAGGCGAATGCCACCTCTCAGCAAGTGGGCGCTGACTTTGCAAAAAAGAGCTACATTCCGCCAGTAACGTGGAAACCAGGTTATTCATTGAAAGATGTAGCTGTAAAGGCTGAGAAAAGCTCCCTTCCCCAGCTTCAAGTAGGAGCTGATATTCAAGTGGAAGGCGGAAAGATCTCCTTAAAGGAGGTAATCAAGCAGCTAGCCAGCCTTAAAAGGCTTAACGTCAGCTGGGCAAGTGACGTTGACCAGGATGCCATGGTTGATGTGAACATCAGGGCAGAAGACGATTTTTGGGCTGCTCTGACAAATATATTACGCCAACTTGATTATTTTTATAAGTTTGAAAATGACACAATAATCATTAAATATCGGGATACCAAAAGATATTACCTGCCCGTCCCGTTTCTCACTGGTACTTATAAGAGCGATGTTGGTGGTGATTTACTGAGTGCCAGGACCGAGGATAAGCAAAAAGACAAGTTAAAGGGCTCGTTGTCCATTGAGCGTAACAATAGGGCCATAAGCGTGTGGGCCACCATCCAGAACAACTTGGACAAAATTCTGGGTATTGATCCATGGCGTGTAACTTCAGGGGATATCCAGGCCTACTGCCTCGAAATGTGGGGCCATGATAATGACAAATATGAAAAATGCCTTTCAATGAAGCAGGACGAGCTGAACCAGGCCAAGGAACGCGTAACTGCAAAGGTAAGCAGTAGACAGGGCGATCAAATGGATGCTGGGAAAAGGGAAGGTAAGAACAAGAGTTCAGCCCGTGCAAACAAAGACGCAAGTATATCCAAATCCAAAGGGGAATCGGTAAGCTATCAAAAGACTATTAAGTATAAAAACAAAGGAATATACTATGTGATAGATAGGCCTCTTGGCATTATTACAGTCACTGCTCCCAAAAGGCTCCTTGCAGAGGTGGACAACTACATGGAATCCTTAAAAAAGGAGCTTTACCGGCAGGTGGTGATAGAGGCCAAGATATTGGAAGTGCAGCTGGATCAGGAATCCAACACAGGCATAGACTGGAGTAGTCTGCTCAAAGGCTCCAAATTTTCTTTCAAGGCTCTCTTCGGAAAGCCTGTTTCTGGGACAGACTATGGTATCTTGTATCCCACCAAAGGTGTGAAGTTCCTCAACCAATTTCAAATGGCTTCCAAGCCCTTTGACTTGATACTCAATGCACTATCGCAGCACGGCCAGATAAAGGTCTTGTCAAATCCAAAACTGTCCTTGCTGAATGGCCAGCCCGCCCTGGTCACTGTAGGTAGAAAAATAGATTATTTACGCAAGATAACCAGTGATATTACCACAGGCACAGGAACCCAGACCATCACCTTTGACACCGAGATAGACAGTGTCTTGTCAGGACTGGCGTTTGGAGTATCTGCCAATATTGCATCGGATGACGAAGTAATTTTGCAGGTCACGCCCATCATTTCAAAATTGCTGGGATTTACAGATATTCCTGTGGGTGAGCATGGGGATACAGTGCAGTTGCCCACGGTGGAACTGCGTGAGCTTACAACCATGGCGCGCGTAAAAAATGGACAGATTTTGGTGATCGGCGGACTTATTTCAGATATGTCTGAAGACAAAGGCAATAAGGTACCCCTTTTGGGTGATGTGCCAGTAGTAGGCAACGCCTTCAAAAACAACAAAAAGCTGACATCTAAAAAGGAGTTAATAGTGTTGCTCCGTCCCCAGATAGTCAACTTGTAGTCTCTACACTTCTCCTTCTCCTCCTCAAGGCCCCGAAAGGGGCCTTTGTTTTTTAAACGAGTACAGATTGACTGCTTGAAGGATCACTGGGATCTACTGTCTATCTTGAAATGGTAATTTAAAATTACTATTTGATAAATAAAGTAAAATACGTCTATGGAGCGAGATATGTATCACTCCCTTCCTGAAAGATTAGGTTTTTTCACATTGTTCTTCTGTATTTTGCTCTTCTTCGTGTTTAAGGCCTTTGCTGAAGTGGATGGCATCTATTCTATTCCTACTGATTCTGGGGTTAAATTGAAGTTATCCGACGGACATTACCGCATTTGGATGGAGGAGTCTGGAGAAACTTTTGTGGTTCAAGAAGGTGAATATACTTTAAAAGGAAAGCATATATACTTCATGCCCCATCTAAATAATATTTCAGATCTAGCAGATTCCAAGGGAGAAATAATTGATAACTGCCGCCTTAAATGGGAGGGTGACATTTTTCTAAAGGAAAATTGCCTAGAAGCTAAGGAGCACTCTAAACACCAAGCCTGTGGCCGCTCGGCTCACTTTCCCCAAAAGTGGAGAGTTTACAGAACAAAAAGCTTTGAGATCTATTTGCCCTTGGAAGCAAAAATCAAAACAAATGAAAAGGGAATAAAGATCAAATTTAGAGATGGAAGTGCAGGATTAGAAGCGGTTCAAGCTGTAAATGAAGTTGAAAAAAGGCTCCTTAAAAGATGCAAGCCCGTTGCAAAGCTTGCAAAAGGCAACACAAAGTTTTTTGTTTGCAAAAACGACACAAAAAATAGATACCTTGAAATAGTCACCAAAGGAGAGCCGCCCAAGATTTTGAGCTATGTCAGCGCTGACGATTTGGCTACCATCAAGGCGTTGTCATTAGCAATTTCAACCATAAAGTTTTTGGGGAAAGATAGTAGCCTTGTAAGGCAAAAAATCATTTTCCGTAAGTGGCAGCCAAAAGATAGAAGTTTTTCCATTCAGGTTCCTGTTGACTGGCAAGTGCAAGGGGGAACTGCCGATTTTGGCAGGAATGGTTATATAAGGATCGTGCAGGCAGGCACCAAAGATAATAAAATAGGTTTTCTAGGCCTTTACTATCCTTTTTATCAATATGCCCAAATAGGATATACAGGAAGTGGCATAGTGCCAATGGACAGTGAAAAGTATTTGAAAAGCCTTTTCTTTTCGGATCTTGCAAGAAATTACCAAATTACTTTTGACAATCTCAATATCACCAACATTGAAATTGATCAAAGGCTCAGCCAAGAACTTACCTCTAAAGTTCAGAATATGATTTCACAAAAAGGTATGAACATCGCCAAAAGATACGAAGTCTTTGTTGCTGATGCCATCTACGATTTTGACGAAACGCCATACCAAATGAAGATTTTTGGCGCAATTTCTTACACTACTATGCCGTTGGAAGGAGCATATTCATATGTATGGGGGCCGGAGCCCGTGTTCCTGGCAGTGGCACCATCTGGAAAAATGGATGAATGGTTGCCTGTTTTTCAGAAAATCTCACAGAGCTGGCTGGTCAATCCACAGTGGCTTGTGGCTCACCAACATTATGCTGCAGAAGATACACAAAGGGCGTTGAAGCACTTCAAAAAAATTTCTAGCATTATTCGAAAGCATGAAGAGTCAATGAGTCACAGTACATACGAATGGGAGCAGCAACAGAACCTTGAGATGGAGCTTCATTGGGACACCTTTTACGCCCTTGGTGGAGAGGAAAGATATGATAACCCCATCACCGGAGAGGAAGTAGATGTTCCGACTGGTGCTGATAAATATTTGTATGATCAATATTCCCAAAGTTGGATCGGAATCAACTTTGACAAGCCTGAAGCAGAGGAAGTGATTCAGCATTTGAAAGAAAAGGGATTTGTTGAATTGGTGCCCCATCGATATTAAAAGCAGCCAGCTTTCCGACAACCACATTTTGGTTTGACACAACAAATTTACATTGTTTTATTATCCAGAATAATCTTCCTGGGGCTTTTTTACTAGCAATGTGCGCAAAGAAGAAAAGTGTTACATTGACACGCTTTGGCGTGTCTGTGCCAGCAGATCTTATTGAGTCTTTTGATTCATATATAAAGGAAAGGGGTTACTCGAACCGTTCCGAGGCCATTAGGGACCTGATAAGGGAAAAACTGGTTTCCAGGGAATGGGAACGGGAAATGAGGGGTAAAGAGGTGGCAGGTACTATAACTTATGTATATGATCATCACAAAAGGGAACTTGTAGATGAAATAATTGATATCCAACATGAATATGGCGATGTGGTATTGGTTTCACAGCATGTGCACTTGGACCACAGCAATTGCCTGGAAACCGTGATAGTCAAAGGGGATCCATTGTCATTAAAGGATCTTACGTATAAATTAAAGGCCTTGAAAGGAATCAAACATTGCACCTTGGCCATGACCACCACGGGCAAAGATATGAGTTAGGCAATATACCCTTGAGGACTCGATTCCGCGTTTCAGGTGAGCGGCCGTGTTGCTGGTTTTAAAAATGGTGCCTTGTGATTGGTATTGATCGTACTTAGGCCAAAATTTCTCGATTGAATGGAGTTGATTGAATAATGAACGAGCAGATGGAGATGTTTTCGGATCCAACACAGCGTTGTGATATCGCAGAAGAACTTAAGAGGTCATATCTCGATTACGCCATGAGCGTGATCATCGGCAGGGCACTGCCTGACGTTAGAGATGGCCTAAAGCCGGTTCATAGGCGAATACTCTTTGCAATGCATGAGCTGGGCAACAGCTACAACAAACCTTACAAAAAATCTGCGCGTATCGTGGGTGATGTAATAGGTAAGTATCATCCCCACGGTGATGCTGCTGTGTATGATGCCCTAGTAAGAATGGCGCAAGACTTTTCCATGCGTTATCCCTTGGTGGATGGCCAAGGAAATTTCGGTTCCATAGATGGTGATGCACCTGCGGCCATGCG
Source organism: uncultured Desulfobacterales bacterium (assembly GCA_964459155.1). Classification (GTDB taxonomy): domain Bacteria; phylum Desulfobacterota; class Dissulfuribacteria; order Dissulfuribacterales; family JALVPX01; genus JALVPX01. Next base: position 29,200 of record CAYWKF010000031.1, read on the forward strand.
CTACACTGAGGTTAGGCTTACAAAGTTGGCCCACGAGCTGATGGCGGACATAGGCAAAGAAACCGTTGATTTCGTGCCGAATTATGATGAAACCTTGCAAGAGCCTTCTGTACTTCCCTCCAAGGTTCCGAATCTGCTGCTGAATGGTTCAGCTGGCATTGCCGTAGGAATGGCAACCAACATTCCTCCACACAACCTCAACGAAGTTGGCAATGCCCTTATCGCCTTGATAAAAAACCCAAACATTACTGTTGCAGAGCTGATGGAGTATATTCCTGGTCCTGATTTTCCCACGGGCGCCTTTATTTGCGGCCGCCAGGGTATAAAAAATGCCTATCAGACAGGCCGCGGTATAATAAAGATGAGGGCCCGGGCCACAGTGGAGCAGCAGGCCAAAGGCAACCGGGAACTCATAGTCGTTTCCGAGATTCCTTATCAGGTCAACAAGGCAAAGCTGATCGAAAAAATCGCCTATTTGGTAAGAGACAAAAAGATCACTGGTATCCAGGAAGTTAGGGATGAATCAGACAGGGAGGGCATGCGCATAGTCATAGAGTTGAAGCGTGACGCAGTGGCTCAGGTGGTGCTCAATCAACTTTACAAACACACCCCTATGGAAACCAGTTTTGGTATCATCATGCTGGCCATTGTTCATGGAAGGCCTGAGCTTTTGAACTTGAAAGAGCTTTTGAGCCATTTCCTGGATCATAGGAAAACAGTGATCATAAGGCGCACCACTTATGATCTGAGAAAGGCTGAGGAACGGGCTCACATCTTGGAAGGCCTCAAAATCGCTCTTGAAAATTTGGATGATGTGGTCGCCTTAATTCGTGCGTCTGAAAGCCCCAAGGAGGCCAAGGCGGGTTTGATGTCGCGTTTTGGCCTTTCAGAGATTCAGGCCCAGGCCATATTGGATATGAAACTTCAACGGTTAACTGGACTTGAGCAAGACAAGATCCTCAAAGAATATGAGGACATATTGAAAGCCATTAAACGGTACAAGGAGATATTGGCAAGCGAGGCCTTGGTCTTGGAGATAATTGAACAGGAGCTTTCGGAGCTAGTGGAGGCCTTTGGCGATGAACGCCGTACAGAGATCATAGGTACTCCAGAGGAGATCTCCCTTGAAGACCTTATCGTTGAAGAGGATATGGTAGTAACCATTTCCCACAAGGGATACATAAAGAGGAATCCGCTCAGCCTTTACAGGAGCCAGAGAAGAGGGGGCAAGGGGGTAACAGGCCTTTCATCAAAGCAGGAAGATTTTGTTTCCAAGCTCTTTGTGGCCTCCACCCATGACTACTTTCTCTTTATCAGCAATTTAGGAAGACTCTACTGGTTGAAGGTGCATGAGATACCCCAAGGCTCTAGGACGAGCAGAGGAAAGGCCATGGTAAATCTGCTGCCCCTTGACAGGGCTGCAGGTGAAAAGATTGCAGGCGTTGTTCCAGTGCGCACCTTTGACAAAGACAAGTATTTGATGATGGTATCCAGATCTGGGATCGTGAAAAAGACACCGCTGGAAGCCTTCTCTAGGCCTAGACCTGCTGGGATTATTGCCGCAGTAGTCCGGCCTGGGGATGAGTTGATTGGGGGCGCACTAACGGATGGCAACTCTGATATTTTCTTGGCTACCAGAAATGGTTTGAGTATCCGCTTTTCCGAACAAGACGTTAGGCCCATGGGGCGTACGGCAGCAGGCGTTAAGGGTATTAGCCTTACCGAAGGCGACGAAGTAGTAGCCATGGTTGTCATTTCTGATGACTCTGGCACCTTGTTGACTGTCACTGAAAATGGCTATGGGAAGCGAACACCAGTTACTGAATACCGGGTTCAGGCTAGGGGTGGCAAAGGAATTATCAATTTCAAAGTCACTGAAAAGACGGGCCCAGTGGTCGGCGTTTTACTAGTGAAAGATACAGACGAGGTCATGCTAGTTGGCGATAGTGGTAATATCATCAGGACCAGGGTGAAGGAGATCAGGGTGACTGGACGTTCTGCCCAGGGCGTCAAGGTGATACGGCTTCAGGAAGGTGCTCACTTGGCATCCATTGCCTTGCTGGCTGAGAATGAAGAGGCCTGATATAGATCTAAATTTGGACTAGTGATGATATGAAAGTTGCAGTACTTGGTGCTGGAAGCTGGGGCACGGCCTTAGCCAAGCTTTTGGGGGAAAAGGGCATTTACACCAGCCTTTGGTCCAGGGACGAAGGCCTGGCAAAGGCCATGAAAGCCACAAAGGAGAACGAAAAGTACCTTCCAGGCCATAAACTTCCTGAGAATGTAGCGTTCAGCGCCGAATTAGAGGCGTCTTTGAGGGAAAGTCAGGTTTTGCTCTTCGTTGTGCCTGCCCAAATTACCAGGAAATTGGCGCGCCAAGTTGCCCAGATATTGTTAAGAAACCAGCAAATCGCAACTCCAGAGGCTGTTTGTTGTGCGTCAAAGGGCATAGAAATAGGTTCACTCAGCACCATGTCACAGGTTCTTGAGGAAGAACTCCCTAAATATCTGCATGGCAAAGTCGCCATACTATCAGGCCCAAGTTTTGCTCAAGAAGTAGCCTCTAAGAAACCAACGGCAGTGACCATAGCGTCTACGGATGCAGGTGTTGCTCGGCGTATACAAGAACTCTTCTCCACTGATTACTTCAGGGTGTACAGCAGCCTTGATATGGTAGGGGTGCAGCTAGGTGGCGCCTTGAAAAATGTACTGGCCATTGCAGCCGGAATTTCAGATGGAATGGGATTTGGAGACAATGCAAGGGCAGCCTTGATTACCAGGGGCCTGGCTGAAATGGCACGTCTTGGAGTAAGGTGCGGTGCAAATCCCATTACCTTCGCAGGCCTTGCTGGTATGGGCGATCTTGTGCTCACGTGCACTGGTTCCCTGAGCAGGAATAGGCACGTGGGCCTTAAGTTGGGGCAAGGCCTTTCGCTCGAACAGATCCTTGCGGAGATGAATAATGTTGCAGAGGGCGTAAAAACTGCAGAGGCAGCCTATAATATGGGCAAGAAATTCGGGGTTGAACTCCCCATTTCAGAGGCGGTTTATCAGGTGCTTTACGAAGGCCTTCATCCGGGCAAAGCTGTGAAACAACTCATGTCTAGGCCACTTAGAACCGAATTTGGAAGTGTATTTACTCCTTGAGCCTAAATCAAATTTGTAAATGGGTGAGGAACGGTTCTATCGCAAGATCATGGCTCGCAACGGGCTCGTCTCGTTTAGGGTTGCCCACAAGGAAACAGATCTCCATGTGCAGGCGATAAAGGATTTGTCTGAGCAAGTATCCGGTTGGGTCCTGGAATCGAGGCTTGCCATTGAGCAGTATGCCAGGAAAAATTCATCTTTTTTCACTTCCTTGCAACCTCTACCTCATGATGAGATAGCGCCTCCTATAGTCAAGATGATGTTGGAAGCGGGGCATCGGGCAGGCGTTGGGCCCATGGCCTCGGTTGCCGGTACCATAGCCCAGTACGTAGGTTCAAAAATAGTAGAGACAACAGGCGGCGAAGTTGTCGTGGAAAATGGTGGGGACATTTTTTTACATGTCGATGGTGTTATCGAAGCAGGAATATGGGCAGGTGATTCGCCATTTTCAGGCAAGATAGCATTGAAATTCCATGGAGGGTTTCAGCCCCTGGGATTATGCACTTCTTCTGGAACTGTTGGCCATTCCTTGAGTCTTGGCACCTCGGACGCAGTGACCGTGCTTTCAGAATCCGCATCCATTGCGGACGCCCTAGCAACTGCTGGCGGCAACATGGTGAAGAGACAAGGGGATGTGAAAGAGGCCTTGAATTTTCTGCAGGGCCATCCGGATTGTTTGGCCGCATTGGTGATTTCCAATGATAAGCTTGGTATTTTTGGAGACGTGGAACTAGTTGCGTTGTAGAAAAAGGAGGCATTTATCTGATTATGGAAGTGATCATATTAGGGTCGGGGACCTGCGTTCCTTCTCTGCGCAGAGCGGGACCAGCAGCCTGTTTGAGGGTTTCGGGTGTCACACTTCTTATTGACAGCGCCTCTGGCACTTTGAGACAGCTTCTAAAGGCTGGCATACGCTATGATCAAATAGACTATATCCTTTACACCCACCGCCATCCGGATCATGTAGGGGAATTGGTTCCGTTTATCTTTGCAACCAAATATGGCCCTGGCTTCACCCGTAACAGTCCTGTTACGATATTCGCTGCAGAAGGTTTTTGTAAATTTTATGAAGACCTTAAGATGGCCTTTGGTGAATGGATAACCATCAAAGATGATTCGATCTTGTTTGAGGAAGTCCCAGCCAACATGGCTTGTGCCATGCAACTTCCACCATTGATTATCAGGAGCGCTCCCACAAAGCATACCCCTCACAGCCTAGCCTTCAGAATAGAATCAGAAGAAGGTGACTCTGTAGTATTTTCAGGGGATACAGATTTCAGTGAAGAATTGATCGATCTGGCAGAAGAGGCGGATCTACTGGTGTGCGAATGTGCAGCTCCAGAAGGCCTGAAGGTGGAAGGGCATTTGACTCCTTCAGAGGCAGGCAGGATTGCCGCCTTGGCCAAGGCAAAAAGGCTCCTTCTTACCCATTTTTATCCAGAATGTGACAGGCATGACATCTTGACGCCCTGCCGAAAGGAATATGGCGGCCCGATAATCTTGGCTGAAGACTTGATGCGCCTAGTGTTGCTTTAGTTGGTATTTGCCTTTGAGGGTCGGCACGTTGAAGGTGGTGCCTTCCCATTAAAAGCTATTTTCTGAAATTTTCCGACTTGATATTGTATTTCCTCATAAGATGTTGAAATGATTGCCTTTCTAGGCCTGAAATCTTGGCGGCCTCTGTGACGTTGCCCCTTGTTTTCTCAAGGTATGTTGTAAGATACTTGGTGGCGAAGTGTTTCATGATTAGTGATTTTGCGTCCTTGTATGGCTTGCTGATTATTTCGTCGAGGTTCTTTACCAGGCATTCTGTTTCTTCTGATTCCAACTGGATATCCTCAGGGAGGATTTCATCGTTGGGGCTTAAAAGTATGGATCGTTTTATAACATTTTGAAGCTCTCTAACATTGCCCTTCCATGGGGCATTGGCCAGTTTTGTCATGGCCGCTGAAGAGAGCCATTTTTTTGGCCTCTTGAGCTGCTGCTTATAGATCTCAAGAAAGTGGTTTGCCAAAATTGGGATGTCATCCTTCATGTTTCGCAAGGGAGGCATTTCAATAGAGAGTTCACTCAATCTGAAATAAAGGTCTTCCCTGAACTCGCCTTTGGCCATTTTGCTCTTGAGATCTTGATTGGTGGATGCAACAATCCTGACATCAACCTTTCTTGTAACATTGTCTCCAAGGGGCTTTATTTCTTTTTCCTGAAGTACGCGGAGAAGTTTTGTCTGGAGAAGCAGGGGGAGATCACCTATTTCATCCAAAAAGAGCGTACTTTTGTGTGCCACTTCAAAGAGCCCTTTTTTGTCTTGCGAGGCATTGGTGAAGGCTCCCTTTTTGTAGCCAAAAAGCTCGCTTTCCAATATTGCTTCTGGTATGGCCGGGCAGTTTACCGCAATCATTTGCCTGTCTCGCCGGTCGCTCAAGGCGTGAATGGTACGGGCAGCCAATTCCTTGCCAGTACCGCTTTCTCCAGTTATGAGAACTGACATATCTGTTTTGGCAACAAGTTGGATGGTGTTCAAAACCTTTTGCAGAGCAGGGCTTGAGCCTACAAAATTGTTGAGTTCCTCCTTCTCCCTTATTTTTTCCTGTAAAGTGGCAGTTTGTTTTAAAAGCCTTTGCCTTTCAAGGCAGTTTTTTAAGGAGTAGAACAACCTGTCTTCATCCAACGGTTTTGTAATGAAGTCATAGGCCCCTTTTCTTAAGGCCTCCACTGCAAGGTCTATGCTGCCGTAGGCAGTCATGAGCAGCACAGCGATTTGCTGGTCAAGCTTTTTAAGCTGTTCAAGCAACTCCAAGCCGTTGACATCCGGCATGCGTATATCTGTGAGCACTACATCAACATGTTCCCTGGAAGCAGTAGCCAGGGCTTCGGCTGCCGATCCTGCAGTTAATATACGGCAGTCCAGTTCAGGCTCATGTAATCCTTTAAGCCCTGCCAACAGGTCCTGTTCGTCATCAACAATCAATAAAGTTTCTTCTTGCATCTTGTCTTCCATAAAAGAATTGCTCATTCACAGCATATACAACTTCTACACCGTGGGCAAAGTAATGGTGAATCTAGTGCCTTTGCCGGTGCGGCTCATTACCAGAATTTCTCCTCCATGTTCTTTTACTATTCCATAGGATACAGACAAACCAAGGCCAGTGCCTTCTCCAGTCTTTTTCGTAGTGAAAAAAGGGTCGAATATCTTATCCATGATTTCTGGCTCGATCCCGTGACCATTGTCTTCTATGTCAATCTCTACAAGGTTTTTGTCATGGTTGTATCTGGAACGTATCCATACCTTTCCATCTTTTGATATGGCCTGTTTTGCGTTCATGAGTAGGTTCATGAATACCTGCTTCATTTTGTCTGGGTCTATCAACAAGTTCGGGAGGTCTGGATGAAGATCCTGTTCAATTTTGATAGAATCTTTCTCAAATTGTTTTTTCACCATAGACAATATTTCGTTGAGGGTTTCGTTGACATTGCACATTCTTCTGGATGTTTTTCCTTGCCTGGCAAAAGAAAGCAGGCTGTCTACTATTCTTGAACAGCTGACCGCGTGCTTTTGTATCACTTCGAGGTCCTTGGCAATTGGGTTTTCCTTGGGCACACCCTTCAATAAAATTTTTACATAGCACAAGATCGTGCTCAATGGATTGTTTATCTCATGGGCAACACCGGCTGCAAGCTGTCCCAGGGAGGCCATCTGTTCAGCCTGCATCATTTTAGCTTCAGCCTGCTTGAGAAGAGTCATATCCCGAATGTAGTGAACCACCTGCTTAACTTCCCCTTCTTCATCATATATGGGATAGAGTTGAGTAAAATAATATTTTCCATCAGGCCCTTTCCATTCTCCGCTCACCTCCTTGCCAGTGGCCAAAACCTCCTCTAACAAACAGGCTGGACACAAAATTTCACTTTGATGGGCCAACTCATGGCATGAATAACCAAGCACTGCCGGGGATTCCTTGGCAATCCAAGACTGATAGGCGTTGTTTACCACAGCCAGAGAACAGTCAGTGTCTGCCAAGGCCAGAGGATCGCTAATACCATTTACAATGGATTGAAGTAGCTCCGTATTTGCCTTGAGGGTCTCCTGGGCTTCAGCAAGATGTTTGGCCATGGTATTGAAGGATTCTGTTAACTCACCGATTTCATCTGAAGACGTTATGGGTATAGTCTCTCCTAGAGGGCGGTCACCCTTGTCTATGGCCTTGAAACTGTCAGTTAGTCTATGCAAGGGCTGGGTGACCAAGCGAAGGAACGCCACCTCGATGGGAGCAAACAGAAAAAACATCATTGCGATCCCGACTCCCAGTATGGTTATGGCAAGATTACGTATCTCAAATAACACCACATTGAACGGAATGGATACTGCTTCCAGCCCTGCTATGTCTCCAACCTTTCTGTGAAAACCGTTTTTTGATCCATACTGTTTCAATAGGCCAGGTGGTGCATCTTCAGGCTTGCCATGGCACCGTAGACATTCTTCTTTGGTTCTTATTGGTTTTAATACAAAAAAATGTCTTTCACCATTTATGTTGGCTACACCGTGCCATTCGTCAAGATCCGGGTTTTCCCGGAATTTTTTTATCATCGTCAGGGTAAAGCCCTCTGCCTTGTTTCTGAGGTTCCTAGGGTTATCGGACACCCTCCTGTAATCAAAATAGGGGATCTCCCTTTTTAATTGTTGCACAATTCCGTGCTTGATCCGGGTAGTGGACATGGCCTCTGCCACAAAGCTCTCCTTAGCTTGTGTCTTGCTTAAAAGAGAGAACATCTTTGGCCTGAGGGTTTCCCGCACATATGCACCTACGCCATCCATCAAGTAAAATACGATCTTGCTTTTTTCGTAGGTATCTTCAATTGCCTTTTGTTTCAAATAGGTATAGAGAATCAGCGAGGAGGCTGCACAAATAAAAAATACGACAGCTCCGACAATCATGGTGAATTTTGTGCTTAAAGAACTTTTTTGAAGTAAAGGCGCGGGTTTCATAGCACTTCCTTATTACCTCGAAAACAAAGGCCGCTTGTATAGCGGCCCATTTTAATGTTTGTATTTATTATTTTTTTTACGATTTGTGATATTTGAACGACAATTTGACCTTCACTCTGTACATCACTACCTGGTCCCCTTCGATTTTTGCATCCATTTCCATAACCTCTGCAACCCTCAGATCTTTAAGTGTTTTGCTGGCAGTTTCCACTACTTCTTTTACTGCATCTTCCCAAGACTTTTCACTTGTTCCCACGAGTTCGATGAATTTGTAAACGCTCATGTCCCCCTCCTTGTGCATGGTTGACAGTTAACAGGTTAAAAGATAGCCCTTTCAATAAATTATCAAAAAGTTGAGCCATCATGTCAATAAAAAGATTTTGAAAGCCCCTTTTAAATGTACCTGGCCGACTTCATTAAGACATTTTTAATCTAAGTTCCCTTCGTCTTTTGGCCTCTTCAAAGCGCCGTTTTTCTTCTTCAGTCTCAGGAATGAGCTTTGGAACTTGGGTAGGCTTTCCATCTTCTCCCAATGCTACGAAGGTAAGGTAGGCAGATGCAGTGTGGCGTACGCTTCCAGAGAAAAGGTGTTCCGCCTCGATTCTAACTCCAATTTCCATGGAAGTTCTGCCGACATAATTAACAGATGCCTTGAGGATGAGCAGATCACCGATATATACAGGATAATGAAATTTGAAACTATCGATAGACAATGTCACACAATTTTTTCTTGAATGGCGGACGGCAACCACATATGCGGCATTGTCCACCAGCTTCATTATGGTTCCGCCGTGTACGTTTCCCGCTGGATTGGCATCCTCTGGCTGCATCACCTGGGCAAGCCGGACTGCTGAATCCGACGGTCTCTTGGGTTTCAACAAAAGATCCATGGTTGTCTCCTGAAAAAAATTTAATTTTGAGAAAAATAGTACTATTTTAAAATCAAATAAAATTTGTAACACTATTTTTGAAGCGTCAATTAAAAAGATGGACAGGAGCCCTATCCATGCTTGAGAATTTTGAAAAGTGGATTTGGAAAGTAAAGGCCAAAGAGGCACATTTTTGCATAAAGGCAATGTGTTCATTCTTTCGAATTATCCACATTGCCTATCTGGAGTTCAGGCAAGATGCCATCACCCTAAGGGCAAGGGCATTGACTTTTACTGTGGTTCTATCCATGGTGCCTGTTTTGGCCCTGGGCACGGCAGTTTTAAAGGGGTTAGGAGCCGGTGACCAAATGCGGCAGGCGGCCTACGTGTTCATAGAACAGCTCAGTGGGGCGGAACAGACGCCATTGGCAGAGGCAGACAAAGGGGAAGTGATCACCCTGACTCAGCACATGCGAAGGGCAGTGGACATGGTTTTTGACTATGTGGACAGGACTAATTTTGCAACCCTTGGTGTGGTGGGAATCGTGGGCCTTCTCATAACAGTGATAGGTGTCCTTGGTGACATAGAGCAAGCAATGAATACCATTTGGAAAGCTGAAAGCAGTAGGCCCATAGGTAGAAAAGTAATGGATTATTTAGCCTTGATGATACTGCTCCCGGTGGCCATAAATGTTGGGATCGCTGCTATGACGGCCCTACACTCCAAAAAGCTTTCTGCCGCTATTCATGCCATCTTTCCGGTTTCCTGGGCAGCACCTATGCTGATAAATTTGTTTACCATAGCCGTGCTGGTGGCCACTTTTGTTATACTTTACAGGTTTTTGCCAAATACAAAGGTGCCATTCAAGCCAGCATGTATTGGGGGTTTTGTTGGAGGAATTGGCTGGCTGCTGGTTCAAGCAATCTATGTGAAGATCCAAATAGGAGTGGCAAGGTACAATGCCATCTATGGCTCCTTTGCTACAATACCATTGGTGCTGTTGTGGCTGTATGTAGGTTGGTTGGTGTTCCTTGCGGGTGCTGAGGTTGCCTATGCAATACATGTCTCCAAAAAGTATCATCCCGGAAGGAGTTTTTATCTTCCCTCCTTACAACTTTCCATGGCTTATGACGTTCTTTTTGAAGTGTGCGATGATTTTAAAAAAAGGGTGATTACTACCGTGGAAAGCCTGCAAGAACGGCTTACTTATCCTGGAAGCCAGGTGGCATCTATGGTGGACAAGCTCGTCAAGGCAGGATATTTGCTGGAAGTTGAGAATGAGGATGAAAAAGTGGTACCGGCTGGAAGCCCCGAAAAGATTAAAGCAGTAGAACTGTGGGACTCCATCATTGGACACGAAGTGGCTGACAGCAGGGGAGGGCGTATTGCTGAGAAAGGGCTAAAGGGAGCTCACAATGCCTTGGATGGGCTCACCTTGATAAATAACCATGAAAATTAACAACTGCCCTCAATGACCTTCTTCAGCTTTTCTTTGCATCCCACAGCCTTGAAATCTGTGATGCAGCAGTAGCTGCCAGAAAGATTTCCATAGGGGTCATACAGAATAGAATAGCAGCCTGCAGCTAGAGCAGCAGCATGGTCCAGATCTGGACTGTCGCCAATCATTACTGCTTGACTTGGAGACACGCCCAAGTTGGAGCAGGTGAGCTCGATTATTTTCGGATTTGGTTTTTCAATGCCTACCTCTGTGGAGATGGTGATAGAATCAAAATATTTCCAGATACCGAACCCGTTTATCAACTCGTCTAGCCGCTCATCCCAGTTGGAAACAATGCCAATGCGCAAATCCTCTGATTTCCATTGTTCAAGAGTTTCGACCAAACCTTCAGCAAGTCTCCACCATCGTGTTTTCGAGAATTCCTTATAACATTCCATAAAAATGGCGTCTTGGTCTTCAAGTTCAGCAAAGATGGATGTGGTTTCCAAAAAGATTTCCTTCCAAAAAAGAAGATTGGCTTCTCTGCTTATCGCTTTCTTTCTTTTTGTCTTGGCCTTGCTCCAGATCTTTGAAAAGGCTCTGTTGATAACCAGTGGATTGTAATTGTAGCCATGCTTTGACAAAACGTACGCATAGACGTGGCCAACAGAAGGATGGATGTGAACAAAGGTTCCTTCGGCGTCAAGTAAAACAGCTTTTATTTCGTTCATAGATAATGGTTCCATCCGCAGGATCAATCTTCACTTTCTCTAACAAGCCAATAGACTGCTCCCAGGGCCGTCAAGATCGCAGCCAAAGAAAATATAGCCATAGGCGGGGTCTGCTTCATGTCCAAGATTATCATCTTTCTGCTTATGGCAAGTATCGCAATGAGAATGACGGTCTTTACCTGCACAATCCCTTTCTGATTGTAGACCACCTTGAATATGGAATGGTTGAATTCCAAGGCGATTAAGACCACCATCAGCATTCCAAAGGCCTTCTGAAAGGATTTGTAGTCAATGGGATCGAGGCCGTGAGTCATCAAAAGCACCAGCAAATGGTGTCCCAATTTGTAGAGTGAAGACACTATCAGAATAGCTACAAGAAATGACAAGATGATAGAAATTATTTTTTCAAATTTTTGATAGAAGGAAAGCAACTCCCACTCTTCACGAAAATGCATGAGAACTCCCTTTATGGTCTTATTCTTCATATGTTGGAATGAAGACTAAGACTTATGGGACCTATGTCAAGGATTGAGTTATTAAAAAAGAAAAGGGGGGAGATTTAAAGGGCTGCATGTGCGAATGCAGCCCAGTGAATGAGCAGTTTTTATTTGCCAGCCATCATCGCAGCAACATCTTCTTCCACTGTGCTTATTGGCTTGATATCAAAGTTGTCGACAAGCACTTTAAGCACGTTCTGCGATACAAACGCAGGCAAAGTTGGTCCTAAGCGAATGCCCTTTACACCCAGGTAGAGCAAGGCAAGCAGGACTGCCACTGCCTTTTGTTCATACCAGGCAACATCAAAGGATAGAGGCAGCTCATTTATGTCTTCCAAACCAAAGGCCTCTTTGAGTTTGAGGGCTATCACTGCAAGGGAGTAGCAGTCATTGCACTGGCCTGCATCCAAGATTCTTGGAATTCCGCCTATGTCACCAAGATCCAATTTGTTATAGCGGTATTTTGCACAACCAGCAGTTAGGATTACAGCATCTTTGGGCAGGGCCTTTGCCACCTCTGTGTAGTATTCTCTCGATTTGTGACGGCCATCACAGCCTGCCATGACGATAAATCTTTTGATGGCTCCCGACTTCACTGCATCGATGACCTTGTCTGCAAGTGCAAGGACTTGATTGTGGGCAAAGCCGCCAACGATTTTTCCTGTTTCGAGTTCTTTTGGTGGAGGGCATTTCTTGGCTTGTTGGATAACTTGTGAAAAGTCCTTGGTGCCGCCTTTGGGACGATCCTGAATATGGGTTGCGCCTGGATAGCGTACAACGCCAGTGGTGTATAGCCTGTTCAAATAAGTGTTATCCTTTCTCAAAGGAACCAGGCAGTTGGTGGTTAAAATGATGGGGCCGTTAAAGGCCTCAAACTCTTCATTTTGATGCCACCAAGAACTTCCGTAGTTGCCTACAAAATGATCATATTTTTTGAATGCTGGATAGTAATTGGCAGGCAGCATTTCACCGTGGGTATAGACATCAACCCCAGTACCCTTGGTCTGCTCTAGCAGTTCTTCCATGTCTTTTAAATCGTGGCCGCTGATGAGTATTGCGGGATTGTTGCGAACACCAAGGTTAACCTCGGTAATTTCAGGGTGGCCGTAGGTGGAAGTGTTTGCCTCATCTAAAAGGGCCATAGTGTTTACTGCAGTTTCCCCAGCCTTCATAACCAAGGCGATCATTTCATCCATGGGGAGGTCCTTGGTGGTAGAGGCTAACGCTTTCATAATGAAAGCATAGATTTCATCTTTTTCATAGCCGAGAATGGCAGCATGGTCAGCATATGCCGCTATGCCTTTGGTGCCATAAATAAGAAGTTCCCTCAATGAACGGATATCTTCGTTTTCTGTCGATAGTACTCCAACCTCCTTAGCTTTGGCCTTGAACTCTTCTTCATCATCTGAATACCATGTGGCCGCGTCATGGAGATCACCGTCAAAGTCCGTTCCTTGTTTTTCTTTATAGGCAGAAAGGAAACGATCCTTCACCTTGTCGCGCATTTTTAAAGCCTGCCGGATGGATTCAAAAAACCATTCGTTGCTCCAGTTGGCATTGGTTATAGTGGCAAACAGGCCCTGGCATAGGAAAAGCCCCGCTTCTTTGTCTACGCTTCCAAGTTCTGCAAGTTTTTCACCATAAATGGATATTCCTTTCATGATGTAGATCAAGAGGTCTTGGAGTTCCGCCAGATCCTCGCTCTTACCACACACACCCTTTATGGTGCAGCCTTTGTTTTTTGCTGTTTCCTGACATTGATAGCAAAACATGACCATTTCTCCTTTTCTTTGAAAATAAATATTCTTATTATTTGCTCTATTCTATTTGTTACATTGCTTTTTAATCACAGCCAAGGAAAAAGTGCATTGACTAAAGTCAAGCACATAAAATTCTCAGGTTGTAAGTTTGCATTGCCTTTTCAAAAAAAGAAAAGTAAAGAGAGAGGCTGTTTTTTTGATTTTGAACAGGAAATAAGTAATTTCCAGCCATGAAAATATTGCACATAGAAACGGGCCTACGTCTCTATGGCGGGGCACTTCAGGTACGTTATTTGATTGAAGGTCTGCAAGGCAGGGGAATAAGAAATATTTTGATTTGTTCCAAAGGATCTGCTATTGCAAAATATTTCAAAAATAATGAATACGTAGACGTGCAGGAAGTAGCATATATAGGAGATGTAGATCCACGACTTCTGGGGGCCATTTTATCTGTCATCGGTAAAAGGAGACCAGATTTGTTCCATGTGCACAGCAGGCGCGGTGCAGACCTATGGGGGGCCATTGCTGCCAGGTTGGTTAGGACACCTTCAATAGTCACACGAAGGGTGGACAATCCAGAGTCGAGATTGGCAACAAAATTGAAATATAGATCCTTTGACAAGGTCATCACCATTTCTGAAGGAATTAAGCGGGTTTTGATTTCTCAAGGAGTCCCTGAGTGTCACATAGAATGTGTTCGGAGTGCCATAGATGTTTCAGAATATGGCAAAAAATGCCGCAAGAAATGGTTTAGATCAGAATTTGGCCTTCCCAAAGAGTGCCTGATTATCGGAATGGTAGCCCAATTTATTGCAAGAAAAGGTCACAAATATATGTTGAAGGCCTTTGAGGAAATACATGAGGAGTATCCAAACACATTTTTGATATTTTTCGGCCGCGGACCATTGGAAACGGAGGTGAAGAGCCAGGTCGCCCAAAAGGGACTAATGAACAAGGTACTGTTTGCCGGTTTTAGAAAGGATATAGCCAACTTATTGCCTTGTTTGGATATTCTGGTTCATCCCGCCTTGATGGAAGGGTTAGGAGTATCCCTTATTCAGGCAGCGGCATCTGGTGTTCCAATAGTTGCTACCAAGGTGGGCGGAATACCAGAAATCGTGCGTCACAACAAGAATGGTCTGCTTGTGCCTCCGAAAGAAAGTGGGCGTCTGGCCAAGGCCTTAAGACGCCTGTTGAGCGACAACAGATTGCGCAGCCGCCTAGGTATTGGTGGACGTAGTCTCGTTCAAGAGGAATTTTCAATTGACACCATGGTAGAAGGCAATTTGAGAATTTATAAACAGCTGCTGGGCCAAAAGGTTGCACCATGACGATTTCTGGCAAAATTGCCTTTTACGGATTTCGAGGGGGTAAAGGGGGCATCAGCCCTGTGATGCTCAATTTGATCAATGAGATGGCAGATCGAGGAGTTGAAGCCGCTGTCTTGTTGAATAATCCTGACATTCCTGAGCTGTCTCAGCTTCAACCACGAGTCAAAAGGGTATGGCTTGGCAATGTGCAAGGAATAAAAAGAATATTTTCTCTCGCTGCCTATATTAAGGAAGAGAGGCCGGATGTACTACTTTGCAACAGGGAGCCCGCCAACAGAACTGCGGTCCTAGCTAAGAAAATATCAGGCACCGAAACACGGTTGGCATTCAGGGTCGGCATGCCCATGGAAAGGGCTTTGAAGCGCAGGAATTTCCTTAAACGGTGGCTTAGACAAAGCTATATAAGATTCAGCTATCGCAGGTCTGATGTGGTAATAGCCAATGCCAGGGGCGTTGCAGAAGATATAGCGCTAGTAACTGGTTTGCCCTTGTCGTCTATAAAGGTGGTCCCAAACCCCACAGTTGGCCCCTTGCTATTTCGAAAAGCCCAAGAAGATATTGATCATCCCTGGCTTAATGATGGACAGCCTCCGGTTATAATGGGAATTGGCCGGCTAGCCAGGCAGAAAGATTTTCCAACACTCATTAGAGCCTTTTCCATGGTCCGCAAAGACATGAATTGCCGGCTTTTGATTCTTGGGGAAGGAAAGGAAAGGCCTTTTCTTCAGGGGCTCATAGACCGTCTGGGTCTATCAGGTTCGGCCAAGCTATATGGATTTTCACCAAACCCCTTTGCTTTATTGAAAAAAGCCTCCCTTTTTGTGCTTTCTTCAGCATGGGAGGGCCTGCCAAATGTGCTTATCGAAGCCATGGCACTTGGTGTGCCAGTGGTGGCGGCAGATTGCCGGAGCGGGCCAAGTGAAATATTGGAAGGGGGAAGATTTGGGAAATTGGTTCCCGTTGGGGATGTGGAGAAAATGGCTCACGCAATGACTGAAACCCTTTGCAACCCCCCAACCAAAGATTTTTTGCAACAAGCAGCAATGCGCTATGACGCCTCAAGTTGTACAGTTGAATACATGAAGGTTTTGCGCCTTTGCTGAATGGACAGTTACGAGGATGAAAATACCACAAGAACTTCTTGCCATTTTTCTGGCCACTTCTGGCCACAGCGGTGTTGACAAGATCATGGGGAATTTGATCCGTGAGCTTGGACGGCGGAATATACCGGTCCATTTACTCACAATCAGAAACCATGGCCCATATTTGGAGGAGGTTCCAGATTCGGTAAGAATTGTTGACTTGCAATCATCCCACGTTGATACAGCATTTCCAGCTTTAGTGCGTTACCTGAAAAAGGAACATCCGGCCTTTATGCTGACGGACAAAGACAGGGTGAACCGCGCAGCTTTACTGGCAGCTATGATGTCGGGAGCATCTACAAAACTTTCGATCCGTGTAGGGACTACGGTATCAAAAAACCTTGAGAGAAGGGACTGGTTTGCACGCACTATGCAAATTCTATCTATACGCACGCTTTATTCCAAGGCATCAAATATTCTAGTGCCTTCAGCTGGGGCAGCGGAAGATTTGGAAACAAAATTCCACCTTCCTTCTGAGAAGATCAAAGTGGTACCCAGCCCGGTTATAACGGATGACTTTGAACAAAAGTGTTCCGAGCCTGTGAACCATGCCTGGCTCTCAAACAAAACAGCCCCTGTGATATTGGGTGCGGGAGAACTTTGCTCGAGAAAAGATTTTACTACCCTCATAAAGGCGGTTTCTGTGGTCCGGAAGGAGATGGACGTAAAGCTGATAATAGCCGGCAAAGGCAAAAAGAAAAAGGCACTTATTGCCTTGGCAGACGAACTGGGAATAAAGGATTCGGTTGACTTGGTTGGTTTTGTTCAAAACCTCCCGGCCTGGATGGCCAAGGCGGATCTGTTTGTTTTGTCTTCAATTTGTGAAGGCATGCCTGTCGTTCTCATAGAAGCACTAGCTGCGGGCACAGACGTTGTTTCAACAGACTGTCCAAGCGGCCCAAGGGAACTTTTGCAAAACGGTTTGGTTGCCCCCCTTGTCCCAGTTGGGGATTCTGAAGCCTTGGCAAGGGCGATGTTGAACCGCTTGAGGGCAACAAGAGAGCCGGAAAGATTGAAAGAAGCAGTGTCCAAATTCATGGTAAGGGCAAGTGCTGCCAGCTATCTGGAGGCCATCGGGTGGAAAACAGGCCTAGAATAGCAATTTTTTCATCCTTTTCGGGACAAGGTGGCGTGGAACGAATGCTCATCAATCTTGCCGGAGGATTTTCGGGTTTGGGCTGCGAAGTCGAACTCTTGCTATTGAAACAGAACAGCGCCTATCTTGAAAATGTCCCAAAGGATGTCTCTGTTTATCCTTTCAGGGCTCAACATGCCAAGACTGCTTTGCCTGAGCTGGTCCACTATTTGCGGAGGAAAAGACCCGCATCTCTGTTGGCTGCCAAACACCGGCCAAATCAGACAGCTGTTATCGCTAAGACATTGGCAGGTGTAGATTCCAGGATTGTTCTGAGGCTTGGCACCACTACGTCTGCAGCCATCAAGGATAAAGGCCTTTTAAAATGGTTCGTATGGAAGGCGGGAATGCGTTATACATACCCCAGAGCCGACGCAGTCATAGCAGTATCCCGGGGGGTGGCCAAGGATATAGCAATGTTTTCCGGCATGGAGATTAGCAAAATAAATGTAGTTCCAAATCCGGTCATTACTCAGGAAATATTCAAAATGGCCAAGGAGGCACCAAGCCACCCTTGGTTCAAAAAAAGAAATAAGCCCATCATAGTTGGCGCTGGTAGGTTAACCCGTCAAAAAGATTTCGTCACACTTATAAAGGCCTTTGCAATGGTTCAGAAGAAGCTGCCAGCAAGGCTACTCATCATGGGTGATGGCAGAAAGCGTGGAGAATTGGAGAAGCTTATCGAAGATCTTAAGCTCAAAAGATGTGTGGACTTGGCAGGTTTTGTTCCAAACCCTTATGCAATAATGGCCAGGGCGGACCTTTTTGTGCTTTCATCCCTGTGGGAGGGGTCTCCAAATGTATTAACAGAAGCAATGGCTTTGGGAATCCCAGTCGTATCCACCGATTGCCCCAGCGGCCCACGTGAAATTTTGAAAGGTGGGAGTGTTGCACCATTGGTTCCCATGAAGGATCAAGAAGCATTGGCTCAGGCCATGTTGTCGATATTGAAGAATCCACCTGATGTTGAAGCCATAAAAGCTGCTGTAAAGAGTTATACGGTTGAGCAAAGCAGTAAACGCTATCTGGAAATCATGCTTGGCAGGGGAGTTTAAAAAGGGATGCTGATTTCTTACAGGTATAAGTTTCTGTTCGTCCATATTGCAAAGACAGGCGGCACCAGTATCCGGGCTGCTCTCAATCCATACCGATTTAAAGATCCACATTTCATACCAAGGTTTATCTGCAGTAAATTGAGTTCCCTGTTTGATCACAGGCTTGGAGTGAAGATACCAAGGCACGCTAAGGCAGTCACCGCCTTGGAAATGTTACCAAGAGAGCTTTATGACAGCCTGTTTAAGTTCGCGTTTGTAAGGAATCCTTGGGACCTTCAAGTTAGCTCCTATCATCATATAAGGAGAGAACGTCCACATTTGATCAAACATATAGAAAATTTTGAGGAGTTTCTTGAGTGGAAATTCGATCCGCAACGGCCATATCAATATATAATAGACACTTCGATCACTCTTCAATCCGACTATGTAATCGATCTTCATGGACGAATAATAGTGGATTTCATAGGAAGATATGAACGGCTTGAAAAAGACTTTAAAGAAGTGTGTAGAAGAATTGGCATAAAGCCGCCAGAGTTGCCGCACCGGCGCAAGGCATCAAACCGAAGGCCTTACCAGGAATATTATAATGAGAAAACAAAATCTTTGGTACGCGATTACTTCAGTAGGGACATTGAGTTGTTTGGATATGAATTTTAGGTCCCTAAGCTTGACTCGCCTAGACCAGTAATTACTTTCCAATTGATGAGTCAAATTCAAATAATCATGAAAGGATGGACTCATGAGCAAGACAAGGAGACCCCTGACTGAAGAAGAAATAAAGATTTTCAAAGAGCAACTGCTGCAGGAGAAGGAAAAATTATGGGAGGAAATACGTGAAGATTTGTTGGAAAAGGTAGGCGAGGAATATCAGGATTTCATCAAGACAGTGAAAGAGGTGGAAGATCTGGCCCAGGCTGATTTGAACGAAGAAATTTGGCTGGGAGCGGTAGAGGCCAGGAAGGCAGAACTTGAAGCCATTGCCCACGCACTTTGGAAGATAGACAAAGGAGACTACGGCAAGTGCGAGAGATGCCGCAGATGGATCTGTATAGAGAGGCTGCAAGTCAGACCGCAGTCTGTCTATTGCCTGGAGTGTAAAAAAGAGCTTGAGCAACTGAGCCATTTGTAGCCGTGTTGCTCCATGGAGGTGCCGATGAAGGCGGCCAAATTGGTTTGCAAGAAATGTGGCAGGCGGCTTGAGCTGGCCGAAGCTGATATGGCAAAAAAAATCGCATGGTATGCCTGTCCTCTACATCTTCAGGGTCAAGCAGAAGAAGCCGTTGGTCATACAGTGATCAGCACACCCTTGGAAAATCCTATTGATAAAGAATTGGTAGAAAAAAATCGTTAGCTAAGTTTGTTTTGAAAACAAAAAGTTACTTTTTCCAGATGTAAAAATATTCCCAAGTTATGGGAAAAAGAATTCCTTTATTAGGGAAAAGTTTTTCCAATCTATAACGAAAATTAAAAAAACATATTAACGCTTACTCTAAATAGACCAAAAAATGGTAAAGATTGTGGCATGGTAGTTGCAAATTAAGTATGGTGAAATAAATAAGTTTATACCTATGGCGTAGGTGGACTCAGACATTGCTAGATAAAAAGGTACGAATTAAATCTAAGGAGGAAGAGATGATCAAAACAAAGAATCTTAAATGGGTGGGGGTGTTAGTAGGAGCCTTTTTGATTTTAACGGTGGGAATAGCGCTTCAAGCAAATGCGCTACCGTTGCCGGTTTTGGATTTTCAAGGTGGCGTAACAACAACAGTGGATGACGCGACCAACGCCATCATTGACAGGACAGCTGGTGCTGGAGTTACTCAATATTGGGACAAAGATGGAAATCTTCATGATGTGTGGCCCTGGACCCCTGCTCCAAATGATGACCCTATATTGGGACAGGCCGTGTTGGGGTATATGCCTTCTGGTATAAGTTATGATTGGGCCAATGATGTATTGTCAGTTGATCCCAACGCTAGCGCGGTATTTCAGATTGGATTAAATAGTGATGTTTACCTTAGAGCATTGGCTACAAGCATTACTGTGATAAAGGTTGGTACCAGGGATTACAGAATAAACGCAAAGCTTGAAAATCAAACTCTGAATCATTTAAATGATTCCACATTTATGTCTCAATATAGTGATGCAATTGGAACAAATGGTGTTGGGCAGCTCTTGACTTGGGATCTGGTTTTCGAAATCGAAGATTTTGTCGATTTAGATAATGACGGTATAGATGATGCTACTAAGTACGCGGTTAATGTATCCGGCAAAGTGGCACCTGCACCTGTGCCGGAACCAGCAACAATAATGCTTATGGGTGCCGGATTGATCGGGATTGGTGGCATGGCTAGGAAAAGGATCTTTAAAGAGGCATAAAACAGCATTCATATAATTCACCAATTAAAAGGCCCCGAACGGGGCCTTTTAATTTTAACGAAGTCCAGATATTGCACTTACTTCAATTATTAATAAAAAATTTTCTGGCTTATAATCTATGCTAGGCTAGTTTGAGATCTGCTGATTCGTTCATGTTCATGCATCCTTTCCAACAACTTACTCCCCATAGGAATGTTTGGAAAGAAGGTTAGTTGTATACGTTTTTTTGATTGTTCATGGTGTCACAATAAAAAGGGGCTGTCACCCGGGCAGCTCCTTTTGTTTTGAAATTGCTAACCATCCATTTCGGATCTCAAGCCGACTCGTGCATTTTCGATTTTTCATTTAGAAAGGCAGCAAATGAATTTGCAATTGGAGACAGTGTTCTTTTTAGATGTTTAACCAAATAAAATGTCCTTACAATTGCAAAATTATCAACTTTGGGAGAATGGAGCAGGCCACAATGTAGATCGCCTTCAATAGCCCTTTTTGAAATTATTGCGCATCCGACATCAGACTTTACTGCCTGGCGTACTGCTTCCGTACTCCCCATTTCCACCAAAATGTTTAGTGATTCCGGAGAGATTCCTTTGGCCAAAAACGATTGTTCAATGGTTATTCTAGTTCCTGATCCGCTTTCGCGGGTTATCAATGGCTGGCTGACCATTTCATCAAAGCTTATTTCTTTTCTTTCAGAAAATGGATGGCCTGGTCCAACGACAAACACAAGTTCATCTTGAAAACATTCTTCAAAAGTGAGCCCGTGTTTTTTAATTTCTGCTCCTACAAGCCCTATTTCCAAGAGGCCAGTATGGACCTGTTCAACTATAGCGCGCGTGTCTGATATCACTAGGCGAATTTCCATCTTGGGTTTCAATTTTTTGAATCTGCCGAGGAGGGGAGGCAGGAGATACTGGCCTGGTATGTTGCTGGCGCCTATTTCAAGGACGCCTCCTTCTTCGCCGAGAAAATTCTTGATTTCCTCCATGGCTTGACGGTTCAAATTCATGATCTGCTTTACATAAGGGAAGAGAATCTTTGCCGCACGGGTGGGCACCACCTCTTTGGAGGTTCTGTCAAATAACTTGGTGTCTAGTTGCTCTTCTAACGCCTTTAAATGCCCGCTTACGGTGGGTTGAGTTAGGTATATGGCTTCTGCGGCTTTACTGATGTTTCGATGTTGCCAAATGGCCAGAAATACTTGTAATTGTCTATAGTCCAACATTTATTTTACGTTGTTGTTAGCTGTTTTGGTATGATAGATCCATTTAATACTTGAAAACGTAAGTCTGCAATACGCTGGATTTGATCCTGGTAGTGTGAAACCATTATCAGGGTGCATTTTTCTTTAAGGCGAACCAAAAGCTCTTCAATGGCCAAGGCCATTTCTGGGTCCAGGGAAGATGTTGGTTCGTCTAACAGTAGCACTTCAGGTCTCATAACGAGTGCTCTGGCGAGACAGAGCCTTTGTTGCTGACCGCCAGAAAGCATCCTTCCATCTTCATGTAAACGGTCCTTTATCTCTTCCCACAAATGCACCTGTTTCAATGCCGCTTCAACTTCATGTCTTATATCTTCTTTATCTTTTTTATGGTGTAAAGTTAGGGGAAAGGCGACATTCTTAAAAATAGACATGGGCAATGGATTTGGTTGCTGGAAGACCATGGCAACCTTTCGTCTCAATTCTTGTATATTAACTGAAGGTGCGCCTATGTCTATCATATTTCCATTGAGCCTTAGTTCTACTGTTCCGTGGACTTTGATACCATCAATTTCTTCCCACAGCCTGTTCAAGCTCATAAGGAATGTTGACTTACCAGATCCTGAGGGTCCAGTGATAGCTATAATTTGATTTTCTGGGAATTCAACGTTCACATTGTTTAAGATCTGTTGCTGTTTGTAGTAGAAGCTGAGATTACAAGTGCGGATTTTTATTGTGGATTTTCCAGAACTCATTTGTACAGCAAAATTGTAGTAAGCCGTTTCTGAATCCACAAGGCAGAAATGAGCAAAGATGTGCAAACAATCAGCAGCAGAATGGTGGCTCCATATCCCCTGGCTAACTCTTCGGGTGAACTGTATTGAGATGAAATATAATAGATATAAAAGGGCAGGGCTTCATATTGGCTCAGGATGTTTTTAGGGATACCTGCTACTGCTACTGCACCGGTCAACATGATAACAGCGGTATCTTCAGCGCAACGCCCTACTGCCAGGATAATTCCACCAACGATATCTTGTATGGAGTTTGGTATCAGCACTTTGAAAATGTTGTCAATTCGCGATGCACCTAGTGATGGTGCTATGATACGCGTCATAGGGTCAACTCCTTCTAATGCCGTTTGGACAGACCTTATTATATAGGGCAGCACCAGAAGGGCCAATGAAATGGACGAAATTAACAAAGAAGTGGATATCTTACCAGGGAACATCCTGTGCAGAAAAATCGTCAGTGACAGGCCTGCAAGTCCAATGAGTATAGAGGGTATACCCGCCAGTATATCGAGAAAAAGCGAGAACCAGGCCTTTCCCCTGCCTTTGGCATATTCAGCCATGTAAATACCGCCAGCAATACCAATTGGTATTGCCATTGATACAGAACATGCTACTACGAGAAAAGTTCCAATTAGTGCTGGAAAAAGTCCATCGAATACCTGTTTTCGAAAGGTGATGGCATCCCATATGGTGGTAGTACCAAAGATGAGTTCCAGATCAATATTCTTTATACCCTGTTTTATTAAAAATCCAATTAACACGGCTACAGAACCGGTAATTAGCAATGAAGAAGACCAAGAAAAGAATATGATCACCTTTTCAAAAAACTTTTTCATCAATTCCTGCCATGCACGTAAGCCTTAGAAATCAAGCGAATGATTGTCATAGTTGTTGCACTAAGGATGTAGAGGACCAGACCGCACACAAAAACAGATTTAAATTCCATGGAATCAAAGTCAAATGCCAAGACAAGGCCGATATGCGCTGTAAGTGTGCGTGCAGAATCAAAAATGGATTCTGGTACAGACGGGCTATTGCCTGCAAGCATAAGGCTAACCATTGTGTCTCCCAATGCCCTGCCGAATCCAAGCAACAAGCCATTTATGATACCAGGCCAGGCTTGTGGGAGCACAATATAAAAGATCTTCTGAACCGGTGTTGCGCCTAATGCGGCAGCAGCCAATAAAGATGTTACAGGTACTTTTTGAAAACTATTCACAAAAAAAATGATCATTGTGGGAGAAATCAATAAGGCAAGCACTAGAGAAGCGGTCAATATTGACAATCCGGAACCCTTGTCGATCATATCACGCATAAAAGGAACCAATAGAAACAGAGCTGCAAAACTGTAAACCACAGTAGGTATGCCAGTCATAAAACGCACCAGATTTAGCATCAAGTTACTTATCTTGGGTGGTGAAAGGTATGAAATAAAAAAGCTAGCGCCAAGGCTGGTTGGAAAGCTAATTGCAAGGCTCAAAGCTGCCAAAATTATGCTTGCAATAAGCATGGGATATATTCCATAGAGCCCTTTTTCAGGAGCCCAGTTCGAAAGCAACAATTCTAGGATTTGGCCATGCTGGAACAAAGGAATGCCAAAATAAAGCAGAAACACAAAAACAGCACCGGTTATCGTAGCACTGATAATGGTTGCTACCATAAAAGAATGTTCCATGCACTTATGTGCACAAGCCCTCATTTTACTGGTATGAATCCTTTGTCTGAGATAATTTTTTGACCGGTAGAAGAATATAGAAAATTTATAAACAACTTTACAAGCCCCGTGGGCTCTCCCTTGGTCAGGCTGTAGAGCCCCCTGGCTACTTTGTATTTGCCAGCTTTTACGTTTTCCAAAGTGGGAAGCACGCCATTCAGAGCAACTGGAGCCACGCTGTCATCTATATAGCCAACAGAAATATAGCCTATACCGTAAGGGTCATTGGAAACGGCTGTTTTCATGGCTCCATTTGACACAACCACATTGGCTTTGGAGGTTAATGAGCCCTTGTTCAAGGCCTTTTTCCAAAAGACTTTCCGGGTACCACTCGCCTTGTCTCTCGTGTAAACATTGATATCCTTGTCGATACCGCCTACCTCCTTCCAATTCTTGATCTTACCTGAAAATATGTCCACAAGTTGCTCCTTTGATAAAGCCCGTATCCTGTTTTTGGGATTTACTACTACAGCTACACCATCAATTGCCCATTTAAAGAGCTTGAGATTATATTTTTCTATTTCTTGCGCTGTGGGCTTGCGACCGCTGTTACCAATATCAATCAAACCTTCACCCACCTGTTTGATTCCCAGGCCTGAGCCACCGCCAGCAATAGTGATGCGTATATTTGGATTAAAATTTATTATTAGCCTTGCTGCCTCTTTCATCACTGGGATGTGTGCTGTGCCTCCAGCAATTCTAATAGTTCCTTTTTCCTTTTTGAACGGTTCAAGATCACTCGAGGCCCAAAGGTTAATAGGGAAAATGGCTAACATGAAAAAGGCAGCCCAAATATAAAAATTTTTTTTCATGATCTCCTCCCATGTAGATGTTTTGTGATTACATTTGAAGAATAACTTGAAATAATCGAACGAGTCCAATTGAAATAATTAATATTTAATGGGTTGTATATAGGCAAAACCAATATCAAAGATAGTTTAATCATCAAAGTGGTGCGTCTTGTAACAAAAATTGAGAGAAAGGAACCGTTATGGAAGTACAACATGCCTTTTTGCTGATGGCAGAAAATAGGGACAAGACCCTTCATAAGGTTTCACGCTTCATGAAGAACAATGGCTTAGTGTCATACTATTAATTCGAAATCTTTGAAGATAAAATTGTTTGTGGTCTTGAACCCCAGTTTGTTGAAATGATTGAACGTTACGTTTTAGAAAACAGAAAAGTAGTAAAAGAGTTCTTAAACGAACTCGGGACCGAGGGTTACAAAAGCTTGGAGCATATTGCTCAGGTCCCTCAAGGCTATCTATCCAAATTGGTTCACACTGTTGCCCACCTATTGGATGGATTCTTTGGTATTGATTCTCGATTTTACAACCTTGAAGAAGAGTCGCACTGGGTTTCACCCCAGCTCTACCAGCAGATAAAATTGTATCCTGGAGAATTCTGGATAATTGAGGTTGCCGGATTTTTAACCAACACCTATCAAGGTTTTGAAAAGGCGTATTGAAGGATAAAATCTATGATTTTGGCTTGACGCAAATGTTTCAATACTTAGTTTCATATTAGAATTAATAAAATAAAATCACATTTTATAATTGCAATTATGGATAAAAAATGTGAAAGGAGTTTGGACATGGCAAAGCAAAATATTCGTCTTGAGGAAGTTATCGAAAAAGCAAGAAGTGCCACCAAGGCAACAGGGGATGTCAAGCTCTTAAAAAGACCTATCAAATTCTTGGTTCATCCAGAGGCAGAAATAGTAGAAGAGCAAGAGGCAAGATTATATACGGCAGACTTCATCTTTAATATCAATGGTGAAACATACAAAGTAGCAAAGACTTATCTCACAGAATTTATCACCGAGTCTCCTGAAGTTGTGATGCTCAACCGAAATATTGCCAACGCTCGCCTAAAAGAAGATTACAAACGTTTAAAAGAAGCAGGTATCGAAATCACAGAGAAGTATTTCGAATAAACAATTTCAAGCCGCCCTGCGCTACTAAGATACGCAGGTGCGGTATTTTTTTGGCTCTCAATTTATATAATGTTTTAAATTTTTTTACCCTTCCCTTTACTTCTTGAAAAAATATTGACACTTTTTTGTATACTTGCTAAAATTTTTTTATAATTCATTCAAAAATTTTTCACAAAGTCGTCGATAATCAAATTTTTTTTAGCCTAAGGCAGGCTTCCTTGCGATAAACTGGAGCCTTGTCCAACCAGCTGGTCCATGGGAGGAGGTGGTAGCTTACTTGTTTAGAGAAATTTTTCCCAATTAGTTTATTATCACAGGTTCCCTTTTGCAACTAAGAATAAATAATGAGATAACAAAATAATAACTGAAAAGTTGTTGTTTTTGTTAAAGTGAAGGAGGAGAATTGTTCATGTCAATGCTTAAAAAATTTAAGTTTTTTTTAACTAGACTTTTATTACAAAAAGTCCCCATTGCTTTAATTACTTTTGCAATAATTTTTTCAAGCCTATTCTTTTTTACTAACAAAGGCTGGGCTCCTTGTGGCACTTTTATAGGCGATTACGTGTGGAATGATGTTAACCACAATGGTGTCCAAGATGAGGGTGAAAACGGTATTGAAGGAGTCAAGCTGGTCCTGAAAAGTGCCAGCGGAGTAGTATTGGAGAGCACTTACACTGATGCCAATGGCCATTACGAATTCACCAACCACTGTCCTGATGACTATGTTGTAGAAGTTGATGAAAATACCCTGCCGGATGGATATGTCCCATCGCCATGCAGTGATAATCCGGATTCAGGTACGGTGGGAAATGATAAGGACAGCAACTGCAGTCCTCAAATTTTGACCTTGGGCTATAATGAGCACAATGAAACAATAGATTTCGGCTACTATGAGACTCCACAGTGCACGGGCACAATAGGCGATGTTGTGTGGCAGGATGTGAATAGAGACGGCGTCCAGTCATCTGGAGACAGTGGTATATCAGGAGTTGTGGTGAAGTTGCTGGATGCTCAAGGAAATGTCTTAGCAACTGATACTACCGACGCGGATGGTCACTATGAGTTTACTGGTTTGTGTGCTGGTGACTATGAAGTGGTAGTAGATGAGAATTCTGCTTCATTGAATGGATTAGAACCTGTAGATCCGTGTAGTTCAGACTCAGATCCATCTGGTTCAGGGAATGATTCAGACAGCAACTGCAGTCCACAATCTGTGACCCTTTCCTCAGATGACAGCCAGAATCCAACCATAGACTTTGGTTATACATCTCCCTGTTCCGGGAGTATTGGTGATTTCGTTTGGAGTGATGTTGATGGTGATGGCAGCCAGTCTTCGGGTGATGAGGGCATTGCTGGGGTCACATTAAGACTTTTGGATTCCACAGGGAATGTTTTGGCTACAACTGTTACTGATTCTAACGGCCACTATGAGTTTGTAGGTTTGTGTGCTGGTGATTATGAGGTAGTTGTAGATGAGACTTCGAACGCGTTAAATGGTTTTGAACCCGTGATGCCATGCAGTTCAGATTCAGATCCTAGTGGCTCAGGTAATGATTTAGACAGCAACTGCAGTCCACAGCTGGTAACCCTTGGGTCTGATAATTCTCACAATTTGAGCATAGACTTTGGTTACGTAGCAGAGTGTGGTCCATGTGACGGCAAGGTTACCCAGTTGACATTGAGATACATGGGAGATTGTAATGCTTACATAGAAGTTGTTCAGAAAAAGTGTGGTATTGTCTTTTCAGACATGGTAGCGCCTGGTGAGGAATTTACTTTTTCAGGCACAGACAAGAAGGGTACTTTGGGTACAGAGATCAGAATATATGTAAATGGCCATTTAAATACCAAGATACATACCAGTTGTTCCCAGCCCATAGGCATAGGCATGGTCTTTGGTGATTTTGTGATAGTGGATGGTTACAGCAGAAACGGTGGAAG
>CAYWKF010000032.1:0-25213 GCA_964459155.1 uncultured Desulfobacterales bacterium
TTAAGGCCGGCTTCCCCATCCGCCACGTAGGCATAACTGCCGGAAACATATACATCCCAGGCTTCATACGTATCCACACTCCCTACAATCTGGGGGCTTGTTGGGTTTGAAACATTTATCACCTTAAGGCCGGCTTCCCCATCCGCCACGTAGGCATAACTGCCTAAAACGTATACTCCTCTGGCATAGTAAGTATCCACGCTCCCTACAATCTGCGGGCTTGTTGGGTTTGAAACATCTATCACCTCAAGCCCGGCACCACTAACCGCCATGTAGGCGTAACTGCCTGAAACGTATACCCCTTTGGCCCAACCATACGCATACGCAGTGCCTACAATCTGGGGGCTTGTTGGGTTTGAAATATCTATCACCTTAAAACCGTGCAAATCCCAATCCGCCACGTAGGCATAGCTGCCTGAAACGTATACTCCTATGGGAACATCCGTTTCCACACGGCCTACAATCTGGGGGCTTGTTGGGTTTGAAACATTTCTCACATCAAGCCCGACACCACTAACCGCCACGTAGGCATAACTGCCTGAAACGTATACTCCTATGGCATTAACCGCCACACTGCCTGCAACAAAAGGCCCCAGGCCATAACTAGCCCAGAGGTTCAAGGGTAAACTCACCAAAAAGACAACCAAAAGATAAATTGTAAGTTTTAGCTTCTTCATGACAAATTTCCCCCCCTTTTTTAAAACAGTGCTAACAAATATACGTTTATGCGTTCTATACGTTGTCTACATATTTTCCCTATTATTTCCTGTTTTCTGGCCTCCATCGTGTTTGTTTTTCAAATTTCTCATCTGTTAACCACCCTAAAGGGGAAAATGATGTTTTTCACAAATAGATCAGCAACTTTTGTTCCACTGTTTTTGTAAAAAAACATTAAAATTTTGCGATAAGATTTGAAAATTGGATGTAAACGTGGTTGGTTTATGAAAGATTTTTCTGGCAAAGGAATGGTGCGGATCTATTTTATGGCAAATTATTGCTTTGATTTCAGCAAGTTTGGGTAAGTGAAAAAGATTTCTGTCACAGGGGAAATTTTTTACATAAACCTTTTTGTAAACCTTTTACAACATGCTGAATTTACATATTTTTTTCATGTAAGCCTTGGTTGCCCCGTTGTGACGCGTGGCCGCTGTAAAGCTTCAAAAGTTCTTTTTTACCCTTTACTCCTGCCTTTTCATAAATGCGGCTGCACAAAGTTTTGATTGTGCCTACGGCCAATCCAAGCTCATCTCCTATTTCCTTCAACTTTTTGTCTTGGATGAGCCTGCAAAAGACTTGCTGCTCCCTCAGAGACAAGCCCAAATCAGTTGGAGAAAGTGCCTTTGGAGTGTTCATGGGAATGGGGTTGTTTGCCAGTTGTGAACAATGGCTAGATGGAATCTTTTGGCTGTGACCGTCAGCCGGGGCTGGGAGGGCAAGTGGTTCATTTTGTCCTTCCTGGAGATGTTTTTCTCGCAAAGTCGAAGCCCTCAGATATAAATTTATCGGAATGATTGTGAGAAAGAGAAGGGAAAGTGACCATTGGTAACTTAATATTGGTTGTTGGATTCTTTCGTTTAGTAAGAGCCCGGCTATGATTGATGCCGGATAGACTGCGAAAGCGAGCGCTGCTTGCGTTGCATTTTGGGTCAAGGCCAAAATGGCTGCCACTGTAAAAGTGTCCATTATTCCAAAACTGAGATCCATCAGAGAGAGGGACCAAGCCGATGTTTCAGTCCTGGCAAGCTGGGCTACCAATGCCAGGCCCATAATGGCAACTGCCAGGTAAGGCGAGAGCCTGATAGACCCGTACCTCATCACTATGGCCAGTGTGATGCCTGCGAGGTAAAAGATTCTGCTTGCCAGATCCACGAGTAATGGATGGGAAAAGGTAGGGGTTATGTCCAAGAATGTATAGTAAAGCCCTCCTAATGTGTAAAATCCAAAGGAAAACAGCCAAAACCAAGCAAGCCCAACATGCCAAACCGGTTTTAAAACCAGTTTGGTTTTAGAATCGGGCAGAGGCCTTGAGACGCGCCAGGCGGCAAGGGATATTCCGAACAGTATCAGGCCAATCGGATAAGGAACATGGTTCATGACAAAAAGAAATGCGTTTCCCAGGGCAATTCCAACACCGACCTTGAAAATCAAGCCTTTCATCTCTTCACCAAAGGAGAGTAATGCAAGATGGATGATCATTGGGCCCAAAAGCATTCCTTGGGCAAAACTTAGCCACAAACAGGTGGTGCAGAGAGAGAAACAGACGAATAATCCTTCCAAAGGCCATACGAACAATGGGATATTGGATAAGGGGGAAAAATATTGCCAGGTCAAGACGCCCAAGGGCAGCCCCAAGATGTTTCCTGTTAGGAAGAGAATGGAGCGGGTATAATTGTGAGGGGAACCCAGTAATCCTTGTTCAAGCCCCACGCCCAGCAAAAGTATAGTTGTGAGAACAAAGCCTCTGACAATTGGCTCGTTTATGGCTTCAAGGCGCTTGCGGCAAGGCTCCATGGGGTTAATGTATGAAACCTTTCAGGTCATTTTTATATTTAATAGGTCCCAATAGAATAAAATCAATATCATAAATTGGCCAGGAAAAAAGATTGATTGCTTTTAATTTTTAAAAATATATGGAAATAATCCTGTGAGATGCACCTTAGCACTTTATAAGATATGATTGCTGAGTAACGGTGACTAAATAGACGATATTTATTTTGTCATCTGTTTGCCAGTATCAAAAAATCAAAAGTCAGGCATCATAGTGCTGGAGCAACAAAAGGTATGGCAGTTTGACATGCATCATAATTAGAAAAACTGGCAATTTCCCAAACAATTGGAGCTTGTTGGAAGTGTGGCCATTTTGGAGCCAGCCACATTTAAAAACGCTTCTTGACTTTTGATTCATTTTATTTCTCCCATGGAGAATCACGAGTTGAGGGTAAAGCATAACGCAGACCCGGGTATGATTTAGGGGATTTTTCCAAACCATGAATATTTCACCAATAATATTGGCCGCGGGTGCTTCGCGCCGCATGGGACAGCCCAAGCAGCTGTTGAGCCTTAAAGGCGAGCCAGTGGTGGTGCATTGCGTGAAAACCGTGCTCGAATCTGGCCTTGAAAATGTGATGGTGGTCACAGGCCACTATGGCGAACAAGTTGAAAAGGCCTTGGCTGGCATCACTATTAAAATAGTGTTTAATAACGAGCCAGAAACTGGGATGATTGGTTCCATAAAACTGGCCGTTTCGACCCTTGGGCCCGAGTTTGACGCAGTTTTAATTTTTCCATGCGACCATGTTATGGTAAGGCCGGTTACATTGAAGGCCCTAATAAACTATTCCACAGGGAAAGCGCCTTTTATAGTGCGCCCATGTTACCAAGGCCGAACAGGTCATCCTATTTTAGTTCACAAGGATTTTTTCCCTCAGATCCTGAAGAGTTCCACACTGAGGGAAGTGGTATGGAGCAATGTGGATATGGTTCATGATATCTATGTGGATGATGTTGGTGTGATAACAGATATTGACACTTGGGATGATTATTTAAAAGTAAAAGCTTGGTTTGAAGGTTCTAAGTGAATGAGTTTTTTATTTATTAAAGTTTGGCTCAGGAATTTCAAGGTTTGGCGTAAGCATATCAGGGCAAGCCTTATAGGAAATCTTGGCCAGCCTTTTCTATTTCTGTTGGCCATGGGCTACGGTCTTGGCAGGCAAATCCCACAGATTGAAGGGTTGACATATCTTCAATTTATTGCTCCTGGCCTTGTGGCTTCAGCTGTGATGTATAGCGCTGCATTCGAAACCACGTATGGTTCATATACTCGCCTTTCCACTCAAGGGACCTTTGAGGGGATATTGATGACGCCGGTGGGAGTTACAGATTTGTCTCTAGGGGAGGTCACGTGGGGAGCCACTAAGGGCCTCATCTCGGGCCTTATAATGCTTGGCGCTCTTCCTTTTTTTGGCGTGGTGCCATCCCTATGGGCAGGGGCACTGGTGCCTATACTTTTTTTGGAGGGGCTTTTTTTCGCCTCTTTTGGCCTCATCATGACTGCGCTTGCCGCAAACTATGAATTTTTTAATTATTTCACCTCGCTCATTATCACTCCGCTTTTCCTCTTCTCTGGCATATTTTTTCCTGTGGAGGCCTTGAACCCCTTCACCCAAAAACTCTTGCTGGCCCTGCCTTTGACCAGAGTGGTGCAACTGTCTAGGATGCTGTGTTATGGAGATTTGAAGGCAGAAGGGGGCTTCGCCTTGGTGTTGGTTTTGGCCTTTACGCTGATTTCAATATGGCTTGCGACTCACTTCCTCAGAAAACGGCTCATTGTTTGAAAGTGTGAATTTGATAATAAAGTCAGACGGAGAACATAAGACCAGAATAGCGGGTAACTGCTTGGGCCGCTGTCTCACACCTGGTACGACAGTGCTGTTGTGTGGTGATCTCGGTGCGGGAAAAACGACCTTCACCAAGGCCCTGGCAGAAGGCGTGGGCATTGATCCTCGCCACGTTACCAGTCCCACTTTTTCTATACTCCATCACTTTCCTGAGGGGAAAATACCTCTGGTCCATGTGGATCTTTACAGGCTGGGGGAGAATCCTGATTTGGATGAAATAGGAATAGATGAATATCTAGACGGGCACCATATTATGGTGGTTGAATGGAGTGAATATCTGAGAGATGAAAGCCCTTTGAAATACAAATCCATTTTGATAAGGTTGACCTTTGAAAGTGAAACAGTCCGGCTGCTAGAGTTTACTTTTCCAGATGAGCTGCTTAATGTGAAGGCTTGTCTAAAAAAATGTTTGGAAGAGCAAGGGATCGAATATGAAAGCGTTGGTGCTTAGCGGCGGCAAAGGCACCCGTCTCAGACCACTAACACACACTATGGCCAAACAGTTGGTGCCAGTAGGAAACAAGCCCATACTCTCTTACGTCATGGATCATCTGAAGAGTGCCGGAATAAAGGAGGTGGGGGTGGTGATTGCTCCCGAGACAGGCAAGGAGGTCAGGGAGTACTTGAAGGATGGATCCTCTTGGGATCTTTCTGTAACCTATGTGCTTCAAGAAGATCCGTTGGGTCTGGCCCATGCAGTCAAAACTGCTTCCCATTTCTTGGGAGATTCCCCTTTCGTGATGTACCTTGGTGACAATTTACTGGGAACAGGCATAGCAGAGGCAGTGAAGCGTTTTGAAAAAGGTGGAATAGATGGGCTAGTCTTTCTCAAAAAGGTTTCTGATCCACGTGCCTTTGGAGTTGCAGTGCTTGATGAAACCGGTCAGTTGTTGAGGCTTGTGGAAAAGCCGAAAGAACCGCCTTCAAACTTGGCTTTGGTGGGGGTTTATCTCTTTTCTGCCAAGATTCATGAGGCAATATCTAGGATAAAACCTTCATGGAGAGGTGAACTAGAGATTACAGATGCCATTCAGACCATGATGGACATGGGGTGTATGGTGGAAGGTGAGGTGCTCCAGAGCTGGTGGCTCGATACAGGTAAAAAAGATGACATTTTGCAGGCCAATGCAGTGGTGTTAGACGAATATGCTGCAAGGAAGATTCATGGCGTGGTAGACGAGGGCTCTACCGTAGAAGGGCGTGTTGATCTCGGATCTGGAGCCTCGGTAATAAGGAGCGTGATCCGGGGCCCAGTGATCATTGGCAGAAATGCCAAGATAGTGGATTCGTTCATAGGTCCCTTTACAAGCATTGGTGATGATACGATTATACAGGATTCGGTCGTCCAACATTCTGTCATTCTCGAAGGTGCCCAAGTCCGCGGGGTAAGGAGAGTGGAAGACAGCCTCATTGGCAGGAATACCAGAGTGGTGAAAGGGGAAGATCATTCAGACGCGCTAAGGCTCATGATTGGGGATCATTGCCAAGTGGAGGTTTGATGTGATGAAATTCAAAAAGGGAGAGATTGAAGGGGTTAAGGTCAAGGCCATAACAAAGTTTCTCGATGAGCGCGGATGGCTTGCTGAGCTCTTCAGGCACGACTTCTTGGAGGAAGATGTCTTTCCAAAAATGGCATATATATCGCTCACATTGCCAGGCATTGCCAGGGGGCCCCATGCCCATGTGGATCAGACAGACCTGTTCTTCTTTGTCGGGCCCGGAAATTTCAAGGTCTATCTGTGGGACAACCGTAAAGAATCAGACAGTTATGGCCTCAAACAGGTGGTCTTTGCAGGCCAGGATGACCCCAAAACCGTCCTGGTGCCGCCAGGTGTGGTTCATGGCTACAAATCCCTTGGCCCAGAGCCAGGGCTTGTCTTCAATGCTCCAAATAGGCTTTACGCAGGCAAAGGCAAAAAAGGTCCTGTGGATGAGATCAGATTTGAAGATGATCCCAACTCCCCCTTTGTCATAGATTGAATTAGCTCTCCATGATACGGAAACAGACCATTCCAACTTGGCCAAAAGATTGTGTCATCGCTGACTTGCACATCCATTCCATGTTTAGCAGGGCCACAAGCAAAGAGATGCGGCCAGCGGTGTTGAGCAAGGTTGCAAGGGAAAAGGGCATCAAGATAATGGGGACGGGAGATGCCACTCATCCTGATTATCTCGATCTACTCGAAGAAGAACTCGAGCCTGTGGAAGGTGGACTCTATGCAGCCAAATCTGATCCCGAATACACCAGGTTCATCCTCAGTGCCGAGGTCTCCAACATTTTCACCCAAGGAGGGAAAGGCAGGCGCATTCATACCCTCATGCTCTTTCCATGCCTCGAGGTAGCAAGAGAAGTATCAGATCGACTTGCATCTGTTGGCAATGTGAAGTCAGATGGCAGACCGATCTTTGGTTTTCCAGTTAAGCAACTTGTTAAGCTTGTACTCGAGGTTTCGGAAGAATGCCTCATTATCCCGGCCCACATTTGGACCCCGTGGTTTTCCCTGTTTGGTTCAAGATCTGGCTTTGACTCAGTGGAGGAATGTTTCGAGGAAGAAAGCGGACACATCTTCGCCCTTGAGACAGGACTGTCCTCTGATCCTCAAATGAATTGGCGTTTGTCTGCCTTGGATAAATACACCCTGGTTTCGAACTCAGACGCCCATTCGCCAGCAAAGATCGGTAGGGAGTTAAATGTGTTTTCATGCGGAATCACATATGACAATATCGTTGGTGCAATCAAGGAGCCTGCTCGCGGTTTTGAGGGGACCATAGAATTTTTTCCAGAAGAGGGCAAATATCATCTGGACGGTCACCGTGCTTGCGGTGTACGTCTGGCTCCCAAGGAGACGATTGCCCTTGATGGACTGTGTCCAGTGTGTTCCAGGCCATTGACTGTTGGTGTCTTGCATAGGGTAGAGGAATTGGCAGACAGGCCAGAAGGTTTTGTGCCAGAGAGCGCCAAGCCATGCGTCCATCTAGTACCTCTGCTTGAAATTCTTGGCCAGGTTTTTGAAGTGAAATCCATAACTTCAAAGGTTAAAAAAGAGTATTCTCGTCTGGTTTCTGAGGCAGGTAGCGAACTTGATTTACTGTTGTGGCTTTCAGAAAAAGAAATATCGTCTTTTGCTCCGCCAAGAGTGGTGGAAGCTATAATAAAGGCAAGAGAAGGAAGGATAGAACTCTCACCTGGCTATGATGGTGAGTATGGAAGAGTGATTATCGATTTTGATACAGAAACTCGATCACAATCGTTCAGGCAAGAAGATTCCTGTTACAGACAACCCGATCTTTTCGATTGATTCCAATTTTTTCCATTAATTTTTCTAAAATACCTCAAGTTTAACCGTTCAAATAACGACTAAAAGGATATGGGGCGCCCCGGTGTGTGCTCTGCGTTCTTGAAACAAAAATCTTCCGGTAACGGAAAGGAAAAAAATATGGAAAAACATTCATCCATTCTTCAGCGTTTAAAGGATGTCCCTGTCAGCGTAAAGATCATAGCTTGCGTTCTCACCGTCACAGCAGTGGCATTGGGGTTGTCATCTTACCAAACCATCCAGGTGATCAAGGAACAGCAAAAAGGGGTGATACAAAAGGTGAAGGCCAGGGGCATTGGGCTTCAAGACAAAATAGAGGATGCTGCCACTCAATATATGCAAATGGCCTATCTCTTTTCCAATATGGACATAGTCAAAGAGAGCATTGCCGAAGGAGATAGAGATACCTTGATCGAAGGTTTGTCAAAAGTCATCAAGGAAATGAGCAGCCTCGACAAGTCCAAGAAACTGAAAGTCCATTTCCATGTCGTTCCAGCCCGCTCCTTTTTGAGGGCGTGGAAGCCCAAGAAATATGGTGACGATCTCTCTGGGTTCCGGCAGACGGTGATCGATGCTCAGCAAAATGGTTCCAAAATATCTGGAGTGGAAGCAGGGAGGGCAGGACTGGCGGTACGAGGCGTGGTACCCGTACACGATTATGAAGGAAATGTAGTTGGAAGTGTGGAGGTCTTTTGCAATCTTGCGCAGGTAGTAGAACAATTTGCAAATGCCAATGGCGATCAGGCAGCCTTGTTCAGGAAAGAACAAGTAGCCTCCTTTTCTGGAAAAAATAAAGAAAAAGGTCTTGATTTTGGAGATCTGTCCCTTGTTTTTACCCAAGATCAAGAGCTAGTCAAAAAGCTCGTTGACGAAGATTTCCTCCAAAAAGGCATGCAGGTACAGACAGCGCTTTTGAAAGGAAATACTTTGCTGGTGGCCACACCCGTGCTTGACTATGCTAAAAATGTTGCTGGTGTGTACGTAAGCTTTACTGATCTTACCCCATTCAAAAAGGCCCAGGTTGCCTCCATGTTCAAGGCTGGTCTCGTTTCTCTCATCTCCTTTGCTCTGTTGGCACTAGTGGTGGTCATGGTGGTGAGAAAGGCAGTAGTGATTCCTGTAAATGCTACCATAGATGTGCTCGCTGATGTCTCGCAAGGCCGACTGAAGCGCAAGGTTCCAGTTTTTTCAAATGATGAATTGGGCAAGTTGGCAAAAGGAGTGAATTCAATGATCGACTCCTTGAGGGAGCTGGTCATGCAGATGAGGGAACAAAGTGAGGCTCTTGAAAAGGCAGGAACAGAACTCGAATACACTTCTAGCCAGGCAGCAAGCAGTGCTTCCCAAACCAGCGCCCAGGCGGATGAGATTGCACAAACAAGTGCATCCAACGAAGAGCGCATTGGTTCAGTTGCTTCGGCCAATGAAGAAGTTACTGCCACTGTCAAGGAAGTAGCTCAAAGTTCCATGCTCTCCATGAACATGGTCACAGAAGTTGGAGAGAAGATCGATGAAACGTCAAAAACCATTGATAGGCTGCATGAATATTTCGTGCAAATAGAAGGGGTGATGCAATTTATCAGAAACATTGCCGAACAAACCAACCTTCTGGCCCTCAATGCCACGATTGAAGCTGCCAGGGCTGGCGAGGCAGGAAAAGGTTTTGCGGTAGTGGCCAGTGAGGTCAAGGAACTGGCGCGACAGACTGGCGAAGCAACCGACAAAATCGTGGATACCATCCAGGGGCTTAGGGAGATCGTGGATGCCTCTGTTGATGCAGTAAAAAGTGTGCACGAGATGATCGATCCGGTTCAGGCCATAGCCAGCGACATATCCAACGCAATGGAGCAAAACATAGAGGCAGTAAATGAGATAAGCCACAATGCCCAGGAAGTGGCTTTGAGCGCGAGCGACTCCACCAGGCAGATCGATGAGTTGCGCACCGCGGTTAACGTGGTGGCCCAAGCTGCAGAGAACACAGCTTCTACTTCCAAAGAACTCAACTCCCTTGCCAGGGAAATAGAAGGCCTGATCTCTAAGTTTAACATCTAAAAGGAGCGTTACCATGAAGATTCTTCTTCTTGAAGACAGTGTAATAGTTGCCAAATTGCTGGCCAGTTTATTGAGAAGCCGGGGCTTTGACGTGATAGAAGCTGTTTCAGTGGCTCAGGCCATGGAACATTTGATAGATGCCGATATCGCCATCCTCGACTATCAGCTGCCAGACGGTAACGGCCTTGAGGTGGCAAAGGAGCTACGCCGCCGCAAACCTAGTGCCTATTTGATATTGTTGACGGCCAGAGGCCATTCAATCTCTGAAAGAGAGGCGCGGAGGGCTGGAATAGATCAGTACATGGAAAAGCCCATTGAACCAGAAACCATCCTTGCCATAGTGGAAATGCATTCTAAGCAAGTTGCTGCCTGATCTTCCCAGTTCATGTTGACACTACCTCAGTGCATAAGTCCTGGTCTCTTCCTTTTAGTGGGATCAGTAGCGGCAATCTCATTTGTGGCGCTGTTGAGATGCGGCAGGCTAAAAAACATTATTCAGCGTTCCAGGGATAATTACAAAAATCTGCTGGACGCATCACCCTTTGGAATTGCTCTTACAACCTCAGCAGGAACTGTGCGTGTGGCCAATAAAACCCTGGCAGATTTTCTGGGGGTCGATGTCGCAGATTTGAAGGGTCAAGATCTTTCTGAGCTACTGGATATTGATTACTGGAAATATCATTCCAATGTCGAAGACTTGAAACCTGGAAGTTTCGTGGTTCTTCCCACCGTGGAGTTCAAACAGGCAGACGGCTCCATTCAATATTTGACGGTGAGGATTTTTGCCTCCACGTCCCGGGAGGATATGTTCTTTTGGCACGTAGTTGACGAGACAGACAAAATCCGGCTTGAGCTAGAACATAGAGAGTTGCTGGAAAATGTGCCTGTTGGGATTTTTAGGGCCAATATGCAAGGCCAGCTTACCTACAAGAATCAATGTTTCTACCAATTCTTTAAGAACAAAAATGTCCCAAATACGTTGAAGTCACTCCTGGGTGAGAATCTGTGGACGCTCATCCGTAAAGAGATCACAAGAAAAGGAGCAACATTTTCTACTGGATTGTTAATTGAAAATGGTCAGGGTAAGCGCCATTTTATGTTTTCCGTAAAGTGTTGCGAGTATGACGGGGGCCTGTGCATGGCTGGGACACTGGAAGACGTGACCACGCTGGCAGAACTGAACAGAAAGCTCAAAAGCGCCATGGACAAGGCCAAAGAAGCCTCCAAGGCAAAGAGTATTTTCCTTGCCAAAATGAGCCATGAACTTCGGACACCGCTGAATGTTATACACGGGGTGGCAGAGCTTCTGAAGGACAGGATAAGCGAAGAAAGTGCATTGGATTTGATAAGCGATTTGCAATATTCCTCTGAGCATCTTACTGCTTTGATTGGGGACATCTTGGATCTGGCCAAGATTGAATCAGGCGGTCTGGAAATCAACAAAGAGCCCTTTGACTTGAAGCACCTGATGGAAAGTCTTGAGAAGGTTCTGGGTGTTCAGGCAAGGTTAAAGGGTCTCTCCTTTTCTGTTAAGATCCGCGAAGGAGTGCCTCGTTATCTACTTGGTGATCCGGTACGGATAAAGCAAATCATTTACAATTTGGTGGGTAACAGCCTTAAATTCGTAGAAGAAGGCGGCATCTTGATTGCCATTGAAAGTCGTGGAGAGCGGGAAGATGGCAAGGCAGAGATCGAGATAGCCGTGTCCGATACAGGCCCTGGCATACCTTCCAACGTGTTGACTACTATTTTTGATCCTTTTGTCCAAGACAAAGAGGGCAAAACAAAGGGTGGGACAGGCCTGGGCCTTGCCATTACCAAAGAACTGGCCGAAATGATGGGCGGCAGCGCAACCGTTGAATCAACTGTGGGCCTTGGGACTGTTTTCAGAATAGTGCTGGCATTGGAACCCTGTGATCCCAAATTGGTTAAAAGAGACGAAGAAATTTCTGATTTCCAACAAGAAATGTTGCCAGGTAGGGCCTTGATAGTTGATGATGTCGCCATGAATAGAAAGGTGCTCCGCTTATTGTTGGAATCAAAACAGTGGGCAACTGTCGAAGCAGACAATGGTAAAGAGGCGTTAGATATCCTTGCACACGACCAAAATTTTGACGTGATCCTGATGGATGTTTCCATGCCGGTTATGGACGGTCTCACAGCTACCTCAAAAATCAAGGGAAATGACAAATTGCAACATCTTCCTGTAATAGGTATTACCGCCCACGCTTTGTCTGATGACAAAAAGCGTTTTTTGGATGCAGGGATGGATGGGTATATCTCAAAACCCGTAAACTCAGAAAAACTTTGGAAAGAATTTTCGCGTTTGTTGGGCAGGGAACGGGTGCCAAGGCAAGATTCAGCTGGCCCGCCCGTTTGTGGAATCAAGAAAAAGGGGACTTCTCCAGTAGACGTCCATGCTCTAATTGAGACGTGCCAGGGTATCGAAGAGCTGGCCAAGGAACTCATTGACGATCTAGTTAGAGAGTGCAAAGGTTGGTTGAGTGCAGCAGAAAAAGCTGTAGCCATGAAAAATGTGAAGGACATAAGAAAGGTGTGCCATTTGATCAAGGGCACTGCTTCCACAGTTCACGCAGAAGAGCTTTGCAAGGCTGCCGAAGAGCTGGGTGGCGCAGCCCGCGACGGTGACATGGAAATGATAGAACCTGGCCTTGAACGCCTCCAAAAGGCAGTTTCTGAACTGATAAGATGGTATGAGATCTACTCTACCACCTCAGGATCTCCTTCCGTACATGAGCCACCTTCGCAAACATCTTTGAGCAACCCT
Organism: uncultured Desulfobacterales bacterium; assembly: GCA_964459155.1. GTDB lineage: Bacteria > Desulfobacterota > Dissulfuribacteria > Dissulfuribacterales > JALVPX01 > JALVPX01. The sequence goes on from CAYWKF010000032.1 coordinate 12,555, forward strand.
TTGCCAACTGTGCAGAGATCTTCTCTGTGAGCCTTTTTTCATTTAAGGCCCTGAGAAAGAGTTCGAACCCCTCGATCAAGCATCGGGCTTGGTCTGTTTTTATGATGGCGTGGGCTTCCAAGGACTTGAGCAGAGGAGTGGTTCCTGTATGTTCACACAGGGAAGGCACTTTCCAGGCATTTGCCAATACCAGGAATTGGGTGATAAATTCTATGTCTACCAGCCCTCCTTGATGATATTTTATATCAAGCTCCTGCTTTTCTTTGTTCCCTTTGACAGTAATTTTCTTTCTCATGGATATGACTTGAGTTCGCAGCTCTTCAACATCTCTCTTTTTGCACAAAATTTCTTTTCTTAAACCACCAAAACTTGTCTTCAAAACAGGGTCACCACAAACAGGCCTTGCCCTCACCAAGGCTTGATGCTCCCACGTCCATGCGCTTTCCATTTCGTACTGGCGAAAGGCCTCCATAGAACTTACCAGTATGCCAGATTCGCCTTCTGGCCTGAGCCTCATATCCACGTCATACAGGCGTCCAAAAGGAGTATAGGCTGTCAATATGTGAAGCAATCTTTGCCCTAGCCTGGCATAAAATAGAGATGCATCTATCTTTTTTGGGCCTTGCGTCATAGTGCCTTGCCTGGCTGAATGAAGAAAGACCAGGTCGAGATCTGAGCCATATCCCATTTCTCTGCTGCCAAATTTGCCAAAGCCTACAACAACAAATCCAGGCGTATTCTTTTGCTCCTGGATGCCTTCAGGAAGCCCATGCCGTTTTTTCATGTGCGCGAAGGCAATCCGCAGGGCTTGTTCTACGATCACCTCTGCTATGTCAGTAAGCCGCTCACCAACTTCAAGCACGGGTAATGCACCAGTAATATCTGCTGCAGCAACTCTGAGCACTGCTCCATGACGAAAGCGCCTGAGTTCTTCCATCTGGCTTTCCAGTTCGTCGTCTGGTATGCGGGTTAAAATTGCAGCAAGGTTTTCGTTCAAAGCCTCCTTTGTATCAGGGGAAAACAGGAGTCTAGGGTCTAGGAGTTCATCCAGAACTACAGGATACTTGGCCACATGTTTTGCTATCCAAGCGCACTTTGAAGTCAAAAAGAGAAGATTCTTTAAGGCAGCCTCGTTTTCTAAGAGGAGAGACAAATAGACTGCTCTGCCTTTGATGGCATCAAGTATATCCAACACGCGCCGGATGGTCTGTTCTGGAAACTCGGTCTTCGAGGCCTCTTTTATAACTTTGGGAAAAAGTCGCTGGAGCCTGTCAGTGGCCACTGGCCCCAGGGATTTTGTGCTTCTTGACGACCAAAAGTCTTTCAAAAAGCGAAAAATGGCTTCCGGTCGTTCAAAGCCTATGGTTTTCAAGAGCGGCACCCATTCCTTTTCATTCGGCTCTCCCGCAAAGGTGAGTTCTATTTCCGTGCTTTCTGGCTCTTGGATCGACAAAAAGGTTTTAAACTGCCTGGATACCTCAGCCATTTTTCGTCTGATTTGTAATTCAAAGGCAGGCCAATCAGGATAATTCATGGATAAGGCAAGCCTCAGCTTGTCTGTTTCTGATTTCGGAATGACATGGGTTTGAGCGTCCCTTATTTCTTGAATATGGTTTTCAGCCAACCTGAGGAAACGGTAGGAATCTTCAAGCACAAGGAGTTCATCTGCTGGATAAAGGTTGAGTTCTCCTATGATGCGCAAGGCTTTTAAGGTGCCAGGAACTTGAAGTTCTGTGAATCTCCCTCCATACAGTAGTTGCAAGGCCTGGCAGATGAACTCTACATCGCGTATGCCCCCTGGCCCAAGCTTGAGGTTGTCTCTCAAAGCCTCCTCTCCATGTTCTTTGTCGATCATCAATTTCATCTTTCTCAAGGATTCAAAGGCAGTGAAGTCCAAATATTTCCGGTAGATGAAAGGTCGCAATCTGTTCAGCAGGCGGTGGCCAGCCTCTGTGTCTCCGGCAACTGGCCTGGCTTTGACCAGGGCATATCTTTCCCATTCTCTGCCGTGTATCTCATAGTACTCTTCCATGGCATCGAAACTTGTGACAAGGGGCCCTTGATCTCCAAAGGGCCGCAGTCTAGTGTCTGTGCGAAAAACAAAGCCTTCAGGGGTGGCAGCTCCTATAAGTTTCAAAAGAGATTGGGCCAAAGTGGTAAAAAATTGATTGTTGGTATATTCGCTTCCCAGGCTGGTATATCCATCTTGTTCATAACACAAGATCAGATCAATATCAGACGAAAAGTTAAGCTCACTGCCGCCCAGTTTACCCATTCCTAATATCACTAATTGTAACCGGTTTCCTGAGGCATCCAGAGGGAATCCCATTTTTTCAGCCTGAGCCTCGTGTAGCCTTTTGAGGCTTTCATCAAGGCATGCTTCTGCCAAGTGTGACAATTCGAGCAATGTGTCTTCAAGGCCAGCACGACCAGTGAGATCTCGCCAGGCGATGCGCACCATCTCCCTGGTCCGCAGTAGGCGCAGCTCCTTGCCCAAGGCATCAAAGTTTGACCACCCTTTTAAGGCCTTTTGGACAGCAACATGATACTCCTTTTTGGAATAGGGCCTGTCGAAATCCCCTGAACAGATCAGGTCAAAAAAAATAAAAGGCCTTGATTTGGCAGTACCAGCCAGGAATTCACTCAATGCACAGATTTTCTTCAGCTCTTCCAGCAAGGCGTCGTTGATTAGGCCATCCATGCCCATATTTTCAACATGCCTTTTTATGGAATTTACTGCTTCAGATGCCCTGTCGCGAACTTGCGCAGGTATGAAATTGTAGAATTTTTTAACATTCATGTTCTATCAAAAGGGCTTCAAATAGTGCGTCATATGCCTCGTCGGGAGTTTTGCCTGTTTCGTGGATGAGCATCCAGGCACACCTACGGAAGGCCCTGTATAGATCGCTCCTTAAACTGAGAGTCAGCGTTTCACGTTTCTGGTCGGCTATGCTATTTTTTTCTGATTCTTTCATGGCAGGTTCACCTAATAGTCGTGTTGGGCGAAGAGGTTTACTTATGGCAAGGAAAGCAATGTTTGTAAAGGCCAAAGTTGGAGACAGCCTTTCTGGTTGTTCCAGATCCAATAGTGGTTTATTTAATTATGGATGAATGGCGTGGTTTTTCTTGACAGGGACGGAACCATCAACGAAGAAGTGGAGTATCTTAGAAGGATTGAGGACCTTCGCCTCATACCAGGAGCTTCATCTGCCATAAGGGCCTTGAATCAGGCAGGGTATAAGATATTTGTAGTGACAAATCAATCAGCAATAGCCCGCGGTTTTTTGACCGAGGCGTCCCTTCATGAAATTCACATAGAATTGGAAAAAAGGCTGAATGCAGAGGGGGCCTTCGTGGATGGCTGGTTTTACTGCCCCCACCACCCCAGTGCAGGCGCAGGTCCTTACACTGTCAAGTGTGAATGCAGGAAGCCTGGTACTGGCATGGTAGAAAAGGCCCTGAGCCAGTGTGAACAAGAGGTGCGGAACAAGTTTGTGATTGGCGACACACTGGCGGACATGCAGCTTGCTGAAAACGCAGGAGCAATTCCAGTGTTGGTCAAAACTGGGCACGGAGCACAGACCTTGGAAGCAATGAAAGAGTCGGCATTGGACAAGGTGGCCTATGTTGCAGCAGATTTGCTGGATGCCGCAAACTGGATTATCAGCGTGGGCCAAGATGTCTGATTCACCACAGCGCATTTTGATAGTGAGACCCAGTGCCATTGGCGATATAGTGATGGCTTCTGCCATGCTGAAACCTCTGAACCGCGCCTGGCCCGATGCAGACATAGACTGGGTGGTTGAGCCTGCCTACTCACCCCTCCTTGAAGCAAATCCCCTGATAGAACAGGTGGTGCTTTGGGACAAACTCAAATGGAAAGAGCTTTTTAGAAAGTTTCATTTGGCATCCGCCTTGAGGGAGATTCGGGGCTTTGCCATCCCTCTGCGTAACGCAAATTATGATTTGGTCTTGGATGCCCAAGGCCTTTTAAGAAGCCGCCTGCTGGCTTGGCTTTCCGGGGGCAAAAAACGCATCGGCTTTGAGTCCAAGGAGCCTGGCAGGTTCTTGATGACCAGAATTATTTCAAGGGGCCCCTGCTCTCGCATGATGAGTTCTGAGTATCATCACATGATACGTGAGCTGGGTTTGGAGACGAAAGATTTCAAACCATTCATCGTGGTTGGTCCAGAAGATAATGAGTGGGCAAATCAGGCCTTACAAAAAAAGGGCATCAAAGATCCATATTTTGCCATATGCCCTTTTACCACCAGGCCTCAAAAACATTGGTTTGTGCAATCGTGGATAAAACTTGCTGCTAATCTCGCCCAGTTTTATGCTGTAGACATAATCGTCCTTGGAGGTCCAGCAGATCGGATGACAGGTGAAAAAATCGCAGAAGCAGCAGGGAAAAGCATACACAACTTTGCTGGAAAGGCTACCTTGATGCAGAGTGCTGCCTTGCTCAAAAGGTCTGCCCTGGCAATTGGGGTCGATACCGGCTTGACCCATATGGCAACAGCCTTTGATGTGCCTACAATAGCCCTTTTTGGCTCCACTAGGCCCTATCTGGATGCGGGAAAGAAAAGCACCTGCGTGGTTTACAGCCATTTTCCTTGTTCGCCTTGCAAACGGAGGCCAACTTGTGATGGCAGATATGATTGTATGAAATGGATCACTCCTGAAATGGTCATGGACGAAGTGAAGAAGTTGATATTACAGGTGCCCATTTCCGGGAATTAGATATCCTTAAGAATTTATTATACCAAAACAGATTTTAACAAAGAGGTGAGGCCGAAAAAATGCCACTTATAAGCGACAAACTTCTTGAAATATTGGCTTGCCCCAAGTGTAAAAAAGGTGTGAGACTCGATGAACAGGCCAAGGCGCTCATATGTGATCGGTGCCTTCTGATGTATGAGATAAGAGACGGCATACCAATAATGTTGGTGGAGGAGGCAAAACGCCTGGAAAAGCAGACAGTTGGAGGACAGCGGTGAGCAAGACCCTCAATGAGGTGGTCCATAAGTTTTCCAGCCTCCGTCTGCTTGTTGTAGGCGATATCATGCTTGACCGCTACGTATGGGGCGACGTAGAGCGTATATCACCTGAAGCGCCAGTGCCAGTTCTGCAGGTTAAAATGGAAGATCAGCGGCTGGGAGGGGCTGCAAATGTGGCGCGCAACCTTTGTGATCTTGGTGCAAAAGTGGTTATCGCAGGCGTCGTAGGCAGAGACCAGGCTGGGGATTCCATAAGGCAGATGTTGGTGGCACACGGCATGCAAGCCGAGTTGATCCTAGATGAGGAGCGTCCCACCACTGTCAAAACCAGGGTAATTGCCCAGGGACAGCAGGTCGTCAGAGTGGACAGGGAGAGCAAAAGCAGTCTTCGAAGGGCCGTGAAATCCGCCCTGAAAACGGCACTGAATTCCATTGATGGGCTGATAGACGGAATCGTCGTTTCAGACTACGCCAAAGGTGTGGTGAATCAAGAGATTGTGGAGTTGCTCTCAAACATGGCACGTTCAAGAGAAATAGAATTGGTAGTTGATCCAAAGCCTTGTAATGCACCCTGTTACATAGGAGCTGGCACGATCACGCCGAACGAACAAGAAGCTCTGGCAATGATAGGAAGCGCAGTGGCCGTAGAGCCAGAGGTTGCGGCAAAAAAGTTGAATGAACAGTTAAACGTGCCAAGTGTTTTAATAACCCGTGGCCCGCGTGGTATGTTTGCCTGGAACGTGGATGAAGGCTCACGGGAGATATGTTCCAAGGCCATGGAAGTTTACGACGTGACAGGAGCGGGAGATACCGTTGCGGCAGTTTTGTCTGCTGCCCTCGCAAGCGGAGCCAACCTGTTCGACGCGGCCGAACTGGCAAACCTTGCTGCTGGCCTTGTGGTGGCAAAGATTGGGACTGCTTCGGTCTCATCGGGGGAATTGTTGGATGCCTTGGATGGAAGCGGCAGATGAGTACGCTCAAAGAGCCAGGGCCTGCCAAATTGCTTTGTTCAATTTTTTCTGGCAGCAAAGAGATGATTGACAAGACCGCATACGATCTTGCTGAAAGATTTGGGGGCATCGATTTGGAAAGCGAGACACTTGCCTTTGATTTCACCACATATTATGAACCGGAGTTCGGTTCCGGCCTCGTTAGGAAATTGGTGAGCTTTGAAGGGCTAGTGCGCCAGGACTCACTGCCCGAAATAAAATATGTGACAAATGACTTGGAGCAAATGACGGTGTCTTCGGGCAAGAGAAAAGTGAATATCGATCCTGGCCTTTTGACTGCCGAAAGGTTGGTATTGGCTACAGGAAAGAATTTTACCCACAGAATCTATCTTGGAAGAGGTGTCTTTGCCGATCTCACACTCATATATCAGGCAAAGAGTTTTCAGGTGCTTCCTTGGACATTTCCTGATTATGCCTCGGAACCAGTGCAAAATTTTTTACTCAGAGTGCGTAAGGTCTTCTTGAAGCAGCGTGACGAATGGGCGTGTATGAATCGATCAGATAGAGTGTCTGTTTGTAAAAGGAGGCTAGGAGATTGAGTGTCCGGAGCATGACCACCTTTGCAAAGGTCCACCAAGAGGGCGACAACTGGTCCGTGGCGATGGAATTGCGTTCAGTCAACTCGAGATATTGCGATGTCTATGTGCGGATGCCCAAGTGGATGGGCGAACTTGAGGATAGATTTAGGAAGATGGTCAAGGAGCGCCTTGAACGCGGCAGGGTGGAACTGTTCATCCAGTTTGAGGCCTCAGACATGGAACCCACAGCCTTTAAGGCAGACGAGGGAAATGCCAAGGCCTTTATGGATGCAGCCCGTGAGATTAAACACTCATTGGGCTTGAGTGGTGAACTGGACATCGGGCAATTTCTCATCGTATGCCGCGAGGCAATAAGACCGGTTGAGAATGAAGCAGATATCAGCGTAGTGTGGCAGCGTGTGGAACCTGCCTTGATCGAATTGTTGGAAAAGGCAGTGGCCATGGCTTCGGAAGAAGGGGCTAATTTAACCGACGATATTAAAAAAAGACTAACCCTCGTTGAAAAGATGTTGGAACAGATCGAAGGCAGGGCAGAAGTGCATACCAGAGAGGCACAAATAGCATTGAGGGACAGGATAACTCAACTGCTTGGAGATCTGCCCTTGGACGAAAACAAAATTGTAACAGAGGCAGCAATTTTAGCAGACCGCTTAGATATTACAGAGGAAATCGTTAGAGCTAAGAGCCATCTCAAGCAATTCAGAAGGTATCTGGAGCATGGAGGAGCTATCGGGAGACGGCTTGATTTTTTGTTGCAGGAATTTTTCAGGGAAATTAACACCATGGGCTCAAAGAGCGCAGATCAGGAGATTTCCAGACTGGTAGTGGAAATAAAGGGAGAGTTGGAGAAAATAAGGGAACAGGTTCAAAATTTGGTGTAGGAGTATTGTATGAGCCTGAATTGGTAAAGTTTTGGTGAATTTTGTATGTGCGTGGTTGTATTGGTATGGCTTAGTATAGAACATTCTGATATTTTTGATGTTTTATGACAAAAAGAGGTGGTGGATTGTTTTTCCCGGTTTAAAATTCATTCCCCAGGAAAGGAGATTTTTTAATGAGCTGTAGATGCAAACTTCTCAACATTGGCTTTGGGAACTCCATAGTTGCTGACAGAATCGTTGCCATTGTGAATCCTGCTTCTGCACCAATGAAACGTTTGCGCGAAGAGGCCAAGACAAACAGCAGGCTTATAGACGCCACCCAGGGCAGGCGGACACGTTCGATAATAGTGACCGACAGCAACCATGTTATTCTCTCAGCCATTCAAGCCGAAACCATAGCTCAACGCCTGAGTGCTGATTTGTTGGCCAAGGTGGAAGAAAAGGATCCGCGTTACTAAATGGATTGTTATGAGGGGTGACCTCTATGTAATCTCTGCGCCATCAGGAACAGGAAAGACGACATTGTGCAGGATGCTACTGAAGCAGATGAATGATGTGAGCTTTTCTGTTTCGCACACCACTCGCGCCCCGAGGCCAGGTGAAGTGGATGGAATAGACTACCATTTCGTTTCAAGGGAGGCCTTCAACGCCATGATAGAGCAAGGAGCCTTCCTTGAGTGGGCCGAAGTTCACGGCCATTTTTACGGCACCAGTAGAGAGGGCGTGTTCAGGCAGCTTGAAGACGGTTTAGATGTATTATTGGATATTGATGTGCAGGGTGCGAGGCAGGTGAAAAAAAGCTTTCCAGGGGCCGTGATGATCTTTATCTTGCCGCCTACTTTTCAAGAGCTGGAGCAGCGATTACGATCCAGAGGAACAGAAGACGAAGCCAACCTTAGAACCAGGATTGAGAATGCCAAAAAAGAGGTGCTTGCTGCGCCAGAATATGACTACATATTGATTAATGATATTTTGGAAGAGGCATTGGACGATTTCAAGTCCATAATCAAGGCAAATCGCCACAAGAGCAAGCGTATGGTTGCCTTGCCTAAGGTGAAAAACATGTTGATTGAGGCAGAGGAAGCCGTTTCGGAAGGCTGACTGATGCCTTACAAGTGAAAAAATTGCAAAATGAACTTGTTCCAATCTGGGGCCTTCATCCCGTTAGAGAATTTTTAAAAAATTGCCCATGGGCAATTTGGGGAATCTTCATAAATCCTTCTTTTGGCCAGAAACGGCATCAAAAAAAAATGCTCCACATGGCACGAAAAGAAGGTGTCAAAATCAATGAGCAAACAAACTTCACATTGATTGGTGTTGCAGCTGGTGCGGTTCACCAAGGAATTGCAGCCCTTGTAAAGCCTGTCTGGAAGGAATCCATGGACCAGCTTTTGGCAACAGACAAGGCTAATAAGGGCCTTTTCGTGGCATGTGATCAAGTTACTGATCCCCAAAATCTTGGTGCAATCATCAGATCTTGTGCGGCATTTGGCGCAAAAGGAGTCATATTGCCAGAACGTTCTTCTGCAAAAATCACGGGAACCGTCGTAAAGGCGTCAGCAGGAACCATTGTCCATGTGAAGGTCTGTGTGGTCAAAAATTTGGTGAAGGCCTTGATGGCAATTAGACAAAAAGGGATTATGGTCATTGGCTTGGCAGCAGAAGGAAGGCATAAAATATGGAGTCACGATTTAACTGGTCCCCTTGTTTTTGTTGCTGGAGCCGAAGATAAGGGTCTGCGCCATCTCGTGAAAAAGAGTTGCCACAAGTTGTTGAACATTCCTTGTGCGCCTAAGATTGAATCGCTCAATGTTTCATCTGCCGTGTCCGTGGCTCTTTACGAAGCAGCAAGGCAGCGTGAAAGCGCCAGCAAGTTGTTTTGATGCTCAACTATTACAGAAAGATCTCGCAAATGGCCTACTGGCTCCTGATGCCGGTACTGCAAATCCGTTGTTGCCTTGAAGGCTCGGACAGCCTTTGGTGTGGCAGGATGGGAAAAGTCCCACCTGAGGTTGAGGAAATGTCACCCTATGACATTTGGTTTCAGGCTGTATCCGTGGGTGAGGTTAATGTGGCAGAGGCCCTCGTTAGGGCGATAGACGCCCTTAATCCAGGGCTCAAAGTGATCGTGTCATCCACTACACCTACGGGTTTGGCCAGGGCAAGCTCGCTTTTCAAAAGCAGATGCACGGTAATTTCTTATCCTCTTGATTTTCCACAGGCAGTTTCACGGATGGTAGCCACGATTCGTCCAAAGGTCTATGCCCCCCTCGAAACCGAGCTGTGGCCCAATATGCTTGAAGCGGTTACAGCGAGCGGTGCAAAGGCAGTGCTGCTCAATGGAAGGATATCTTCACGATCTTTTCGGCGCTACAAGTTGATTGAGAATGCTGTAAAACCCATGCTGAACAAATTCACTGCAATATGCGCTATATCTGATACCTACGCCCGGCGATTCGTAGAATTAGGGGCCGCAACGGAAAAAGTGGCAGTAGCAGGCAATGCAAAATTCGAGGGACTTTTGAATCGCCCAAACGTGGCAAGGGCTGAATCCTTGAGGGCAAAACTGCGCATAGGCCATAATGAAAAGGTTTTTGTTGCGGGAAGTATCAGAAAAGGTGAAGAAATTATTCTGGCACAGGCCATGGAAGACATTGTCAAAGAGATGCCAGCTTCACTGTTTTTCATAGTGCCTCGCCACTTGGCAAGAGTGTCCGAGGTGACGAATTGCTTGAAGCAACGGTCGCTTGGCTTTGATATGTGGAGTGAACTCGAAGTGGGCAAGAGGCGTGAGCACAATATTGTTGTTGTCGATGTTATCGGACCTTTGTTTGACTTGTATGGATTAGCAGATGTTGCCTTTGTGGGCGGGTCCCTCGTCCCTAAAGGTGGGCAAAATATTATGGAGCCAGCGGCATGGGGTTGTCCTGTACTATTTGGCCCCTCTACGGACAATTTCGAGGAATCAAGCCAGGCATTGTTGCAACTTGGGGGGGGCAGACTTGTAAAGGATGTAAGCGATCTTGGCCGCCAGATAAGAGAATTTTTCAGCAACGAAAAGCTCACTCAAAAGACAGGGCAAAGGGCGTTGCAGGCACTGAAGCAATTGGCCCAAAATTCTGCCACCAGGCAGGCGCAGCTCATTTTGGAGGTGCTGAGTTCAACTGGCTGAGCCCTTGTTGGTCAATCTTTTGTAAACAATTGCCAATCCCTGCAGTGTCAAGTCGGGGATTACCTTTTCTATGCGTTCGGAAAAGGGCGCTATGATTTCTGCAAGTCCACCTGTGGCAACCGCCATGGGTTCGTCTAAAAACTCTGCTGACAGACACTGCACTATTCTATCTGTAAGACCAGCAAAACCATAAATAATGCCAGTCTTGATGGCAGAGACAGTATCCTGGGCCAGAATTGAATCAGGTGGGGTAAAGAGATCGACCAGAGGAAGCTTGGCCGTCTTCTTGAATAATGTTTCAGCCGAAACGATGGGACCTGGGGCAATTGCTCCGCCCAGATATTCACCCTTACCAGAAACACAATCGAAAGTGACGGCGGTGCCGTAATCTATGACTATGAGAGGAGAAGAAAAAAGCTCATAGGCTGCTATGGAATTCACCAGCCGGTCTGCTCCCACTTCGTAAGGCCTTTTGTACAAAATAGGCATACCCAATTGGCTGGTTCCCTCTATTATCAAGGCCTTGGAATGCATGTACTGCTGGCAGAATTTTTGGTAAGTGGATATCAGGGGAGGCACTACACATGAAAGCACGAGGTCATCCACCGCTGAAAGTGAATACTTTTTGTCTTGGAGCAGCGGTATAAGGCATGCGGCCAGCTCATCTGCTGTAACATCTGGCCTTGTAGCGATCCTCCAGCTTGCTTTTATCTTTGGGCCTTGAAAAAGGCCTAAAACTGTGTGAGTATTACCAACATCTACGCCTAAATATGTTTTTTGCGCCTTGTAGCTCATTGTTGCCCCTGAAGATCAATGAACAACATGTACGCCAAAAAAAAATGTATTGCAACAGGGGTTGACAATCTGAGGCGAACCCAGTATTAAAAGCGGGCTTTGTTCCTGGGACCTCATTTTTGATTTTTTTCATAAAGAAAATGGGGGCTAGGCTCATATTGTTTTTTGCTGATGGACAATCAAAAGAAATGAGGAGTAGCTAGAGCATGCCAACCATAAACCAACTGGTGAGAAAGGGACGTCAAAAAATCAAAAAGAAGGGTAAGGCCCCTGCTTTGGACTCTTGCCCTCAAAAGCGGGGTGTGTGCACCAGGGTTTATACCACAACACCCAAAAAGCCGAATTCGGCTCTCAGGAAGGTTGCACGTGTAAGGCTCACCAATGGCATGGAAGTGACATCATACATCCCAGGCATAGGGCACAATCTCCAAGAACACTCAGTGGTCTTAATCCGTGGCGGCCGTGTTAAGGACTTGCCAGGTGTAAGATATCATATCATTAGAGGAACCCTTGATGCCTTGGGTGTTTCGGATAGACGCAAGGCCCGTTCCAAATATGGAACAAAGAGGCCCAAATAAGGCACTAGGATAGAAAGAGGCGAAAGATCTATGCCACGAAGACGTGAAGTTCCCAAAAGAAGCGTAGCACCCGACCCCAAATATGGCAGTGTGCTGGTGTCGAAGTTTGTTAATGGCCTGATGCGGAAGGGAAAAAAGAGCCTTGCCAGGCGGATTTTTTATGAAGCGTTGGACATAGTGGAACAGCGCACCAAGGAAAATCCATTGCAAGTCTTTGAGAAGGCCATGGAAAATGTGAAACCCATCGTCGAGGTCAGGTCCAGGAGGGTAGGAGGTGCGACTTATCAGGTTCCGGTAGAGGTCAGGCCTGAAAGACGGCAGACCTTGGCCATCCGCTGGCTTGTCAGCTATGCCAAAAGCAGGGGTGAGAAGACCATGGCTCAGCGCTTGGCAGGAGAGTTGATCGATGCTTTTAATGAAAGAGGTGCCGCATTCAAGAAAAAAGAGGATACTCACAGGATGGCTGAGGCCAACAAGGCCTTTGCTCATTACAGGTGGTAGGATCTGGTAGCGGCAGAAGGTGAAATTATATGAACCCATTCCGTAACGTGATGGAGGAAGCAAGATGAGCAAGAAGAAGTTTGAGCGTACGAAGCCACATGTAAACGTAGGTACGATAGGTCACATAGACCATGGTAAGACCACATTGACGGCGGCCATAACGCGGGTATTGGCGGAGAAGGG
>CAYWKF010000033.1:0-31874 GCA_964459155.1 uncultured Desulfobacterales bacterium
TCGTGGTGCCCCCGGCACGATTCGAACGTGCGACACCAGGATTAGGAATCCTGTGCTCTATCCCCTGAGCTACGGGGGCTTAACGAAAAAAAGACAGGCAACTTTTAACATATCTCGCATTATGATGTCAAGGAATTGTCATTTATAAAAACCCTGTTATTACAATATGTTGAGTTCTTTTGGCTAGGCTCCATTTAAGATGAGTATCTTTTTTTAGATTTTAATATGTACAAGTTATATAACTTGTATTATATATATAAAAGCCATAAAACTTGTGAAAATGGGGTTGCCTTTCTATGAAAGTGGAAAAAAACAGGCTTTATGCCATAGCCACAGGAGATATCGTTGATTCCTCAAAGCTGTCTCCGCCTGACAGGAAAAGGCTGCTATTTGTTATGCAAAGGGCTTCGGTAGCTTTACGGTCATTTTTAAAAGAAGCGGTTCCTCTTGAGGTTGACATATTCAGGGGAGACAGTTGGCAAATGTTCATAGCCCAGCCTGAAAAAGCGTTGGTAGCAGCACTATATTTCAGGGCCTACCTAAAGGCCACAATGGCGCCAAGAAGGGTAGACACAAGACTTGCAGTGGGAGTGGGTACAATCGACTTTTTGCCAAACGACAGGGTTTCCAAGGGGGATGGGGAGGCCTTTCGTTACTCTGGCAGGGCACTTGAGGAGTTAAAAGGCCATCATCGGATGGCCTTTGTCTTTCCAAGGAGGTTTGATGAGCAGATTGCGTTGGCCGTCCAAACCGTAGTCTACTTGATAGATGCCCTGGTAGTGAGGTGGACGCCAAGGCAAGCACTGGCGGTTTTGGGAGCCTTGGAAGGGAAGAATCAAGATGAGATTGGCGCAAAATGGCCAGGCGGTCCAATCTCCCAGCAAGCAGTAGCCCAGCATTTGACGAAGGCAGGATGGCATGCTCTGCTTCATGGTATCGATTTTGTAAACAAAGAAGTGAAAAAAATATGTTATGAGAATTAAACAAGCTCTAAGGCTTCAATATCCAAAAACAAGTCAATAGGTTTGTTGACTGGATTTGTTTCGAGAATGATGTCTCACATATTTTCCATGAATATTTTTATTGGTCTACTTTCAGCACACGTGGCTGGAGATTTTCTTTTTCAAACCAGAAGAGATGTGTTGAACAAAAGCCGGATTTCCATTTTGTTAAGGCATGCAGCCTTAGTAGGTGTTGCAAGCTATGCCGCATGTGGCCTTTGGAAAACTTGGGAAATTCCAGCCGTTATATTTGTTAGTCATGCGTTGATAGATGGATTTAAAGCCATTTTGGCACGTAGGCATGATAAAGGGGAGTTGTCCATTTTCTTTATGGACCAAGCCATTCACATCTCGATCATCTGGATCTTGGCTGTTTGGGTAGCGCCCAGAGAGTCAGGGTGGTGGACAGCCAAGCTTGGAACCGGTTATTTAGATTTTTTGGTCTACGCTTCTGGATTGATTCTGGCTGTGAGGGCAGGGGCCATTGTGCTGGAAATGGCAGTAAAGCCCTACCTGCGCCAGCTCAAACAAGCTGGTGTGGAACCGGTTCAAGGCTTGCTGAGTGGAGGGCGCACCATTGGCCAACTGGAACGCGCCTTGATCTTTTTGTTTGTCATGGCTGGGCAACCCAATGCCATTGGCTTTTTGATTGCAGCAAAGTCCATACTCCGTTTTGGAGAAATCAAGGAAAGGGAAAACCGCATGGAAGCAGAATATATCATAATAGGCACCCTGATGAGTTTTCTTTTCGGCCTTTCCGTTGCATATGGCGCCCAATATCTACTGAACCACATTTCCTGAGCAGGCATAATCAATGATAAGAATAGAAGATCTCAGCCTTGGTTACGGCGACAAAAAGATATTTGATGCCATATCATGCACAATTCATCCTGGCCAGCGTATCGGGCTCGTGGGTGTAAATGGGGCTGGCAAGACAACACTGTTGAAGATAATAGCCGGCATGGGAGAATTCGACACTGGTACAGTGAACATTCCCAAAAACGCTACCATAGGTTATTTGCCTCAGGAAATTGGGTCGCATGAGACAAAGGCGACCATATACGAAGAGGCCAAAAGCGCCTTTTCGCCACTTTTACAAAAGCAAAAAGAACTTGATGAGGTCAATCAAAAATTGTCCTCCCCTTTGCTTGACAAGGCGGCCATGAAGAGGTTGCTCTGTGCACAGGAATCTCTCCAAAGCGAACTACAAGCTTCAAATTTTTTCAAAATGGATGCCCAGATTCACAGGGTTTGCGCAGGCCTTGGATTCGACAGCAGTGATTTGTCCAAGTCAGTCTGTACACTAAGCGGAGGATGGCTGATGCGGCTGCATCTAGCCAAAATTTTGCTGGCTCGCCCTGATTATATATTGTTGGATGAGCCAACGAACCACTTGGATCTGCAATCTTTGTGTTGGCTTGAGGACTTTCTGAAAGATTTTCCCAGCGCTATGCTGATTATTTCCCATGATAAAGCATTCCTAGACAACACAACACGAATCACTTGGGAATTGAGTCTAGGCAGGCTTACCGTATACAAAGGCAATTACACATTTTACACGGTAGAAAAACAGAAGCGGCTGGAGTTACAGCAGTCTGCCTTTGAGAATCAACGAACCAGAATAGCTCAAACCATGCGGTTCGTGGAGCGTTTCAGGGCCAAGGCAACGAAGGCCAGCCAAGTTAAGAGCAAGCTTAAACAGCTTGAAAAAATGAATAAGATCGAACTTGAACAACAGGAAAAAACTATTTCCTTTCATCTTCCACCTGCTCCAAAGTCTGGCAAAGTGGTTTTAGAGGTGCAAGGTTTGGGAAAGGCATTTGGAGCAAAAACTGTTTTGGGAAATGTATCTTTTATGCTCATGCGGGGAGACAAGGCAGCAGTGGTTGGAGTGAATGGTGCTGGCAAGTCTACCTTGCTCAAGATGCTGGCATCTCAATTGAAACCAGACAGAGGCCAGATATGTTTTGGACACAATGTTGTACCAGCCTATTTTGGCCAGCACCAGGCAAGGGAACTCGATCCTACCTGGACTGTTTTGGAAGCCTTGCTGGAATTGGGGCTTGATATGCCCGAAAAAGAGTTACGCTCTATCCTTGGTACCTTTATGTTTCACGGGGATGATGTGAAAAAGAGGGTTGCGATGCTGTCTGGTGGCGAAAAGAGCCGTTTGGCCTTGGCCAGGGTCATGGCAGCCAGGGCGAACCTTTTGTTGTTGGACGAACCCACGAATCATCTTGACATCTCCTCTCAGGAGGCTGTGAAAAATGCACTGTCCGAATATGAAGGTTCTGTATTGATAGTTTCCCATAACCGTGATTTCGTGGATGGTTTCGTGGACAAGGTGCTTGAGATAAAAGATGGACAAGGGATCTTTTACCACGGCAACGTATCAGACTATTTAGAGCGCCAGGGAAGATTTCTTTCGGACGGCACAGGCTCTGTAGCACCGTCATCAAGGATTGATGGTTCAGAAAAAAGACAAGGCAGACGCGCAAACAGGAAAAAACTCCGCAAAGAGGCCTCGATTCTGCGTCAGCAAAAGAGCAAGGCGCTGGCGCCCATAAAGGCAGAGATCGAACGCATTGAACAGGAGATAGACGCTCTTGAAGAGGAAAGGCAATCAATAGAAAAGCAGATGTCTGATCCAGATTTTTTCAAAAATGGAGAAAAAACAGCTGATCAGACCAGAAGATATGCCCTTGTAACTGCTGGTCTGGAGAAGGCGTACGAGGCGTGGGAAGAGGCCATGGAGAAAATGGAATCCATAGAAAAACAATATGAAACAGTTTTGTTCAAAGGCAAACTTTAGAAAAGCTTTTTTCTGTGTGAAGGGATGCAACACAGTTTCACGTAACCACTTAGCCTGGAAGGGCTTTTAAAAAAGGCTTTTGCGCAATAGAAATGGACGTTCTCTATTTGATGATTTTCATGAATCTATGAATTTTGACATCTGATGTTGTAAGATCTTGTGCATGGGCATAGCCAACAAATACGAACACCAAGACGATATTCGTTATCTCCTTGCAATAGAGACCTCTTGTGATGAGACCGCTGCAGCTGTATTGGAAGGCGGAAAACGGCTTTTGAGCAATGTGGTGGCTTCACAAATAAAAATTCACAGTGAATATGGCGGCATCGTTCCTGAACTCGCTTCCAGGCATCATTTGGAGTCCATCGTCCCAGTAGTGGATGAGGCCATAGAAAGTGCGGGTATTGATGTGTCTCAATTGGAAGGAGTCGCGGTAACTCAAGGGCCTGGCCTGGTGGGAAGCCTTTTGGTAGGCCTTTCTTTTGCCAAGGCCTTTGCAGAAGCACGTTCTTTGAAGCTTACTGGCGTAAACCACATACATGCTCATCTTTTTTCCGTCTTTCTAGGAAGTGAATATCCAGAGTTCCCTTTTTTAGGACTTGTGGTTTCAGGTGGTCACACCAGCCTGTACGTGGTCAATAATTTTTTTTCTGTTGAGTTGATCGGTCAGACTAGGGATGACGCTGCAGGAGAGGCCTTTGACAAAGTTGCCAAAATTTTGGGTTTACCATATCCAGGAGGGCCTGTGATAAGCAAGTTGGCCCAGAAAGGCGATCCCGGAGCATATTCTTTGCCCAGGGCCAGACTTCCAGAAACTCCTTTCGATTTCAGTTTTAGTGGTCTCAAAACAGCGGTGCTTACTTTGGTGAACAGGCTCAGAAAAGAGCTCTCAGATCTACCGTTGGAAGATATTTGTGCCTCATTCCAAGAAGCAGTGGTGGATGTGCTCGTGGAAAAGAGTATCAAGGCAGCCAAAGAAAATGGCCTTGACAAGGTTGTAGTTGCAGGTGGAGTGGCAGCCAACAGCAGGTTGCGATATAAAATGGGTTCTGCCTCAAACCAAGAAGGAATAAAGGCCTATTTCCCCCCTTTGGATTTCTGCATGGACAATGCCGCCATGGTAGCCTTGGTCGGACACCGGCAGCTTCAAGCCGGAATGGTCCTGGGGCCGGATGCCGATGTCTATTCCAGGCTTTTTCAGTCTGGCTGAGCGCATCACAGAGTCAGGAGCGGCGATCACAATGATGACAGCAGGTAAAAAAGGATGGAATCCTTTGAGGGCCTCTCGCTATTATGCATTGCGCTTGTGGCGGATGCGCGGCAATCCTTTTGTACTTTCCAGAGGGGTTTCCATAGGGGTGTTCATAGGTTTGACTCCCACCATACCTTTTCATACAGTGCTCATATTGTTTTTTTGTACCCTGCTCCGTGGCAATGTTCTGGCCGCTCTGATAGCGAATTGGCTCGTTAGCAACCCTTTTACCATTCCAGGGCAATATTACGCAGCCTGGAAACTAGGAGTGTTTGTTACCAGAACATCTATAGGTTGGGCGGAGGTGAGAGAGTTGATCGATCTTCTCAGACATGAGGGCATCTTAGAGGCTGCCAAGACCATGTTGTCTATAAGTCCTGAAATCATCTTGTGCCTATTACTAGGAGGAATTCTATTGGCTTTACCTTTTGGGATAGGAGCATATTTCGGCTGCCTTTATTTCTACATCCACAGACAGAAGCGCAAGTATGAAAAGCTGATAAAAGAATGAATAGTATGGCAGGCAAAGCCATTCCACCATATGCCAAAAAAGCTCTGGGCCAAAATTTTCTGGTAGATCTAAATATTGTCCGAAAAATCATAAGGTTGGCTGGCTTTGACAAGGACGACATAGTAGTGGAACTGGGAGTAGGACAGGGTGCACTCACCAGGATTCTGGCCCACAACGTATCCAAAGTGATAGGACTGGAAAAGGATATCGAACTGGTGGAATGGCTCATCCACTCTGGAACACTGCCTGAAAATGTAGAAATAAGAAAGGCCGATATGCTCGAAGTTTCGTACAGGGAGCTGAGTAAAGAGATTGGCCGAAAACTGAAGTTGATCGGCAACCTTCCATACAACATATCTTCGCCACTACTATTCAAAATAATAGACGAACGTGTTGCCATTGAAGAAGCTGTCCTCATGTTTCAGAAGGAGGTTGCTGCAAGAATTACAGCTGTTCCCGGAACAAAGGCATATGGTGTCCTTTCTATTGTGGTGCAAGAGTGCGCATCCGTGACCCATCTCATGGATGTGCCTCCTCAGGCGTTCCGGCCAGTTCCAAAAGTTACCTCTTCAGTGCTCAAGCTAAGGTTCAAACAGGAAAAATTGAGGACCAAAGATTTTATCTTATTCAAAGCATTAGTGAAAAAGGCGTTTCAAAAGCGCAGAAAGGTGTTGATAAATGCGTTAGAAGGGTTCAAGGGCCTCAAAAAAGAGCAAATTAGGGAACTTATGGAATCATGTAATATTGATTCAGGGTTGAGGCCGGAGGACCTTTCTGTGCATGATTTTGAAAAATTTGCCAATTGTTTGAAAGATTTTGTTGACAAATAGTGTAGATACAGGCATTTATTTTGTAGTCTATAATCTATAAAAAAATTTTGACGAAAGCAGAACATTCCCTTGGCAAAGTCACAGCTTGCTCAAAAAAAAGTACGGGAACACAAAGGCACATATGCCGTTGCCGAGGATTTGGTGCCGGAGATATGTCAATCTGTCAGAGCCATCATGGCCGAACTCATGGATAAGACAGATCTTACCCCGGAAACGGCAGACAGGTTGCATGTGGCCTCAACCTACTGGTTTCTACACATGATTGAGCGGCTGTTGCACTTGATGGAGCCAGAGGAAAAGGCATCTTATACCTGGAAAGAGATAGCCAGCGGTGTATCAAAAGAGGTATATGGCGCGGTTACTGGTTATCTCAAGGCGCCAGACAGCCACTATGAATATTTTGATACCTTTTTCATGAATAATTATCAGGAATGCTCAAGTTACATGAAGGGGTTTACTTTTCCTTTGGAGCCGGCTGGTGAAACCTTTGATGCTTTTTTGAAAGGTTTTGGCAAATGGCTTTCCCATAGCATTGATGAAGAAGACGTTCTGCCCCCTCTTCTAGAGGGGCTTGCCCAGAAATGGTGTGACAGCTCTAAATTTTTGTCTTTCTGTTCTGCCTATTCCAATAAAGCAAGTTCCAAGTAGGGTACTTCTTTTCTGAAAAATGTTGCAAAAACATTTTGGTGTCTTCAGGGACAAATTGCTCCCTGAAGGAAAGATCAGGGATCTCATTATTACGGATTGGTACGGACCTTCGTGGGCTTGTGCAGTATCTGAAGCCGCTGCCTCGGGTACCAGTCCGGTGCTGGTAGTAGTTCCAGACCTGGAAAGGGCGGAAAAGGCCATTTCCGAGCTATCTCTTTTCTCTTCTTGCAAGTCTCTTTTGTTTCCGTGTCATGAAGTCATGCCTTTCGTTCCCCTTTTCCCAGATACGGAAGTTGTTGCCAAAAAAATTACGGCACTTTATGCACTGGCAACTGCTCAAGAGCCACTGTTGATTGTAACACCTGTCCAGGCACTGTTCGAAGCCACAATGCCTTGGGATGCACTGAACAAACACCTTGAGCTGCTGGCAACTGGTGAGCAGATCGAGCGCGAAGCCCTGGTGGACTGGCTGATCAGGGCAGGTTATGAGCGCACTAGAATAGTTCAGGTCCGAGGTGAATTTGCAGTAAAGGGTGGAATATTAGATCTCTACCCTCCAGACACTCCATTTCCTGTACGGCTTGACTTCTTTGGAGACGAGCTTGAACATATGCGTTTTTTTGATCCTGTAAGCCAGCGCTCTTTCAAAGACATAAATGAGCTTGTGCTGCTTCCTGCAAACGAGGTCCTTTTGTTCCCTGACCTACTGGAGACTGCAAAGGGAAGGCTGGTGGAGGCTGCTTCGAGATATGGCTGGGCAGCAGGAGATGTCTATAAAATCATGGACAATTTGGATTCGCTGCGTCTGGTGGAGGATCAGCGTTCGCTGCTTCCATTGTTTTATAGCAAACCTGTGTTCTTGACTGATTACTTGCCTCAAGGGTCCCTGGCCGTTTTTTTGGACGTGGAAGAGGTGGCAGCCAGTGAAAGGCTATTTCTTGAAGCAGCACAAAATAGTTATGATGAGGCAAGGGAAACCGGAAAAGTGCTGTTTCCAGTCGAACATTTCTTTGCGGACAGAAAAGCCTTGGCAAACAGGGTGAGAGAGCGTTCCGCGTTATGGTCTTTTTCGACTGGGAACACCGTTGTAGAACACCACAAAGTTAATCCACTGGGCCTTGCCGGCAACACCTTTGCACCTTGTTCCCTTGAAACAGTACCTGCACAGATTCCTATGCCCATCGTGGCCAGGACCAAAACCGAACAACTCCTTGGGGATCAGATGGATGCACTGCGAGGCTTGGCAGATAAGGGTGGGCAGATTCTGTTGGTCCTTCCAACACTTAGGCAAATGGACAGAATGTCAAAGTTGTTGGAACATTATGGAGTTGTGGAAAGCAGGGATGAGGTGTCGGAACTTAACGGCCCCCTAATTGGAAACCTTGGCAAAGCTGGTTTGTTCATGAAACAAGGCGTACTGGAGACTGGTTTTTCCTACCCTTCCGGGAACCTTCACGTAATAGCGGAATCGGACATCCTCGGTATTTCGGCCAGCAGGACGTCTAAAAGAGCTAGGCCCACCAGAAACAGAGTAAGCGAGTTGACCTTTGAGGAACTTGCCGAAGGTGATTTTGTGGTACACAGGGATCACGGTATCGCTATTTATCGAGGCCTTGTACGTATGGAAGCAGGCGGTGTGCCGGGCGAATACCTTCTACTGGAGTATAGAGGTGGCGACAAGCTCTATCTGCCTGTGGACAGGCTGGCTCTAGTGCAAAAGTACTTGGGTATCGAGGGCAGATCACCAAAGCTAGACAAGCTTGGAGGGGGATCGTGGCACCTGGTAAAGAAGAAGATCAAAAGGGCCATATGGGAAATTGCCCATGAACTTGTTGATCTCTACGCGCTGAGAAAAGTGCGGAAGGGATACGCATTTTCTGAACCAGGGCTGATGTATAGGCAATTCGAGGCCGCCTTTCCTTATAGTGAAACCCATGATCAGGCCAAGGCCATAAGGGAGATTCTCCAAGACATGACGAGCCCTAGGCCCATGGACCGCCTTTTGTGCGGTGATGTTGGATATGGCAAGACCGAAGTGGCCATGAGGGCAGCATTCAAGGCCGTCGAAGATGGCAAGCAGGTGGCTGTTTTGGTTCCTACAACACTGCTGGCAGAACAGCATGAACGCACATTTAAAAGGCGTTTCACCAACTTTCCCGTAAATGTTGCATCCTTGAGCCGTATGAAATCTCGCGGCGAACAAACAAGAATATTGAAAGATGTGCGAGAAGGAAAGGTGGACATATTGATTGGGACTCACAGGCTGTTGCAAAAAGATGTTAGGTTTAAAGATCTAGGCCTCATGATTGTTGACGAAGAGCATAGATTTGGTGTGCGCCACAAGGAGCAGCTCAAAAAAATGAGGCGGGAAGTTGACTGCCTTGCACTTACCGCCACTCCGATTCCCAGGACCCTTCAGCTCTCCCTGCTAGGCATAAGGGATCTTTCTGTCATAGACACACCACCAGAAGACAGGCTGCCAGTAAAGACCTATTTGGCAGAATTTGATGACACGTTGATACGTGCGGCCATAGAAAAGGAGCTTGCCCGCAGCGGACAAGTCTTTTTTATCCACAATCGTATCAAAGGCATAGAGCGCATTGCAGACCATTTACGTTCCCTGGTCAAAGAGGCCAAGATAGCCGTGGCTCACGGTCAAATGTCTCCTCAAGAGTTGGAGGCCATAATGGTTGACTTCGTAAGGGGTGAAATCGACGTGCTCGTTTGTACCACTATAGTGGAGTCAGGACTCGACATACCCACTGCAAATACAGTGATCATTAACAGGGCCGATATGTTAGGGCTGGCAGATATCTATCAACTGCGTGGGAGAGTTGGTCGTGCCGGAGAACAGGCCTATGCCTATTTTCTGGTGCCCAAACTTGACTCCCTTGGTCGCGACGCCTTTAAGCGCCTCAAAGCCGTGGTGGAGACATCCGTTGCAGGTGGAGGTTTCAAGCTGGCCATGAAGGATTTACAGATCAGGGGGGCTGGCAACATTTTGGGCGTTTCTCAATCGGGCCAGATTGCGGATGTGGGTTATGAACTCTATCTTGATTTACTGAAAACTGCAGTGGATGAGCTGAAAGGCCTGCCTACGGAAGAGGTGATTGAACCCGAGGTCTCACTTGGTATACCTGCTTACATCCCAGATGATTATATTGGCCATGTAGAAGACAGGCTTGCCATGTACCGTATGATCAGCAAGGCTGACCAAGAAGAAGCAGAAAGTCTGCTTGCAGAATTGGAAGACCGCTATGGCCCAGCACCTGAAGAAGTCAAAAATCTATTCGGATTGGCCGATATAAAGCGAGTTTTACGCGCAATCAATGGTGTAAGGTTGGATATCAGCAGAAAGAAGGGCGGAGGTGCCAAATTATTCTTGACTTTTGGGGAAAAAGGGCCTTCTAATGCAGAAAATGTGATTAATTTGGTTGCCAGCCACGGGCAGTTCCAATTGCTGCCTGATGAAAGGCTTGTCATTTCTCTTCAGAAAGGGCAAGATGATTTAATGTTTATAAAAAATATGCTTGAAAAAATGGCATGAAACCATTTTAGTCGTTCCTTGGAGGTTGGCCTACGTGAAACCAAGAAGATCAGCTTTTTTATTCCCTGCAGTCATGCTTTTCTTTTTCTCATGCTTCATTGGTTATGTGCCTGCTCTTAATGCCAAGATAATCGACCGTATCGTAGCAGTTGTGAATGACAATGTTATTACCCTTTCCGAATTGGAAAGCAGGGCCCAGCCAGTCCTGGCCAGGTTTGAACAACAGCGTAAAAGGCCATTGAATGCAAAAGAAAAAGAAGAGATCCTGGCACAGCTCCTGCCACAGCTGATAGATGAATATTTGGTTGATGCAGAAATAAAGCGTTTGGGGATCAGGATAGGTGACAAAGAGGTTGACCAGGCACTGGAACAACTTTGCCGAAGCAACCATATCACTTTGAAGGAGCTGAAGGCGCAATTGGCAGCCGAAGGCATAACGTTGGAACAATATAAAGATCAATTGAAGAGGCAGATACAGCGCACGGAACTCATCAATGCACAAGTAAAGTCAAAAATAGTGGTAACCGATGAGCAAATTGCAGAGTATTTGAAACAAGATGCATCATCTTCTGGAAAAAGCAAAGGTGGCAAAAGCTATATATTGCAGCATATATGCATAGTGCCTCTCAATCCAGACGATCCCACATCGGTAAAAGAGGCAGAGAGTATTGCCAAGGAGGCATACAAGGCATTGGAACAGGGAAAGCCTTTTGAGCAAGTGGTAGCAGCCTATTCCGCTCCTGCCTTTAGGCAGAATGGAGGTTACTTAGGAGGTTTTCGTGAGCAGGAAATGGCCCCTTTTATTAAGAATGCTGTTCTCGATCTATCTCCCGGTGAATATTCCAAAATTGTCAAGACTCCACTTGGCTTTCAGATATTCAAGGTAAAGGCCATAAGAACTGGCCAGGATGATGAATTGGCAGTAAGCGGGTTTGAAAAAGAGCGGGCCAGAGAACAGATCTATCAGCAAGAAGTAAATGCAAGGTTCGATGAATGGCTGAGAGAGATAAGATCAAAGGCGACCATCAAGATATTGTTTTAGAAGGCCCTGATGTTGGAGGCGAAACCTTTGGTGAATATTTGCGAAGGGAACGGGAGCTGAGGCAGATATCCCTCCAAGAAGTGGCCGAAGGAACCAAAATCGCCATCCATATGTTGAAGGCCATGGAGGCTGATCAGTGGGAAAAACTGCCAGCCGAACTTTTCATCAAGGGATTTGTCAAAAGTTATGCTGAATTTATAGGACTCGTGCCTGAAGAGGTCTTGTTGCGTTATCAGCAGGCCAAAGCAGAGGAGGGGATGGTTGGTGCATCCTCCCAGCAAGGAGCTGTGCCAAATCAGCTCATTTCAACAAAACCAGGGTCTTCCAAGGGTTCGTTATCCAAATTTTGGTGGTTAGCCTTACTCTTGGTGGCTGGCTTGGCAGCAGCAGGATATTATTTCTGGTTTTATGTGAAATAGCTCCACCGGATGGGAAAGCATGTAAGGTTTGAGGGAGTAGTTCTGAATATCCGCCCGTTAGGCGAATCAGATCTCTTAGTCACCATTTTCACAAAAGAGATTGGTAAAATCAAGGCCATAGCAAAAGGCGCAAAACGAAGTAAAAGGCGTTTTCTCAATACATTGGAGCCCTTTACGTGCATAAAAGGTGACTTTGCACCTCCCAGAAATGCGTCTTTGTACAGGATCGATTCAGCTGATATAGTTCAACAAATGGACGGTATCAGTGCAAGTTCTGAACGCTATTGTCTGGCAAGCCTGGTCTGTGAATTGACAGATCTGTGGTCCAAAGAAGAAGATCCAGACAAACAACTTTATTCTTTGCTATTGAACACTCTGTCTTGTTTGTCAAAAGGCAAATCACCGTTTCGTACCGTTCTAGGTTTCAAGATAAACATACTCAAATGTACTGGATATAAGCTCCTCCTTGATCAGTGCGTAGTTTGCAAGAAAGAACCATCTGTTTCTATCTATTTCAGTATTTCTAGGGGCGGGGCAGTTTGTAAAGCTTGTTTCAAGGAGAAAGAGGATTTGATCGGGATTTCAAAAGGGTGCTTGAAATGCATTCAATTTCTGCAGCGCAGCAATCCCGCCAATTTTGGCAGACTGCACCTTTCTCAAGCTCTTTTTGAGGAAATGTGGAACCTGCTTGCGCAATTTCATATCTACTATTTGCGCAAAAGTCCTTCCTCCTATAAGGTGTTGGCCGATTTTCTTAATTTCAAGAGGGTAAAAAGTGTCACTTAGAAAAGATGATATACTTCCAAGAAATGAGACGGAACGCTATGTCCTAGATGAGCTCAGTGCCCAGGAGTCGTGGCGCCTTTTCAGAATTATGGCTGAATTTGTGGATGGGTTCGAGGCATTGTGCAAGATCTATCCAGCTGTAGCCATTTTTGGTTCCGCCCGTACTCAGCCAGAAGACAGCCACTACCAGCTTGCAGAAAACATTGCCATGGGGGTAGCCAAGGCAGGTTTTTCTGTGGTCACCGGCGGCGGGCCGGGGATAATGGAGGCTGCCAACAAAGGCGCAGCCGAGGCAGGCGGAAGGTCCGCAGGCCTAAATATAAAATTGCCTCACGAGCAGGAGCCGAATCCCTATCCTAATATCTCGTTGGATTTCAGGTACTTCTTTGTAAGGAAGGTCATGCTTGTGCGTTATGCAGTGGCCTTTGTCTGCCTGCCCGGCGGTTTTGGTACCCTAGATGAGTTCTTTGAAGCCATAACGCTCATCCAGACTAGGAAAATAAAGCCATTTCCTGTCATCTTGGTGGGAAGCGATTACTGGAAAGGCCTAGTTACTTGGATCGAAAAACAGCTTTTGACACATGGCATGATAGATAAAGAGGATCTTGCGCTGTTTCACGTGTTGGATGATCCAGAACATATCGTAAATGTGATAAAACGTGAGGCTCCGTTAAACTATTCCAAAAAGCCAATTTGTCCTGCTTGACCCAAATTTAATTTAGTTAGATGAGCCAGTGGCCATACCCAAGGGCGTGAAATGGCCAATTTCTAAAGATGATCCGCAAGTTCATGAATGTCATCCTATGTATGATAGTTTTTTGTGAAGCGGCCTTTTTTTTACAATCAACAGAGTGAAATATGACTTTTCTTCACCATTCCATTCGTCGATTTTTAGGCTTATTTCTTCGCCGGGCAGGCCGCAGCGCCTTACGGCCACGCTCTGCCCTGCAAGGCCCTTTTCTTTCAAAAATTTCACTATCTCCCTGTAATGTCTGTACGCCTTCATGATTACAATATTGTCCGAGTAGGTCAAAGCATGCTCAAGTTCTTTGGTTCCCTTGGCGCCTGAGACAATGGTGATGGATTCTTCTGCCTCGGCTAAAGGCAGCCCGGCTAAGGCCGCCGAGGCTTGGTAAGATGTTATGCCTGGAACGATTTCACAGCGCAGATCAACAATCTGGTCAAGCTTTCTCATGAGATAAGTGAATGTGGAATAAGTAGATGGATCCCCCAAAGTAATGAAGGCTGCGTCTTCTGGCAGAGAGAGAACCTGTTTTACCTTTTCACAATTTTCTCTCCAGGCCCTTTCAAGCCTCTCTTTTTTTCTGGTCATGGGAAAATGGAGAGGGTGCACTTTTGCATCTGGAGCAATATAGTCAGACACTATTTCTAAGGCTAGGCTTCTTCCGCTACTGTCTGACGCAGCAGTGAATATATACTTCATCTTTTCCAGTATTTTCATGGCCTTGATCGTAAGCAACTGGGGATCACCAGGCCCAACGCCAATGCCATAAAGTTTTCCTGAGGTCACTGATTTTTTCATGGTGTTGCTACCGGGTTATTCTTGTTGGTGTTTTTTGGGGGATTAGTAAAATGGCTATAAATAAACTTTGCTAATATTTCAACTGCCTTGACCGAATTTGGTCCTGGGCGTGAAAACAAGTATTCATCAACCAACAATACATTGCCCTTGGCCACTGCCGGAATGGAATAAAAAAAGGCAGAATCGAATAGGGTCGATGCCCCCCTGTTCATTGGACCTTTTTGCACGACATAGATATCAGGTTTTGCTTTAAGAAGTGCCTCCCTGTTGAAACGAACGATCCTCTTGGGCACGTTGACTACATTCTCTCCACCAGCTTTCAAGATTATGTCGTTGACTATACTTCTTGTCCCTGCGCCCAGGAGATTTACCCTGTTTATTTCAAAAAAAACCTTTGGGCGCGGCTCACATGCAGGGTATCTATTATTTATTTCCAGAAGCTTCTTTTTGAGGTTCTTTGTAAGTTGTTTTGATTTGTCTTCTGCTCCAAGCAATATTCCAATCCTTCTTATGGCCGAAAACAGCTGTTCAAACGTGTAAGGACAAAACAATGCAACTGGTATGGATCTCCGTTTAAGGGCTTCAGTGACAACGAGTGCGTCATGTCTGCTAGATCCCTGCAGGACCAGATCAGGAGCTAGCCCCACGATTATCTCCAGATTCGGCCTCATGTGCGTGCCAACTATTTCGATACCAGGAATCCTGCTGTACAAAGGATCTCGTTTGGTGGCTCCAAGCACCCTGGTCCCAAAGCCAAGGGCATCCACTATTTCTGACAGCGCCGGATACAATGAGACTATGCGTTTCGCTGGAGAAGGCAATATCACCAGGCCACCTGAATCGTCCTCCACAGATATTGGAATGGCATTCAATTGGAGTGGATACAAAACGAGAATTAATATCAATGGGATCAATTGTATTTTCATCACTCTGTCTCAAAAAAAATGGCCTCCAAACTAGAGGCCCGCAAATATGCTATTGATTGCCGCTGGGCGGGACCCCGCACCCAGTAGCTGAATCTCGCGTGGAAAGAGGTCTCCTGGCTCTTGGATCAACCTACTA
Source organism: uncultured Desulfobacterales bacterium (assembly GCA_964459155.1). Taxonomy (GTDB): domain Bacteria; phylum Desulfobacterota; class Dissulfuribacteria; order Dissulfuribacterales; family JALVPX01; genus JALVPX01. The sequence continues at coordinate 15,454 of CAYWKF010000033.1, forward strand.
GCTGCGCCTTCCCATCACGCCTTTGGCGTAACAGTGGCAAATTGCAGCATTCGTCCCCAATAACAGTGGCGGCCCCGCTCCGGATTTTCACCGGATTCCCTTGCCTTTCCACAGATTCTACTTTTACATGTGGTGCAGCAAGAGTCAATCCCAGCCAACTATTTTATTTTTTTGGATTTTGTGGTACACAATATTGACAAGGTAGAGGAGTGAGGCCATGACTATGCCAACCAAAATATTGGTGGTGGAGGATGATGAAAGCATCGCAACGATGCTTTGCACCTTTTTCGAATCACATAATATCGACGTAGTAAAAGCATCCGATGGGCTGGAGGCCTTGGGTGCAGTGTCCAAAGAGTCACCTGAATTGATAATCTTGGATCTGGTGATGCCCCATTTGGACGGTCTATCCTTTATGCAAAAGCTTAGGGAAACAGGAAACAACACACCAGTAATCATGCTCACCTGCCAAAAGGATACAAGCGACAAGATCAAGGGTCTGGAAGTTGGAGCAGACGACTACATTACCAAACCCTTTTCTTTGAATGAACTTATGGCAAGAATCAAGGCGGTGATGAGGCGTTGTTCCTCACTGCCGCGGAAGATCCAGTTTGATATTGGACCATTTTCCCTTGATGCCTTGAAGAGAACGGTTACCAACAAAGTAGATGGGCAGGAAGTCCGTATTCCCTTAACCAAGACAGAATTTGACGTGTTGCATTATTTGTTGGCCAGAAAAGGAGAAGTGGTGACTCGGGAGGAATTGTTGGAAAAGGTGTTGGGATATGATCCAAAGATAGAAACCAAAACGCTGATCATGCATATTGGGAACCTGAGGAGGAAATTGTCTGAAAACCACGTGGATGTTTTTACAATAAAAGCGGTGCCTGGAGTGGGATACAGGTTGGAGGAAGGCTAGCAGGCATAAATGCATAAAAATACTATTCCGCGATATTTACCGCTTTTTTCCTTGGGTACTAACAAACAGGAAATTAGATTTGTTCCGCCAAGCGGATAAAGTGTGCTTTTTAAAGGCGATGAGTATTTGAAAAGGGGAAGCATGGCCAGGTTACTTGCTATTACGTTGACTTTTTTGCTTTTTTTGGGGTTGCAAGCGGCACATGCGTCCGATGGCCGTGAAGACATCTTGATCCCCGTAAAGGTGGAAAGAGGTATATGTCTGATCAAACTGGCCAGAAAATTCTGTAACAGACCCCAAGACTGGGTAGAAATAGCAAATGTAAACAATTTAAAACCACCTTACAAAATTGGCACTAATTCATATCTCTTGGTTCCATTGAGGCTGTTAAACATAGAGATCGTGGCCTTGAAGGTGGAAAATCTAACAGGCAAGGCATACCTGCTCACCAAGGAACATCAAAAAAAATCTCTACGGGAAGGTGACATTGTACTTCCTGGCACCATCGTCGTTACCCAAGAAGATAGCCAGTTGGAATTGGTACTACCACGGGGTAGACGCATAACAGTAAAGCCAGAGGCCATGCTAGAAATCGTTTATGTGATTCGCCTTGTTGATGGCTCGCTCAAAGCGGGATTCCTGCTGGAAAAAGGCCGTTTGTTAAATATCATTCAAGAAAAGCTTCCGCCTGGAGACATCTTCGAAATAAAGACGCCGGTGGCCCTTACTGGTGTTAGGGGGACTCAATTTAGGGTGAAGCTGCCCCAAGAGGATGCGAGCATTATTGAATCTTTGCATGGAGTAGTCAGCGTTGCGGCATCGGGAAAAAAGATAGCCCTGCCTGAAGGAAAGGGCTCCATAGTCAAAAAGGGGGAGCCCCCTTCAAAGCCAGTGCCGTTGCCACCGGTTCCAGCTGTTCCAAAGGTTGAGCCTATTTACCGGGTGCTCCCAATGGTGATAAAGACAAATGAGGGACCATATCAGACCCTCCATATCACAATAGTGAAAAACGCTGATGGGCACCACTTTGTCACAGAAAGATTCGTTAGCCCAGGTGAAGAGGTCCGCTTTGCCCAGCTTGAGGATGCTCAATATGCGCTCTATTTGACCGGCATCGATGACAAGGGCCTTGAAAGTCCCCCTTCGAGGCCGCTTCATTTTACAGTCAGGACCAAGCCAGCAGCCCCGATCATTTCCTATCCTCGGAAAAATTTTGAAACATGGGAAAACAGTGTCACGGTAGAATGGCTGAAAGTGGATGGAGCTGTTTCGTACAGGGTTATGATGGCCAAAGATTCCAAATTCAAAGAACTTGTGGATGAAACAGACGTTGAAAAGCCTGTTTATCTTGCCAAGGGCCTTCAGCCAGGCACCTATTTTTTCAAGGTTGCGTCAGTGGCAAGTGATGGTTTTCAGAGCCTATTTTCCAATGTGGTGTCATGGAAGGTGTTGCCAAAGCCAGAAAAAGCCAAAATGAAAGAAGAAAATGACACCATTTATCTGCAGTGGGCTTCTGCTGGAGAAGGAATAACTTATGAGATCCAGATGGCCAAGGACAAGGATTTCAAGAATATAATCTTTCACAAAAAGGGCCTTGTTAAGGCAAGCTTTGCATTAAAGAAACCAAAACGGGGTGGCACTTATTTTGTTCGAATAAGGTCTGTCAATGCCTCAGGGCAGAAGAGCGATTATTCTGCTCCCCAGACCTTTGAGATAGAAAAGGAGCCTTGTGGGTATTGTGGCTATGTCTGCGGGACTGTGGCAGCAATACTCTTGGGTATAATTATTTTTTAAGGTTGGTCGTTTTATCAAGTGAGGAACCGTCTTCTTGTAATACTCTTTGCAGGGGTGTTGTGGGGTCTTTTTGGCCTTACACCGATCCAGACTTATCTGCGCGAAAAGACCTTGGATACCTTTTTTGAATGGCGCGGCCCCATAGATCCAGGCCAGGACGTAATTATCATTGCCGTTGATGAGGCCAGCTTGGACAAGTATGGGGCATGGCCCTGGTCCAGATGTTTGCATGCCAGGCTGCTTGAAAAAATAAACTCTTCCAAGGCAGCTGGCCTGGATTTTCTGTTTCCAGAATTCACTTCGTGTGATGAAAAACTGAGCCACGCCCTTGCTGCGGGCCCTCCAACCGTTTTGGCAGTGGCCAAGAACTCCTTTGGTAACATAATAAGGCCGGCCAAGACCATCAAAAATTATTCCGGCCTTGGACATGTTGATGTGAGATTGGGAACCAGCGGGGTGGTACGGCGCGCTATATTGAAATATGAGCCAGACGTACCTTGTTTTGCCTTGGCGATGTTGAAGGTCGCTGGTGTGCGGCTGCCATATTCCTTGAAGGAAAATGAGCCTTTGATCAATTATTATGGCCCGGGAAACTCCTTCGTGAGGATATCTTACTCCGATGTCTTGGATAACAAGATACCCACAGAATTTTTCAAGGGAAAGTTTGTCCTGGTTGGTGTGGATGCCCTGGGGCTCGGAGATGCTTATGTCACACCGTTTAGTTCATTCCGTCCTACTCCAGGCATAGAAGTCCAGGCTACCATTCTTCAGAATTTGAAAGACAAGGCCTTTTTGAGGGAACCCCCTCCTGCGGTACGCCTGGCACTCGCACTTGTTTTCTGTACCTTGCCGCTGTTCGTATGGCCGGTTACCATCGAATCTTTCAACCTTTTGATCAACCTGTCTTTGATCTTCGTCACAATATTGGGATCCTACTTGTGGTTTTCTCAAGGATGGTTTTTTGATCCAAATCCAGGACTTATTTTCTTGCTCCTCTCATATCTTATGCACTTAATTTTCCAAGGAGTCTGGATGACCAAGCGCATTTCAGGCCTACTCAAGGATTTGGACCAGGAGATCAGCAAAGGGATGAGTGTTTCTGGCAATCCAGGAGTGTTATCCATTCCTGATTCTACAGACACAAGGCGACAGGGCACTGTAAGCCTTATGGAAAAGCTTCAAGAATCCATCAAGGTTATGGGGCTGCAGCGCCACTTCATAGAAAACTTTCTGCGGCAGGATATGCCGCCGCTCATATTATGGGAACTTCCCACTGGCAAACCAGTTCTGGCCAGCAAATTGTTCAGGGACCTATGGAAAAATTGCATTAGAAAAGATTCTCTTCCAAATATGATGCAATTCAAACACGCGCTGGAAGATCACTGTAACAGTGACCCCGATGGACTGGATGACCTCTTTTCTGCTTGTATTAGAGATGGTGTAAGGCAGACGGTATCGGTTTCGATGAAACTTTATGGCAGAAACCGATATTTCACTGTTACTATTCAGCCAGTCAAGGCCCCCGATGTTCCGTTTAAAGGCCTTTTGGCCATTTTTTCTGACATTACTGAGGTAAAAGAGATAGAAAAATTAAAGGATGAAGTGGTTTCCATCATGTCGCATGAGCTCAAATTGCCCCTCACGTCTATATTGGGCTACGGTGAAATGCTCACTTCATTGCTGCAAGGCAAACCAAAATTCTATGCCAGCGAGATATGTTTTCAGGCCAACCGTTTGAATCGCTTGATCGTGGATTTTCTTGATGTCACACGGATTGAAAGGGGAAAGGCCGAACTGAGGTCCATGCCAGTAGATTTGGTAGAGCTGGTCAACGAGGCAGTTGACGCAGTTGCCTTACCTGCCAAAGAGAAGGATATAAATGTCGAAGTGAAGAGTCCGCACCATGTGACACCGGTCAAAATAGACGGGCCTTTGCTCCTTCAAGCCTTGATCAATCTTTTGGATAATGCGGTAAAATTCAGTCCGGAAAATGGTACTGTAACTATATCACTGATTGAGCAAAAAGATCGTTTTCTCATACAGGTAGAGGATCAAGGCCCTGGAATTCCTCCAGCCCATAGAGAAAGAATTTTTGACAAGTTTTTCCAAGGAGAAAATGTCTCTTCCAGAAACGGCTTTGGCCTAGGGCTCAGTTTTGTTAAACAAGTAGTTGCAGCCCACAAGGGTGAAATTTGGGTGCACGAGGGGCGAAGCGGCAAAGGATCGCTCTTTACCATCTCCATTCCCAAAAATGGTAAATAAAATAGGCGTGTTGCGTTTTACCAAAATTTTACTTCCTTTTTTACAAGACTAAAATTATCTTATTTAGATAATCGATTCTGCAAGATAATGGGTGGTCGTACTTAGGGGAGATGGTGCAGAATAATTTTTTGGGAGGGGATCTTTGGATCCCCTTTTATAATTTAATCCTCACAACCAACTATCCCCACCACATTTTTTCCCCAAAACATCGTTTTCCTTTTAAAGGCGTATTGAAATCTTGAATCGCCTTTCCAGGATCAGCCGGTTTGTGTTAAATTATGGTGATAATGTTCTGATGAACCCGGATTATACTGTTTCTCTGCCAAGTGAAATAGACAAATCTGGATAAAGACTCTATTGCCTGGTGTACAACAAAAAATGCAATTTTCCTTCATTCATGCTGCGGATCTGCATCTTGATGCCACCTTCAAGGGGATTTCCCGCAGGGCCATTCATCTTGACAGTCATTTGAAGAAAGCTGCTGCCACAGCTTTTGAAAAACTTGTAGACTTGGCTGTGGAACGTGAAGTTGCCTTTGTTTTGATAGCTGGGGATACTTTTGATTGGAGGGAACAAAGTGTCCACTCTCAGATGTTGTTGGTCAAAGCTGCGCAGCGTTTAGAAAAAAGAAACATATCCGTTTTTATTGTTTGGGGCAATCATGATCCCATTGAGAAACTAAATTTGGCAGTGGAACTGCCTAAAAATGTTATTACTTTCCCATGTGACAGGCCTGAAACGCACTTTGTCAAAAAAGATGGAGAAATCTTATGCTCAGTCACAGGGATTAGCCACAAGGGACCTAAAGAAAATCGCAATCTCGCATCCAAAATAACAGGCCTCCCAGCTTCTAATTTTAACATTGCCCTTTTACACGCAAACGTGGGGGATACAGGCCATGACAACTATGCACCCTGCACTCTTTCTGACTTGAAAAAGGCGACGGTAGACTATTGGGCCCTGGGGCATGTGCATGGCAAAAAAATCCTTTCCAAGGCACCATATGTGGTTTATTCCGGCAACATACAAGGGCTCAACCCGAATGAAACAGGCGAAAGAGGCTGCTTTCTAGTTTCGGTGGACTCAGTTGCCAGGGAGTTGCTTTCAATGGATTTTTGTCCTTTGGATTCTGTGAGGTGGCATACTCTTGAATATGACCTTAAAGAAACAGACCGGTTGGACAAATTGGAAGAAGGGTTAAAAAAGAAGTTAGCTGTTTTGGAGAAACAATCCCAGGCAGGAAAACATATACCTTCAGCTCATCTTTGCCGTATTTTTCTGAAAGGACATACTCCCCTTTTCTGGCACCTCCAAAAAGAGGGTGCTGCGGAGGATTTGACGGAAATTCTCAATGAGTGGTTGTTTGAATCAGGGTCCCAGGTCTGGATCGAAAAAATCAAAAAGAGTATAAGGCCTCTTCTTGACCTGAAAGCCAGGAAACAAAGGGATGATCTTTTGGGCGAGGTTTTGAAGATGACTGGTTCTTTGCGCAAAAATGAGAAGGAACTCAGTGAGGCCATGAAAAAATGTTTTGCCCCAATGATGTCACACCGTAAACTTCGACGGTTGCTGGACGACCTTCCAGGCGGATTCGATCTGGAGCTTATTGACGAGGTGGAAGGCTTGTTGATCAACATGTTGGAAGGTGATTGATATACCTTGATCTTCACAGGTTTCTACATAAATGGATATGGTATATTTCGTGACCAGCTAGTAAAAGGCCTGTCTCCACGCATTGTGTTGTTTGTAGGCAGGAACGAAGCGGGCAAGTCTACTTGTCTGTCATTTTTCAGGCATATATTGTTTGGTTTTCCAGACAAACGCTCAAAGACTTTAGATCCTGACCATCCTCCGTTGAGAGGCGGAAGCCACGGTGGCTCCCTGTTCATGCAAACCAGGCAGCTAGGCAATGTGGTGCTGGAGCGTTATAAGAGCCCCAAAAACAAGAAGGCGGTGTTGACCCTTGATGACGGTTCACAGGGAACCATGGATGACCTTAAACCTCTTTTGGGTGGCATAACAAGCCGGGTATATCGCAATGTATACGCCTTCAGCCTGACTGAGCTCCAAAATTTCGAAACCCTTCAAGACGAACAGGTTAGGGGTGCGCTTTACGGCGCTGCCATTGGATCTGGTTTACAGGATTTGCCTAGTATCCGGCAGCGTCTTCAGGCTATGGCCAAGAATCTGTTTGTGCCAAGGGGCCACAAACCAATAATCAATCAATTGCTGCGTGATCTTGAGTCCGTTGGAAAAGAGATAAAGGTGTGCTCCAGGCAACTATTTCAATACAAGGAGGCCAAAGCCAAAGCAGCCATGCTGTTTAAAGAGATAGAGGACCTGAGACTTCTCATCGAAAGGTTGGAAAAAAGACAATCAAAATTATCACTTTTTGCGCAAGTTTGGGATGATTTTTTGCGCAAGGAAATGTTGGAAAGACAGCTCGATGGTCTAGATAAAACAATTGAATCCTTTCCTTCAGATGGTCTTGCAAGGTTGGACTCTTTGATAGAGCAACGGAATGATGTGAAGTCCCTCTTAGCCGAATTGGATGAGGAGGCGCTTAATATCTCAGAAAGGATTGCAAAGGTAACCAAAGAACTGAATGAAGCAATCCTTTCCAAGGAAGCACAAATAAGGGAACTCCATGAGAGAAGCAGGGAGGCCTTGAAGGCCGAAAAAAACCTGTCAAGTCTAATGGAAAAGAGAAAAGGTCTGCAAAGCTATCTGGATCGGATTCTTAGTTCCCTGGGGCCAGCATGGGATGAGGAATCTTTGAAAGCCTTCACTGTTTCATTGGCGATCAAAAAGAAGATCGACGATTGGGAAAATCAAATGAGCCAGGCAGAAAAGGAGGTAGAACAGGCCAAAGCGCTGTTATCCGAGAAAGAACGGCAATGGGAGCAGGCTACGGAAAGGCTTAGGGAGTTAAAATCGCAGCTTGAACCCCTCAAGCGCATCGAACAGATTGTAGACAAGGAAACATATGAGCTTCTGCATACTCAATTTGGTCTTTTTCAAACCAATATATCGAGGCTTGAGTCCAAGAAGAAGAATCTTGCCTCCATAAAGCAGGAAAAGGAAAAGGTGCGGTCCAGGATCATCCAATTGGAAAAACAGATTCCTGGAGGCGTGAAAGACAAAAGATCGCTTTCCAAATTAAGGCAGGATCTTGGAAAAGTGGGAATGCTGAATCATGCAATGGGCAAGCTTGCAAGGGATGAAGAACATATCATGGCCCTGGCCTCGGAAAAGGAGTTCCAAAAAGCCCTTTTGGAAGAAAAGCTTGACCAGGCTCCGCTTGGTTTTTGGAAATGGGTTTTGCCAGCCCTTGGTCTTGCAGCTGCTGAGGTGCTTGCCTTCTATTTATTGTTGGCCAGGGATGAATTTGCACTGGGGGGGATCATTTTTACGTCCGCCCTGGCTGCCGCCGCGGCCTATTGGAAGATAGAGCACAAAAGAGAACTTTGGCTTCAGGAACAGAACAGTCAAATAGAAAAACGGCTCTTGAGAATTGGCGAAGAATTGAAGCAGTTTTCCCAACGGCTAAGTCAAAATCAGAATGAACAGGTCCTTTTAAAAAAGGAATTACAAGAGGTGTGTAACAGGGCTGGATTGCCTGAACATCCCAAGGAACATGATCTATTTAAAAAGACCGAGGAACTCGACCAGGCGGCCATCCTGCTCGATTCCCTAGACAGTTTGTTTAGGGACCTTCAGGCCTTGAATGAGCGAGAAGAAGAACTCGAGAGGGAAAAAAAAATACTGGTCCAGCGCATAGATGAATATGTGGGCCTTGCAAAAAAGATAAAAGGCATCAGTGGGAGGTCAAAAGGAAATCCTTGGGAACTGTTGGTACAGCTTCCAAATTTTTTCAACAAATACAAGGAAATCGATGCCCTCATCCAAAAGAAGTGCTCCCTTACAGGCCTTGTTGATGAGGCTGAAAGGCTGGCCCAAGAGGCCAAGGATGCCTTTGAAGATGCCAGCCTCCGGTTGAAGGTTGCTGAGCAAAAGATGGACCATGTTTTAGATAGCTGGCGATACTGGCTTCAAGAATTAGGCCTGGACGAAGGCTTCAGCCCGTCAACTGCAAGAGAGGCTCTTCAGAAGATAGAACAGGGGCAACAGCTTATAGCAGAGTCATCAACTTTGGAGCAAGCTGCCAACCGTGATAAGGATTTCGTCGAGGCTGTTAAAGAAGATGCAATGCAGTTGTTTGCTGCCCTAAACATCCGATGCCGTCATACAATGGAATTTTCAGACATCTTTCAGGCAGTAGGTGAATTGAACAAGAAACTGGAGCAGGGCAAAAAGGCACAAATTCAGAAGGAAGGCCTTCAGGAACGTTTTGATCAAGTCAGCAAAAAGATAAAGGGTAATAAGGCCAAGATTGCGCAACTAGAGGACACAATCAACAGTTTGCTCTCAGAAGCCGGCGCAGAGGATATAGAAGACTTTAGAAGGCTGGCAGGCTGGTTTGACAGGCAGACGCATTTGTTGGAGGAGTTGGAAAAGACCAACATCAGACTCTCTATGCTTGATCCGTCTGATTCTATAACAGATCTATTCAAGGAGTATGGCGACAAAAAGGTGCTTTTGGAGGAATTAGATAAAATAGGATCTGACATAACAGAACTAAAAGACAAAGAAAAAGGACTTTATGAAGAGTATGCCAAGACGGAGCATCTGGTAAAAGAGCTCTCAACCTCTGAGAGAATGGATCAACTAAAATTCGATCGGGAGACTATCAGACAGAAACTGTTCGATAACATCTCAAAATGGGCTCGATACACCTTGGCTCTGCAATTGCTGGATGAAGCTAGACACAGGTTCGAGGTCGAAAAACAGCCAAAGATCCTTCAAGATGCAGGGCGTTTTTTTTCAATTATCACAGGTGGGCGTTATGAAAAAATAGTTGCTTCTCCGGCTGGTGATGATCTAGAGGTTATAGACAGTAAAGGGTCGCGCAAACAAGCGGTTCAGTTGAGCCGGGGGACTGCGGAACAGCTCTACCTGGCACTGCGTTTCGGCTATATACTCAACTATGGTCTTAGAAGTGAACCTTTGCCGGTGATAATGGACGACATATTGGTAAATTTTGATCCCGAACGGGCGGAAAATACGATAGAAACCATAATCGAGCTGTCTAAAACGCATCAGGTTTTGTTTTTCACGTGTCATCCAGAGACACTAGGCAAATTCGAAGCGAGATTACCTGGTGTGCAGCAACTCGTTTTAGAAGAGGGGAAAATAGTCGGCTGATGGGCAAACATGTGATCAGGGTGCTTGGATGCGGAGCACTTAATCTCGACATAATTTTTCAAGTAAAGGACTTGGAGGAGATAAGGGAACAGGGATGGCCCCTTTATCCGGGAAGGGAAATATCTGGTACCCATGAAGAAGCTGAAAGGCTGATTGCGGTTTTGAAGAAAAAAGGCAGGCTTCTGGCCAGGAGTGGGGGCGGATCTGCAGCAAATACCATAAGTGCTTTGTCTGTTCTAGGGCACGAATGTTATTTCCTTGGCATAGTGGGTGATGATTCCCAGGGAGCTGAGGTCATGGACAGCATGGAGGGGGTGGATAGATCCTTTATCGAAAAAAGAGGCAGAACGGCAACATGTATAGTTGTTTTGGAAGAGAAGAGCCGGGATAGGGCAATGTTTGTGGCTCCTGCTGCCTTTCTGCCAGAAAAATGTTTGGAAAAGGCCAGAGAGGAAATGCACCGGTTCGACCTGCTTCATTTCAGCTCCTTGCTTCAGGAAAAGGGGATTGCCTTCCAGGTTAGTCTTGCAGAGAAACAGTGGGCAAACCAACTCGTCACTCTTGATCCAGGCGAGTTGTATGCCTCCAAGGGCCTTGAACAGCTCCGTCCCCTGCTGGCAGAAACCACTTTGTTGATGATAACATCGGTAGAAGTAAAAATGTTGACAAATCTCGCATCTGAGGAAGGAATGCGTTTGATTCTTTCACAAATGTTTGAGAAAACAGCCCGAACTATCTTGTTCAATGCGGTAAATGAGGCCGGCGGTGCTCTCTTGGTATGCAAGAAAGGCGCTGAAGGTGCCTGTACGCTGGGGTTAAACGGCGACAGAAGATTTCAGCCTGCAAAAGAAATAGAAGAGGTTGTTGACAATACTGGTGCAGGAGATGCGTTCGACGCAGGTTTTATTGACGCTTTGGCATCTGGGAAAGGAGTCCAGGCTTGCCTGGAATCCGCCGTCTCTTTGGCAGCCAGCTCTTTAACAGGTTTTGGAAGAGAATATCTTCTATCTCTTAGCCGCTGAAAATGGTGAAAAATCCTTATCCCAACGTAATCGCCTTTGATGATGCGCCGTTTCCGAGGGATTACAGGGGGGATGTGAAAATTGTCGGTGCCGTCTTTGCTGGGCTTCGGTTTGACGGCCTGCTTATTGGCAAAGTCCGCAAGGATGGGGCCAACAGTGCAAAAAAGATCGTTGAGCTTGTGAAAGGCTCAAAATTCAATGAACATGTTCAGTTGGTGATGCTCCAGGGAATATCAGTGGCTGGTTTTAATGTGGTGGATACACAATTTGTTTTCCAAGAGCTGCGGCGTCCTGTTTTGGTGGTGGCCCGCCGCAGGCCTGAACCGGAAAAAATGAAGAAGGCGTTGCTTGACAACCTTCCTGGCGGAAGGCGAAAATGGAAGTTGGTAGAGAGGCTTGGCCCCATGGAACCTTGTCTAAATTGTTATGTTCAGCGAGTTGGATTGTCACGGAAGGATGCAGAAAAGGTCATAAAATTTACGGCCATTTATGGATCCATACCTGAGCCGTTGAGGGTAGCTCATCTAGTAGCTGGTGCCCTTGGAACGGGAGTGAGTTCAGGCAGGGTGTGACATGGTCCTTTTCAACTTTCCAGTTGATCAAGCTATTTCCCCCTCAAAAGACTTGTTGGAATGGCTAGCCAAGGAATTGTTTGAAGAGGCAGGGCAGGGTCTCGATCTCTCGGACAAGGCAGTAGTCTTCCCTGGCAGGCGTCCAGCCTTGTATCTCAGGAGAAAATTGGGGTCCCTGTTTGGCAGGGCCTATCTGCCACCCAGAATCTTTGACATTGATTCATTCATGGCGTGGCTTTGCTCCCGTTCTGGACGTGAACCTGTGAAAGAGGTTGGAGAACTTGAGCTTTTGTACATTTTGCACCGTGTGTGTGTCAGCGCAGGGAAAAGCCAGTTGGGATTCATGTTGCAGCGCCTTGATCATTTTTCATTTTGGGGCAAGAAGCTGCTTGAGTTATTTGAGGAGTTGTCGGTTGAGCTTGTTTCTCCTGAACGTTTGGAGACCTTGATTCCTTATGCGCTCAATGAGTCCGGGATCTGCGGGGAGGTAAAAGGGATTTGGCCGCTGTTGCCAGAATTGTATTCCAGGTGGATCCTTGCATTAAAAAATGAAAGGGTGCTCTCCAGGGGCGAGAAATACCGTATCGCTTCCAAAGAAGTCAAAACCCTGGATATACCTTTTAGCAGAATCTATTTTGCTGGTTTTGTGGCTTTGAACAAGGCGGAAGAGGAAGTCGTTTGTGAGCTTCATGCAAGCGGCAAGGCGTTTGTGGTGGCTCAACCTCTCGGAGACAGCGTTCCTTCTTCATCCTTGTTTGAAAAGGTGGATCTCGTGGGCTGTGCTGATATTCATGATCAGATGCTTGCGGCTTCTCAAAGATTGAAGCCCTTTGCCCAGGCTGCTCAAATCGAAGAGGATGATCTTGTGCTGGTGTTGCCTGATCCGGCAACATTGGTTCCTCTGCTCAACTGGGTCATTGAAGATCTTGGCCAGCCTTGCAATATTTCCATGGGCATGCCTCTAAACCGAACGCCTCTAGCCAGGCTGCTGCTGGCCATCTTTTCTGCTCAGCAGAACAGGTCAGAGGGGCTTTATTATCACAAAGACTATCATGCCATCATGTCCCATCCTTACATTCGTGCCCTTGGGAAAAACCTGGGATACCACAGACAACCAAGCATTTCAGCAAGCCTAAATCCATATGTTTCCATTTCCCAGGTCACAAACCGGGAAAATGCTCACCTTCATGCACTCCTGTTTGGTGCCTTCGAACAGGTGGATCATATGAAAAATTTTGTAGATGCCATCCAAGAAATAATAGAGGCATTTGAAAAAGAGCACGTGGTTCAGGAATATCCTTTGGCCCAAGAGATGAACACAGCGCTGCATGATCTTATGCATGAGGTGCTGGCAAGCGGATTTGCTGAAATCCAAACAACAGCCAGAGAGGCTAGCGCTTTCATGTCAAGGCTTGTGGGCAACTGCAGAATACCCTTACCAGGAATGCCGCTAAAGGGCGTACAAGTGCTTGGTTTCTTGGAAACCCGGTGCCTATCATTCCAAAACGTATTTGTGTTCGATCTAAACGAGGGTATCGTGCCCCCTGATACCAAGCCTGATCCCCTAATGCCACCTTCACTCAGACATGAAATAGGCCTTCCAGAAAGACACCGCGCAGTACAAATAAGCAGGTATCATTTTCTTAGGCTCATTGAAGGGGCTCAAAAGGTAACGCTTTTCTATGCTGAAAAAAGAGGGAAAATGAGGAGCAGGTTTGTTGAAGAGCTTATTTGGACACATGAAAAGGAGGCACGGCGCTTATGGAATCCAAAAATCATGGAACGAGGCTTGGTGGCCAACGCGCCTCAGCAACCGTTCCAGGGAGTGCCAAAGAGTGAGGATGTCCTAAGGAACCTATCTGCAAGGATTTTTTCCCCAACATCAATTGACACCTACATGCAGTGTCCATTCAGGTTTTATCTTCATTATGTGCTCGGGTTGGAAGAACTTGACTCAGTGGGGCCAGATCCTAGTCCTGCACTAGTTGGAACCATAGTCCACGAAGTGCTTTACAAGATATACCAACCATTTCGTGGCACTTTCATTGACTCTGGTCCCATGCCTGAGCTGGAAACAGTAATAAAGGAGAAACTTGATAAAGAATTGGGAGAAGATCCGGGCATGGAAGGCGTAAAGGCGGTCTTGTTCCAAACTCTCTGTTACCGATTGGAGAATTTTATCAAAAAAGATATGGAAAGATGCATTGGAACCAAACTGTTGGACCTTGAACTCGAAGAAAGGATCCTGTTTCCTGTTTCGTCTTCCAAAAGTATCGTCTTGAAGGGGATTATTGATAGGCTGGAACAAGATAAAAACGGCAAGTATTGGGTCATAGATTATAAAACAGGCACCAAGTTGAAGTTGCCAGATATATCTAAAGTAAATATTGAGAACCGGACGAGAATGAAAGAGACCATAAAATCGTTTCAACTTCCAATCTATTTACTGCTGGTTGACAAAGCACTAGTTCTGGAAGGAAACTGGAACGAGATAAATGGAGCACTAATTCACCTGAAGGGCTTCAAACCAACCACTGATATAAACAAGGTAATGAAGACGCTTTTTGATTCAGGTTCTGATCATAGGGAGGCAATGAACGACCTTTTCATACCAGGCTTAAAATATCTATTGCATGAGCTGTTCGATCCAGAAAAATTGTTCGAGCAAGACATTTCAGATCCGGGTTATTGTTCAGCCTGTCCTTACTGCCAAAATGTGTGTATGCTAAACGGAAATTACTCACAGGATGCTGCGTCTGCGGCATAGGAGGGAGTATGCAGTCCAAGTAGGACGTCTGTATGGCTCCGATGTCCTGCGTTTATGTCATCCTGCGACATAAGGCAGAATCGCAGCAGAAGTCCAGCTGCAAAAAATGGCAACGAGGGGTAATCCATGTCCGAAAAGGAGCTGAAATAATGCCGGAATTAAAGCATTCAATCGCTTATCTCTATTTTCAGCAGACCAAATTTAATAGAGAGTCCATTAACTTGTTGCCTAGGCCGGATATAAGGCCAGCCGAACCTTTCAAGCGTTATGAAAAGGCTGAGAAGGTCCTTCTTCCCAGGAAATGGGATGGAGAAGAGACCAATTTCTGGGAGTTGCTTCAAAAGAGGCGTTCTGAAAGACGTTATACTGGCGGACCATTGTCTAAATTAGATTTAGCCCTATTGCTGTGGGCATCCCAGGGAGTTACAGCACAAGCAGGTCCATATTATTTGAGAACTGCCCCCTCTGCTGGGGCCCTCTATCCAATAGAGACTTATCTCGCAGTAGAGGCCGTGAATGAAATTGATCCCGGTATCTTTCATTTCGATGTCCGCGGTTTCCAACTGGAAAGGCTTTCCAGCAACTCTCCAGCAGCAGACATTGCAAACTGTGCCCTGGGTCAGGGGTTTCTGCGCAAGGCCTCTGTTACATTTGTCTGGACCTCAATATTTAGGAGAAACATGGCCAAATATGGCCACAGGGGACTTCGCTATATTTTACTAGATGCGGGCCACATATGCCAAAACCTACTGCTGGCGGCTGAGGCCTTGGGCCTTGGTTCATGTCCGGTGGCAGCGTTTTATGATGATGAATTGAACGCCCTCCTCGGATTGGATGGGCAAGAGGAGAGCGTTCTTTACATGGCAGGGGTGGGGGTCAAGGCCTGAGAAGTTTTGCTTCTTTTCTATGGAATGTCCATTTGAAGCATAGCATTTACCACAGGCGTAGTGGATGCATCGGGCCAAGTGCCCCCGTCTGCATTGTCTGGATAACGCCTAAAGCGCCCTTTGTTGGCCCCAACGGTTCCATCATGCACTTTGTCTATAGCAATAGCCAAGTCTGTTGGTATGCCTACAAAATAGAGGCTGTTGTGATAAGTCCCGTCTGTGTGGCTGCGTAGATAGTACAGATACAAAGTAATGGTTCTCGGTCCGCTGTACCTGCCCTGAAAGGTGTATTGACCGCTGGCGGCAGTGTTGCTCTCTGGGACAGTGAGCCCCACTTTTTGTAAGGCATTGTCCACACCATTGGCATTACCGAAGTTTGCACCAGAAACATTGTCAAACCTGCCGTCAGTGGTTGCTTGGGAGCCTCCGTTGCTGGTCCCGTCAGCCAATACCATGCCCGTTCTGTCATAGTAGTTCAGCACGGCAAGCTGCCAGTTTTTTACATAATTGTTGTAAAATTGTTTCTGTTTGGCTCCTTGGATCAAATCTTTACCCTTCATGGCTGCTCCAAGGATGAGCCCGATTATCACCAGCACAACTGCCATTTCAATGAGAGTAAATCCCCTATTTTGTTTGAGAGACAACATGGTAGACACTCCTTTATGATAACTTTCTTTTAGCTGTATCGGCATGTTAGAGAAAAAACTGAATAAGGTTTAGAAAAAAGCGAGTTATATAGCTATTACCGAGGCAACTAAATAGCCGACATGTTTTTTTGTCATTAACTTGCCACCATTTAATTAAAGGTATGGCAGCTTACTTTGCACCTTTTGCCCTTCGGCTCCACCTCGCATTTCTGCATCTTCTAAGGCTTGCTTCGCTGGAAGTTGCACAACTCGCCTGCCTGTGGCAGGCTCAAACAGTACAACTTCC
>CAYWKF010000034.1:0-63797 GCA_964459155.1 uncultured Desulfobacterales bacterium
ATTTCTTGCAGATTCTAGGCGAAGCGTAGCGTCTGGAAGTTGTGCTGTTTGAGCCTGCCGGCAGGCAGGCGAGTTGTGCAACTTCCAGCGGAGCGAGCCTTAGAAGATGCAGAAATGCGAGGTGGACCCGAAGGGTAAAAAAATGCAAGAAAACTGCCATACCTTTTTAATTAAACAATGGCAATTTAATAACAAAAAGCATGTCGGCTATTTAGTTGTCTCGATAATCTGTATCTGTATAAAATAACTATGGAATTAAGCTTGAAATTCAATATTCAACCTTGTTTTTGAAGTCAACAAGTTTGTTGAAAATTTAAATTTAAACAAAAAAAAGGTTACATCCTTAGCGCATGTAACCTGCTGAAATTGGTAGCGGGGGGAGGATTTGAACCTCCGACCTTCGGGTTATGAGCCCGACGAGCTACCAGGCTGCTCCACCCCGCACCAGCTATTTACTGAACATCTAATATATAGTTACACAAATGGCTTTTGTCAATACAGATGGGAACATGGCTATGGGAATCACGAAATAAACATGGCATCGCCATAACTGTAAAACCGGTATCTTTTTGACACAGCCTGCCTGTAGGCAGCCAAGATCTTATCTCGACCGGCAAAGGCAGAAACCAACACCAGCAGAGATGACCGAGGCAGATGGAAGTTGGTCAACATGGCATCAACTATTTTGAATTTGTGTCCTGGGCAGATGTAGAGATTGCATTCACCCTGCATGTCTTTTACATTTTTTCCGTTTTGAGCTGCGAACTCAAGGGCCCTGACCGAAGTTGTGCCAACTGCGACAACTCGCCCACCACTAGCTTTGGTTCTGTTTATCAAGGTCGCGGTCTTTTGAGGGATATCCAACCACTCAGTATGTATTTCATGCTTCCTTATGTCGTCCACCCTGATAGGGGCAAAGGTGCCATAACCCACATGAAGCGTGATGCTGCACACTTTTACTCCAGCCTCTTCAAGTTTTTGCAAAATATGGCTGGTAAAATGCAGACCTGCCGTAGGGGCAGCTACTGAACCCTCCTTAGCTGCGTAAATGGTTTGATATCTGCTGCTGTCTTCTAGTGATGGAGCCCTCTTTATATAAGGAGGAAGCGGCACTTGTCCGCATCTACAAAGCGTCTCGACTAGAGGTGTCCCATTGCTGCAAAGTTCGATTTTCACTTCACCCTTTTGTAAAACAGTCTTGACTTGAGCATTGAGGCCATTTTCGAAAAATATTTTTTGCCCAGGCTTCAGCCCTTTTGAGCTCTTTGCCAATGCCTTGACATCACCCTTGTTTGGGTCTTTCAGGGCAGGGAAATGGAGTAAAAAAATCTCTACTTTTCCCCCTGTTTCCTTCTTGCCCAACAAACGTGCAGGGAACACCTTGCTGTCATTCAACACGAGGCAATCCCCAGGCCTCAAAAAATTAGGAAGTTCAAAAAATGAATGATGGGAAATGACGCCCCTATTCCGATCGAGAACGAGAAGGCGCGATTTATCCCGCTCAGGTACAGGGCGCTGTGCTATGAGATCCTGAGGTAGGTCATAATCGTATGCATCAAGGTTGAACTCGTTCATTATTGAAACCAAGGGGTTCTTTGAACAAGATAGCATAAAACAAGACCAATGATCATGCTTATCAGTCCCATGATTCTCAACTGAGCTGGGTCCATTTGCTCGATTTTTGCCAGCATCTCCTGCATCTTTTCAGGAAAAGCAAAATATGGCAGACCTTCAACCACCAAGACCAACCCAATAACTGTAATAAAAAATTTCATAATGTCTTGCCTTTTATGGATTTTTCAGGAGGAATGGACAATGGGCAGCAAATAAATGGTGGCGGTGCAGGGACTTGAACCCCGGACGCTGCGGATATGAGCCGCATGCTCTAACCAACTGAGCTACACCGCCACAAACACCGGCATACGTATGAACTATTTTGCGGCCCATGTCAATAGCTTTTTGACACAGGAACGCTATTGAGTATAATCAACGCTGTCCAAACAATTTGTTTGGGTGTCCATTTAAAATTTAATTAGGAGGGTTCCCTGGTGCAAGACTTTATCACTAAGGCCATTCCAACGGGAGTCTATATCATCACTGTGAGAAAGGGTGACACCATAAATGGTATGACTGCAGCTTGGGTTACCCAGGTCTCATTCAAACCACCCCTTCTGGCAGTGGCAATTGCCCCACCCCGCTATACATATGGGCTCATCAAGGACTCAGGCTATTTTTGCATAAATACCATCCCAGTAGATGCCATGGATCTTGCCAAACACTTTGGCTTCAAAAGCGGTCGGAAGACAAACAAATTCAAGGGTTATACTTATACTAATGCCCTTAAAGGTTCACCTGTGCTGGATCAAGCCTCTGCATACATCGAATGTGAACTCCAATCCACATGCGAAGCCGGGGATCACACACTTTTTATTGGTTCCATAGTGGATCATGCCGTGTTAAGAGAAGACGCTGAACCATTGATATTCAAATGGAGCGATTTTTTTGGAAAGAAAGGATAGTTAGATAAAATGGCCGAAAAAACTATTCCTCAGGAGAGCGAAGCACCAAAAGAAGGCTGGGAAGGCCTCAAAGACGAGCTACTAGCATCGCTGCCCCCTTGGGCAAAAGAGTTTTTGGAAAGGCACGCCAGAGAGATCATCTCTGCAATTTTGATAATCGTTTTGGGAGTGGCGCTTTGGTCAGGCTATTCCACCTATTCGAAGAGACAGCAGGCCAGTGCTGCTGCCTTACTTGGTCAGGCCATGCGCTTGCAAAACAGCCAAGATAAGATCAATGCATTGGAAAAACTGATCAAGGAAAATGGCAATTCCTATGCCGGAAGGCAGGCTCAGTTGCTCTTGGCTGCCGAGTTGAGGGAAAGCGGAAATTTAGACAAGGCAAAGGCCGCTTTTAAATCAGCCACTGCCAAACTGGATGGGCCCCTTGGTACGTCTGCCACAATGGGGCTTGGTTATATCAGTGAAAGGCAAACAAACCTGAACGAAGCAGCAGATGCGTATAGGAAGGCGGCAGAAAAGAAGGATGGTTTTGAGGCTGTGGCCTACCTTGATCTCGGTAGGGTGGAAAGCGCCAGGGATAACGGTCAGGCTGCTGTTGATGCCTACAATCAATATTTGACCTTGGCTCCAGATTCCCAGCTCCTAGATTATGTTAGATATAAAATTGAAAACTTGTCTAAAAACATAGAAGCAAAGGAAGCAGAACCCCAAAAGCAGTAACTGTGCTAGCGGACTAGCCGTTGACCATTTCACCCTTGGGGTAAGAGCCAAGCCATTTGAGAAACGTGCACCCTTCTCTTATGGCTTCCACTCCTTCTTTGACCTTTTGATCCTCAATGTGGCCTGCAATGTCTACATAAAAGAGATAGCGCCAAGGTTCATCCTTCACAGGCCTCGACTGTATCTTGGTAAGGTTCACTTCCCGTTCAGCCAAGGGTTCCAGTAGCCTGAACAAGGATCCAGGCCTGTCTTCAAGGCTTAACAAGAGGGAGGTCTTGTCATTGCCGCTGGGACGTGGGCATTGCTGTCCCAATACGAGAAAACGAGTGGTGTTGCCTGCAAAATCTTCGATACTTTTGGCAACAACCTGAAGATTATAGGTCCTAGCTGCCATGGGGCTGGCAATTGCTGCCACAGAAGGATCGACCGAAGCCCATCTTGCTGCCTGGGCGGTACTAACCACTTCTTCCGTAGGAACAGCTGGCAGGTGCCTCTGAAGCCAGCCTCTGCACTGAGCCAAGGCGTGGGGATGAGACAGTATGCGCTTTATTTTGTCCACCCTGCCGCTCTGGCTTATCAGGTCGTGGGAAATCGGCAAATATATTTCACCACAGAGTTTTACCTTGAAGTCATGCAAACCATCGAGGGTTAGGGCTACAGTGCCTTCCACAGAGTTTTCCACAGGCACAACACCGAAGTCGGCTCTTCTGCGCTCAACCTCCTCAAAGACCTCTGTGATATTACCCATTGGAATAAACTCGGGCGCGTGGCCAAAGAACTTTGCCGCTGCCATATGGGTGAAGGTGGTCTCTGGCCCCAAATAGCCCACCCGGGCTGGACGCTGGGCGTTTCTACAAGCCGATATTATCTCCCCAAATATCACTCTAAGCCCGTCTGGCGGAAATTTGTTTTGATTCTGCTTCAGGATATTTGAGATCACCTCCCTCTCCCGGGTGACATCCAGGGGCTGCTGACATGCTTCCGCCTTCATCTGACCAATGGTCACGGCAATCTCCATGCGTTCCTGAAGGAGTTTGACCAGTTCCTGGTCAATACGGTCAATTCTTTCCCTCAACTTTTTGAGCCTTTCAAAGCGTTCGGCATCCATCACTTAGGTCTGTCCAAAATCTCCAGTATGGTCTTTAATTCATGTTGTATTTGATGCAGGATAGGAGCAACTTCTGCGGTCTTTTTGCGAGGCAAATCGCCTTTTATTCTGCCTGTATTGCGGAGCTTTTTTTTAGCACCGGCAATAGTCATGCCCTCGTCATAAAGGAGGGCCTTAATCTTCTTTATGACCTCTAGGTCTGCTTCCCTGTAAAGGCGTTGACGTCCAACCCTGTGAGGCCGTATTTCCCGAAATTCCTTTTCCCAATATCTTAGCACATGGGGTTCTACTCCGGTAACCCGGCTGGCCTCACCTATTCGATAGTATTTCCCCTGCTGACGCACTATTTACCATTCCCTTGAGGGTTTTGCTCGGCTTGAACACCACGGTTCTCTTTGCAGGAATTTCTATAGGCTCTCTAGTAATCGGACTGGTGCCCCGCCTCGCTTGTTTAAATACAGGCTCCAATATGCCAAACCTTACCATTTTCACCTTCTCGCCATTATACAAAGCACGTATAATCTGGTGAAAAAACTCGTCTACCAGGCTGGCACTCATCCTGATGGAAAATCCCAATTCCTCACTTATCCGCTCTGCCAATTCCCTTTTAGTAAGAGCGCCCATTTTACTTTCTCAACTCCCCTCTAAATCGTTTGAGCAAATTCTCTATCAACGGCTCATGCACAGCCGCAATCTCTTCCTCGGTCAAAGTGTGATCCAACGCCCTGTATCTAAACCTTATTCCTATACTCTTTTTCCCCTTTGGAATAGGTTTGCCTTGATAGAGGTCGAAGATCACGACACTTTCCAAGAACTTTACTCTTTGTTCGTTAACAAAGTCAAGCAGTTGGATGGCTGGAATATCAGCATCCACAATAACCGCTGCATCACGCTCTGCAGCTGGATATTTGGGTAATTGCTTGAATGCCTTTTCCGTGGTGCAAAGTAGTTTAAGTTCATCAAGGGAAATGTCTGCACCATAAACAGGGCCTGTAATCTCAAAATACTTCAGCACCTCTGGGCGTACTTCACCCATGGTGCCAATAACCTTGGAATCAACCACGATCCTCACGGAACTTCCAGGCTTATAATAGGGATCATCTGGGGTTCCCAGCTCAAAGCGGGCTTTTTCCACACCCACAGCGTCCATCAACTCTTCCACAGCCCCTTTCAAATCAAAAAAGTCTGCTCTTCGTTTCGGCCAAGCCCATGAAACAGGAAACCTAGAACCAGACAAGATAACACCCAATCGTTCTTCCTCTTTGGGCAGCTCCTCCTGTTCTGCTGCAATAAAGACCTTCCCCATCTCAAACAGTGCAACGTCCAGGTTTCTCCTTGCCTGATTCCTTGCCACAGCCATGAGCAAAGATGGCAAAATGTGAGTCCGCATTATGGATTGTTCCTCAGTTAGAGGATTCATGATCTTGACGTAGCAGTTCCTGGGATCACCCTTTGGCAGCTTCAACACCGCAATGTCATTTGGAGCTATGAAGCTGTAAGAAATGGCTTCAACATAAGAATTTCCATTCAATATCTGGCGCACCCTTGCCTTGAGCATCCATATCTTCTTTGGAGGGCGGGCGCCAATTTCTGCCCTGGGAAGTTTGGTGGGGATCTTGTGGAAACCGTGAAGCCTGGCCACCTCTTCAATCAGGTCTATCTCTTCCACCAGGTCCATTCGGTAAGATGGTACAACGCCTTCTATTTTGGCTTGATTTTGATTTTCAAGGTTTACTCCAACCTTGGATATCAAACTGGCTATCGCCTCGGCTCCAAGATCAAGCCCCAGCACTTTGTTAGCCCTAGCAGGCCTAATGGCCACTCTTCTTGGTTCATAGGGGCGTGGATATTCATCAACCACAGGAGCTGCCAGACGCGCGCCTGTAAGTTGATGAACCAGGTGTGCAGCACTCGTCAGGGCTGGCAGGACACCTTCTGGATCAATGCCTCTTTCAAACCTGTAAGAGGCCTCAGTGGAGAGTTTTAGGGCTTTTGCTGTCCGCCTGACCTGGAATGGCGCAAACCAGGCGCTCTCAAGTAGTATCTCCTTTGTATTGCCGTCAACTTCGCTATTTGCGCCACCCATCACCCCTGCCACTGCCACAGGACGATCTGCATCGGCGATCACCAGCATATCTGGGGAAAGCTCGCGTTCCTTGCCATCCAATGTCTCCAGCTTTTCGCCTGGCTTAGCACATCTCACCCTGATTTCAGGACCGTGAAGCTTGGATAGATCAAAGGCGTGAAGTGGCTGCCCCATTTCTAGGAGTATATAATTCGTAATGTCCACGATGTTGTTGATGGGCCTTACGGAACAAGCTACCAGGCGCCTTCTCATCCAGTGCGGCGAAGGAGTGATTTCAACTCCCTGCATCACAGCGCCGGCATAACGGCGACACAGATCTGGTTTTTCAATGATTATGGGTACCGATTTCGCCTCCCCTCCTATGGATGGCGGCATATCATACGATTTGGGTTCGAGCGGTGCATCGAGTATGGCAGAGGCCTCTCTTGCTACCCCTAGAATGCTCAGGCAGTCTGCCCTGTTAGGCGTTATGCCTATTTCAAGCACATGGTCTTCAAGGCCTAACACCTCCTCGAGGCTGGTTCCCGGTTTTATATCCCCATCGAGTTCCAATATGCCTTCGTGGCTGTCTCCCACTGCCAATTCGAATTCTGAGCAGAGCATGCCTCTTGAAGGGAATCCATGGACCTTTACATCCGCCACTTCGTGTCCATCTGGAAGTGTGGTTCCTGGCGGAACATAGGGAGCAATCATACCGGCTTTGACGTTTGGAGCCCCGCAGACCACCTCGACTAGTTCATTTTTACCAATGTCTAAAAGGCAAATTGTCAACCCTTGCACCTCAGGATGGGGCTTTACTTGAACAATTTTTGCTGCAACGCTGCTTTGCAGCCAAGGATATGCGGGTTCGATACCCTCCACCTCCAGGCCGGCAAGGGTCAAACGGGCAGCCAATTCCTCAACCGAAACATTGCAGGTGGGTACGAATTCCTTAAGCCACGAGGTTAATACTAGCATCTTTTCCTGTTCAAAATTGAGACAAAAAGCCTATATCGTTTTCATAAAAGAGGCGGATATCATCAATTCCATATTTCAACATTGCAATCCTTTCCACTCCAAGGCCAAAGGCAAATCCAGTATATCTTTCTGTGTCATATCCAACGTGGCGGAACACAGCAGGATGAACCATACCTGCACCCAGCACTTCAAGCCAACCGGTCTGAGAACACACGCGGCAACCTTTCCCTCTGCACATCACGCATTGAATGTCAACCTCAGCGCTTGGTTCGGTGAAAGGGAAAAAGCTGGGCCTGAAACGCACAGAGGTTTCAGGATCAAATATCTCGTGCACGAACAGGGTGAGGACGCCCTTCAGGTCTGCGAAAGAAACGTCGCTGTCCACCATCAGGCCTTCGACCTGATGAAACATGGGTGTATGAGTAACATCAGAATCGCAACGGTAGACCTTTCCCGGCGCTATTATGCGCAAGGGTGGCTGCCGTTTCTCCATTGTCCTGACCTGGATTGGTGACGTATGGGTACGAAGCAGTACCTTGTCGTCTACATAGAAGGTATCCTGCATATCCCTGGCGGGATGATCCGGGGGGATATTGAGGGCCTCGAAATTGTAATAATCTAGTTCGATCTCAGGCCCCTCCTCCACACTGAAGCCCATTCGTATGAACACCGACGTGATCTCATCCATCACTTGGGTGATAGGATGCAAAGAACCATATGGCAACCGGCGGCCAGGCAGCGTTGGATCAAATCCAGTAACAAGCCGCTCATCGGGTGCAGCCTTTTCAAGCGCTCCTTTTTTCGCTGTTAATGC
This sequence comes from uncultured Desulfobacterales bacterium, assembly GCA_964459155.1. Lineage (GTDB taxonomy): Bacteria > Desulfobacterota > Dissulfuribacteria > Dissulfuribacterales > JALVPX01 > JALVPX01. Next base: position 8,205 of record CAYWKF010000034.1, read on the forward strand.
CTTTTCGAGCCCCTTTTTGACTTCATTGGCAAGTTTGCCGACCTTTGGCCTCTCTTCAGGAGCCAGCTTACCAAGGCCTTTCAATATCTGAGTTACCACCCCTTTGCGGCCCAGATACTTTATTCTGATTTGATCCAATGCCTCAGGGCTCGAGGCCTGTTCAATCGCTTTAAGAGCCTCTTCCCTTATGGCATGGAGCTTTTCCTCCATGACTTTACAGAGCTGACTTGGCCTTCTCGGCTATGGCAGTAAAGGCCTTTGGATCGGTAACCGCCAAGTCTGCCAGCACCTTGCGGTTCAGATCCACGCCTGCCTTTTTGAGTCCCCCCATGAATTTGCTGTATGAAAGGCCGTTCAGGCGGCATGCGGCGTTGATCCTTGCAATCCAGAGTCGCCTGTACAAACGCTTCTTCTGACGCCTGTCTCTGAAGGCATAGCACAGGCCCCGCTCAACCGTTTCTTTTGCCTGTTTGAAGCATCTATGCCTGGCCCCCCAGTAACCACGGGCCAGCTTAAGCACCTTTTTCCTTCTTCTCCGGGCCTTAAAGCCCCTTTTTACCCTTGGCATTTCTGATAAAACTCCTTCTCAAAAATTTTTTGTCTGATTACGTTTTTGAGTAAAAATCAAATTCCTGGCATCATCCTCTTTATCTGCTTCATCATTGCATCAGACAAGATTCCAGGTTTTCTGAGATTGCGTTTCCTCTTTCTGGTCTTCTTGGTCAAAATGTGACTTTTCCCCGGCTTCCTAAACATGATCTTGCCTGAGCCAGTTACTTTGAACCGTTTGGCAGCAGACCTTTTTGTTTTGATCTTAGGCATTGTTCGCTCCTTTTATCAACACATTCGGCCACCTCTAAAATCGGCCTTTTGCCCTAAAAAGGCGTTACATTACAGTCATTTTACATGCACCTTGTTATTGAGCAAAATTCCAAATCTTTAAGGCAGCTCTTTTAGCAAAGAGGACAGTATGCGCCTCTTTTGTAATCGAAAGCTGGTAACCGAAGAGATTTACCCCTTAATGGGGCTGAGGTCAATCCTTTTTGGGAGCCAAGATCATATTCATGGTGCGGCCTTCCATTGTGGCCATATGTTCAGGCACTGCAATATCAGACATTTCCTCTGCTATCTTCTTGAGCACTTCGGCGCCTTGAGCCGAATGCACAATCTCCCTACCCCTGAAACGGACTGTTACTTTGACTTTGTTGCCTGCTTCCAGAAACTGCCTGATTTTTTTCTTTTTGACATTGAGATCGTGCACGTCGGTGCGCGGACGCATCTTGATCTCTTTGACCTGGATAAAGGTCTGCTTCTTCTTTGCCTCCTGAGCCTTTTTGGACTGCTCATATTTGTATTTGCCGTAATCCATGATACGGCAGACAGGTGGTTTTGCATGTGGTGCCACTTCCACCAGGTCAAGCCCGCGTTCTTCTGCGCGGGCTAGGGCCTCCCTGATCGGCATCACTCCCAACTGCGTGCCGTCTTCATCGATAAGCCTTACCTCACTGGCCCTTATCCTCTCATTGACATTGATTTGCTGTGCCTTGGCGATCTTTACACCTCCTTGTTTTATTTGCGGCCGCCTTGGGCCTGGGAAAAAACACTTTCTATCTCATCTTTTGCCATATTTATAAACTCGTCTACGCTGCAGGTTGCAAGCTGTTCTCCACTTCTCTTCCTGGGGCTTATCTTGCGGTCTTCGACCTCTTTATCACCCACTATTATCATATATGGTATCTTTTCAAGCTGGGCCTCTCTTATTTTCTTGCCGAGTTTTTCATTCCTGAGGTCGGCCTGTGCCCTCAGACCAGCGGCTTTCAGCTGCTGCAGCACTTCAGCAGCCCATTCGTCCTGTCTGTTGGTGACCGTTAGCACCGTCGCCTGTATAGGTGCAAGCCATAGCGGAAACGCCCCAGCATAGTGCTCAATGAGCACCCCGAAAAAACGCTCCAATGAGCCCAACAAGGCCCTGTGGATCATTATGGGCACATGGGGCTGGCTGTCTTCCCCAATATATTTAACGTCAAAACGTTCAGGAAGGTTAAAGTCCACCTGAATGGTGGAACATTGCCAGGAACGGTCAAGGCAATCCTTGATCTTGATATCTATCTTGGGGCCGTAAAAAACCCCTTCACCTGGATCTATTTCATAATCAAGGCCCTGCGCTTCCAACGCCTGCTTGAGCGCATTTGTCGCCCTTTCCCAATTTTCTTCAGAGCCCACATATTTGTCCGGCCGGGTGGAGAGGTAAATATCATAACGGTCAAAGCCAAAAACCCTCAGCACGTAGAGGGTCATATCGAGTATATCATGAATTTCGGTGTCAAGCTGATCTATGCGGCAGAATACATGGGCGTCATCCTGGGTGAAGCCCCTGACCCTCATAAGACCGTGAAGTGTACCAGTGCGCTCGTAACGATAAACAGTGCCCAGTTCACACCATCTCAACGGTAGCTCCCTGTAGCTTCTGCGCCTTGAATTGTATATGGCGATATGGAAAGGGCAATTCATAGGCTTAATCTGGTATTCCACCTCGTCTATCTGCATGGGTGCATACATATTTTCTGCATAGAAATCGAGATGGCCACTCTTTTTCCAAAGCTCGCGTTTTGCTATATGGGGCGTAAACAGCATTTCGTAGCCGCGCTCGTGGTGGGCCTTACGCCAAAAATCTTCAATTGCTTTCCGCACTGCACTGCCCTTGGGATGCCACAGCACCAGCCCAGGCCCCACATCTTCTTGGATTGAAAATAGATCAAGCTCCCTGCCTATGCGCCTGTGATCCCTTCTTTTGGCCTCTTCCAGACGCTCCAAATATTCTTTCAACTCATCCTTTGAAAAAAAGGCCGTGCCATAAATGCGCTGCAACATTGGCTGAGACTCGTCTCCACGCCAATAGGCGCCAGCCACACCTGTGAGTTTGAAGGCCTTTACGTAACCGGAATGCGGGATATGGGGACCACGACAAAGGTCTTCAAAACCATCCTGGGAATAAATTGAAACGCTCTTTTCCCCTTCCTTTTCAAGGTCATCAAGTAACTCTACCTTGTACGTCTCATTTTTCGATGCAAAATGGGCCTTGGCCTCTGAAATGGGCATTTCTTTCCGTTCGAAACGGACAGCTTTTTTAATGATACGCTTCATCTTGGATTCGATCTTCTTTAGATCATCAGGCGTAAAAGGCCTCTTGTAATCGAAATCGTAATAAAAACCTTGTTCTATAGCCGGGCCAATAGCCACTTTTGCATCAGGGAAGAGTTCCTTTACCGCCTCAGCCATTATGTGGGCAGTCGAATGGCGAAGAGTTTCCAAGGCCTCAGGATCGTTTTTGTATACTGGCTCGATGGAACAATCCCTGTCAACAATAGAGGAAAGGTCTTTCAACTCGCCATCCACCTTTGCCAAGACTACGTCCCTGAGGGCCTTCTTGCCCATTTTTTTTGCCAGAATCTCATAGATAGACATACCTTTTGGAACCTCTTCTACGCTTCCATCAGCCATGGTTACTTTAACTACGTCAATGCCCACGCTCTTATTCATATCCCTTTCCTAAACGCAAAAAAGGCACCTTCCAATCCCACGCGGGCAGAAGATGCCTTAGGACCAAAGTGGTAGGCGCGGGCGGGATCGAACCGCCGACTTCTACCGCGTCAAGGTAGCGCTCTCCCCCTGAGCTACGCGCCTGTAAAAATTGCATTTATGTTTACCATACCTATTAGCCACAAAGCAGGCTGTGAATAACAAGATTTGGCTTTAGTGTCAAGGTACAAGGGCCAAACCCCAGGACAAAAGCATCATCAAAGGTGTTGTTAACCCAAACAGATATTCCAGACCTCTATATTTTGCAATATGTGAGACCAAGAACCTGTATAGAGTCAATCCGAGAAAGAGGCCAGAGGTGAAGCCAAAGAGGTGGGCCGTGAGGTCAGTGTTTCCACCACCGGTTCCAAGCATGGCAAGAAGTGCTGCCCCCGCGCCCAAGGGCCTTCCTATCGCACTTAAACCCTCTTTCCTCATCCTGATGGCGCGAATGGCAATCAGCGAACCAAGGGCTCCAAAGACGGCGGTGGAAGCCCCTATGGAAATGTGATTTTGATCATGCAAAACGGCATTGAGCAAGTTTCCCATGAAACCGGCCATAATGGTCAAAAACCAGGCTGTGCTTGGACTGCTTTCCTCAATGAGCCAGGCGACAATAAGGCCTCCAATCATGACGTTGCCAAGGAAATGTGCAGGATCGGCATGCAGCATGAGGGCTGTAAAGCACCGCCACCATTCGCCTGAAACTATTTTGCCTGCATCTGCTGCACCTGCATCCAGGGCCTTCTGCCTGATTTCAGGCCTGAAAAAAATGGCCATGGATGCTGAGGCCATTGATATTGTCCAGAGGCTTTGTTTGATATATCTGGGCTTAAAAGGCGCTGAAAGATCCGGAGAATCTGCATGGTTTTCTTGGATGTAGAGTCTGACTTCCCGTTTGGCCTCTTTCTCAAGAATGGAAGGCACCATAACCATATAGCCCGAATCTGCCCTGACAAGCCAATTAGGGATATTGCGCGCCGTTAGCACCAAGGACCAATCAGAGGCCTGTGGCCATGGCACTGCCTCATGTTGCACTGGAACGAGATGTGACTTAGTGTTATTTGGATCCATAAGAATTTATCCAAAACTATATTACACAAATGAATGAGAAAAGGCTTGAACAAAGATCTTCCAGGGCGGTCCTGTTCGATATGGACGGTGTTTTACTCGATTCCATGCCCTACCATGTGAAGGCGTGGCAAGAGGCCTTGTCTGAAATAGGCCTGAGCGTGCCCGCAGAACTTATCTATTTGCATGAAGGAGCCATTGAGCCTGAAACAGCAGTGAGAATTTTTTGTGAAAATGGCTGCCCAATGGATGAGGCAGGTTTTCACAGGCTCTTTTCAAGGCAACGGGAGATATTTTCTGAAAAATACCAGCCCCATGTAAAACCATACGAAGGGGTGCATGACCTTCTTGAAGAACTTAGGGCAATGGGCTGGACCATGTCTTTGGTCACTAGTTCTCATAGAGAAGTGTTGGATAGGGTGCTGCCAAGCCAGATTTTAGATTTCATGCACTGTGTAGTGACCGGTGACGAAGTCAAAAGGCGTAAACCTCATCCAGATCCATATCTTGCCGCTTTGTCTGCGCTCAACTCTAACCCTTCACACACCTTGGTGGTTGAAAACGCTCCTGCGGGTGTAAAGGCAGCTAAGGCTGCAAATCTCCGGTGTGTAGCCCTGACCACCACATTGTCACCTGAACACCTGAAAGAGGCTGATGACATAGTTCCAAACCATGAAGCATTGGCTCAATATTTATTGAAACAGCTTGATTAACCACTGCCAGACTTGGAGGCATATTCGTTCAAGCTTTGAAGTGCCTTGGCGCTTCCCAAGGCCACGATAATATCGCCTGCTCTGAGCACGAAATCTGGCGGTGGGCTCACCACCATTTCCTTGTCTTCCCTTTGGACTGCCAGAACAGATGCACCAGTTTTTTGGCGAAGCGAGGCCTGCTGAAGGCTCAAGCCATCAAGATAGGAACCTTCCTTTATTTCTATCTGCTCTATCTGGAGGTTGAAGCCTGTGGCATGCACGGCAAGATCCAAAAATTCTGTTACAGTGGGCTGCAAAATGGCAAGGGCCATTCTCCTTGCGCCGATTTCATAAGGAGAAATCACTTTGTCTGCCCCTGCCTGAATCATTTTTTGCTCTGCATTGGCATCATCTGCCCTGGCCACTATGATCAATCCTGGATTGAGGGATCTGGCAGTCAAGGTGGCATATACATTCTTGGGATCAGTGGGCAGCACGCAGATTACCCCCCTTGCCCTTTCCACCCCAGCCTGCTTGAGGGTTTCATCATGGGTGGCATCCCCTGGTATGTAAAGAAACCCATCTTTTTCTATCTCCTGTTGTATCTCCGGATCATTTTCCACAATAACAACTGGTAGGCCACGGTTCCGAACGGCCTTGGCAATGGTGCGGCCTATACGGCCATATCCGCAGATTATATAGTGATAACGCAGTTTACTGATTTCCTTATCCATCTTTCTTCTACCCCAGATACCCTTTATATGGCCTTCAAGGGCTGCTTGTGCCAACAAGCTCACAGAATAGGATACTAGACCAAGGCCTGTGAGCAGCAAAAAGACTGTAAACACCCTGCCTGAAGGTGTTAGGGGATGCACCTCCCCATAACCTACCGTGGTGAGTGAGATCACTGTCATATAAACGGAGTCGAGAAAACTCCAATCCTCTATCACCATGTAGCCCACAATGCCTCCTGTCATAAGCACGATCAAAAGGAATACGATGAGCACTAACCGTACTCTTGTCTGGGCTACCATCAAGGCTGCAGTCCTGCCTTTCCCCAATTCCTAAAGTTTCACCGCCCTGGAAAGAACCTTGCTGAATGAAGCCAGCCCAAGGATGTAATCCTGAGGAAGATGCACGTGGATTACACGCCTGTTTTCATGGTCAATGGCCTTGAAATCTCCAACTGCCTGGGCAAATTGTATGTGCCAAAACGACATATCAAAGCCAGGCACAGGAGGATAATCCTTGGCCCTCTTCCTGGTAAAGATTATGAAGCCCACCGACATTGGACCCCCTTTGTGAATCTGGCCCGTGGAATGGAGGTAGCGGGGGCCGAAACCCATTGTGGTGGCACAGCCGCGTTCCTGTCTCACCAAATGGCGCATCTCTCCTATTATTTCCTCCACCTTGGGATCGTAAGGAAGATAGGGGAGAAAGCCCACATAGCCCCAGGACGGAATCACGTAGAGCATGTCACGCAAGGCCCTTGCCAGGCTCTTCATGGATGCTGCCACCAGTTTTGAGGTAGCGAAGTTTATGTTTGATTGCGCGTCCACCCAGAATTTTACAGGCATCCGCTTTTCTTTCTGGTATATCTCTATTATTTCCCTGGTCTTCTCCTTTGCCACCTTGACATCTGGCTCGTTAAACGGGTTTACACCAATAAACACAGAAGCCAAGGCCGTGGCCATTTCCCAAAGAAAGAACTGGCCTCCTAGGTCGTATGGATCACTCAGAGAAATTTCATATACTGGAAAATCTGCCTCTCTCAGCTCTTTGATAAAGGGCTGATAAGTTTCTTCTTCTGTCAAATTGACATTTTTGAAATATGCAAATATGCGCTCACCGCCGTAAAAACCTGGAATACCCGTGGATTCGCCCACCACTGGCACTATGCCCCTGGTCTCTTTGCCGGTGCTTTCGGCTATTAGCTGTTCAAGCCAAAGGCCGAAGGATTCAAAGGGCCGGTCAGCCAGTAGGCTCAATTTATCCTTGCTCTGCATGCCATATTCGCCCAAAAATTCCCCAAGCTTGCATCCAGGGTTCTCGTCCCAGTCGACATCTGGGGCGCAATCGGCGGCCATCTTTTCCCCTTGCAAAAGGAGTTTTTCAATGTCTATACCGAGCAAGGCTGCTGGCACCAGTCCAAAATAGGACAATGCCGCATATCTTCCGCCGATATCTGGCATATTCAAGAATATCCTTCTAAAACCCTTTTCCTTTGCCAGTTTTTCGAGGGGAGTGCCTGGATCCGTTATGGCAATAAAATGATCGCCAGCGTTGTCCACGCTTTCTTCAAGCACGGGCCAGAAGTAGTTGAATTGCGCATTGGGCTCCACGGTGGTGCCTGATTTGCTAGCAAAGATAAAAAGAGTCTTTTGCCAGTCATTCTCTTTTTCGACCTTGTCGATCTCTTCAGGATCTGTGGTATCGAGCACCTCAAGCTTGGGATATCCTGGGGCGCTACCGAAAATCTTACTCAAAACTAGAGGACAAAGGCTTGATCCCCCCATTCCCAGTAAGACGACCCTCTCGATGCCTTCATTCCTGATCTCCTCGGCAAAGGCCTTTATTTCTGGCAATTTTGACTTCATCGTTGGGAACAGATCTAGCCAGCCCATGCGGTTAGAGATCGCCTCCTGTTCCTTTGGATCTTCTGACCACAAAGAAGGATCCTTTTCCCACAGTCTTTCCAATATCTTCTGTTTTTCAGCCTTATCTACATATGATGGACGTATAAACACAGATTGCCTCCTCTCGATTGATACGTTTTCGTTCCTTTAGCGCGTTTAATACACGCTCTGGAGAATCTACGTTATGGTGTTCTATTTTGCAATTTTTAGAAGGGGCTTCAAGGTTTGAGAACTGCGGCTCCTCTAATCCTGCCCATTCTCAAATCATCAAGTGCCTCATTCGCCTGTTCCAGATCGTAAATGGTGATTTCTGTGACTATAGGGATTTTGGGCGCCAACGACAAAAATTCAATGCCGTCACGCCTGGTGAGGTTGGCAACAGACTGGATGGTTCGCTCCCACCACAAAATTTCATATGGCATTGGCGGTATTTCGCTCATATAGATGCCTGCCAGGACCAACATCCCGCCTTTGTCTAAGGCCTTCAGTGCTGCAGGAACCAACTTGCCGACAGGAGCGAAAATGATGGCTGCATCCAAAGGCTCAGGGGGCATTTCATCAGAACCGCCTGCCCACACTGCCCCCAAAGATCGCGCAAATTCCTGTTTCTCCTCATCGCCAGGCCGTGTAAAGGCAAACACTTTTTTTCCTTCATATACTGCCACCTGGATGATTATGTGAGCTGCTGCACCAAATCCATAAAGGCCCAATTTTTCTGCATCCCTTGTGAAATTAAAGGATCTGTAGCCGATTAAACCAGCACATAGCCAAGGAGCTGCCTCCACTGCTGGGCCCCTATTGACCATGGGAAACGTATATAAGGCCTTTGATAAACAGTATTCTGCATAGCCTCCATCCCTGGTATAACCAGTGAATTCCGCAGCCTCACACAAATTTTCTCTTCCAGAGAGGCAATATTTACACCTTCCACAAGTAGAGCCAAGCCATGGCACTCCTACCCTCTGCCCGACATGCAGATGCCCCGCATTGGCACCCAACTCCTCCACAATGCCAACGATTTCATGGCCAGGAATAAGCGGAAGCTTTGGTTCAGGCAGCTCGCCATCCACTACGTGCAGATCCGTACGACACACTCCGCATGCCTCCACCCTGACCAGAACTTCATCCGGGCCTGGCTGGGGTATCGGAAGCTCTTTCATTACCAACGGCTGGCCCTGAGCTACCAAAACCATGGCCTTCATGGACTTGTTGATTTCATCCTCCATTGGGTCTTGATTGACAAGAAACAAAGGTCTTGCCAGACCTGTTTGCTGAAATATGGCAACAGGGCCTTTTCAAGCCCAAAACGCTGCCAGCCACAGTATATGCCAAAAAGGTGTCAAAGCAAGTGCAATTAAGGATTCCTTTTGGTCACTGACCGTTTCCTGTTACACACCATCCCGTTCCTTCCATCTCAAGGCCGGCAGAATATCTAAGGATTAACAACCCATCTGTTTCATTCACATTTCCATCACAGTTTGCATCGCCCGTAACTGCACTGTCATGCCAAGCCGTACCATTCATATCAAGTCCTCCAGCCTTGCGCAGCACCAGAATGGCATCCACAACGTTTGTATAGCCGTTACCATCTACGTCTGAACGGTAGGAGTCCTCACCGGCATCAAAATCAATGGTGAACTCCCTGACCAAAAGCTGAGGTGAGGTATTGCCTGCTGCATCTGTCACCACAATGACACAGTTGCTGTATGTTCCCTCAGGAAGAGGATCGAATGTGATGGTATTGAGTCCTTTTTGCGCATATGTTTGAGATGATGAACAGTCACCTGAATATGTTATGGTACCGGCCTCTGTTGAATAGAATGTGTATGATGGTTCAGGATTCGCAGTTTGTTTTGGCACAAAGATCCTCGGGGTTATTTGCGGTCTTTCAATATCAACTATATGGCCCGCACCCTCTATAATTTGGGAAAGCTGTTCTAGAGCCTGGGCATAATCGTCTCCGTTCAGACTGAAGCCTGGGGCATGATCGGTAAATTCCATCCAGTCTGAATGAACTCCAGGATGATTCTGATATTCCCATAAGACCTCAGGCGCTATCTGCTGAATAATTTGATCAGTCTGGGTTGGGTTCACCTTTCTTGCCATCCTGATATAAAGAGCATCTTGCACACCGCGCCGCCACTTCTTCAATCTCAAAGATGCAAAACCACCTTTTATGCCATAGGAATGTTGTGGGAAATAGCCGTCCTTACCGGGATAAACCAATAATCCAGCAGTATTGCGGTATTCATAGCCTCTCACTGCCTGATCTTCCGGGGCATGAGAGTCATATCCCTGGCCATTCCCAACAACAGTGTAAATCGCCGGTATGTCGGTCCATGGCGGATCAGCTTTCATTCCATGAGTGTGCGTATCTTCCCAGAAATTGAGAAAAATATTTTCATCTCCTCCCCAGCCAAAGACATCGTTTGCCCACAGATTTGTCATAAAGGAAAATTGGCGCATGCCTGGTTCCAATTTTTCCACTGCCCAGCTTGCTGCACGGCGGTACGACTGTTCAATTTCAAAGGATGAAAATGCCGGAAAGGACCCATTGGTAACCAGCCCGCTATGCCCAGCCTGTATCAGTGCCTGATACTGGTCAGACCAATTGCCACTGCATGCACCGCTGCACAAATACCACATGTCTATGTCTGGATATAATTGATTGTACTCGTTGCCATTTTCTATCATGGTGATAGAACTAAAGACCTTCATTTTGCGCTGCCCCGGCATTTGCGGAAGCTGGTCTACTGCCTGGGCCAAGGCATTGTTCCAGGGTAGCATGTCAGCAACCTCGTCCATCATGTAATAAAAATATTCTGCGTGAGGCGCATGCGTGGCAATCCATTCATTCCAGTATGGCGCCCAATCTATGAGATACTGTTTCGTGCGGGGATAGGTCTTGTCACCGTCGAAACCGTTACCTTGAGCTTCATCAGCTCCCTTTATTGGCACAGCGAAGTAGGTGTATAAACCTATCAAATCCATTCCCCTTCCCTCGCCTGGCCCTTCGTACCCATTCCCTGGCGTAAAAAGTGTGCCAGTAACCACCGGCTCGACCCATTCTTCCAGTTCATCAAGCCATGCAGAGTTGGCTGCTGGATCATCCGGTGCCCAACAAGGCGTTTTCTCAGTTGCAGAATATTGGGTGTTTTCATATGTGACTTCGTTTTCAGACCAGCACTGCCAGATAGAAGGATTGGTAGGGAGGTTACTCACGGAATTGGTTATCCTGTGCCTTTGTGACAACTTCATTATGTTTTCGTAACTTGCCAGCACCTCTGGCAAGTACTGTTCCTCGTGTGCGTAATATTCGTCTCTTCCATAAAAACGTACTGTCAAATATCCCAAATCGATAATGCTCCACGTTTCTTGATTCTCGTCTGGAAGTGTAAAATTGCGCACCATGAGCCTAACTGGAATGATTTGATTGGTTACATCGTTTATCTTCACTATAACGTTGCCAGTATATATCCCAGCTGGCGCATCTTTCGGAATGTAGATGTCTGCCCAAATGGCCTGGTGTTTGCCATGTTCGACAGTGAATTTATGGCCATCATCTGGATTGATCAACTCTATGGGTATGGCGATATCTGGCACATGTTTATGAAAGTTTGGACGAATACGGTTTTCGTAATCGAGTCTGAATTTTGGAAGGGCCAGGTCACCAAAGGTAAATTCATAAGGCGCAGAAGGTGTATATTCAGGATCGGCAAAATGATATGCATCGATATATCTTGCGCCAGTACCCTCTCCAGTTCCGTTCCACTGCGGATACTCAATGAAAAAGAGCTCGATTTGGCGACCAACATAGTTAAAGATTGCGTCACCACTTACACGTCTAGTCTTCATCTGGTAACCGTTAGGACCTGTGAGAGAATCAAAATTCACTGTAACGCCGCTGATATCGACTGAGTCGTGCCCTTCTAGAACAAGGTTGAATTCGATCACCTCGTTTTTGGCACCTTTGATCGTTATCTGGTTCCCATCCCAGACATAGCTTATGGTTGCGAGATTGCCATGTTCCCTAAAAGGCCGTTCTTCCTGAAAAATCGGCATCTGTCCATCATCGGCCCAAATTGCCGCAAAGGGAGCGGCTGCATTGACGGCACAAGGCCACAATGCGGCCATCCCTATCCCAACCAAAATCATCACCACCGTGCATAATTGCCTGATCCGTTTCGATGTATCAAGCTTTGGGCAATCATTAAAATTCATACTGGCTACGGAACCAAAAACATGAACTATCCTGTAAAGTTGCATGACGCCTCCCTTTATGTTAGCAGCATCAAGGCACTTGTAATGATTGCGCACACATAGATCCTTGATGCAGAGCTGCCCTAAGACATGCTTGTCAAGATGGCTGGTCCATGGACAGATTAAATTGGACTAGGGACTGAACACGATATCCGCCCCTGTAACTGAACCAGTTGCCAGAGGTCTTGCCAGTTCATCGGCAAGATCATTTACCCTTAGCGAAAGAGTCGTTGTGCCGGATGTGAATGCGTTGGTGGTCTTGCAATGAATTATGACCAGCTGTTCACCACCACCGTTCACATAAGGCCCGGCGCACGCACCTACGAGCCTGAAATGGCCGTTGGCGACATCACTGCCATTCGACAAGACACTATAGTTGCCCGCATCTGAGCCCCTGTGGAACCCCTGGCCGCTGTCTGAGGCTGGATCTTCACCTTGGGAAGTATCAATTGTAACTTTTGAGGCATCAAAATCGAGATAGATGTCAAAACCACCTAAGTTCTTGTTATTCGTATCTATCATAATCGAGATATCGAAATTCTGATTGCCTCCAATCTGAATCGGAGATGGGGTGATCCACACATTTGCTGCATACTCACCATTTATCAACAACGCGAGATCCAAGCCATCTACATCACCATCGTCATCCATGTCAGCCTGGCATGGAGTGCTATCTGAGCAATCAACCCGGCCAAATTCTGCAGCAAATTGCTCTACAGACACATCTGCCCGCACCTCAGGAACGGCAAAAAAAACCGCTACAGCTGCCAACAAAACAAAAAGTGTAAAAAATTTACTTTGCCCTGGAAGTTTAAATCTCATATCCACCTCCTTTCTCACTCTAAAGTGCTTTTTTGTTTGAACCCCGATTAAGCAGCTTGCATGTTTGCCGACCTAAGGCATTTGAAGTGCATAATCAAGAACACAAGATTAAAAGCCTTGTTTTCTACCAACATTCCATGTATCAACAAAAATGATCACTGGACTTACAAAAAAGATGTTAAAAGTTGTAATTTCAACTAAAAGTTTGCAAAAAATGGGCCATTCAACAAACAGACAATGTTACTTCCTAGTTGCACACCTCATCTGAAAGAAAAAGCTACTTTGAGATAGAGAAAGAGATAAACGCATTTGACGCTGATTTTAGGCTTTATCAGACACAGGGAAAAAAATGTAGTAAAGTTCATACAATATCTGAAACAGGTAAATCCAAAATGTAACACTGCTAGTAGCACTGGAATCATATTTCTACAGCATATAGTTACAAATATTATCGAGGTAACTAATAGCCCACATGCCTTTTTGTCATTAAATGGCCATTATTTAACTAAAAGGTATGGCAGCTTAGCTTGCATTTTTGCCCTTCGGCTCCACCTCGCATTTCTGCATCTTCTAAGGCTTACTTCGCTGGAAGTTGCACAACTCGCCTGCCTGTGGCAGGCTCAAACAGTACAACTTCCGGACGCTACGCTTCGCCTAGAATCTGCAAGAAATTGCTCACAGTCGCTACGGGCAAAAAATGCAAACTCGCTGCCCAACCATCCAATATCTTTTTTGATAAAGGCTATCTTTCCTATAGATTTTTGATTCTCTGTCCAAAGTTTAGGAGTAGCCAGTTTTTAAAATAAACTGAATCTGGAAAATCGAAAATTGAGGGTAAATTATAACGCAGAGCCGGGGATGGTTTAGGGGATTTTCCTGAAGAGGCCTTTAGCGTGACAAGTACCAGGATTCTTGGAAACCGCACGAAAAGAACTCTAAAGGCTCTGAGGGGAAATCACATAAACCTTAGGAAGATGAGAACCTAAGATTAGATCAAGTTTTCTAAAATTTCTTTGACTCCTTTTCTGGCAAGCCGACCCAATTCTTCGAACTCCTCCCACCCAAAAGGACCTTCTTCGCCAGTGGCCTGCACCTCAACCAGCATGCCTCTACCAGTTATCACAAAATTTGCGTCCACAGACGCCTGTGAATCCTCTTCATAATCGAGATCCAACAGTGCCTTGCCGTCCAGGATACCGCAACTTACAGCAGCTAAATCATCCTTAATGGGATTTTCAGCAATCAACCCGCTTTGCATCAAAGACTCCACAGCCTCTTTCAGGGCCTGAAAGGCACCTGTGATAGACGCGGTTCTCGTGCCACCGTCAGCCTGGATCACATCGCAATCCACTCTAAGCGTCCTCGGCCCCAAAAGTTCCAGGTCAACCACTGCCCTCAGGGACCTGCCTATGAGACGCTGTATTTCATACGTCCTCCCCTTCACCCTTCCACGCATCGACTCCCTGGGCATCCGTTCAGCTGTGGAACGGGGCAGCATGGAATATTCAGCAGTGATCCATCCAAGCCCAGTTTCTGCAAGAAAAGATGGCACCTGTTCTTCTACGCTGACTGCACACAAAACCCATGTTGCACCCATCTTGATAAAAACCGAACCCTCTGCATGGGTCAAAAAACCACGCTCGACTGACAAAGGCCTCAGCTCGTCATATTTCCGCCCATCGTGCCTCACAGACCTATTTTCCTCCTTCCACACTCTCTAGGTATTTGAAGGCTTCCTGGCCAGTGGTGAACAGAAGAATGGATCTATTATCGAGTATGTTTTTATAGCTTTCCATAGTCCGGTAGAAATCATAAAAACTTCTATCTTTTTCATAGGCCTTGGCATAAATATCCGCTGCTTCGGCGTCGGCTTTTCCTCTGATTTCCTGAGCCTTTCTATAGGCCTGGGAAGTAATTATCTTGAGTTCGCGTTCTTTTTCGCCGGCAATCTTGGCTGCCTGGCCTGCGCCTTCCGAACGGTACTGCTCTGCTATGCGCTTCCTTTCAGAAATCATACGGGCATAGACCTCACGGCGGACCTCTTCTACATAATTTATGCGTTTGAATCTAAAATCGAGTATCTCAATCCCAAGGTCTGCCACTCGTTTTTGAGCGTTGGAGAGAACCTCTTTCTGGAGACGCTCCCTGCCAAATTTGATGGGTTCAAGCTTCTCTAGGGCTTTCTCCTTTCCTCCACCAGTGTATTCAGGCCTTGGCCTAGGATTGGAAGTCCTCACAAGTTCTATGAGCCTGTGCTTGGCAACTGTATTTCTGGTCTCACCATCCAAGATGTCGTCGAGCCTTGACTGGGCCCTTCGCTCATCCCTCAAACGTTGAAAAAAAAGGAGTGGGTCAGAGATCCTCCATCTGGCATACGTATCCACCCAGATGAAACGTTTATCTTTTGTGGGTATCTGGTTTGGATCACCATCCCAGGCAAGAAAGCGTTTGTCAAAATAGTTGGCCTGTTGGACAAAAGGCAACTTTATATAAAGGCCAGGCTCCTTCACAGGCTTGCCTACAGGCTTCCCAAATTGAGTTATTACTACCTGCTTCGTTTCGTCAACAATATAAAATGTGCCACCTGCCACTACTACAGCTGCGACCACGACTGCCAGAATTACACCTGAAAGGGATTTCATTTTGTCACCCCCTTGTCCAAAGAAAGAAGAGGAAGCAAGCTGCGCAAGTCTTTTTCGAAGATATATTTCTTTTCCACCCTGGGTAGCACGGTCTCCATTGTCTCCAAGTAGATTCGCTTCCGTGTGACCTCAGGTGCCCGTTGATAGGCCTTTAACAGCTGTTCAAAAAAGGCGGCGTCTCCCTTGGCCCTATTTATCCTGTCTGCAGCATAGCCCTCTGCCTGCTGAATGGTCTTCAACGCCTCGCCCTTTGCCCTTGGAATAACCCTGTTATATTCTGCCAAGGCTTCATTGATCATCTTTTCCCTTTCCTGCTGAGCCTGGTTCACCTCGTTAAAGGAGGGCTTCACCGGATCTGGCGGGGTCACATTCTGAAGCACGATTTGATCAACAGATATGCCAGTCTCATACTGATTACACAACTCCTGAAGTTTGATCTTTACTTGTTCTGCAATCTCTTGACGTCCCACCGTAAGAATATGGTCAACACTCCTATCCCCAATAACTTCCCGCATCACAGCCTCGTTCATATCTCTAAAAGTTGTACGTATATTCTTTACCTTGAAAAGAAAAAGGTAAGGGTCGCGTACTCTATACTGTGTTGACCATTCCACCACAGCCACATTCAAATCGCCAGTCAGCATGAGGGATTCACCTTTGTAATTTCTTTTGAAATTGGTATTTATCCCAGGCTTTATGGTCCTAAAGCCAAACTCTTCCTTTAGCTGCCTTTGAACCGGAACTTTTATCACTGTCTCGATTGGATCAGGCATTTTGAAATTGAGTCCTGGTGCAGCTTCCCGCACATATTTGCCAAATCTCAACACCACGCCAACTTCCTCTGGTTCCACAGTGAACCATGAATTCCATAGGATGATGGCTGCCAAAGCCAAAAGAACCAAAGATGCAGCGTTTTTGACAGGTATTTTGGGAGGTTTGATCTTTTTCACATTTAGTGTATGGATATTAGGGGTTTCCATCTATCTTTCTCCTTGGAAAGATTAAAAAACAACTTTATTGCTTATCAGCTTACATTTATTGGGACAAGCGGACAAGCTTTGTTTCACAGGAGGCATCCTAACCATGGGCATGAGAGAAATAAGGACCACACCTTTCAATGATCAGAAACCAGGAACTTCCGGCTTGAGGAAAAAGGTAGAAGTCTTCCAGCAGCCCCATTACCTTGAAAACTTCATACAGGCCATTTTCAATGCCATTGGTGGTGCCAAGGGAAAGACCTTCGTCATTGGCGGCGACGGCAGGTTCTACAACAGCCACGCAATCCAGATCATTATAAAAATGGCAGCTGCCAATGGAGCATCTGCCTTGTACGTGGGGAAAAATGGCATACTTTCCACTCCTGCTGCCTCCTGTATCATCAGGAAACACGGGCTTTCTGGCGGAATCATCCTTTCTGCAAGCCACAATCCAGGCGGGCCCGATGGCGATTTTGGAGTAAAATTCAACATCGAAAATGGCGGTCCGGCACCGGAACAACTGACGGAGCGCATATTTCAAGAGGCAAGCAAAATCGACCGCTACTTCATCTCAGACTTTCCCGATTTAGACCTTTCTACAATGGGAAAAATGTTCGTGGAGCAGACGGAAATTGAAATAATCGATCCAGTCTCTGACTATGCGGATCTCATGGAGAAACTTTTTGATTTCAATGCGATCAAGGACCTATTTTCCAAGGGCTTCCGCATGAAGTATGACGCCATGAATGCAGTAACAGGCCCATATGCCAAAGAAATTTTGGTTAGGCGCCTGGGAGCACCTGGTGACACGCTGCTCCATGGTGAACCGCTCGAAGATTTTGGGGGCTTCCATCCAGACCCAAACCTCAAATATGCTAAAGAACTGGTGCAAGAACTCTTTTCAGAAGATGGGCCTGACTTTGGCGCTGCCTCAGATGGAGACGGCGACAGAAACATGATCCTTGGAAAAAATTTTTTCGTGACTCCCAGTGACAGCCTGGCAGTGCTGGCAGCGAACGCCAAGCTCGTACCTGGATATAAAAAGGGACTTGCTGGAATTGCCAGGTCGATGCCCACAAGCAGGGCCGCAGACAAAGTTGCCAGGCACCTGGGAGTAGCCTGCTATGAAACGCCTACGGGCTGGAAATTCTTCGGAAACTTGCTGGATGCTGGCAGAATAACACTATGCGGTGAAGAGAGCTTTGGAACTGGTTCTGACCACATAAGGGAAAAAGACGGTCTTTGGGCTGTGCTTTTCTGGCTAAACTTGCTTGCTGTAACTGGCAAATCCGTTGAGAAAATAGTTATACATCACTGGCTTGAATATGGTCGCCACTTTTACTCCAGACATGACTATGAGGCCCTGGACCCTGACACGGCTGCCAAACTTATGGATGATTTGCGGACAAAACTGCCACATTTGAAAGATGCGAGGATGGCTGGCTTGAAGATTGAGTCTGCAGACGATTTTTCCTATGAAGATCCAGTTGATGGCCACGTGAGCAAACATCAGGGCATAAGAATATTCTTTGAAAATGAAGCCAGGCTGGTATTCAGGCTTTCAGGCACTGGCACGGTGGGAGCCACGCTTCGGGTTTATATTGAGCATTATGAGCCAGATCCGGCAAAACATGACATGCCTGTTCAAAAAGCCCTTGAGCCGCTTATAAAGGCCGCAGACATGATTGCCGAAATCAAGAAGCGGACTGGGCGAACCGGGCCTGATGTAATTACCTGATCACCAACAGGCCGCCTGAGCCTGCAAGTTCATTGCCATACAAAAAGCCCGGCCTATTCAAAAGACCGGGCGTTTCAATTCTGAAATTAAGTAATTACGCTACTGTTGGCCCAACTCCTCAATGCCTTCTTTTAAGGTCTCCATCTCCTTCCGCGCCTTTTCCAAGGTATATTCTTTGGCTTTCAGTTGTGCCTTGGCTCTTTCGAGCTCGCGTTTCAAGGCCTCGAGATCTACTGTTACACCTTCCGGAGCCTTGGGTTGGACCAGCGGCTGCATCATGGGCATGGGTGCTCCCCTGGAAGCCAGCTGTTTTTTAAGTTCTGCTATTTGCTTTTTGGCAGAAGCAAGCTCAGCCATGAGCCTTTCCTCTTTCTCTTTCGCGAGCTGAAGGGCCTTCTGCACCTCAGAACCAGATTTATCAACGATCTCTTGCAGCTCTTCATTATGTTTTATCTGGGCTGCCAGCGTCTCCTTCAATTTTGCGATATCATCGTTCTTCTTGGCCAATTCTGCCTGGAGTCTCTTTATTTCATCCTTTGCTTTGGAAAGCCCTGTGGAAGATTCTGCCTCGGTCAGCGCCTTTTCGAGCTCAATTATTTTTTTCTTGCATGCCTCCAGTTCAGCTTGGACCTCTTCTGGTGCTGCGGCAGCCTTTAGTTTGGAAAGCTTGGCCTTGAGTCTGGCAATCTCGTCATCCCTCTCCATGAGGAGCGCCTGATACTTTTTAACCAGATCTTTTTGTTCCTGTTCCTTCTTGTGGAGTTCCCTCAAAAGCCTCTCACGCTCTTTGACCAGCTTCTTTACCTTAAATTCCTCCCACTTCCCTTCAGCAGGGGCAGCATGCTCTTCAGCTTTTTCTATGCCCGCAATCTTTTCATGAACCTTCTCCTTGACAGCTTCATGTTCTGCCACTGCCTTGTGGGCTTCAGGTGGCATTTCAACGTGTTTCTTTCTAGTCTTGCATTCAGCGAGTGCCACCAGCAGATAGAGCACCACCAACCCCAAAATGATAAATTTAGCCCTGGATGACATCTTTTACCTCCGTTACAAATTTGTCTATTACAAGCTAAATGGTTTGCTAAACGAAAAACAATAGCTTGCTTTACAACTTAATAATAAAATTGTTAAAAAAATTACAATTATAGTGCTATAAACTCAAACTTTGCCCAAAAACTATCCGCCAATTCGCCATGGGTCAAGTCAACTTTTGGAGATTTTTTGTATGAGACAAAGGAGGCCTCTTTGAAGGACAGTGATTGCGTGCTCTTCTTAAAATGGGCGCTACCCAAAATGAAAATGAGGTGGAGGGGATTTAAAAAAGTAAGGCGCCAGGTATGCAAAAAGATAGACAGGCGGATCAAAGAGCTCAATCTGGCAACTGTGCAGGAATACAAAACATATTTGCTTTCCAATCAAAATGAATGGCAGAGGCTGTATTTGCTCTGTACAGTCACTATAACTAGATTTTACCGCGATATAGCAATTTTCAACTGCATAAGGGACGAAGTTTTACCTATTTTAGCAGAAAGGGCACAAGGCTTTGTTCGTTGTTGGAGTGCAGGCTGCGCTTCAGGCGAAGAGCCATATACTTTGGCTATAATATGGAAAATGGCGTTGGAGCCAAGATTTCCAAGTGTCGGCGCCAAGATCCTCGCCACAGACATAACCCCTGCCCTTCTGCATCGGGCCAGAATTGCGTGTTACAAACACGCTGTCTTAAGAAACCTCCCAAAGGATTGGATACGTCAAGCTTTTATAAAAAAGAACAAGGAGCTTTACTGTTTGAAGGATGAGTTCAAGAAGCTCGTGTATTTCAAGCTTCACGACGTGAAGCGTCCGCTGCCGGAAGCGCCGTTTCACTTGGTGCTGTGCAGGAACTTGGCCTTTACCTATTTCGATAGGGAGTTGCAGCTGCGGATCATGAAAAAAATTGCCAGGGAACTGGCACCAGCGGGCGTCCTAGTGATAGGTTCCCATGAGGATCTGCCTGAAGGCTGGGACGCATACTTTTCCTTGTGGCCTGGGCAGAGAAAGATTTTCACCAAGAAAAAACGTCCTGCATAGCCTTTGATGAATTACTGTGGCTCCAAATGCCTTGACTACATATAGCTATATTGCTATATAGTTTTTATGGTTTCCCGAAACTTGAAGTTCACACTTCGCAAATTAAAGGCCCTGTCTGACAGCACTAGGCTTAAACTGCTCGCCATGCTCATGAAAAAACCCCTTTGCGTGTGCGAAATGACATATGCCCTTGAGCTTTCTCAACCTACTATTTCAAGGCATGTGAAACAGCTCGAAGACGCTGGCTTTGTAGAAAGCAGGCGTGAGGGCACATGGACCATATATTCAATCAAGCCAGAAGATCCATTCTGCAGGAAGCTCCTTGATCTGGTCATGGAACAGGTCGGTGGGGATAAAGAGTGCAAAAAACTTTTGAGCAGGCTAAAGGGCGTAGACCGCAGCGCAATTTCAGGCGATGGCAGCAGGAGACAAGATAAAGCTGCATGAAGCAACACGCCCTTCCAAATTGGATCTATCATTTTTATATGCAAGTATGGCAATAAAGCTATGAGTTTAATTAGAGCATAAATAAAATAAAGGAGCAGCGAGGGACATAATAGATTAGGATGTTCAAGATTTTTTCTATATTTGCTGACTTGGTGGTCTATTCTTGGCTTGGCTGGGAGCATGGAACACGAATTTCAGAGTCCTTGCACTTTTTCATTGAAGACACTACCAAGATATTTTTTCTCCTTGCCACAATCATCTTTGTAGTGGCAATTGTCAGAAGCTTTTTCCCTCCAGAACGAACGCGAAAGTTCCTGGCTGGAAAAAACATCTACGTTGCCCATCTGCTTTCTGCACTGCTTGGGGTGGTTACCCCTTTTTGCTCGTGTTCAGCATGCCCTTTGTTTATCGGGTTCATAGAGGCAGGGATTCCCCTTGGAGTGACATTCAGTTTCCTAATCGCTTCACCAATGGTGAATGAAATAGCCCTCATCATGCTCTTTGGCCTGTTTGGTTGGGAAATTGCGGGCATATATTTCGCTACAGGCCTTCTGATCGCCATTATTGCAGGGATTGTTATTGGCAAACTCAACATGGAGCGATATGTTGCCGATTACGTGTGGGAAATCAGGATCGAAGACACAAAGATCCATGAGATGGATTGGCCTGAGCGCATCAACTATGCCAGGGATTACGTAAAGGACATTTTGGCCAAGATTTGGCTTTACGTACTAGCTGGTATTGCAGCAGGTGCCTTGGTTCACGGCTATGTACCGCAGGATTTTCTTTTGAAATATGCCGGCCCGTCCAATCCAGTCGCAGTGCCCTTTGCAGTTCTCCTGGGAGTGCCACTTTACAGTAATGCAGCAGGCATAATACCCATTGTTCACGCCCTTATGGATAAGGGCCTGCCCCTTGGCACCACCCTGGCTTTCATGATGGCAGTAACTGCCCTTTCCTTTCCAGAAATGGTGATTCTCAGCCAAGTGCTAAAAAAGGAGCTTATTGCCGCCTTTGTAACCATTGTCACTCTGACCATCATAATTGTTGGTTACTTATTCAATTTTATTATGTAAATGGAGGCTTACAGAGATGAAAATAGAAATTATGGGACCTGGATGTCCAAGATGTCAAACCCTTGAATCCAATGTCAAAGAGGCCCTTGAACAGCTTGGCATAGATGCTGAAGTGGAAAAGATCACGGAGATCGGAAAGATCGCAGCCAGAGGGGTGCTCTCCACTCCTGGCCTCGCTATTGACGGAAAAATATTGAGCACGGGAAAACTCCTCACTGTGGAGGAGCTTAAGACAATGCTCAAACAAGGCTGACCCGTTTTTGCAAAGCAAACTCTATCAGCATATCCAACAGCTTTGAAAATGAAATGCCTGCCTTTTCGGCAGCTTGAGGAAGCAGACTGGTCGGCGTCATGCCCGGTATGGTATTGGTCTCGAGCACGTAGAGAGACCCGTCGTCAGACAGTATGAGGTCTGTTCTGCTATAATCGCTCAGGTTTAAAGCCCTATGGGCCTTGATACCAAGCCTTTTTGCAGCTTCGGCAATATCTTCGGCTAATTCTGCCGGACATATCTCTTCGCATTCACCTTTTTTGTATTTGGCATCGGTATCAAAAAAGTCGTGGCCTTTTTTGGGAATTATCTCTACAATGGGCAAAGCCTGCAGTTCGGATACTCCAATAACCCCTGCAGTAAGCTCCCTTCCTGCAATGAACTCCTCGATAACAACCTTTGAATCATGCTTAAATGCCTCTTCAACAGCGCCTTGCAGTTCATCAACGCTTTTTACCTTGCTCATGCCAACACTCGAGCCCTGGCAAGCAGGTTTTACTATGGCTGGAAGTCCCAGGCGGCTAGCAACTTCATCCGCCGCAAGGTCTTCCAACTTTTCCAACAAGACCCATGCCGGCGTTTCTATTCCTGAGGCCTTGTAGACCACCTTGGACAAGTGCTTGTCCATGGCCAGACTGCTTCCCAATACGCCCGAGCCCTGATACGGGAGACCAAGGAGATCCAACATGCCCTGAATAGTACCATCCTCGCCATATCTTCCATGCAGAAGGATGAAGGCAACATCCAATTTGTTGCTGTCTGCCACCAATTTTTTCAGATCATATTTGGGATCATATCTAAAAATTTCGTATTTAGCTGAATCCAAGGCCTTTTCCACTTCCTTGGCCCCTGACAATGAAACTTCCCTTTCAGCAGATATGCCTCCAGCTATCAATGCCAGCCTGGTTTTTGAATTGTTCAACCCTTCTGCCTCCTTTTATTTGGAATTCCTGACTTAGAAGCCTCCTCAATATCGATAATGCGGGTGTCACCTACATATTTTTTAACTTTGTATTCACTGATGGCAGCTATTTTTTGGCCTATTTCGCCCATCTTTTCAGCTTCATGTTGTATCTTTTTAACGAACTTGTAAGTTGGATCGTCCTCTGAAATCCGCTGGCTAAGAACAGTGACATACCCCAATATTATCTGCATTGGCTGGTTCAATTCATGGGCCGCAGCGCCTGCCATCTCAAGCACGCCCTGAAGTCTTTCCTTTTCAAGCCTTTCTGCCTGAGCCCGTTTCTTTTCCGTTGCATCAGTCAATATGGATATGGCCTCTGGAGTACCTGGCGCGCCGATTCTTGAAATGTGCCATTCCACGTCCCTTACGACATCATGAGGCCCTGGCATTCTCACGGTCAGTTCCAGGTTCCTGGCACCAGCCATTAACTTTTCGAGTCCCCTCTGCATCAAGTGGCGGTCCTCTTCCACTATAAATTCCGTAATAGGCTTCGAGACGAATTCAGACCGTGCCGCCCCTACCATGTTCAAGGCTGCCCTGTTGGCATCCGTAAAGATTTTATCAGCAATGGAAAACCGGACCATCCCTAAAGAAGGCGGCCCTTCAGTCATGAAACGGTACCTGTCGTGGCTCTGGCGTTGAACAGCCAAGGCCCTGTTTAACCGTTGAGTAGTCCTCATATAGTTCCAAAATAGCAACGCAACAATTACTGCAAACGATGCTATCAACAAAGACATGTGGAGCAAGAAGGCATGAAGCAAATCAACTAGATTTGTATCAAAGATTATGTTTTGTGACCTATGGCTTGGAGTGGCAGCAACGAGGCTAGCCAATTCCTCCTTCACTGCCAGGGATTCCCACACGACCCACAGGCTCCCACACACCAGGAAAAAACAGCACATGGCCAGGATGATGCCAGGCCATCTTCTGTTGACCGACTCGATCATGGCCCCTTTTGACCAGTCACAGCCAGAAAAAATTCGTGGATCATTTGATTTACTGAAAACATTGCTGCCAAGGCAAAGGCCCATTTGATAATCTTTTTCCGGCTGGGATTGAGTTTCAGCATTTTTTTTGTCAGGCCCAAAAAAAGCATTACCATTATAAAACCATACAAGAGATAAGCGGTTATGTGTCTAATAGTAATCCAGGCGGCTTCTGGCATAGGACCGCCTCTTACAGAAAAAACAAAAGTTATGACAACGAAGATGGCAACGTGAAAAAAATCTTTGCCGGTCCACTTTTCAATACTTTTTTTCTGTTGTTCTTCCATATATCAATTCCTTGACACAAAAAAAGCTCAATATAAAGTACCTTGCCATGAAATATTGCTTTGGTCCAGTACCATCACGAAGGCTTGGCCTTTCTTTGGGGGTCGATTTGTTGCCCAAAAAAAGCTGCAACCTCGACTGCGTTTATTGCGAGATTGGCCCGACATCCAAGTACACCTTGGAACGGGCAGAGTACAGGCCTGCCAATTCCATAAAAGGTGAACTTAAAAAAGTACTCACCAGTGGCAAAGTCAAGTTTGACTACCTAACTTTCACTGCATCAGGAGAGCCAACTTTACATTCCAGGCTTGGGGAAATAATAGCCTATTCAAAAAAATTCACAGACAAGCCCATTACTGTCCTCACAAACAGCACTCTGTTGTGGAGAGAAGACGTCAGAAGGGATCTTTGCCAAGCCGATATATTGCTGCCATCTCTGGATTCAGCCAACGAATCGACTTTCCGTAAGATCAACCGGCCAGCACCAGGGATCAAATTATCAGAAATCATTGATGGTTTGGAAAAGCTTTGTCTTGATTTCAGTGGGGAGATTTGGCTGGAGATTTTATTGGTGGCAGGGATCAACGATAGCGAAGAAGAGGCTTGGAAACTGGCAGCCCTGATAGAACGCTTAGACCTTGAAAGAATCCAGTTGAACACTGTTGACCGCCCGCCTGCAGTGGATTGGGCCCGGCCCGTTCCAATGGAGACCATGAAAAAATTTGCTGAAATTTTGGGTCCTAAAGCGGAAATTGTTGTAGATTTTGCCAAAAAGATACAACAAGGCCATGCCAGGCTGCTGGAAAGCGAGTTGCTGAACGTTCTGGCCAGACGCCCGCTCAGGGACAAAGATTTAGTCAAATTGTTTGCTTCGGCGGCAAAAAAGGCTAAAAAAATCCTTACGCAGCTGGAAGATAGCGGCAGTGTGACCAAAAGAAATTTTAAAGACGAAACCTTTTACTTTTTAGCATCCGGGAATGGTTCTGCCTGTATGCAACCAGGAAAGATTGATGCCGAAAAAGAGCGTTAAACAAAAAGAACACTTCAAGATAATAATCAACAGTGATGCACCAGAGGAGTGCCGCATTGCCTTAGTGAAAAATGGGCGACTAGAGGCCTTCGAGGTGGAAACCAGGCTTCACGCTCAGACAAGGGGCAACCTCTACAAAGGAAGAGTAGTCAACGTGGAACCAGGGCTTCAGGCCGCCTTTGTTGACATAGGATTAAAGAGAAACGCTTACCTCCCGTTGAGTGAGATCCATCCTGAATACCATGGTTACACCCAAGACAAAAAAAATGTGTCCCAGTTAATCAAGAAAGGGCAAGAAGTGCTGGTGCAGATTGTAAAGGAAGAAACGCCATTAAAAGGCGCTGCCGTAACCACCTATCTGTCAATCCCGGGCAGATATCTGGTTTTGATGCCAGGCACCGATCACTTTGGAGTTTCCAGAAAGATAGAAGACCCTGAAGAGAGAAAACGCCTCAAAGAAATTTTGAAAAGCTTCAAATTGCCTGAAGGAGTTGGGTTGATAGTGAGAACCGCCTCCCAAGGCATCCCCAAGACCATGTTGAGCAAGGATCTTCGCTATCTCTTGCGGCTTTGGAAGGCAATTCTCAAAAAAGTCCGCACCATTCCTGCCCCTGCCCTGATATATGAAGACAGGGACGTGGTAACCCGCTTTCTGAGGGACCATCTTACGGCAGAGGTAAGAGAAATCATTGTTGATAACAAGGAAATCTATGAAAACATAAAGGCATTTTTAAAGATCGTTGCACCGCGCCAGCTTGCCACTGTTAAGCTCTACCAGGAAGAACTGCCAATATTTTCAAAATATGGGCTGGAATGGCAGATCGACCAGATATATCAGACCAAGGTGAGCCTGCCCTCTGGGGGTTTCATCGTAATTGAGCCCACCGAGGCATTGGTAGCCATTGACGTTAATTCTGGCAAAAGCGTTCAGGAAAAGAACATCGAAGAGACCGCGCTTAAGACCAACCTGGAAGCGGCAGACGAAATTGCCCGTCAGCTTAGATTAAGAGATCTAAGCGGCATAATAGTGATAGACTTCATTGACATGCGTTCCCGGGCAAACCGCCAGAAACTTGAAAAACGTATGAGGGAACAGTTAAAAATGGACAGGGCCAGGACAGAAATCGCCAGGATTTCAAAATTTGGCATCCTATCCCTTGTGCGCCAGAAAATAGGTTTTCCCGTGGAGCTTGGCAGCTACCACGCCTGCCCGGTCTGCCATGGGCGGGGAATTGTTCGATCTGTTGACATCCTGGCACTTTCTCATGTTCGCCGACTTAGATCTGCGGTTGCAGATCCGAAGACAAAAAGTGGAAGTAAGATCGTATTGACCGTGCCTCCACATGTGGCCTCTTACGTTTTAAATAAAAAACGGGCGGAACTCTTTGGCCTCGAGCAGAGATACAAGGTGGTAATAGATATAGAGGCAGACAATTCACTTGGAATCGAGGAATATAAGCTAGTTGTGAAAGAGGAAGATACACAAAATGATGGCTGAAACAGAGAAAAAAGAGGTGGTTCTCGATGTACCGAAATATATAGAGAGCCTTGTTCCATATCCACCGGGCAAGCCATTGGAAGAGCTTGAACGGGAGTATGGCATTTCAAATGCCATAAAGCTGGCTTCCAACGAAAACCCCTTTGGCCCAAGCCCCAAGGCCTTGGAGGCAATTCAAAAATGGCTGCCCAAATTGCACAGGTATCCAGACGGAAGCGGCTATTACTTGAAAAACAAGCTAGCCGACCTCTATTCAATCGCTCCTTACAACTTGGTGTTGGGAAATGGCTCCAATGAAATAATCGATTTGCTTGTCAGGGTGCTGGTACGGCCAGGCAAAGAGGTAATAACCAGCCACCCAAGCTTCCTAGTCTATCAAAAGATGGTCCAGGCCTCCGGTGGCAATAACAAGGTGATAGAGTTGAAAGGCTTTTCCCACGACCTATCTGCTATAGCCTCGGCAGTTACAGACCAAACATGTTTGATCTTTTTGGACAACCCCAACAACCCGACTGGTTCGGTTTTGAGCAAAAGTGACTTTGATGCTTTTCTGGAAGCGCTTCCGCATCACCTTCTTGTTGTCCTGGATGAGGCCTATATGGAATTCGTCCAGGATGTGGACACCCCAAAGGCAGTGGAATATTTGGGCAAAGATGGCAGGATCGTTGGCCTCAGAACCTTTTCAAAGGCTTATGGTATAGCAGGCCTGCGAGTCGGCTACGGTATCATGCAAAAACAAGTTGCAGACTTGCTTGAACGGGTAAGGCAGCCTTTCAACGTAAATATTCTGGCCCAGGCTGCTGCCGAGGCATCCATAGAAGATAGTGAACACCTGACTAAGACAATCGAAAACAATGAACAAGGTAAGGCCTTTTTGACCAAAGCCCTAAATGACATTGGCTTCAAAGTTTACCCTAGCCATACCAATTTCATTCTGATCGATACAGGCATGGATGCCCAACACCTTTGCAAGGCCCTGCTTTCTAAAGGCGTTATCATTCGTAACATGGGGTCTTACGGCCTCAAAAATTTTGTAAGGATCACGATTGGCACTCCTGAAGAAAATGAACGCTGTATTGAAGCGATAAAAGAAGTATTGAGCCAGCAGGAGGTATAAGATCATGCCTAGGCCACCCAAATGCAGGCTTGTTACCCAAAAACCGACTGTCACCTACTTCAAACCCAGGGGAATCCCACTCCGTCAACTGGAAGAGGTCACCCTTACTGTGGAAGGCCTGGAGGCCATAAGGCTGAGCGATCTTGAAGGTTTGGATCAGGATCAGGCTGCCTCACGGATGGGCATATCCCGCCAAACCTTCGGAAGAGTATTGGCAGAAGCCAGGAGGGCGGTGGCCAAGGCCATTGTGGAAGGCTGCGGCTTGAGGATAGAGGGGGGGCACTACAAATTTATTGAGCCAGAGTGCCGTCAAAGGGGGAAAAAAGACGAGTGGTGCAAATAGACAGCCATCTTTCCCAAAAAGAAGCAGTCCTGGAGGTGAGAGGACTTAAAAAGGAATATCGGGATTCCATCAAGCCCTTGGAGGTCTTGAGAAATATATCGTGTACAGTGTATAAAGGTGAGATTGTGGGTATTGTTGGGGCATCAGGCGTGGGCAAGACTACCCTGCTTCATATCCTTGGAACCTTGGACCGTCCCACTGCAGGAGAAGTGAGACACTTTGGAAAAGATGTTTTCAGCTTTACGGATCAGAAATTGTCTGGCTTCAGGAACAGGGAGATCGGCTTCGTTTTCCAATTCCACCACCTGCTCCCTGAATTCAGTGCATTGGAAAACGTGATGATGCCTCATCTCATATCAGGAACGCCAAAATCAGAGGCATCCAGATTGGCCGAGGCAATACTATGCGAGCTTGGTCTTGAGAATAGGCTCAAGCACAAGGTGTCCCTTTTGTCAGGTGGCGAACAGCAAAGGGTGGCGTTGGCCAGGGCCATGGTCAAAAATCCCAGGCTGCTTTTGGCAGATGAGCCCACCGGCAATCTCGATGAAAAGACTGGGGAGAAGGTGGCGGAACTGCTGTTTGCTATGAATAGACGTTATGAGACCACAGCGATCATAGTCACCCATGATCTTTCATTGGCAAGGAGGATGGACAGATGCCTGGGCCTAATGGAAGGTAAAGCCGTGGAACTCAAGCCACAGGATCTAAAAGAATTTGGAATGCGGGAGAGGAAATGAAATCTTTTCAATGTATACTGACACTTTGCCTGATTGTAGCCTGCACATCTATTTTATCTGCCAGTGCATTTGCACAAGTACAGGCCAAGCAGGCGACGGTTCTGTTTTATCCACTCAATTTTTACGGCCCGCTGGATAAACAGATCCTTGCACAAGAAGCGACGGACGGCCTAAAGCGGCGCATTGAGGCAAAAGGCATCCCGGTGGTCTTGGCAAGTGAACACGCGCCTCAAAACCTGTCCACTTTAATTCGGCAGGCGAAATCGTCTGGTGCCACAAAGGCTCTCTATGGCACCGTATCCTATCTTTCTGGTTATGTAGCCATAAATGTAAGAATTCTAAATGTTGAGGGGTTGGCCGCAGAGCCTGCCCTTTTCAGTTCAACGGGGAACGAATCAGAACTCTCCCATATTTTGGATCAGCTTTCATCGCAACTCGAAGGTGTACTGACCATGCCAGACATGGTTACCGAAATTAGGATTGAGGGAAATCGCCGAATAGGAACAGATGCCATCCTCCAGGTCATCTCGACAAAAAAGGGGAAACCTGTTGACCTTGAAACGATTTCACATGACATAAAGCGCATTTACAAGTTGGGCTATTTTGAAGACATCCAGGTGGATGTATCTCAAGGGCCCAAGGGCAAGGTCATAACCTTCCTGGTGAGGGAAAAACCAGCCATAAGGCGCATAACGTTTGTGGGAAACAAAGTCATCAAAGATGACAAGATTAGGGAAACGATCGACCTGAAACCATACTCTGTAATACAGGAAAAGGCTCTTCAGGAAAATGCAGAAAAGATCAAGGCACTCTACGCAGAGAAAGGCTACGCAGGTGCAGTTGTTACCTATTCCATAAGACCCGTGTCAGAACAGGCAGCCGATGTTGTATTCGATATCAAAGAAGGCGAAAAGGTGCAGATCAAGAAGATTGCTTTTCAGGGAGTCCATGCTTTTTCGGAAAACGAACTCAAAGGACTCATGGAAACATCGGAAAAACGAAATTATTGGATCCCTACCCCAGGAAACATCATAGCCTTTTTCAAAGGTAAGTCTCCGGTGTTGAAGAGTGATGCCTTGGAACGTGACCTTGGTCGGATTGCGGCATTTTATCACAATCATGGCTATGTTGAAGCAAAGGTAGGGCGGCCCAGAATAAGACGCGAAGGCAAGTGGATATACATCACGATCCCAGTAGAAGAAGGCTCTCCTTACAAAGTTGGCAGAATAGACATAGATGAAGACTATTTCCATGAAACAGAACCTCTGTTGAAAGAACTCAAAATAAAGCCAGGCGAAACATTCAACAGAGAAGTCTTGAGAAGGGATATACTGAAGATAACGGACAGGTTTGCTGATGAAGGTTTTGCCTATGCAGATGTAAGCCCGCGCATCCGCAAAAATCCGGAAGACAAAACTGTGGATATCACCTTTGTGGTCAACAAAGGGCCGAAGGTAACCTTCGAACGAATCGAAATTTCCGGCAATACCCGAACTAGAGACAAGGTGATCCGCAGGGAGCTTCGGGTGATGGAAGGTGAGCCTTTTACTGCCACGGGGCTCAGAAAGAGCAAAGACCGGTTGAACCGCCTTGGTTACTTCGAGGACGTGAGTATATCCCCAACCAGGGGCTCAAAAGAAGATACCATGAGGCTCGACGTGCAAGTAAAAGAGAGGCCCACTGGAACATTCAGCGTTGGAGCTGGATACAGCTCTGTGGATAAGCTTATATTGATGGGGGAAATAAGCCAAAGAAATTTCCTGGGAAAAGGCCAGACATTGAGTTTCAAAGGAATCCTTGGCTCCACCACTAATAGATTCACTTTCAGTTTTACCGAGCCTTATTTCAGGGATACCCGTCTCTCCGTAGGCATAGACGCTTATAACTGGGAGAGAGAATATGACGATTACACGAAAGACAGTGTGGGTGGAGCGTTGAGGTTTGGCTATCCTCTAACGGACAATTTAAGGTTCTACCTGGGGCTCAGGGTGGACAATACCACCCTTTCCGATGTCTCAGACACTACATCCAAGATCATCAGGGATTCGGTGGACATCCGGTCAACCAGGTCCTTGAGCTTTGGGCTTGTCTTCGATAACACGGACCGCTATTTCTTCCCTCGTCGCGGGTGGCACATCACCTCATCCTTGGAATATGCTGGAGGATTTCTTGGAGGAGACAGCGCCTATTCCAAGCTTGAAGGGGTGGCAGGATATTATCACCCCATATGGAAAGATCTCGTAGGCCATCTGAACGGCGGAATAGGCTATGTGGTTGAAGGATCAGGGGGTAAACTGCCAGTCTATGAACGCTTTTTCCTAGGTGGCATGGACTCGGTACGCGGCTTCAAATGGGGAAGGATAAGCCCAGTGGATCCTGAAACCGGGGAACGTATCGGAGGTGAATACATGGCCTATTTGCAGACCGAGGCCATTTTCCCTTTAATAAAGAGCATGGGGCTTCATGGCACCCTATTTTTGGATATGGGCAACGTCTGGGACAAAGACCAAGGCTATGATATGAGCGAGGTAAGAAAATCTGTGGGATTTGGCGTCCGCTGGCTCTCACCCATGGGACCGCTCAGGATAGAATGGGGCTACAATCTGGACAGACAGCCTGGAGAAGATAGTAGCAACTGGGAATTCAGGATAGGCGGTGCCTTTTAGATGAAAAAACTCAACGAAATCGCACAATTCATCCAAGGCGAGCTATATGGCAACGGCGATATTGAGATTGCAGATATACAGTCCCTTGAAAATGCCCGGCCTGAGCACATCAGCTTTGCTGTTGATGCCTCTTTGTTGGAAAAGGTCAAGAAGAGTAAAGCGGGAGCCTTCATATTGCCCAAATCTTGGCCTCACCCCATTGAAAAACCAGCAATTTTGGTAGAGGATCCCTATGTTGCCTTTGCAAAACTTGCGGAAACATTTGCCAAACAGCCCTTTGTACCTTCAGGCATAAGTCCGGAGGCCACCATTGGCAAAGAATGCTCCATTGCCGAAGAAGTAACCATCCTCCCAGGGGTTGTTATAGGGGACAATGTAACCATTGGCAAAAGGACCACCATCTATCCAGGATGTTTTATTGGCTCGAACTGCATCATCGGGGAAGGTTCTACTCTCTTTCCCAATGTGACCATTTATGATAGTTGCCAAATCGGAAACCAGGTCATCATACATGCTGGCTCAGTGGTTGGCAGCGATGGTTTCGGCTATGCCTGGGACGGGAAACGCCATATAAAAATCCCTCAAAGAGGGCGCGTGGTAATAGAAGATGGGGTGGAAATTGGAGCAAACTGCGCTATAGACAGGGCAACTTTTGGAGAAACGAAGATTGGTGCTGGCACCAAAATAGATAACCTTGTTCAAATCGGCCACAATGTGACCATAGGCCCTTGTTCCATCATTGTGGCCCAGGTAGGTATAGCAGGAAGCACACAAGTTGGCTCTGGCGTTGTGATCGGAGGCCAGGCAGGGCTCAGCGGTCACATTTCCATAGGTGATGGGGTGAAAATTGCTGCACAATCGGGCGTTACAAAGAACATATCTGCAGGCCAAACAATAATCGGCAGCCCTGCTCTACCTTATAGGGAATGGGTAAGGCAACAAGGCCTTGTAAAGGGCCTCACCATCATGTCCAAGGAAGTAAAAGCGTTGAGAAAGGAATTGTCTGAACTAAAAGGAAAAATGGAGCAGCAAGATGAGTAGCAGCGCAGAAATACCGTTGTTGATCAATTCTATCCGAGAGCTATTGCCGCACAGGTACCCATTTTTACTGGTGGACAAAATCACCAAGTTTAAGGCTGGAGAATTTATTCAAGGCCTGAAAAATGTCACGATCAACGAACCCTTTTTCCAAGGCCATTTCCCAGATAGACCGATAATGCCTGGAGTCCTTATATTGGAGGCAATGGCCCAAATAGGCATTCTGTTCGCCAAGCTGACTGCCCCTGCCGAGATGGAAGACAAGCTTTTCGTCTTTGCAGGAATGGACAAGGTCAGATTCAGAAAACAGGTTGTGCCAGGTGATCAGCTCTTTATGGACCTCAAGCTCTTAAAACGGAAGGCCATAGTTTGGAAAATGGAAGGTGTTGCCACTGTTAATGGAGAAGTGGTTGCTCAGGCTGTGCTAATGGCCGGCATACAGAAAGGATCTTCTAAAGGAAAATGAGAAATTTTGAACAGAATAGCAAGTTTAAGTATCAGATACACCCCACTGCAGTGGTAGCGCCTGGTGCAGAACTGTCTGCTGGAGTTAAAATCGGACCCTATGCCATAATAGGAACTCACGTAAAGATTGGTGCTGGAGCAGAAATAGGGCCTCATGTGGTTATAGATGGCAAAACTACAATTGGAGCCAAGGCTCATATATTTCAATTTGCAAGTGTGGGGGCAGATCCCCAAGACATAAAATACAAAGGTGAATTGACCTCAGTTGAAATTGGGCAAGGCACCATTGTTAGGGAATTTGTAACCATTCACCGTGGAACGGACGAAGGCGGCGGCCTCACCTCCATAGGGGAGAAATGCATGATTATGGCCTATTCACACATTGCCCATGACTGTCGGATAGGTAATGGGGTGATTATGGCCAACGGAGCAACCCTGGGTGGCCATGTTGTCATTGGCAACCATGTGGTTATGGGCGGCCTCACAGCGGTTCATCAATTCTGTCATATAGGAGATTATGCTTTTTTGGGTGCCTTGTCTGGTACGGCTAAAGACATTCCGCCATATGTGAAATTCTGGGGCCAGAGAGGGAAACTTTATGGACTCAACAAAATTGGCCTCCGCAGGCATGGATTTGATCGTGAAACTCTCAAGGCTCTAGAAAAGGCCTACAATATATTGTTCAAAAGCAACATGCTGAAAGCTGAAGCCATAAAAAAGGTGGAACAAGAAGTGGAGCAGACACCCGAAGTCGAGAATTTGTTAAGGTTTGTAAAAGAATCAAAACGGGGTATTCCCACAGCTTCAAACAAAGAAGATGAACAGCCATGATCTCTGCAAAGGGTTGAGAGGGCCTTTAGGAGTCGTTGCAGGCGGAGGCCAATTCCCCCTGCTCTGTATCAGGGCAGCAAAAAAAATGGGAATTGAAACTGTGGTAGTGGCACACAATGGGGATACGGATGAAGCCATTGAAAAAGAGGCTGACAGGACGAAGTGGGTCTATTTGGGCCAACTTGGAAAGCTGATCAAGACCTTCAAAAAAGCAGGTGTGCAAAAGGTGGTCTTTGCAGGAACGATCACAAAGAAAAACGTGTTTAAGGACATTAGACCAGATATTCGCGCCTTGAATCTATGGAGAAAGCTAGACAGGCGCCTTGATGATGCAATTTTGAGGGCTGTGGCAAAGGAGCTTGAATCCGAAGGCATGGAAGTCATTTCTGCCACCCATTTGCTGACCGACCTTGCAGCACCAGCAGGCGTACTCACACGGCGTTCACCCACAAAACAAGAGATGGAAGACATCAAATTTGGTTGGGAGATAGCCAAGCGAATCGGAGAATTGGACATCGGACAGTGCGTGGTAGTCAAAGACAAGGTGGTGTTGGCAGTAGAGGCCTTGGAAGGCACAGACAATGCCATTCGCCGTGGGGGCGAGCTTGGCAAAACTGGAACGACCGTGATCAAAATATGCAAGCCGAACCAGGATCTTCGTTTCGATCTCCCTTCTGTTGGACTGAAAACAATTCAAACGATGACAGAAGTGAAAGCCTCTGTGCTTGCCATAGAGGCCGGAAAGACACTTGTCTTTGACAGAGAAGAGGCGCTGGAACTTGCAGATAAGGCTGATATCTGTGTGCTTGCAATACAGCACGAGGAGATGGAATGATCAAAGCTGGCGTAATAGGGGTTGGTTACCTGGGCAAATTTCATGCTGAAAAATATGCGGCACTGCCAGAAGTAGAGTTGGTGGGCGTTGCCGATGTGGACATGGCTAGAGCACGAGAGATTGCCTCGAGTACAGGCTGCAAGCCGTTTGGGGATTATAAGGATCTCTTGGACGAAATAGATGTCGCCTCTGTGGTGGTTCCTACAACATTGCACTATGAAATTGCCAAGAATGTACTTGAAAGATCGATCCACTGTTTGCTGGAAAAACCTATTACCACCACAGTGGACGAGGCAGACGAGTTGATTGAACTGGCTACAAAGAGGTCGTGTGTCTTGCAAGTTGGTCATCTGGAAAGATTCAACCCCGCCATAAAATTCCTTGAGGCGAATGTGCAAAGACCGTTGTTTATCGAAGCCCATAGGTTGGCCGGATTCAAACCGCGGGCAATAGATGTGGATGTGGTCCTCGATTTGATGATCCATGACTTAGAGATTGTTTTGGCCCTGGTAAAAAGCCCTTTGAAAGATCTCCATGCAGTGGGAGTTCCAGTTCTCACCCCCAGGATCGATATCGCCAACGTACGCTTGATCTTTGAAAATGGCTGCACCGCGAATCTCACTGCAAGCCGTATTTCACTTAAGTCTATGCGCAGAATCCGCATCTTTCAGCCTGGTGAGTACATTTCCGCTGACTGCCAGGAGAAGCGTAATCTCAAGGTAACTGCCATACGAGGGACAGATCCCATGAATGCCATAAAACCTGAATTCGTGGACCATGAAGAGTGTGACATCCTGCTTGATGAGATAAAGGATTTCATAACTTGTGTCACTGAAGGAAGAGAACCAAAGGTATCAGGAAGAGAGGGAAGAAATGCCTTGGAGTTGGCCTTGAAAATAAACGATCAGATCGAGCTAGGGCTTAAAGAAGCTGAGGAATCTTTTTTTCCAAGTTTTTCTGATTGACAAGTCACCTTCTTGATGCCAAAGGATAATCCATTGAAAATTCTTGTAATAGCAGGTGAGGCATCAGGCGACCTCCATGGAGCTGATCTGATAAAAGAGATAAAGGCGTTGCGTCACGATGCACAAATATATGCCATTGGCGGCGATTTGATAAAGGCGCAGGGCGCCACTCTTTTGTTTCACTGCAAAAATCTGGCCGTAGTTGGCTTGGTAGAAATCCTTGCCAGTGCCTGGCCTATCCTGAAGGCAATAAGGGAGACCCAAAAGTGGCTAAAAGAAGAAAAGCCGGACATTCTCATCTTGATAGATTATCCAGAATTCAATCTCATGATGGCCAAATTTGCCAAAAAAATAGGTGTTCCAGTCTTTTACTATATAAGTCCACAAATATGGGCATGGCGGGAAGGGCGTGTAAAAAAGATCAGATCCCGCGTCGACAAGATGGCAGTGATATTGCCTTTTGAAAAAGACTTTTACAAAAAACATGGCATGGATGTAGAATTTGTTGGACACCCGCTTTTGGACCTCGTCAAGGCCAGCACAAACCGCAAAGATTTCTTGCAATACCTCGGGCTTAGTCCAAATAAGCCTGTCATAGGCATCCTTCCAGGCAGCCGACATGGTGAGATCGCCCGCCTCGGGCCGATTATGTTGGAAACCGCCCTCAAAATAAAGGAGCAGAAACCAGAGGCCCAATTCCTGCTGCCTTTGGCTCAGAATATCAAGGAACAGGCACTTGAACTGCCCCAGGTATTGGACGTGAAGATAACCAGGGGATCCAGTTATGACGCAATGGCTGCGTGCGATGTATTGCTGGCGGCATCTGGAACCGTCACACTGGAAGCTGGTCTGTTGGGTGTTCCTACCGTGGTTACTTATAAGATATCTCCTCTGACTCATAGGTTGGCCCGATTTCTTATCAAAGTCAGATATGCCTCTTTGGTAAATCTCATTGCAGGCAAAGAGGTGTTTCCCGAGTTTATCCAAGACAAGGCAAGGCCTGACTTAATGGCACAAGCAGTTTTGGAACTTTTGAGGCCTGAACAAGCCCTTAGAATTCAGCAAGAGTTGAATGTGATAAAGAAAAAGCTGGGAAAGCCTGGTGCTGCTTCCAGGGCGGCCAGTCTTGCCCTTGCCCTAACATCTTAAAATTTCACTGAAAAACTTCCCAAAATCTTTTACAGGAACTCGTCGATCAAGATGGGTACATTTTTAAAGTTGGTTCCTCCAATACTCGATAAATGAGACAAACAGAAAGAAAAATATGGCCAGAAAGGAGGTTGAGAAAAAATTTAGGCCACTTCTGCTTAATAAACATTTAACAAATCAAACAAAGGGCAGTGAAGCCCAAAGAAGATTCAAGGAGGAATCAAAAAATGGCTATTTCAGTTAACACCAACATTGCATCACTGAATGCACAGAGGAACCTCGTAAACACAGGAAGACTTCTCAACCGTTCGTTACAGCGCCTCTCTTCAGGTCTAAGGATCAACAGTGCCAAAGACGATGCCGCAGGCTTGGCAATTTCAGATAGGATGAATGCCCAGGTCCGCGGTCTGAACCAGGCTGCCAGAAACGCAAACGATGGCATCTCCTTGGCCCAGACTGCTGAAGGCGCCATGCAGGAAGTCACCAACATCTTGCAGCGTATGAGAGAGCTTGCAGTCCAGTCTGCAAACGACACCAACACCCCAATCGACAGGGCTAACCTGCAGAAGGAAATCACCCAGCTCCAGGCAGAAATCGATAGAATCGCTACCACGACCCAGTTCAACGGCAAAACATTGCTGGATGGCACATTTACTGGCGCAAAATTCCATGTGGGAGCCAATGAAAATCAGTACATCTCCTTCTCCATGGGAAGCGCCAAAAGCTCTGACATCGGGAACAACGTTGTTTCCATCAATGGAACATTGAACCAGGCTACTGCAGCAGCCGATGCAGAGGCTGGAAATGGTGTTGCCGACGGTGAAGATCTCACCATCGTTGGAACTCTTGGGACAGCCACATACGACGTAAGTGCCAATGAGACTGCCAAATCTATAGCTGAGGGAATCAACGCCACCACAAAGGACAGCGGAGTTTCTGCTTCAGCTGTTACCATGGCCAAATTGAGTTCCCTGTCTGGAACAGGCACTGTTGCCTTCAAGCTGGCTGGCAAAAACAGCTCGGCAGTAACAATTTCTGCCAACGTCGCATCCACCAGTGACCTGAGCGGTTTGGCCGATGCAATCAACAAAGTGGCCAGCACCACAGGGATTTCAGCCGAGGTGGAAGGTGGCACCATCACCTTGGTCAGCTCTGAAGGTTACGACATAAAGATCTCTGACTGGGGTGTGGATGCCGGTGGAGACGATCTCGACGTATCTGTACAGGGTCTCAAAGCAGATGGCAGCAATGCAGGAAGCGCGGTTACGCTGCAGGGAGATGGTACCGCAGGCGCGGGTGCAGACAGCACCACGGTTGGTGGAACCATAACCTTCCAGTCAGCTGAAAACTTCACCGTTACATCCGCTGCCGCAGGAGCGCTCTTTACAGGTACCACAGCAAACGCCAGTTCTCTCAGTGACGTGGGATCTGTGGACATCGGAACTCAATCCGGCGCCAACAGCGCTATCTCTGTGATAGATGGAGCGTTGCAGTACATTGACAATATGCGGGCAGATCTTGGTGCTATCCAGAACCGTTTTGAGTCTACCATTGCAAACCTCATGAACGTTGCGGAAAACATTTCAGCAGCCAAGTCACGTATTGTCGATGCTGACTTTGCCCTTGAAACCGCTAATCTCACAAAGGCCCAGATCCTACAGCAGGCTGGCACGGCAATGCTTGCCCAGGCCAACACGGTGCCGCAGGCTGCCCTGAGCCTCCTCCAGTAATCTAGTTAATACGGCGCGGAGGGAATTGCTTCCCTCCGCCCCCCTGACAATGGAGAATTGAAATGGGTATAGGTGTATCTGGTTTGATGTCCGGCCTTGACACAGATTCCATCATTTCCAAATTGATGGATCTTGAACGCCGGCCTATCATGCTCCTCAAGCATAAGGAAGCTGGCTATCAGGCCAAAATAACTGCACTAGGTATGGTGAAGAGTGCCATGTCAGAATTGAAAAGTGCCGTCGATTCTTTGAAAGAAGATGATGGCTTTCTTTCATACTCGGCCTCAAGCAGTGACACAGAAATTTTGGATGTGACGGCTGGTGATACTATTTTGCCAGGCACTTACAACATTACTGTTTCACACCTTGCCTTTGCTCAGCAGGAAAGAAGCTCTGCCTTTACAGCTCCTGATACGTCCATAGGCACCGGTACCATCACCATTCAATTAGGGAGCCAGGAAAGCATTGAAATAGAAATAACAAGCGAAAACAATACGTTAAATGGTATTGCCAATGCCATCAATGAGGCTGAAGCCGGAGTCACAGCAGGAGTGATAAATGATGGTAACGGCAACTATTATTTAACACTTCAGTCCCAAAACACAGGAACTGAAAACAGCATAACCTTCACTATTCAAGACGACGACGGTGACAACACAGACAACAACGGACTTTCAGCATTGTATACCGATCCAGCAACCCAGACACTTACAGAAACCCAAGCTGCTGCAAATGCACAATTGACAGTGAACGGGATTGCCATTGAAAGATCAAGCAATGAAATTGATGACCTTGTAGAGGGACTTACCATAACTTTGAAGGCTGCCGATGCTTCTAAGACCGTTACTGTCACATCGTCCAAGAATTACAGCGGCCTTACCAATAAGTTGCGGAATTTTGTTGAAAAATACAACTCCCTGGTGGACATACTAAAAGAGCAGACTGCCTATAATGCAGCAACTCAAGAAGGCGGCACTCTCCTTGGTGACAGCACGGTGAGCCGCATAAATCTCAGTCTTTCCAGGCTTCTCTATCAAACCGTTGACGGCGTGGATTCTGCTGTTAACGGCCTCAGCAAGCTTGGCATAGAATTGGAGGAATCCGGGCACTTGAGTCTGGACGAAAACAAGCTTACCACCGCCATGGAGGCCTACTCAGATGACATAGCCCGCCTTTTCACTTCAGATGAAGAAGGCAATGAGGGGCTTGCGGTCAAGCTTTACGATTTCCTGGATGGTTATCTGAAGAGCTCGACTGGCATTCTTGCCGCAAAGACGGATGGACTTCAGAAGTCCATAGATAAATTGAATGATCAAATAGATCAAATTGAGATGCGCTTGACAAAACGGGAAGAAAATTTGCGCCACCAATTCGAAGCCCTTGAAAATTTGCTGTCTGAATTTCAGATGACATCGGGCCAGTTGGAGCAGCAGCTCGTATCAATAGCTAACCTCAACTCATATATTTCAAGGAAAAAATAAGAGGATCAGACCATGAACGCATATGCCAGATGTGCCTTTGATGCTTACAAAAAAAATGAAATCATGACTCTTTCACCTGTTGGAATCATTTCGAGACTATATTCCGCTCTTCTCTCTACGCTGGAAGAGGCACGTTCGGCTGTGAATAATGGTTGTATAGCCGCAAAAGGCGAAGCCATTATAAAGGCCGTAGCAATTTTAGGAGAATTGCAGGCTTCACTGAATATGGAAGAGGGCGGGGAAATAGCCATCAACCTTTTCAATCTGTATGATTACATGATATGGGAATTGACCAAGGCCAACCTCAAAAACGATGTCTCCAAGATAGAGGAGGCCATCTCTTTGGTACAACCTCTGCTGGATGCTTGGTCGCAGCTCCCAGAACAAGTTGCCATAAAGGAAAATGCTGCCTTGGGCAGCCAGGGCCTCGAAAACGAAGTCGAGCACAAACAGATTCAAGTCGCAGGATAAGAAGATGACCATGACTTTGTGCAAAAAACTTTTGGATTTGACCAAGACTATATTGGCGGCAGTCAAAGCTGGCGATTATTCTTCCCTTGGAAAATTGCTAGAAGAAAGAAAGGAAATAATGGAAAGGCTGAAAATGGCTACTATGCCTGATTTGGAAATGCTTAGACCGATTTTTCAAGAAATAATCGCCTTGGAGACTGAATGCATGGAATCCGCCACCCAAGAACGGCAAAAGATAATGACAGAAATCAAAAAGTTACAGGAAAGAAAACGCGCTTCATCTGGTTATACTACACAATACCTCAAATACATGGACCAAACACACTAATTTGGAGGTAAAACCATGATATCGGCAAACAGTATAAGCCAAATAAGACCGCCGGGACAATACCATGAGTCCTATTCTCAAAACCCGCCAGACAAGAACAACGGCCCGGAAAGACAGATACAGTCAGAACCTGCACCTGATTTACCAGGCTTGGACAACGTCGCCGAGGCCAAAGAGATGCTCAATGCCTTGAAAAAAGATATTGAGATGATCCGGAATTTGGGCGTTCAATTTTCAGTAGACGAGGAAACTGGTGAAACCGTTATAAAGATAGTGGACAAGGAAACGGACGACATAATACGGGAAATTCCGCCAGAACAGGTGTTAAAGCTGCGCAAGAAGCTTGATGAAATGGTGGGCATGCTCTTTGATCAGCGAGTATGACGCCCCGTTTTTACGTGTTGTCTATCGATTTCGGTTACGGACCTTTTTCACAACTCCTGTCTTGCTTCAAGTGCCCGCTGCAAGGTCATCTTGTCCGCGTATTTCAAATCCATGCCCATGGGTATGCCGCAAGCTATACGGCTAAGCTTGATGTTTGCGCCCTCTAGCAACTTTGCAATGTAGGCTGCCGTGGCTTCTCCTGCCACCGTGCTGCTGGTTGCCAAAATCAATTCTTTAACACCCTGTTTATCGATTCTTTGGAGCAATTCCCGTAGTTTCAATTCCTCCGGGCCTATCCCATCCATGGGAGAGAGCACCCCGTGTAAAACATGGTAGCATCCCTTGAAAACACCTGATTGCTCGATAGCAACCAAGGCATCTGGATCTTCGACCACACAAATGGCAGAAGAATCCCTTGCTGGATCAAGACAGATTGGACATGGATCCTGTTCGGAAAATGTGTAACACTTTGAGCAAATTCCGATTCTTTCGTGAAGTTCTGCAATGGATTGCGCCAATTCCCTGGCCTGTGACTCGTTCCATCTCAAAATATGCAAGGCGAGCCTGGTTGCGCTCTTTTCACCAATTCCAGGAAGATTTTTCAAATTTTGGATCAGCCTTTCCAAGGCCTTTGGCATAGCTTTCGTCATGCGTTAGAACATCCCCGGAATCTTTAAGCCTCCTGTAATCTTGGCCATTTCCTGTTCCATCATCTCTTTGGAACGTTTCAGTGCTTCGTTAACTGCAGCAACTACCAAATCTTGCAACATTTCTACATCGTCAGGATCGACCACCTCTTTTTCAATAGTGACGGAGACTATTTCCTGCTTCCCATTTGCCACAGCTTTTACCATACCTCCACCTGCTGTGGCCTCAACTGTTTTTGCCGCCAATTCTTCCTGGGCCTTGGCCATCTTATTTTGGAGGATTTGGGCCTGGCGCATCATCTCTTTCATATTTGGGTGCATTTTGTCTTCTCCTTTAATCAGCTATTCTTACTTTTTCTTTTCAAATCTGGGTTTCACATCTGCAATCCTAGCTTCAAATATTCGAAGCGCCTCCTGAACCAGAGGCGAATTGACAACATCATCCTTCATTGTCTTGATGTCCTTGGTGCTCTTGTCTGAATTTTGCACGCTGCATTTGCTGGAATCGATCTTGATACTGATCTCGGATCCCCAAAATTCCCTTGCCAGGGACTTGATCCGTGCCTGATTATCGCTGTCGCACAAAAGATCATAGTTCATTCCTGCACTGCAAGAAAGAACCATCTCTAATTCGTTACAAGCCTTGATCTCGCAACAGGCCAAGACCGGGGCAAGTGAGGGACGCTTTTGTTTAACGAATTCCAAAAAACGTTCCCAATTCTCCTTAGCATCCATTTTGCCAGCAGCCGTTGTGTCAACTTCAAGCACTTTGCTGATACCATCCTGGGACGGCGGTATAGACGATTCTTGGGGAGTTTTTTCTTTAGTTTGCTCAAAATATTCTCCCGAACTCTTTGCAAGCCCGCTGCTGGCAGTTTCGCCTCTTTTGTAACGACTTATTTTGTCCAGAATTTGGTCTATCGGTACTACTTGTCTTTTGATAGCAAGCTTTATAAGGACCATTTCGAATGCCATACGCGGAAAAGTGCTCCGGGCAACAATTTCCTGCCCATTTAACAAAATATCAAGGGCTTGATAAAAAAATTCCTCGGACCAATTGGAGCACCTCTCATAGAGTCCGGAAGCGTCTTCTGACATCAGGTTGGTAAGTTCATGGCACGCTTGGGGACCAACGGCCTTCAATACGCATAGGTCACGGAAAAAACGCACGAACTCTTCTGCGAACTTGACGATGTCTCTTCCACTGCCATATATTTCCTTTACGACTGCCAAGGCCTTGGGGATGTCTCCATCAAGAATGGCAAAAACCAAGGTCTCAAGCTGAGAAACATCTGCAACCCCCAAGGCGTCGCACACCTCATCGATCGTTCTTGCCCCATAGGCAGCAACCTGGTCAAGCAGGCTCAAGCTGTCTCTCACACTGCCCATTGCCTCCCTGGCCAGCACTTTTATCGCTTTCTGTTCCAGGCCGAGTCCTTCGGCTTCCACTATTTTTCCCAAATGGCTCGACAGCTCAGCAATATCCAAACGCCTGAATTCAAAGTGCTGGCATCTGGACTTGATGGTGGCAGGAACCTTGTTGGGCTCGGTGGTTGCGAATTGGAAAATGACGTGGGAAGGAGGTTCCTCAAGGGTCTTCAACAGGGCATTGAAGGCCTCCTTGGTAAGCATGTGTACCTCATCAATTATGTAAATGCGGCTCTTGCAGCGTGTAGGCCTAAAATATATATTTTCACGCAATTGCCTTATTTCGTCGATTCCACGGTTTGACGCCCCGTCTATCTCCAATACGTCCACAGAGGCGCCGCTTGAAATTTCTAGGCATACGTTGCATTTGTTGCACGGTCTTTTGTCATGGTCCGCCTCGCAATTTACTGCCTTTGCAACAATTCTAGCCACCGTTGTCTTGCCCACTCCCCTGGGTCCGCTATAGAGCAATGCATGGGCAAGGCGGCCTTCTCGAATGGCGTTCCGCAGGGTCCTGGTAACATGGTCTTGGCCTGCCACTTCCTCAAAATTTTGAGGCC
Organism: uncultured Desulfobacterales bacterium; assembly: GCA_964459155.1. Lineage (GTDB taxonomy): Bacteria > Desulfobacterota > Dissulfuribacteria > Dissulfuribacterales > JALVPX01 > JALVPX01. The sequence continues at coordinate 52,418 of CAYWKF010000034.1, forward strand.
TCCATTTTCTAGCCAGTACCAAATAAGACATATCTTTTAATTGATTACTTCTCCAAGATTCGTTTACGAAAAAGGCAACAATTTGATTTGAAAAGATGATAGCCAGGCACCCCTGCGGCACACGAAGGGTCCCACTACCGTTGCTTCCTTCCGGACCTGGCGGGGTTCGCGGGATTTCGTTGCGCAGGACCCGGCTATCAAAAACCGATCCTTGTCAACAAAATTGGCGGAGAGGGTGGGATTCGAACCCACGGTACACCTTTTGGGCGTACACACGATTTCCAGTCGTGCCCCTTCAGCCTCTCGGGCACCTCTCCATACAAACAGCGTTACTTTATACACTTTAATATTGGGTTGAGTCAAGAATTCTTGAGGCACCTTTAAAAATTGGCGGAGAGGGTGGGATTCGAACCCACGGTGCGCCTTTTGGGCGCACAGGCGATTTCGAGTCGCCCCCGTTATGACCGCTTCGGTACCTCTCCACCTTATTTTCTCCGGTTTTTGAAAAAGGTTTGAATCATTGCACGGCACTCATTTTCCAAGACACCTTCAACCACTTCCACCCGGTGATTCAGGCGTTTATCCTGTACGACATTCATGAGGCTGCCGCAAGCACCTGCCTTGGGATCAGGAGCACCAAACACCAAACGTTTCACCCTGGCATTCACCAAAGCTCCTGCACACATGATACACGGCTCTATAGTAACATAAAGTGTTGTGCCCGTCAGCCGATAATTGTTCAATAATTTTGCCCCGTTGCGGAGGGCTAGAACCTCGGCATGGGCCGTTGGATCCTTCATGCCAATTGGTTGATTGTGCGTCTTTGCCAGAATCCTGTTTTCTTCGTCCACTAAGACCGCACCAACCGGCACCTCCCCGCTTTCAGCACCCCTCTGAGCCTCTTTTAAGGCCTCATTCATAAAATAAGACATATCATCCATTGGGAACATCCTTACCCAATTGTATCCCATTGATTACCATTTTTTAAACATATTTTGTTTAAGAATACCATACATATATCACAAGCAAGCGGAATTAAAAACTTTTTTCCATCTTTCCGATAAGCAGACAGAGTGGCATTGGCCTTGCTAATCAATGTATTGAGTAACCAATCTGTCAACTGGAGAAAGCGATGCGCCTTTTTGCATATTCACTTTTCAAAAAAAAATGCGGATTTTCCATGGTGGAACTGATGGTGGTGATGGTCCTTTTTGCTCTTGCTGCCGCCTTTGCCATACCCAATGTGGCTGGGGTGATGCCCAGATACAGGCTGAAGGAGGCCGCAAGGGGACTATATAGCGATCTCCAATTGGCAAAGCTTACTGCTGTCAAGGAAGGTGCACCGTGCACGGTCGAGTTCACAAGCACAGGCTATCAGATTTTTTTGGACATAAACCAGAATCTTGAACGGGATGGAACAGAAACAGGCAGTCAATACTTGCTGAAACAAGTGAACTGGTCTGATTACCGTAATGTGGAACTCGACACCAGCAAAGGAGGCGGTGATGGGCTTTCCTTCATGGCCAATGACAATGGCAATCCTGCCGTAAGCTTCCTTCCCACAGGGCTCACCATGAACAACATGGGAGGTCTCGGAGTGGGGACTGTATTTCTAAGGCTTGACAACGACAACAGCAAGCAAATGAGCGTGGTCGTAAGCAGTACTGCATCAATAAGAATCAACTAAGGATAAAGAAATGATAAAAAACCAATTGGGATACAGCCTGGTCGAGCTACTGGTTTCTTTGGTTATTGGGCTGATAATCATGGGCGGCATCTACTTGAGCGCCACCTCCCAAGAGCGCAACATGAACATTGAAGACAGGGTTGCAGAGGTGCAAGCCAATCTGAGATCTGGTCTCTACATCCTTGAAAGGGATTTGAGAAGTGCTGGCTATGATCCGAACTGTGCCTCTCCCCCATGCCTTGGTTTCACAAACGCCACCTCCACCTCTGTGTCCTTCAGGCGGAGGAATCCTACCACCAATGCCATACAGACTATTACATACGGCCTCTACGATTCCCAGGGCGACGGTGATCTGGACCTTGGCCGGAATGTCAATGGTTCAGGGAACCAGCCTGTAATTCTAAATGTTGATGCCATTGATTTTGTCTATATCGACCCAAACGGCAACCGGCTTGCAACTCCTCTAAGCGCCAACGACTTGGACGATATTCAAATAGTGGAAGTCACCATAGTAGCCCATTCAGAAATACAAGATCCCAACTATACCTCTGCCAAAACTTTCCAAAATTTACAAGGAGAAACAATTTTTATTCCGCCAACAGATGACCATTTCAGAAGACGCGCAATTAGAACCAGGATTTTATGTAGAAACGCCTTCTAGGCAGGAGAGATGAAATGAAGACGGAACACAAGGTTAAGGCTTCAAAAGCAGAAAAGGGTTTCACACTAATAGAAATTTTAATTGTAATATTAATTTTTTCTATTGGCATGCTTGGCCTTTCAACGCTGCAATTTTCTGCTGCCAAAGGAAATACTGGGGCTCACAGGCTTACTGAGGCAACAGCTACAGCTTCAGCCCAATTGGAGTCTTTGCTTTCCGCCAACTATTCAGACCCAATTTTAGATCCAGGAACTTATGGTCTGAGTAATGGCGTATATTCTATATCGTATACCGTAACAGAAACGGTGAATAATCAGGTAAAGGATATAGTACTTACAGTAACACGAACAGACGATGTTGCTAGAATAAACACCTATAATTTAACCATTACAAATATACCATAAGTGAGAGTAAAACATGGATGTAGCAATCTTCCTTAAACAAGACAAAGGCTCGGCACTGATCGTATCCATACTTACGTTGATGGTGTTGTCTTTGGCCGGAATAATGGCCATCAAGACTGCCACGACAGAAACCCAAATCTCAGGCAACATCAGAAATTACAAGGACAATTTTTATAAAACAGAGTCAGCAGTGAGGGAGATGGCTATAGGCATCAGAAATACGCCAGACAACAATTTGATCACTGGCAATCCCCTGGTTCTGCCAGACGGAACCAACCTGCCTGCCCTATCCAACGCAGGAAATCTGATTGATCCTCAAGCAACTCTCTCTTTTAGGCTTCAGATTGTAAACAATCCTTTGAGTAATATAACCCAGGCAGAGCCCCTCCATAACAGTAATGTTCTAGTCGTCCATGGAGGCGTTGCATCGGGCTCTTCAATGTCCATAGGACACTCTCATACCACACCGTCAAAACATAGATTTTTCGTTTACGGCAATGCGCGCGGAGGTACCACCCTTGGCCGCGGTGTGCTCATAGAGATTGGTTATCTGAGAAGAATACGTCTTTAGGCTTTTGAAAACATTGGAGGTTTACCCCATGGTTATCACAAAAAGAAGCGTAATATATAAGTTTGTCATAGTCTTTTTTACAGCCTTGTTTCTGAGTTGCTGGACTCCCTATAAGGCCTTTGCCATTGAAATAGATGATGATCCAATGGAAACCACTGTGAGGGCAGCATCTGCGAACATCATGTTTGTGCTTGATGATTCTGGCAGCATGGACTGGGAATTTATGACAAGAGAACACAATGGAATTTTTGATCCAAACAATACTGGCAACTGGTGGGAAAGTTACCTATATGTCTTCGATTATGACGATTACAGTCCAGACGATGACCACAATTACCATTTTGATCCAGGCTGTTTGGATGACGAAGGCAAAAAGTATTGGAAAGGCCAATGGTATGGCTACAACCGCATCTTTTACAACCCATTCATGGAATACAAGCCTTGGCCAGGGACAACTTATGGAAATGCTGACACCCAACACCCTAGATCAAACCCCATACATAGTTCTCCCACCTTTGACTTGACAGCAACTTTCATAGCGTTTGGCGATACGTCCTCATCAGACGATCATGGGAATACATATAATGACGCCACTCATATAGGTTGCAACACCTCTTATACTGCAAGATTAGAAACTAGTGGAGATCATGATGTCTTTAAAATAGTGTTGTTAAACGATGGAGATCTCCTTGTCCGAACCCTGCACACATCGGAATGCACAGATACCATGGGAAGAATTTTAGATTCAGCAGGTAATGAATATAGGGCAAATGAATATGCTGATTCTTGGACAGATCCTTATAGTAATGACGGCAATTTTTATGATGATGACTGTATTAATGCAGCCTATTGTGATATGAGCTGCGATTCCAGTAGGGATAGAAATTTTTATATATCCCTGGACAATGTTCAAGCTGGCACATATTACATTGATGTTAGAGGCTGGGACGATTCAACTGGCTCCTATACACTTGATATTTCTTTTACCGGCACATGTGAAACGCCTGATCCGCCTCCAGAACCCATTATAATTAAAAATGCTCATTATTTTGTATTGGATGACACCGACCATGACAATGAATATGATCCAGGAGAAAGCGTCTACCTTATAAACTTCAAAAATTTCAACCCAGTTGAAAGAGAGATATACAAGTTCACAGATACTAATGGTGACGAAAAGATTGCTAAAGATGAACTGGAACTCCTGTCTACCGAGCCTTCAGTTTTTACTCTTCGCACGCCAGAAGAAGACCTGCAAAACTTTGCCAACTGGTTTTCTTATTATAGAAAACGGGAATACACAGCAAAAGCTGCAGTATCAACAGCCTTGGCTACACTCAGCGGTGTAAGTGTTGGTTTCTATTCACTCCATGAACGTTTGACCCAGGAAGTGCTCAACCTTGACCTTCACCGCAACTATTTACTGGATGAACTTTTCAGCCTTGACTCAAGCGGTGGGACACCGCTTCGGACGGCTCTCCTTAACGTGGGACGCTACTTCGATGCAGATGATGGAAACGACGGTCATATTGGCCAGGCACCCTGGGCCTCTGAAGCCGATGGAGGTGGCTGCCAGCAGGCCTTTGCCATTGTTATGACTGACGGTTATTGGAATGGTGATTCACCCAGCGTTGGAAATGTTGATGGTGATGATGGTTCCCCCTTTGAAGACAACTACTCAGACACATTGGCAGACGTTGCCCGTAAATTTTATGATGACGATCTAAATGATTCGTTACCAAACATAGTGCCGCAAAATGCTTGTGACCAAAACAACAGGCAACACTTGGTGACTTATACGATATCCTTTGGATTGGAAGGAGAGCTGGTTCCAGACTTTAGAAGTTATCATCCATGTATGCTGGATGTCATCAACAACGAACCAGGCGCACCCCCAGCACCCCACTGGCCAAATCCTCATGATTGCAGTGCATGTGCAAAAAAAATAGATGACCTCTGGCATGCCGCAATCAATGGCCGTGGTGCATATTATTCTGCAGGGAATCCCAATCAGTTAATCAGGGCCCTTGAAGCAATTATGGAAAACATTAAGGCCAGGACAGCATCTGGAGCTGCGGTTTCCATCAACAGCGAAGAATTGACCACTGAAAGCATTTTGTATCAGGCTTCCTATGACTCTGCCATCTGGACGGGCAACTTAAAGGCCTTCAACTTGGATCCCGTTACTGGCGAAACATCCAACACGCTATGGGAAGGCCAATTAAAACTGCTCGAACAGGATTGGGATTCTGGAAGAAGGATCATCACTTCAGACGGCTCAACAGGCAACCCATTCCGTTTCGAAAACCTTACAGCTGCACAAAAAAGCCTCTTGGGTAGTGATGAGGCGACTCAGCAGAAGGTAGTGGAGTTTATAAGGGGCAAGGAGGTAGCTGGCATGAGGATACGTCCCAAGCTAGACGGAAAAGTCATGAAGCTTGGGGATCTTGTCCATTCTGCTCCCACCTTGGTAAACAACACTGTTTTTGTGGGCGGCAATGATGGCATGCTTCACGCCTTCAATGCACAGACCGGTGAGGAAAGGTTTGCCTTCGTGCCAAATTCTGTCTTCCCGCATTTGGCTGAGCTGGCAGATGTCGACTACGGCCACAGGTTTTATGTTGACCTTACACCCACGGTCAAACTCCATGCCACTGTGAATGGCAACGCCAATCAGAGAGTCCTCGTAGGCGGTTTGGGTGCTGGTGGAAAAGGCTATTTTGCCTTGAATATAACTGATGCTGACACCATCAATAGTGGATCGTCTGAAATAGACGTGGCCTCCATGTTTCTATGGGAATATCCTACCTCCGGTTCTGATCCAGACCTTGGCATAAGCCTCAGCAAGATCTCGATAGTGAAAACGCGTTCCGCATCCCACCCCTATGTGGTCATATTTGGAAATGGTTATAACAGCACCAGCGGCCACGCCGTTCTCTATATTCTTGATCTGTCCACTGGTGATATAGTGAAAAAAATTGATACTGGGGCAGGAAACGACAACGGTCTTTCCACGCCTGCGGTGATAGACATAGATGGCGATTTTATTGGTGATTATGTGTATGCAGGAGACCTGAATGGCAACCTCTGGAAGTTTGACATATCCTCCAGCAATACTGATGATTGGGACATTGCTTTCTATGATGGTTCGACTCCCAAGCCCCTTTTCAAGGCTGAAGGCCAGCCCATCACTGCACGGCCAGACGTAATGCGCCACTGTACCAAGCACGGTTTCATGGTAATTTTTGGAACTGGTAAATTCCTTGGCGAGCCTGATATCACCGACTCTTCCATCCAGTCCATATATGGAATCTGGGATTATGGTGATCCGGACTTATCTTCTGAATATGTTGGCTCATTTAATCCTAATAGCGGAGATTTTGATCCTGCTCCTGAACTTGCCGCCAATAATGTAGAACTTTTGCAACAGAGCATCATCGATACCCAAACGGTTGGCGGTGTTCAGTACCGTACGTTCTCGGACGAAGAGGCCAACTGGGAAACACAAGAAGAAACCGATGCCACACATCTGCCGGATCCCAAGGGAACGGACGCAGATCCCGCCCATATTGGATGGTATGTAAACCTTGGCGGTTCAGGTTTTGAAGGCGAGCGATTGGCAAGAGATATTATTATCAGAAATGGCAAAGCAATCATAATTACGATTATTCCCAACGATTCGCCATGCTCGGGAGGAGGTCGTTCCGTTCTGTATGAAATAGATGCCTGCGATGGCAGCAGAGTGGACAAACCGGTCTTCGATGTAAATGAAGATCAGACACTTGATGAAGAAGATAAAATAGATGTTCCAGGTATCGGTGACCTGGTTCCAACAGGCAGGGCCTTTGAAATGCTGCTCCACGACCCGATCTTCGTTCAGATTCCCAGGAGCATAACTGGTCCCAGGAGACAGGAATTCAAATATTTCAGCACGTCTCAAGGCACTATAGCAAGGGTTCGGGAACCCGGTGACTTTACAGGGATATATTACTGGATCGAATGGTAAAAGGAGATAGAGCAATGAAAGCAAAAAATATTTTATCCTGGTTGGTATTGGCCTTGAGCATAACAGCCTTCTTCCTCGGCATCACCAAAGCCTTTTCTGGCCAAGCCTTTGCAGCAGATGCCAAAAAGGCACGCACCTATACCGGCCATGTTGATTTCGTGCATAAGGACAAGATTGTCATAGACGACTTTGAAATGGAGCTGGCCACTGGAGCTGGCCACATAAAACAAGGCTCAAAAGTGCAATTCACCATTGATGACCAAGGCCGGGTAGTCAAGATAAAGAACATCGTTACAGATCGTTCCAAATCAAGAAAAGAAGGACCTAAAACCTCCATGAAAAAAGTTTACAAGGCAGATCTTAAAAAGCCGATAAAGAAAGAAAAGCCAGCTAAAAGTGGCTCAAAAATAAAAAAGAGTGACGGTGTTTGGCGTAATTATTAAAGTGATTATGGTGCTACGAGGTAATGCAAATGAAAACCATGTCAATAAAGAATGTGATGATGCAAAGGGCTGGATTCTCACTCATAGAGATCATGATTGTTTTGGCCATAATGGGTCTTTTGGCTGCAGTATCACTAACCATGTACAAAGGTCACATCAACAAAGCCAAATGCACTGAGGCAGAGGTTGCAGCACACGATACGATGCTTGCTCTCATGCGTGAGCTTGCAGACTCAGGCACGGCTCCGGCCAGCCAGAATTATGCAAATTCTCACACCTTGCCAAGTGGCGAGACCTTGACCTATCCTACAAATGTGCAAGTCAGTTTTTCTGGCGGCGGAACTCAGGCCAACCCCTTTGTAGTCAATGCCAAAAGGAGCAATCCGGCCTGTAATAAAGGCGATGGGGAATATACTCTCACTCAAGGGCAGACCACTGGCACTTGGTAGTTGATGACAGGAAATTTTGAATTTGTTCTTGTGGAAAACAGCGGTCTTGGCAGGCCGCTGTTTTTTTGCTTGTTCACAAAAAGTTAATTTGACTATGTTCGATAAAATAGTTAAATAAAATTATAGGTGTTTTTTATTATGAAAAAGCCCTTGTTTATCATTACCTCAACTATATTTCTTAGCTCAATAGCTTGTTTTGCTGAGCAAGATACTATTGCACCAAAAGAGCGGGAACTCCTCATCCGCATTGACGAACGCCTTAACCAGATGGATAAAAGATTTGAGCTTTTGGAACAGCAGATTGCTAACTTGAGAGCGGACATGAACACCCGTTTTGAACAAGTAGATAAGCGTTTTGAGCAAGTAGACAAACGCTTTGAGCAAGTAGATAAACGCTTTGAACAATTAGACAAAAGATTCGAGCTGATAATATATCTGATGATCTCCATAGTATCAGCTTTTGCTGCAATTGTTGCAGTAACCATAGGTTTTGCCATCTGGGATAGGCGCTCCATGATCCGCCCTTTTGAGGATAAGGTGAAAAATATCGAGTCAGACATTACGGAAGATCGTGATAAGATAAACCGTCTCATCGAGGCTTTCAGAAAACTTGCCCAAAACGATCCCAAAGTGGCCAAGATACTAAAGTCCTTCTCCCTTCTCTAACCCAAATCAGCACCTCTATATAACAACCAAGCCCAATAATAAAACTTACTGACATTTTTTGTCACTAGTTTGTCATTTATTTTCAGCCTTCAAAAGACCGATAACAAAAACATTAAAGCAAAGGCCATTAAGGCAAAAAAATTAAAGAATATAAAAACAAAAAAGCTGGCACATTACTTGTAATATAAAAGGGCAACCAAAACATGATAACAAAAAAATACATACTAAAGGAGGTCATTAAAAAATGACATTGGAAAAATTCCTACCCAAAACAATGAAGGACGAAAAAAGACATGAAAAAGGTTTTACCCTGGTTGAATTGATGATCGTTATTGCCATCATCGGTATCCTGGCAGCCATTGCTTTGCCACAGTACAATTCTTATAGACGTAAGGCAAAGGCAAAGGATTTAATTGCCGCGGCAAGGGCGTGTGCTGCAGAGCAGGCAGCGTTTTGTTTCAAGTCAGAAGGTGCTACTGATCCTGCTAGCGGTGATTGTGATTCATGTGACAATCCTGCTGCCACCCTGCCTTCAGGTGAAGCTATTACACTTACTCCAAACTTTTCATGTACCAACATCAATACCCAGGCTCAAGCCACTATAGGCGGTACACAATATACGGCTACTTGTTCAGGTGCATGGAATACCGATATTACTTGTACATTGAATCCATAATGCAACTGCGGATTGTTTGAAAGACAAAAAGCCGGGCTATTCAACACAGCTCGGCTTTTTTATTCGATTTAAATTCTTGATATAATATCTATGTGTTATAATTCACGTTATATTTTTGCTGCTTATCGCGTGGCCAGAATCGATCTAAGAAGTGCTTCCTTCTTTGTTTGACAAAAAGGTATAAGGTCTAACAATATTCCCTCCTATATTGAACTCAGTAACAATTAGAAACATTTTAAAACAAAAAGCAAATTATATTTGCCTCATGGCTCATCAATGCATGTCAAGGAGATTGTCAAAGGGCTATTCTTGTGGCACAACCGTCTGCTTTACTTTATAATACAAAACGGTCGCGATGCCAAAATTGAATATGGAGCCCTCATCAAATGCAGATCATTGATTTCTTCCAATCAAGGCCTGAACATCTTGAGCCACTGTTTAAAGATGTTGAAAACATATGGGGTATCCTCGATAGCCTCAAAGGTTTCATACAAGAAACAGTAAACCCAAACCTGCCCGATTTCATCTCCCCAGGCATCCCGCTGCCCGGACATCTGGTACTCCTTCCCAAAGGTTGGCTCACAGAAGGCTTTGAAATCGTTTGCAATCCATCCACCAAAGGGAAACTACAGGTTTGGATAGAAGGCGAGCCAGTGCCTAGTGCTTCGCTTTTGTGTGCAGGATCTGTATTTGCTGATCTCACCATTCAGATAGGCACAGGTGTAACTATTGAACCTGGAGCCCTGATCAAGGGGCCTGCCATCATTGGCAATGAAACCGAAGTGCGCCAGGGGGCCTACATAAGGGGTGACTGTTTTTTTGGGGAAAAATGTGTAGTAGGCCATACCACTGAAGTGAAGCATTCACTATTTCTGGACAATGCGAAGGCAGGCCATTTTGCCTATATCGGGGACTCGGTTTTGGGGAACAACGTCAACTTAGGCGCCGGGACCAAGTTGGCCAATTTAAAATTTGGACCAGGCACTGTGGCAATTAATATAAACGGGCGGAAAATTGATACAGGCCGTCGCAAGATCGGGGCTATCTTGGGAGACGGTGTCCAAACAGGCTGCAACTCCGTAACCAACCCAGGGGCCTTACTGGGAAGAGGTTGCCTGGTTCCCCCCAATACGAGCGTTATGCCTAGATTCTACAAGCCAAATTCGATAATTCGGAATTGAGCCCGCTACCGTAATTATTTCATAGACTTGATATTACTGAGGCAACTAAATAGCTGACATGCTTTTTGTCGTTAACTTGCCACTATTTAATCAAAGGTATGGCAGCGAGCTTGCATTTTTTTGCCCTCCGGCTCCACCTCGCATTTCTGCATCTTCTAAGGCTCGCTCCGCTGGAAGTTGCACAACTCGCCTGCCTGCCGGCAGGCTCAAACAGCACAACTTCCGGACGCTACGCTTCGCCTAGAATCTGCAAGAAATTGCTCACAGTCGCTACGGGCAAAAAGTGCAAACCCGCTGCCTGCCAATCATTCTGAATCATTTGCCTGTCCCGTGATTCCTTAGATGACCGCAATTCGTTCGTGATCCCAAGTAAAGGGAATCATCAGGTGCACACTACGTCACTAGGGCCAGGAGCTGCCGACATGGCCGATAAAGTATGGCAGTAACCGACTCGTTAACAAAAGAGTCAGGACCGAAGCATGGTAGCATAGCCAGCCAGCAGCCAACTCGCCATTGGACTTGAAAGAGAGAAACTTATGTAGAGATATTTCTATTTGTCAGGAATAGCTTGACTTTCTTCGTTTAAAGGTAGCGTTTTGTTATGTGCCCTTAATTAGTTTTTCCATTTCTGTACCT
>CAYWKF010000035.1:0-41048 GCA_964459155.1 uncultured Desulfobacterales bacterium
CAATCCGCCGAAGCTTCCTGACGGCAACAGCCCCTTGCTGTTAACCTTTTATTACTGATTATTACTGAGGCAACGAAAAAGCTGACATGCTTTTTGCCAGTAACTTACCGCTATTAAAGTGAGAATGATTAGTTTATGAAGTCGAGCGTTTAAATGCCGGAATAATAAGCGCCATTTAGTGGCCTGAGTTCATGAAAAAGACTTAATCTTGATCAAGCCTCTGTTTATCTCTCAACTTGTGGAGGCACTGACCAGTCTCTTTGCAAAAAAGAAAATTCTTTTTTTAATAAATCAAAGGCATCATTTGTATGTCTAGCAAGAACAACTTTTTGTTCATATCCTTGATTTTGCACGAGCATTCCTGCCTTTTTTAAATCATCTTGGCACTTCTCTAATTCATTCTGTTTTATAGCATGAACTATCAGAACGTCCAAATTTTCTATAAAACCCTTTTCGTATTCACATCCATATTGACAAATGAACCAGGGTAGCGATCTTGCCTGAGAAACACTCCACCACTGAAAAGTTAAGCCATTTGTATTATCAGTAATGGAATATAATTCTTCTGCCCATTCTTTATCAAAAAAACTTTGGTAATTTTCGAGCCTATCATCAAACTTTGTAATAAGTTCATCTTGCAGCATTGTTCTATTATCCTACTATTTCCAGGCTTAGATCTATGGCCTTTACGGAATGGGTAAGGGCGCCGCTCGAGATGATATCTACGCCGGTTTCTGCCACCTGTCTGATATTTTCTATGGTGATGCCGCCTGATGCCTCTAGCATCACTTCTGGACGCGTCTTTTTAGAATATGACACCGCCTCTTTCAATTGCTCTACGCCCATGTTGTCTAAAAGCACTGCGTCTGCGCCGGCATCCAGGGCCTCTTTGAGTTCATCGAGGCTCGTGACCTCGACCTCTACTAGCAGTGTATGCGGTGCACTCTTCTTGGCCTTTGTGACTGCATCGTGCACAGATCCTACGGCTGCTATGTGGTTGTCTTTAATGAGAATGCCATCAGACAGGTTGAAGCGGTGATTGTAGCCTCCTCCCACCCGCACTGAATATTTTTCCAGCACCCGCAGGCCCGGCGTGGTCTTTCTCGTTTCGACCACGCGGCAGCCCAGTCCATCAACAGCGGCTGAATAATGGCTTGTGGCTGTGGCAATGCCCATCATACGTTGCATGAAGTTCAAAGCCACCCTTTCACCGGTGAGGATGGATGCCAATCGTCCTCTGACTTCACATAGTGTCCTCTCTGGGTCTACTAGGTCTCCTTCTTTGGCGTGCGGAACAAAATCCAAGTCGGGGTCTACCTGGCGAAACACCTCTTCTGCCACAAACAGGCCCGCAACTATTCCGTGCTCCTTGGCAAGGATGACACCAACACCTGCTGCTTCAGGGGATATCGTGAGCTGGGTGGTTACATCCCCGTGGCCTATGTCTTCCTCAAGGGCCGCAGCCACTAAAGGCCTGTACAAATAGGGTTTGAGAGGCGGAATCATAACGCGGATTCCAAGGCTTCCCGGTGTGCTGCTATCTTTTCCAGCTTGGCCTTGAAACGTTCCACTTTGTCACGCTCCTTTTGCACGATCTCTTTGGGAGCACGTTCCAAAAAATTCTTGTTTTGGAGTTTATTTTCGCTCTTCTTCAACTCTTTGTTGAGTTTTTCCTCTTCCTTTGCAAGTTTGGCAAGCTCCTCTTTTATATCTACCAGGCCTTTTAGCGGAATAAATATCTCCATCTCTTCCAAGATCACTGCCGCTGCGCCTTCAGGCCTTGCACCATCTGCTGCCATAATTTCCACTTCTTCGGCCCGTGCCAGGGTGCTTATGGCTTCTGCCTGCCCCGCAACAAGTTCCCTTGCCTCATCGCTGTGCGGCCTTGCCAACACCTTTACCTTGGCTCCTGGATGGATACCCAGTTCAGACCTTATATTGCGTATGCCAGTCACAATGCTTTTTAGGGCTGCAACGGCCTTTTCCGCCTCTTCGTCCAGCCAGGCCGGTTTTTCCTTGGGAAATTGCGCAACCATCAAATAGCCGCTGGCAGCCGGAAGGTGCTGCCAAAGTTCTTCAGTGACAAAGGGCATTATGGGATGAAGAAGGCGAAGCGTTTGATCCAGCACTGTATAGGCAACGTCTTTGGCGTTTGATGTTCGTTCTGCCTCTTTTCCTGAAAATGCTGGCTTAGCAAGCTCAAGATACCAATCGCAGAACTCGTGCCAAAAGAATTGGTAGAGCTCCTTGGCCACAACATCAAAATCAAAGCTGTCAAGTGCCCTTCTGACATCTCGTATCAGTCGCCCTAGCCGTGAGACTATCCATCTTTCAGGCAAGGCGAGGCACCGGCTTGAAACATCATCTTCCAACGGCTTTAGACCCTTGTGGGATTCAAGATGCATCAAAACTAACCTGGCTGCATTCCAGATCTTGTTTACAAAATGGCGGTAACCTTCGATTCTCTCTTCAGATAGTTTGATATCCCTTCCCTGGGCAGCAAAGGCAGCCAACGTGAAACGGACTGCGTCTGTGCCATATTTATCCATGATGATCAATGGATCTATGACATTGCCTTTGGATTTGCTCATTTTCTGCCCCTGGGCATCCCTTACGAGGGCATGAAGATAAACATAGTAAAAAGGCACATTGTGCATGAAATGAATCCCCATCATCATCATGCGGGCTACCCAGAAAAAGAGGATGTCGAAACTGGTTATGAGCACCGATGTTGGATAGAAGAATTCAAGCTCTTTTGTCTTTTCAGGCCATCCCAACGTGGAAAATGGCCAGAGGGCCGAGCTAAACCATGTATCCAATACGTCCTGATCCTGCTCGAGGTGTGTGGAACCGCATTGGGAACATCTTTCAGGAGTAGACCGGGCCACTGTGACCGCACCACATGAGGCGCAATACCACGCTGGAATCCGGTGGCCCCACCAGATTTGCCTGGAAATGCACCAGTCGCGGATGTTGGTCATCCATTCTTCGTACGTCTTTACCCAATTCTCTGGAATGATCTTGGTCTTTCCTTGGCGAACTGCCTCCAATGCAGGTTTTGCCAAAGGCCCTATCTTTACGAACCACTGCTTTGAAAGGCGGGGTTCCACAACGGTTTTGCACCTGTAGCATTTTCCTATGGCTAGGCTGTGAGGTTCGACCTTTTCCAGCAAACCTTGCCCTTCAAGGTCCTCCACCACTTTTTTGCGTGCCTCAAACCTGTCCAAACCTTCATATGGCCCCACATTGCCAATCAACCTTGCGTTTTCATCAAATATATTGATGGCCTCCAGTTTGTGACGCCTTGCTATCTCAAAATCATTGAAATCATGGGCCGGGGTTACTTTAACGGCCCCAGTACCAAATTCTGGATCAACAGCGTCATCGGCTATTACGGGTATGCGCCGGTTGATCAAGGGCAGCACAAGCTCTTTGCCGACCAGCCTCTTGTAGCGGGTATCTTCTGGATGGACTGCCACTGCCACATCCCCTAACATGGTTTCAGGCCTGGTAGTGGCAACGGTTACATACTTTATGCCTGTTTCTTCAGCAGCTTCGTCGGTGAGGGGATAGCGGATATACCAAATCTGGCCCTCCACGGGCTCGTGCTCCACTTCAATATCCGCCAGGGCAGTGTGACACCGCGGGCACCAGTTGATAATATAGTCGCCACGGTAAATAAGGCCCTCGTCATACAACTGGACAAAGACTTCCACCACGGCCTTCGATAGGCCTTCATCCATGGTGAAACGTTCCCGGGACCAGTCACAGGAACATCCCAGCCTTTTGAGCTGCTCAATGATCTTACCACCGCTTTCCGCCTTCCATTTCCAAACCCGCTCAATGAACTTTTCTCTGCCTAAATCATGGCGGGTTAGTCCCTCCTCTGCCAGCTGGCGCTCCACAACGTTCTGCGTGGCAATACCAGCATGATCCGTTCCTGGAACCCACAAGGTATTGTAGCCGTCCATACGCTTAAAACGCACCAGGATGTCTTGAAGTGTGTTGTTTAGGGCATGCCCTATATGAAGCACACCGGTAACATTGGGTGGAGGAATTACCATGGAGAAATTTGGTTTTTCAGGGTCCATGGTGGCTACGAAAAGCTGCTTTTCCATCCACTCTTTATACCATTTGGCCTCCACTTCGTGGAATTCATAGGCCTTGGGAAGTGGTGCCCCTGTCTGAACCTCTTTATTCTTGGAATCTTTGTTGCATTCAGCACACATAGTGGAGTTTTAACCTTTCATTGAGCTGGGCACAAAATAGCCCGCAAATAGGTAAAATACAATTTAGATCACGTGCCTGTATGGCCGAATCCACCTTCACCCCTTTCTGTTTCAGGTAGTTCAGCTGTCTGATGCCATTCAATAAAGGTCACCTTTGAAAGCACCATTTGTGCAATCCGGTCTCCTCGTGAAATAACCACATCTTTTTTGCCAAGATTGACCAACCCAACTTTTATTTCACCCCTGTAATCAGCATCTATAGTTCCTGGCGCATTGACCACGGTCAAACCATGTTTCACTGCCAGGCCGCTCCTGGGCCTTATCTGTATTTCGTAGCCATGCGGGATGGCAACGCTCAGGCCAGTGGGTATAAGGGCTATTTCCCCTGGTTCAATGGACACGTCATCCATTACCGCCGCCAATATATCCATGCCAGAGGCGCCCTGAGTCATGTATTTTGGAAGGGGAAGGCCTTTTCCGTGTGGAAGCTGCTTGAAAAAGACCTTTACAATATCTTGCTGCATGGTCAGGCAACATCCTCTTCCTGCACTGGCCCAAGGACCAATGTCAGGTTACCGTCCCGGGTAATCAGCCTGGCTGCCTCCTGAATGTCTTGGGCAGTTACATTGTCTATGGCATCCACTACTTCTTGATATGGCACGAAACGCTGATGGGTGAGTTCATTTTTAGCAAGCCGAGTCATGCGGTTGTCTGGACTTTCAGCAGACAGTAAGAGGCCGCCTTTGAGATGATCCCTTGCTGCCTCCAGTTCTTCAGGCTCCACCAGCTCTTCGGCCAATCTGCCTGCTATTTCATTTATGAGCTTGACCACCTCCCGCACATCAGATGGTGAAACTGCTGCATATATGCCCAACATACCTGTATTCTGATAGGCGCTCAAATAGGAATATACAGAATAGGCCAAGCCACGCTTTTCCCGGATCTCTTGAAAGAGCCATGAACTCATGGACCCTCCCAGAATGATGTTCAACAAGGCGACTGGATAACGCATGGGGTCCTTTGCAGACACAGCAGGAAAGCCCACTATTATGTGAGCCTGTTCTATCTCCTTGTTGATTACCTTAAGCCCTTTGTTAGGCACCGCCTTTTCCTCATCTTCAAGGCGGTATCCGTTGGGAACTTTGCTGAAAAGGGCCTTACACTTCTCCAAGATCTTTTCGTGATCAAGGTTGCCAGCAGCTGAGACCATGATCTTGGGCCCGCGGTACACGTTATTTACATACTGCCTTAAGACTTCAGAATCAATGCGGCTTATGCTCTCCTTCGTTCCTAGAATGGGACGGCCCAAGCCAGTATCTCCCCAGAAATGATAGGCGAAAAGCTCATGTACCAGTTCTTCCGGAGAATCTTCCACCATCATTATCTCCTGCATGACCACTTGGCGCTCGCGCTGAACTTCTTCCGGGGCGAAGGTGGAATTTTGCAGAATATCTGCAAAAAGCTCCAAGACCTGATCCACATGCTTATCCAGAACTTTGGCATAGAAGCAAGTGGTTTCCTTTGAAGTAAAGGCGTTCGAAAAACCACCCATACGGTCAAAGGCCTTGGCGATATCAAGGGCGGAGCGTTGTTTAGTGCCCTTGAAAATCATGTGTTCAATAAAGTGGGAAACTCCGCATATCGAAGGATCTTCGTCCCTGGAGCCGCTGTCTATCCAAACTCCGATGGAGGCAGACACAGATCCAGGGAGCTTTTCTGTCAACACCTTCAAGCCATTATCAAGGGTGTCCTTTTTAAAGATCCCGTTCACTATGACAACACTGCCTTTCTGCTGAGCTTTATCCTGCCGCTTTTGTCTATATCTATTACCTTTACCTTTATCTTGTCCCCAACTTTCACCACGTCTTTTACGTCTTTCACGTGCTCTTTTGCCAGTTGGGATATGTGCACTAGACCTTCAGTGCCAGGAAAGATTTCCACGAATGCACCAAAGTCCACCACCTTTTTCACTGTACCTTCATAGACTTCGCCCACCTTGGCCTCTTTTGTGAGCTCTTTGATGCGCTTTAGGGCTTCTTCTGTAGCTGCCTGGTCAGGAGAAAAGATGTTCACTTGCCCTGAATCATCCACATCTATCTTAACTCCTGTGTCAGCCACGATACCTTTTATATGTTTGCCTCCAGGCCCAATCAAATCACGGATCTTGTCTGGGCTGATCTGAATGGAGGTGATCCTTGGGGCATAGCTTGAAAGTTTGGCACGGGGCTCTGATATGACTTCGCGCATCTTGCCAAGGATGAAGAGCCTGGCATCCTTTGCCTGATGA
Source organism: uncultured Desulfobacterales bacterium (assembly GCA_964459155.1). Taxonomy (GTDB): domain Bacteria; phylum Desulfobacterota; class Dissulfuribacteria; order Dissulfuribacterales; family JALVPX01; genus JALVPX01. The sequence goes on from CAYWKF010000035.1 coordinate 6,517, forward strand.
AGCGCCCTGTCGAGGATTTCGCCGCTTATACCGCTCACTTTGATATCCATCTGTATGGCGGTGATGCCCTCCTCTGTGCCAGTGACTTTGAAATCCATATCGCCCAGGTGATCTTCATCGCCCAGAATGTCTGAAAGAATGATCACATCATCTTCAGATTTTATGAGGCCCATTGCCACGCCAGCCACCATGTCCCTGATCGGGATGCCAGCATCCATCATTGCCAATGTGCCTCCGCATACTGTCGCCATGGAGGAGGAACCATTTGATTCCAGCACTTCTGAAACTATGCGTATGGTGTACATAAAGTCTTCAAGGGGGGGAACCACTGCGGCAAGCGCCCTTTCAGCAAGTGCACCGTGGCCGATGTCTCGCCTTGCCGGGCCACGCAAAGGCCTTACTTCACCTACACAGTATGGCGGAAAATTATAGTGCAGGATGAAGTGCTTGTGCAGCTCCCCTCCCAGGGTCTCTATCCGCTGCTCATCACCACTGCTTCCCAAGGTTGCAACCGCCATTACCTGCGTTTCGCCGCGGGTGAAGACGGCAGATCCGTGGGTCCTTGGCAGTTCCCCCACAGAACAGGAAATAGGCCTTATTTCATCAAATTTGCGGTTGTCTATGCGGATACGCTCCTTGATCATCAAATTGCGCATCAACTCTTTTTCAAGTTCTTTGAGGAACTTGTTAATTTCGCCTTCCCTGTCTGGGAAACTTATGCTGAGGGCCTCCATCACCTCGGCCCGAAGCCGTTTCTTGGCTGCACTGCGTTCCATCTTTGCGGGAATCCTGATGGCCTCTGCCATCTTTTCCTCAGCAACCTCCCACACCTTGGCCTTTAATTCTTCATCAACCACAGGTGCTGGTATTTCCATTTTAGGTTTGCCAGCCTTTTGGCGAAGCTCATCCTGGAGTTCAATCAGTGTTTGAAGGGCATCTTGGCCAAAAAGTATGGCGTCAAGGACCTCCTTCTCCTGCAGAATGGCTGCTCCCCCCTCGACCATCACAATGGAGTCTGAGGAACCAGCCACTATGATATTCATATCTGAGTTCTGAAGCTGGCTGGTCGATGGATTTGGAATAAATTCGCCATCTATGCGGCCTATCCTCATCCCTGCGATTGGTCCGTCAAAGGGAATATCCGATACCATCAAGGCTGCTGAGGCTCCGGTTATGGCAACCACATCTGGATCTACCTCAGGATCGACTGAAAGAACGGTGGCGATAATCTGGGTATCATAACGGTATCCCTCTGGGAAACGGGGACGCAGAGGCCTGTCTATGAGCCTTGAGGTGAGAGTCTCTTTTTCTGTGGGCCTTCCTATTTCACGGCGGAAATACCCCCCTGGTATGCGGCCTGCTGCATAGAACATCTCCTGGTAGTCCACCAGCAAGGGTAGGAAATCAATTCCTTCCCTTACTTCGCCAGAAGTTACCGCTGTGACCAGGACCATGGTTTCCCCGTAGCTTACCAGCACCGATCCATTTGCCTGCTTTGCAAGACGGCCTGTCTCCAGGGAAAAGGCCCTGCCATTTATTTTAGTTTCAACTTTATGCATATAGTCTGTTCCTTATCCTGATTTATTTGCGAATACCCAACTCTTTTATAATCGACCGGTAACGCTCTATATCCTGTCTTTTCAGGTAGTCCAGGAGCCTTCTCCTCTGACCGACCAGTTTGAGCAAGCCTCTCCTAGACGCGTGGTCCTTTTTGTGAACCTTGAAGTGTTCCGTAAGGTATCCGATCCTGGCGCTCAACAAAGCTATCTGCACCTCTGGCGAACCTGTATCAGAATCATGGATCTTGAATTTCTCAATGATCTTTTTTTTCTGTTCAGTATCTAGGGTCACGTTTTAAATCCTCCTTAACTAACTATATTTGATATTATTTTTTGCATAGTTATTGCCAAACTTTCAGAGTCTTGAGTCTGTCGCTTTCCTGACTTGGTCTTGAAGCCAGCCATTGAATCACTGAAACGAGCCGCTTTGCCCCTGCTTCCTTGCCCCCTTTTGCGTCTTTGACCACAAGACGCAAATAGGGGTGATTGCTCTCATCAAGCTCCACACATTGCTCTTTCAAAAGCTCACTCAGCCTCGATGCAGGCACAGGCCTGCCAAACCGCAGTTCCTTGGCAAGCTCATGATCAATTTCCACCTGGGGAATATGACTCAAAGCCTTTGTCACAGGAACAATGAGGCCATTGATTTTTCCTTCACGCACAGCCCTTTCCACTTCCTCGATGGTGTGGGCATTTTCCAAATTGAAGGGACCGCTCCGAACCCTTCTTAGGTGTTTTAGACAGGCACAACTATCAAGGTGTTTTCCCAGATCATGGGCCAGTGAGCGGACATAAGTGCCCTTACTACATTCCACCACGAAACCTGCTTCATTGCCGCGCAGCCACAAGATGTCAAATTTGTATATGATGACTTCCCGTGGCTCCTTTTGAACCCTTACCCCTTTCCTTGCCAGCTTGTATAAGGGCACGCCTTTGTGCTTCAACGCCGAATAGGGTGGTGGGCTTTGGAATATCTTGCCTTGAAAGGCCCTGGCCGCCTCTTGGACCTGTTCCAGGGATAGGCCTTGGGGAACAGGCTTCTGTTCAACCACCTGGCCTGTAATGTCATAGGTATCCGTCTCTGTGCCAAACATAATCACGCCTTCGTAGGCCTTTGTCCCTTCAGTGATGAAACGGGCTATCTTTGTTGCCTTCCCAAGACATAAAGGCAGAACGCCAGTGGCCATTGGGTCGAGCGTGCCAGTGTGGCCCACCTTTTTTATGCGCAAAAGTCTCTTAATCTTGCGCACCACGTCAAAGGATGTCCACCCTTGTGGCTTATCCACTACGAGTATGCCTTCTATGTCCGTTCTTTTATCCAAGTTCTCCATATCGTCTTTCAAGTTCTTTCAAGATAGCGTCTCTAACATCCGCAGTGTTGCCAGTGGCGGTGAAACCTGCTGCATGAAAATGGCCGCCTCCACCAAAGGCCTTGGCGATTTCGGCCACATTAACGTACTCCTTGGACCTCAAGCTGACGGTTACATGACCTGCATGGACTTCGCGCACGAACACAGCCACCTCAACGGAACCTATACACCGTGCAAATCCTACGAAATCTTCGGTGTCTTCAGCCTTGGCCCCAGTGATACGGAACATCTCAGGCGTTGCCTGCAGCACTGCAACCCGTCCGTGGCTGAAGACTTCAAGCGTCCGCAGCACTAGCCCAAGAAGGTGTATCCTGCGCTCTGGATAACTCTGGTACAGGTGATTGGATATGAGGTAAGGATCTGCCCCTGCCTCAACCAGCAACGAGGCCATTTCAAAGGCAGCGGCGGTGGTGTTACTGTGTCTAAAGGCACCTGTGTCAGTGATAATGGCGCTGTATAGACATGTGGCCACAGCTTTGCTGATTGGCCAGTTCATTTTTTCAAAAAGCAACATTACCAAAGCCCCTGTGGCAAAAAGATCTTGGTCTATGTAGGCCAAGGCCTTTTCCATGCCCTCAAAGGAGCCATTGTCAAGATGATGGTCCAATACTATCACTACTTCTGCCTGCTCCACCAACGGCTCAGCCATGCTGCCTATACGCTTCGGTTCACTGCAGTCGAGGATGCAAAGGGTCGTAGCAGGAGGAAGTTCTGCAGGCAGACTGTGAGTTATGGCACTGGTACCTGGCAGAAACTCCAGATTGGCTGGAACAGGGTCTTCAGTATAAAGCGTGACATCCTTCCCATTGTCGCTCAATGCCGCTCCAAGGGCCAGCAACGAACCTATAGCATCACCGTCAGGCCTGACATGACAGGTCAAAACGAAATTTCGGCCATCATTCAAGGCTGCGCCTACCTTCTCAAAGAGTTCCCAATTTTTTATCAGATCGAATCTTGAGCCGGCCACGTTCAGCCTTCCTGCTTAGCCTTGCCTGCATGCTGCGCAGACTGCAAAAGCCTTGTTATCTGTTCCTGGGCATCAAGACGCCTATCCAAGAAGAAATCTACTGTAGGCATCCTTTTTAAACGGAGCCTCGAGCCCAGGGTGCGCCTTACAAAACCCTTTGCCCTGTTCAGGCCTTCTATCGCTCCTTCTTTTTCGGGCTCACTGCCCAAAACAGATACGTATATCTTGGCGTGACGCAGATCATCAGTTACACGCACTTCCATGACAGTGACCATGCCCTGGATGCGCGGGTCCTTGAGCTCATACAGGAGCATGAGCGCCATTTCTTCTTTTATCAGATCTGCCACTCTTTCTGATCTCTTATATCCAAAATTCATTCTCAATTATCATTCACCCAAATGGATGATCTCTATATCTGACTGTGTAATCTCTGCTGGACAGGTCCTTTCAACAAAATCTATCACCTTGTCCAATACAGAATTTATCACAGAGTGATTGTTACCAATGGCAGAAACACCAATAGCTGCCTCCTGCCACACATCGTGCAGGGCCACTTCTGAAACAGCCACATTGAACCTGCTGTTAACTTGGCCCATGAGGCTTTTCACCACCTTGCGCTTGCCTTTCAAAGAATGATTGTCTGACAAGCGGAGCCTGATACGGCATACTCCAACTACCATCTTTCCTTACTGTTTTTCCTGTTGGGCTTCTTCTTCAATGGATTTACCCAATTCAGGCCTTACTTCTTCCATTTCGTAGGCTTCGATTATGTCGCCCACTTTGATGTCATTGAACTTTTCAAGACCGATACCGCACTCATAGCCTGCCTGTACCTCACGGACGTCTTCCTTGAACCTTTTCAGGGAGGCTATCTTACCAGTGTATATGACCACGTTATCCCGCAGCAGGCGGGCATTGGCATTGCGCGGTATGGTGCCTTCGAGCACATAACAACCGGCCACGGTGCCCACCTTGGAGACACGGAAAGTCTCCCTTACCTCTGCCTTTCCGAGAACCTTTTCTCGGTATTCTGGCTCCAGCATGCCCACCATGGCAGCCTTTACTTCGTCTATGGCATTGTAGATGACGTCGTAGTAACGGATATCAACGTGCTCTTGTTCCGCTAAGCTTTTGGCGCTCGAAGTCGGCCTCACGTTGAAACCGATAATAATAGCGTTTGAGGCTGAAGCCAGAAGCACATCCGACTCTGTAATTGCGCCAATGCTGCCGCGCACTATGTTCACGCGAACATCTTTGGTGCTGAGTTTTGTAAGGGCGTCTGAAAGTGCCTCCAGAGAGCCCTGGACATCCGCCTTGATTAGCAGATTGAGTTCCTTTACTTCGGCTTCCTGTAGTTTTTCAAATATGCTTTCAAGGCTTACTTTGCTGGCTTTGGCCAGTTCTGCTTCTCTTGCCTTCCGCTGCCTGTATTCTGCAACTTCCCTTGCCTGTTTCTCATCCTTCAGCACCACAAATTCGTTTCCAGCCTCTGGAAGACCTGAAAGACCCTGCACTTCGACTGGTGTAGAAGGACCGGCACTGTCTACACGCTGGCCTTTGTCATTTATCATGGCGCGCACTTTTCCGTAATGCATGCCGCACACGATGGCGTCTCCAACATGCAAGGTGCCTTCGGAGACCAGCACTGTGGCCACCGGTCCACGGCCTTTATCAAGTTTGGACTCAATAACATGGCCCCTTGCAGGCTTGTTTGGATCCGCCTTGAGCTCTAGGATCTCGGCTTGAAGCCAAAGCATCTCCATTAGCTCATCTATACCGATTTTCTTTTTGGCCGAAACATTCACAAATATGGTGTCGCCGCCCCAATCCTCAGGAATGAGATCGAGCTCGGCAAGCTCCTGTTTTACCCTGTCTGGGTTTGCGCCAGGCTTGTCGATCTTGTTTATGGCAACGATTATAGGCACGCCTGCAGCCCGAGCATGGTCAATGGCCTCCTTTGTTTGGGCCATGACCCCGTCATCAGCGGCCACAACCAGGATAACGATGTCCGTTACCTGTGCACCTCTGGATCGCATGGCAGTAAATGCCTCGTGGCCAGGTGTATCCAAAAAGGTGACCACATTGCCAGAAGGAAGCTGCACCTGGTAGGCGCCTATGTGTTGTGTAATGCCGCCTGCCTCCTTTGCTGCAACGTCTGATTGACGTATGGCATCAAGCAAGGATGTCTTTCCATGGTCGACATGGCCCATAACCGTGACCACAGGTGGACGCTGTTCAAGCTCACCACTTCCAGCTGTCTCTTCTTCCACCTTTATGAGGTCTTCGGCAACAGCCTTCTTTTCCACTTCGTAACCGAATTCTGATGCCACCAGGGCAGCAGTATCATAGTCAAGGGTCTGATTGGCAGTCGCCATGACGCCCAGGCCCATGAGCTTCACTATTACATCTGCCACCTTCACACCCATGCGTTTAGCCAAGTCGCTGACTTGAATGGTCTCATAGATGGCAAATTTGCGCTTGCCAGCCTTAGGAGGCGCAGTAGGGGCCTTGGCAGCCTCTGGCTGTTCCTTGCCTTTTTTCTTTTTCTTTCCCGCAGTAGTAGCAAGGGGAGCCTGGATTTCCAGTTCTTCAGGCTGATTGACATCGATTTCCTCAGCCAAAAGCTTGGTGATCGGCTTTTGCCTTTCTTTTTTCTTGGGCTGAGGCTTCTTACGCCTGGCCGGACCTCTTATTTCAGAGGCCTGCACCACCCTTTTCCCCTTCTTTTTGGGTTTTTTCTCTGTGGCTGGTGGTGCCGCAGCTCCTGCCTCAGGAACCGCTGCAGGAGTTACAGGCTTTGCCTCTTGCTTAGTTGAAGGCTTTTTACGTTTTGGAGGAACAGGCTTCTTCTTCGCCTCTTTTTGTGGAATCTCAATACGAGGCCTGTCCAAAATCTTTACAAATTGTTTTGGAGCCTTTGCTGAAGGTGCCTTCGCTTCGGCCACAGGCTTTGGTGCCGCTTCCTCTTTGGTTTCCGCCACCGGTTCCGCAGATTCCGGCAATTTTGCTTCTTCCTGGATGACCTTTTCAGGCCCCTTTTCCGCCTTTGCCTCTGGCGCGGCCACTGCCTCCGCAGGCGCTGTTTCAGTCTTTATCGGCTCCTCTTTTTCCACAGCCTCCTTTTGAGCAGCTTCTGCTTCCGTTGAAGGAGCTATTTTTCCCGCGGCTGAAGGCCTTTCCTGAGGTTCCTCTCTCTTTTCCGCTTCTTCTTCCGGCTTTTTAACCTTTTTGAGCTTCACCACTTTCTTGAGCCGTACCACAGTATGCCGCCTACGCACCACTGGCTTACGGGCTTCTTCAGCAGCCTCACCACCGTTGTGATCAGTCTCTGAAGAGGTTTCCCCCTCCTTTTGAAGCTTTTTTCTGACTTCCTGGGCTTCGTAGTCTTCTAGCGTACTCATGTAGTTCACTATTGGATAACCCAGTTCTCTTATCCTGTCGGCCATTTCCTTGCTCGGTATACCAAATTCTTTGGCCAACTCATGCACTCTTATTTTTGCCATATTCCTACTTTACTCCTTGCAGAGCCTCTTTTGCCTTATTTCTATTTAAATCAAACAAATTCAATGACTTCACCTTTTTCCTGAATGCCTTGTCCAAGCATCTCCGTTCATTTTTCATTACCTTGGCAAGGCACTCTTGCTTGTGACAGACGTAAGCCCCGCGTCCAAAATATTTTCTCTTTTTGTCTTCAAAAACCTTTCCATCACTCATGGCCAATCTAATCAAGCTGTCCCTTGGCAAGGCCTGCCTGCATATAATACAAGTCCTAATCGGAATGTGCCTCTTCCTGGCCATTCTCTTTCCCTGCGGATACTGCTTGCTCTTCCGAAGTTTCAACAGACTCTTCGTTTCTGGTCCCAGCAGAAGCAGAGGGCTCAACAGCTGAACCATCATCTTCGAGCTGCTCTTCCAAAGGTTCGAGGGCCTGTTCCACTGCCTCCTGGCCGCCTTTTTCCTCCAAAAGCTGCTTGGCCTCGTCAACCAAGGTTTCCAGGAGTTCTTTGTTCATTTTTACCTTTTCAGCCAGCTCCTCCGGATTAACAGAGGCCAAAGCCTCCAGCGAAGTGACCCCATTGTTGTAAAGCCTGTCTGCAATATTTTCTGTCATATCGGGCAGCTCAAGCATGCTTCGATAGCCTGGATCTTGAAGATGGCTGTATCTGGTCTCGCTCTTAACGTCGATTTTCCAACCCATAAGTTTTGCAGCCAAGCGGACGTTCTGCCCATTGCGGCCAATAGCCAGGGAGAGCTGATCGTCAGGCACGATGACCTCAAGTTCTTTGGCATCTTCGTCCACGATCACCTTGGAACATTCAGCAGGTGCCAAGGCGTTCAACACATACTTTGCCGGATCTGGACTCCACGGAATGATATCGATCTTTTCGCCCCTCAACTCCTGAACCACTGCCTGTACCCTAGAACCACGCATACCCACACATGCCCCCACGGGGTCCACGTCCGCATCGCTTGAACTGACCGCTATCTTTGAACGGCTTCCAGGCTCCCTTGCAACCCCCATGATTTGAACCACGTGTTCTGCAATCTCAGGCACCTCTATCTCAAAGAGTTTGGCCAGAAAATCCGGATGAGTCCTGGAAAGAACCACCTGCGGCTCTTTTGATGTCTTTCTAACATCAATGATCAAGGCCCTGATCCTGTCTCCGCGCCGGTAACTTTCTGTGGGTATTTGTTCAGACTTTGGCAATATTGCCTCGGTACGGCCAAGATTGACTATGACATTTCCGCGTTCATAGCGCTGGATGATGCCATTGACAATGTCTCCGATCCTGTCTTTGAATTCGTCGTAGATCACATCCCGTTCGGCAGACTTCATCCTTTGAATGATGACCTGCCTGGCTGACTGGGCTGCTATCCTGCCCAAGTTGGAGATATCCATCAATGTACCCAGGCTATCTCCGATCTCACTTTCTGGATCAAGCTCTTTGGCCTCTTCCAAGGATATCTCAGTGTTGGGATTGGTGACCTTGTCAACAACTGTCCTGTACTGAAAGACCTGAATTTCACCACTGTTTTCATCAAAGGAGACCTCTATATCAAGATCTGCCCCATAGCGTTTTTTTACAGCAGACTTGATGGCCTCCTCCAAGGCTTCCACCAAGATTTTCCTCTCAAGGCCTTTTTCCCTGCTTACCTGATCAATTATGCGTTTCAGTTCTGATGCCATAGTTTCAAAAACTTTCCTCGTTTATTTTTATATAATATCCAACCTGGCCTTTTTTATTTGTTCCAGCGGAATCTCATGGACTCCGTCATGGCATTCCATGATTACACTTCCGCCTCTGTGGCCTCTAAGAATGCCTCTAAACCGCTTCCTATTCTCCAATGGGGAGATGGTTTCGACATAGGCCTTCTCGCCTGAAAAGCGGTCAAAGTCCTCTGCCCTTTTTAGGGGCCTGTTTATGCCTGGAGACGTGACTTCCAGATTGTATGCGCCAGGAACCGGATCATGCACATCGAGCACATCTCCGATCACGTGGCTTACTTCTACGCAGTCATCCAGAGATACGCCTCCGTTTTTGTCTATGGTCAATCTCAGGACCATTCCGGAAGGACCCCTCACATATTCCACATCTACAAGCTCAATTCCAAGAGCTTTCACCATGGGTTGAGCCAGTTTTCTTACTTCCTCTGTTATTCTTTTATCCTTTTCCAAAACTTCCATAAAAAAAGTGGGCTAGGCCCACTTCAAAAAGCAGAGTTTATTCGGTTGCAATATAAGATTAACAGCCGACCTTAACCTCCACTAATCGAAGTAGGGCCACCTAGTTTCAACTACACCAGGCTTTCCAACCTCAATAAGGGATGGAGCGGGCGACGGGATTCGAACCCGCGACCCCAAGCTTGGGAAGCTTGTGCTCTACCAACTGAGCTACACCCGCAATGTAGGTGTATGATGCGAATATGAGGCGTAGCAGTCAAATTGTCAAGTCATGTTGACAAAAGGCACGCTGGAACGAACCATTTTCGCCTATGCCTCCACCTTTTACTTCATACTATTTGGTGCGAGCTTTGGTGAGTGAGGAACTTATGCGGGCTGCTTTGTCAGGCTCCATGAAGGATAGAATTTTTGCCACCTTTTTGCTTTTCATATTGGCAAAGAGGCGCTCCACTGTGGCCTCATCCATCTTGCTGAGCAGAATAGCCGCCCTTTGAGGCTCCATGGAGCTGTAAACTCCCACGAGGTGCTGGAATCTTCCTTGATACTCGGCATTGGCCTTTTTGACCGGACCTTCTAAAGCTGATTGAAGTGTTTTCAGTTCTTTTAAACGCTTTTCTATCTCCTGTTCAAGGAGTTTCAAATCTGCTTCCCTTTTTTCAAGCTTTTGTTCACGTTCTTCCAGGTCTCTAAGCTTGGCTTGCAATATGGCCAACACATTGTCATCTAATTTTTCGCCTTTTCCTGGTCTCTTGCCAAGCTTCTGTTCATCCGATAGCTGGCTGCCTGGACCTCTGCCAAGGCCCGCATCGGCTATCACAGATGAGAGCGGACCCCATGCTGCCGCCAGCATGACCACTGCAAGCAAGAGTTTCAATACACCCGTGCCGGCCAAAATCCTCAGCAGCCAGTCAGAAGAAAGATTGAATCTGCTATTAATAGGCCAGCCCATGTGTTCTCCTGCCGTACCTTTGGCTGGATATCTCATCTGCCTCTTTCTGTTCGATACGTTTCTGTTTTTCTAGATATTTGCGATAATCCTTTTCTTTCAGCCTTTCCACGATCTCCTTTTCCATCAGGCAGCGTCTAACCTTCTTTCTTGCATCATCCGCCTTTTTTTCCAAGGAAGCTATCTCCTTCAAAAGTCTGTCTCTTTCCGACTTGAGACGCTCCAAGAAACCCGTACTGTGCTGATACTCGCTCGCCGACATACCTTCGGCTAAACGGGAATCGACAGTGTCAATTACCTCTTTAATGCTTTTGCTGAGACTTGCATATTCTTCCTTGGCCTGGAAAACCTCTCTTAAAATGCGGCCCAACTCGCTCTCTGCCAGTTCAAGACGGCGGGTTCTGATATTGAGCAATGCGTCAAACCTGAATCTGTATGCCATCTCTTATCCCTGAAAGAGGCCAATGAGCTGCTCAATGCTTTTATCGTATGGAGCAGCCTCATCCACATCTTGTTTCAAAAACTCCCTTACAGCCTCTATTTTCTGAATGGAAAAATCAATTTCGGGATTTGTACCTTTTGTATATGCGCCAAGGTTTATCAAGTCTTCCGCCTTTTCGTAGGTGGACAAAACTTGCACCAGCCTCTGGTATGCCTGAATTTGGCCAGGTGCTGCGATATCATGAAGCACCCTGCTGATGCTTGAGAGGACATCTATTGCCGGATAATGCCCTTGATGCGCCAACTCTCTTCGCAACACTATATGGCCATCTACAATAGAACGCACTGCATCAGCTATGGGTTCGTTCATGTCATCCCCTTCCACAAGCACAGTATAAATTCCAGTTATGCTTCCCTTGGATTCTTTGTTGCCAGCCCTTTCCAACAGCACTGGCAACTCGGCAAAGACAGAAGGAGTATACCCCTTGGAAGTAGGCGGCTCACCAATGGAAAGGCCTACCTCCCGCCTGGCCATGGCAAATCTGGTCACCGAATCCATCATGAGGATTACGTTGCGGCCGTTGTCTCTGAAATATTCTGCTATTGCTGTGGCTACATAGGCTCCCCTCAACCTGACTAGCGGCGGCTGATCAGATGTTGCCACGACCAATACGGATCTTGACAGGCCTTCTTCTCCAAGATCCTTTTCAATAAAATCGCGAACTTCGCGACCACGCTCCCCGATCAAGGCTATGACGCTTATGTCTGCAGCAGTATGCCTGGCTATCATACCAAGCAAGGTGCTTTTTCCCACACCAGAACCTGCCATGATGCCGATACGCTGACCGCGCCCAAGGGTAATGCACGAGTTGATGGCCCTAATGCCCACATCAACAGGAGTGTCGATTCTTGGCCTCTTCATTGGATTCAGCGGCTCGGCATAAAGCGGGTAGCGGGTTTCAGGCTTCAAGGGTCCTTTGCCATCAATGGGTTCTCCCAGGCCATTTAAAACTCTGCCCAAGAGATGGTTCCCCACCCCTATTTCAGCCTCTTCCCTGAAGGCCCATATACGTCCCCCTGGTTTAACACCTCGCATGTCACCCAACGGCATGAGCAACACGCGATTTTCCCTGAAACCCACGACCTCGGCAACCAAAGAATTGTTTTCTGGAAGCTCGACACGGCACAGACCGCCCACAGGCACGCCAGGCCCCCGCCCTTCCAGAACCATGCCAACAACCTGGTTCACCAGACCGCAAGCCCTCACCGGCTGCACTGTTTCAACTGCCTCCAAATAGGGGCTGATATCTATGGCTGAATTATCATGCTCCATCTTTTTCATGGCTCAGCTCATTAGCTGGAACAGGGTTCACTTCCTTTTCAAAACCAGTCTGGCCTTCACTACGAAGCTTGTAACCAGTTCTTCCAGACAGTACCTCCGCAACAGCGCTGCTCACGGCCTCCCATTTTGCTTGCAATGTCGCATCCACCAGGCCAAATTCGCTTTCTATCAAGCACCCGCCCCTTTCGATCTTGGGATCGGCCTTCAGTTCCAACGAGAGACCGGCCGATGGTTCCAACTCTGTGGATGTATAACCCTTTGCAAGCTCAAAGTCTTTTGGATTTAAATAGACAGTGAGATTGTTGCCTAAGACAGCCTGGTCAAGCGCAGCTTTCATGCTTTCCAGAACCACTGAAGGATCGGTTTTGATCTCTCTTAGTACCAGTTGTCTGGCAACTTCCATGCTGAGTTTTACAAACATGGCTTCATTCTTTACGAAAAGTGTTTCTGCTTGCTGGCTAATGCCTTGAATTACCTTTTCGAATCTCTTGGCAGCAGCTTCAGATTGAAGACGTCCTATTTCAAGGCCGTCCTTTTTGCCTTGTTCAAAGCCTTGGGAATAGGCCTCTCCCTCCAGTTCTTCGGCCCTCTTTTTTGCCTCTGCCAACTCTTTTCTGGCCCTCTCCCTTATCAGTTCTGCTTCCTGTCTTGCCTCATCTAGAAGTCGGGCTGCTTCGATGGCTGCTTCTTCTGTTTTGGACACGCATTGAACAGACTTGTCTTTCCCATCCATGGTGCAAACGTCTCCGCTTTCAAGAAGAAGCTGATTCAGGCCATTGAAGACGGGCTCGCTACCGTGATCCTGTTCTTCTGCCTGCGAAGAACTTGAACCAAGTTCACCGATAGGTAGGTATGAACAACCTCCAGCTTTTATTATTTTAGACAAGGACCTCGTCTCCCCCTTTGCCGCCCAGGACTATCTTGCCTTCGCTTTCAAGGCGTTTGGCTACTTTAATGATTGCCTGCTGCGCCTGCTCTACGTCTTTGAGCCTTACCGGTCCCATGACCTCAAGGTCTTCTTTGAGCATCATGGCTGCACGTTCAGACATATTCCCAAAGAATTTGTCTCTCAGTTCATCAGATGCCGCCTTGAGCGCAAGTTTGAGCTCCTCGGTACTGATCTCTTTCAATATGGCCACAATAGCTGAATCATCTACACCAAGCAGGTCTTCAAACTTGAACATCAATTTTCTGATCTCTTCAGCCAAGGTCTCTGAGCTGGTCTCTATCTCTTCAAGCAGAGATTCTTCGAGATTGCGGTCCACGCTGTTCAATATCTCTGCCACTTTTTCAGCCCCGCCCACCTTTGTGGCATCGCTCATTTCCACTGAAAAGAGTTCATCCTCCAACACCTTGTCTATTTCCGCAACTATTTCCGGACTTATCTTTTCCAGATTTGCAATACGCATCATCACATCAGGCTGCATACGTTCTGGCAACTCTTCAAGCACCTGCGCGGAAAGCTCTGGTTCAAGGTGAGCAAGTATTACTGCAATAGTCTGTGGGTGCTCGTTTCTCAAAAAATTGACAATGACTTTGGGCTCAAGGCTTGACAATTTTTGAAAAGTCGAGGGGTGTAGCTGCCGCAATATGTCTTCATAAATCTTCTGAGCCTGTTCTTCAGGCATGGAGGTAAACAAAACTTTCTTCAAAAAATCTTCTACAGGGACTGCCATTTCTCCCTGAACCAAGGTCATCTTTTCTTTTACTTCATCAAGGACCTTTTGCACTCCCTCACCGGGAATATGCTGAATAGACGCCATGAGCTTAGAAAGCTGCCTCACCTCTTCCTCTTTCAAGTGCTGAAAAACTTCAGCTGTAAACTTTTCGCCCATGGCCAGGAGAAAAATAGCTGCCTTGTAAGGGCCTTTGGGCTCTTTCAGATCTACCTGTTCAAGAGCTGGCAGGTTCGGCATTGCCTTCTCCTTCCACCTTTTCCCTGAGCCAGATCTTTACCAGGGCTGCGGCCCGTTCTGGATAATCGGTGGCCAGTTCCCTCAGTTCTTCCTTGGGATTGGGCAGGGGTTCTAGCACTGGAAGCCCCTTGGCGTCCTCCCCTTCCAAACCTTCAAGCGTATCTCCAGACAACCCTTCTTGAACAAGCTCGCCTTCACTAGACGTATTAAAGACATATTTCTTCAACAATGGACGCAGTACCAACAATATGAACAAAAGACCAATGACCAAATTGGTGAGAGGCCTTAACAGCTTTGGAGCTATTTGGGCAATTTTAGTCATAGTAGAGACCTTCGGGGTAGGATCAGTGAAAGGAACATTCACTACGCTTATATCATCGCCCCTGTCTTCGTTGTACCCCATAGCCGCCTTGACAATACGTTCCAAGTTGGCCATTTCTTCTTCAGTTCTTGGAACGTACACCTCCTTTTTGCCTTCTTTTTTGTAAGTCCCATCCACCAAGACAGCCACCGACAACTTTTTGAGTGTTCCTTGGGCCGCCCGTATCTGGCGTTGCTTCCTGCTTATTTCGTAGTTGGTGGTCTGTTTTTCCTTTGTCTTTTTCAAATTGCTGGCTTGGCTTTTGGTGTTTCCCTGGAGTTTGTCAGCTAGACCGCCTTTCACACCTGGTATGCCGCCTGCCTGCTCCTCTGCCGCAGTTTCGAGCAGCTTTTGCTCACTCCTCACCGCCACCATGTCAGGATCAAAATTTTCCTCTGTTATTTCCACTTGATCAAAATCGAGTTCGGCAGATACCCGTGCTACTGCCTTGTTGGGACCCAACACCTTTTCGAGCATGGACTGAATCTTGTTTTTATAATAGTCCTCCAGCCGTTTATGATAAACTAGTTGTGCATTGGTAAGGGACGCCAGGTTGGTTGTAGGCTCAGAGGGGTCATACAACACAGTTCCCGTGGTGTCCACCACACTTATGTGATCCTTACTGAGCCTGGGAACCGCACTGGCTACCAGATGAACTATGCCCTTTACCTGGCTTCTGCTCAATTCCTGGCCATTTTTTAGGCCCAATACCACGGAAGCCGTGGGCTCCCTTTGCTGGGTGACAAAAAGGGATTCCTTAGGTGTGGCCAAGTGGACCCGTGCTGTCTTCACCTGCGGAAAGGAAGCTATAGTCCTTTCCAGTTCCCCCTGTAAAGCACGTTGAAAATTGATGTGTTGCACAAAATCAGTGGTTCCAAGCCCGGTACGGTCGAATATCTCAAAGCCCACGCCGCCACCGCCAGGCAGGCCAGAACTAGCAAGGGCAAGCCGGATATCATATACTTGGTCTTCTGGCACCAGCACGGTGGCTCCCCCTTGTTTAAGCTTGTAAGGGATCTTTTCATTTTTCAGCCAGGTGACTATTTGTGAAGCATCCTCTGAATTCAGGTCACTGTACAATACTTTGTAGGCAACCTGATTGGTGAAGAGCAGAAGACCTGCGAATGCAGCGACTACTCCAGCCAAGACCAAGCCTGTTGTTATTTTTTGCCTCAGGGTGAGGTCCCCAGCAAGAGTGCGAAGTTGTGCTATCAGCTCTGAAATATTAGGCATGGCAGTGTCTTCCAGCTAAATAGTCTATTGGAGCTGCTATAATTGCATGCGCATAACCTCTTCGTATGCGCTTAATGCCTTGTTTCGTACTTGCAAAAGTAGTTTGAATGAAAGGTCGGCCTTGGCGATGTCGATCATTGTCTGGGTAATATCGACTTCTTTTCCAACTGCCATTTTGGCAGATCCCTGTGACGCCTTTACCAGTTGATCATTAACATCTTTTACTGCTTTACCAAGCATGTCGGAAAAAGAAGGATTTGAGGTCTCTGCCTGCTTCTTGGCCAGACCAGATGATTTACCATTTATTGAGAGGCTGTTTAATGTAATTGCAGGAGCTTCCACTTGTATCCCTCCTTTTACCGGGCAATCTCTAAGGCCTTCAGTGCCATGGCCTTGGCGGTATCCATGGCTGCCACCCCAGCTTCATAGGCACGTGCCGCTGTCATGAGATCCATCATCTGTTCCATAACATTGACATTGGGTAGCTTCACTATGCCCCGTTCATCTGCATCTGGATGGCTTGGATCGAAAACCTCTTTGAACGGCCCTGCATCTTCTACTATATCCACCACCTTCACTATCTGAAGATCATTTTTCAGCTCCTCAGATAAAAGTTGGCCAAAGTCCTCCTCCAATGGAGTGGAGGCAAATATTACAGATCTTGCTCTGTATGGGCCTCCATCGATGGTGCGGGTTACATGGGCATTTGCCAAGTTCATCGAGGCAACGTTGAGCCTAGCGCGTTCAGCCTTGAGTCCAGCAGAAGATATGTGAATAGAAGTCAAGAGGTTCATGACCTGCCTCCTTCAGTCACCGCAGATTTCAATATCTCAATCTCTTTTATCAATGCCTGTACAGCCGCCTGGTACTGGAGATTATTTTCAGCAAGCTTTCCCATTTCTTCATCAATGTCTACGCTGTTGGGGGTTCCCCTTTCTTGTGAGGTCAAAATTGACACCTCTTTCCTTTTATCCATGAGGGTTTCGTCAAAAAAATGACGGGGATCGGTAGTCGCTAAGATTACACGGTCCTGCCCGATCCCCATCTGCGAGGAGGAGGAGAAGGAGGAGAGATTCCCCATGTCGTTCATATAATTTTCCATGAGCCTTTTAAAAGGCACGTCTTTTGGCTTGTAGCCAGGGGTATCAACATTGGCGATATTAGAGGCTAGCACACTGTTCCTCTTGACCCTAAGGCCAATTGCATGCTCAATTACCTGGAATGTTTTTCCAAATATCCCTCTCACAGCACCATCCCTAGTTTTCTATATTCAGCCAACTTGTTTCTGAGAGTGCGGACGCTGATACCAAGCAGCTTGGCAGCGTGGGTCCGGTTGCCATAGGTCTTCTCGAGAGCCTTTTTGACCATTTCCCGTTCAATCTCGCTAAGGTTGAAAAGCTCTGTTCCAATGGCGGAAATATCTGCCTCCCTTGGGGCAGCTTGTGCCGACTCAGCTTCTTCAAGCAACAGGTGTTCAAGCTCGATTTTATTTCCCTCAGCAAGAAGCACTCCCCTTTCAATCAAGTTTTTAAGCTCCCTGACATTACCTTTCCAAGGCATTTTAGCCAGGGTGTATAGAACTCCATTTGCAAAGCTCATTCCATTTTTTCCGTAAAGGGTGGAAAAATGGTGTAAAAATTCATTTGCCAAAAAAGCAATATCTTCAGGCCTATCTTTCAACGGTGGTATCTTTAAAGGTATCACGTTCAATCTAAAAAAAAGATCTTCTCTGAAGATGCCCTCTTCCACCGCCTTTTGTGGCTCCCTGTTGGTGGTTGCGATGATTCTGACGTCTATTGGTACAGGCCTGGTGGATCCTAGCCTGTCCACCTCTCCCTCTTGGATAACTCTGAGCAATTTGGCCTGAAGAGAAAGGGCCATTTCCGTAATTTCATCCAAAAGTAGCGTACCTTGGTGGGCAAGCTCGAATTTTCCTGGTTTACTGGTGACTGCTCCGGAAAACGCGCCTTTTTCATATCCAAAAAGTTCGCTTTCCAGAAGTGTTTCAGGTAATGCCGCACAGTTGAGGGCTACGAAAGGACCGCTAGAGCGATCACTATTTTCGTGGATGAACCGTGCCAGAAGCTCTTTACCCGTACCGCTTTCACCTGTAATGAATACCGCGGCCTTGGAGGGAGCCACCCTCTTTGCCTGTTCCAACACTTTACGGAATTGCGCATTCTTTGTAGTTATTTTCCTGTGTTTTTTAGGACCTTGCTGCCTGTTTGAAGAACTGACCTCTTTGGCATCTCTTGCTTCTGCTTCGCGAGCTTTAGGCGCAAGCGCCTTCATTATTGCCAAAATAATAGCTTCATGATTCCATGGCTTTATCAAAAAATCTTCTGCACCAAGCGCCATAGCCTCCTGTGCATCTTCAATGATCGCCTTTTCAACCAGCAGTATCACCTTGGAAGCAAGGCCAGATTCCTTGACTCGCCTCAAAAGTTCGATACCGTTTCCACCTTCCGGTCCGTGATAAAGTATGGCTATGGCGTGACCGCCTCTAGAAAGAATCTTCCAAGCCGTATCATGGTCAGGGCAAACGGTAAGGTCCAGGCCTTGATCTTCAAGAACTTTTTGCAGGCCTATTCTTTCATTAGTATCAGGCAAGGAAAGCAATATTTTCAAAGGACGCTCAAGCTTGTTAGAAAGGCGGCTCACATCTTGCCTCCAACCACCTTTTTGAATCGCTTGGCCTCTCCTTGCCAAAACTTTTGGTTTTCCAGTAACTGTGCGGCCGCCTTTTTCAGCAATGGATCACTGGCCTGGGTCAAGGCTTGAAGCTGAAGCTGGCCAGTATCCCCTCTGCCAGTATTAAGGGCACCCAGGGCTAAGCGCATAGAGGCTGTTTCGTCGTCCGGCTCGATTGAAAAAAGGTTGTTATAGGCTTCATATGAAGCCTCTACGTAGCCAAGCCTGAAGGCTTCATCCCCAAGCCTTCTAAACAAATTTGACAGCTCTTTTTTCGGAAGTTGTTGCTCTCGCTGAAGGAGTAAATCAATTGCCAATTGCCAATTACCCAGCTTTAACGCGCTTTCGAAATATAGTCTAAAGAACTTCTTGTTCAGCTCGCTGTTACCTTGAGTCAGGTCAAGCCCTTTGCGTGCCTGCTCGAAGGAAGATTCATATTTTGCTTTGTCGAAGTTTATCCGGGCCTTAAGATATAGGCCTTCTTCACGTTCAAGGCTATTTTCCGGCAGCAGAGACAAAGCGCCTTGAGCCCCTTTGATTTCGTTTCCCTGAAGGGCGGCACCAGCAAGCCTGAACAATATTTTTTCCCTTAGATCTTTAGAGGGTGACAAGGAAAGGCCGCGAAAATATGCCCTTTGAGCGGCTTCAGGGCATTTTAACCCCTCCCATGCCCTGCCCAGATATAGATAATGTTCCGGATTGTTTGAGTAACGGACAATAGATTTCTGGTGCTGGTAGTGAAAGTTGAGCAGTTCGAGCAGCCTTCCGTTGTTTAGCGACTTTCTGTCAAGGTTTAACAGGCTTGCCTGTCCCAGCTCTAAAAGCTTTTCCATATGGATGCTGGATGTAAATTCCTTTGCAAACCTCCATATTTCAGCCAAAACTTCACCATGCTTGCCCTTTGCAGCCAAACGCCTTATATACCTGTTCCACAATTCTTCCTTGGCCGCCAGGCACAGCTTTTTCATCTGGGCGTTGTTGATCGACTGCTCTGCCTTGGAAAGGCCCTCAACTATCCCTTTCAGGCCCTTAGACGTGTAGTTGCCGGCAAGCAATGCTTGTTTGGCAGATTTGGCCAACTTCAATACCCTTTCTGCAAAAGGGGCATTGTGCATGCGATCCAAAAATTTTGCACATTTTTGAAGCACTTCCACATATTTTCCTTGCTTGAACCTATGATAAATGGCCTCGTATTCCACTTCTTGGGTAAGAGGATGCGTAGGATATTTTTTTATTATTTCATCCAACAGAATACGGTCCGACTCTCCTTTCATCTTGGCTGCATAGTGGACTGACTTGAATGAACGGAACCTTTGATCCATTTGATAAAGCCTGAACCTTGCAAAGAGGGCTTCTGGCAGGTTCCTGTAATCCAACTTCAAAATAGAGTAATATTTCCTGGCCCTTTGAAACATGCGTTGCCGTCTGAAGCTTTCAGCAATACGGAACAGGGCTCCTGCTTTCTCCTCTCTGTTTTGGGTAAGATTGAGATATTGAAGCCAACTTTCCCTTGCTTTTGCCTCCTGCCCCTGGGCTGACAAAAGCCTAGCTTTTAGATCAAGAAACCTCGGCACCGTTACGTGAATTTCTGGATCAGAACTTTCCAACTGGTTCACGTACCTTGCCACCAATTCCTGCTGACCGCGTGAAAGGGCGTCTATGGCCAGAGACACCCAGGCTGCCTTGGCAGCTGGGCTGTCTGGATACTCTTTTATGATTTCCTTGTAAAATCCTTTCAGCCTTCCGCTCTCTCCCCTCTTTTCTAGTTCCAAGACTATGGCAGTTAGTGCTTGCGAGGCCCAGGGAGTGGTTGGAAAATCCCTGGTGACGATTCTCCAGTGCGCAATGGCCTCTGGGAAATATGAAACAGCTGCGTAGGCTTCGCCCAAGATATAATAGGCTTCTGCAACATGAGAAGAGTCAGGGTAGGTGTGGATAAAATCTTTCAATGATGAGATGATTTCCCAGGCGTCTTGCTTGGCTTGATATGGGGAATCCTGATTCTCTTTCCAAAAAAGTTCTATAGTAGGACGCAATGAGGCCCAAACTAGGTCATCGGCGTGTGGCCTTGTGGCCATTGCAGATTGACATGCAAAAAAGAGAAGCAGGGCCGCGCATATAAACGAAAGGCTCTGTTTTGTTGTTTTGGCTGACATGACTACCATCCGCTACATGGCTTTATGGAACGTGCAGTTAAAAAAGCAAAGGCAGTGCCAACAATCTAAAACGTGATGGATTGCGCCTTAACTATTTGAAACAACTATTAAAACAGAGCCAGGCCGTACGTTTGAATTAAAATTGAGGCCTAAAAAGGTTAAAAAAATCCTGATTTTTGACGGTTGGGCAGCTACTTCTTGTGCCCGGGTAATTCAAATGTTGTACAGGAGCCAGTACCGCAAGTATGACTTTGAACAGAAGGGGCACTGCTTCCTGAGGATGAGGTTGCGCTGGAATCAACTGAAAAATTCGCAGCACTCATGAGCTTATCTATCTCAGGGCTCATGCATTTCGGGCAGCGCAGTTCAGATATTTCGTCCTTATTCATGATCAACATCTCAAAAATGTGGTGACAGCTATTGCATTTAAATTCATGGATAGGCATTTGGTGTGCCTCCTGTTTAAATTTTAAAAAATAAAGGGGGGCTTCAGCCCCCCCATAATAACCTATTTTGTACCTTTTACTAGAAGTAAACCTCGAAGGTAAGGTAGAAGTTGTCCATGCGGTCAACTGGATCAAACTGCTGGGCATTCATGGGATCATCAAGATCATCCATATCCACTGGCTTGCCCATCCAGCCGCCGCTTCCCGTGTAATCTATCCAATAATATTGATAGCCAGCACGGATAAAGGCCTTGCCATATTTGGAGAGTGGTGTATCCGGGATATCCCAAATCCAATAAACTTCAGCAACGTGGCCCCTTGTTGCCAACTTTGAAAGATAGAGATCGTCAGCTGCTGGAGCAAAGGTTATCCAGTATTTGTTTCCATAGTTATATTCAAGGCCAAGCTTGCTGTTAATGGACTCGAAGGGAATTCTCAAGCCAACATAGGCAGCAAGTCCCCAATGATTTTCATCCTCACCAGGTGCATTGAGAAGTCCTGGATACAGGCCGGTCTCATCCACAAAATTGTTGTCTGTACGGCTCACACCGGCGCTCACAAAATAGTCAATTCCACGGAAACGGTTCATGTACACACCGCTCAAGTGATAAATGTCGCCAACGTGATATCCCCTGTACATGTCACCATATTCTGTGTGATCCTTGGGATCAAACAGTGCAGGAAACTCGATTGGGCGGAACTCCATGTAGTTAGTCACGTCTGCTGCCCTGAAAATCTGAAGGTTGGCGAATTGATGACTGTCAGGATCGTTTATGACGTCCCAGCTGATTCCGTAAAGATCCACATCATCAAACTTGTCATTTCCGGGAATATCTTTGAAACCAGATTCATAACCGCGGCCATAGCAGATACGGACCTTTCCTGGCCATGGATTTTCATACATGTAGCCAAGGGTCAAACCATCAAAGGTCCAGTCCACCCCAAGTGCCACAGGAGTTGCGTAACGCTTGTCATAGTTATATTTGAGTTGCATTGGGGGACCGTCGACGGTAGGTCTACGGCCGATGGAGAACCAGATTGGCAAGTCGGCAATATTAGTCCAGTTCACATAGGCCATCTCTACGCGAAGGGTGTTGTCATTGGGCCTGCGGCTGATGTTGGGATCCCATATAAACCCGTTCATACCGAAAGGAACTGCAGTGGCATGGGCTGACTCCATTCCCCAAATCTTGTACATGGTAAGACGGCTCTTGAAGGTCACATTCTCTGTAGCCCTGGCCTTCAAGTTGAGTCTCAGCCTGTTAGTATAAAGAAGGTCATTATCTATATCAGCAGATTTCCTCTTGGAATAACCAAGGGAATTGAGCATGGCTATTCTCTGTTCCTTGGTCAGGCCCCCCATCATACCGCTCAAAGCTGCCGTTCTCTGCTGTACGGACATATTGTCCCACATACCCATGAGTTGGCCCATCTGCTGCTGCATCTGAGGTGGAAGCATAGGCATCATAGGCTGCAGATTCTGGCCCAAGGTAGCGGCATCCCAGCCAGACATGGTGGACATGGCGGTCATGATGTCACTCCCTGACCAGAAGCTTGGCATGCTAGCACGGGTCGAGTCGAGACGGAAACGGAAATCCCCTGACAGGTCCAAACGACCAATTCCATTGGTCACAAACTCATCCAACTTGTCTGTCACCTCTTCCAAGGTCTCCTCAGTCTCAGCCTGTTTGGCCTTCAACGCCTTCAACTCGTCTGAAGGCACTGCCATTGGCACGGCCTTCTGCTGCTTGACCTGCTCGAGCTCCTGTTTTACCTGGTTCAATTCCCTAGTGAGCTGATCAATGCGCCTCAGCAGATCTTCAGCAGTAGGTGCCTTGTACCCTCCTGCCAAGGCCATTGCCGGAAACGCGATCAGAAGCGCAACGACAACGCCAAACGTTTTTTTAATCATGGAAAAAACCTCCTTGTTTTGTATTTCCCACGTGAAACTTATTGCAATTTTTTAGTCACATTTCATGGGGGTGTCAAGCAACTATTTAGCATTCTATTGATCTACAGCCACGCGAAATATGATCTTGGACGGCCCTCACATATACCAAAATTTCGTCTTACTCATGAATACAACTTTTTTAGGACATATCCCATGTTTTTTCCCAAATTTTGCATGGTTTTGACACCTTCCTCGTCTTTTTTCACATCTCCTGGATCTTTGCCAATACCAAGATTCCAGTAAGAGGAACCCACCACTATCATTTGGCCGATCAAGAAAAAGGCATTCAGTGAACTGAATACATGATATGCCCCTGCACGCCTTACTGCCACCACACCTGCCCCCACTTTCATGCGGTACATGTCATTATTTGCCCTGGCCACCATGCCGCACCGCTCTATGAGGGCCTTCATATTGGCAGATATATCTGCAAAATAAGTGGGAGAGCCTAAGATAACCCCTTGGGCTGCCTCTATTTTCGCTATGAATTCATTCATTTCGTCCTTAGGGCCGCTGCATCTCCGGTCCTTGTGTTTGAAACATTTGTAACAAGCCGTGCAGCCTGAAAGATTGCGACCAGACAGGCTGACCAATTCCGTTGCTATACCTTGGTTTTTTAGCTCATCTAAGACAATTTTCAACAGGGTCTCGGTATTCCCTCCCTTCCGTGCACTACCATTAAAGGCAATAACTTTCATGGCGAAATTCCTCCCTCAATATCTTTCTATTACCAGTGTTCAAAAACACTATACAACTCTGTATTTCATGAAGTAAACTGAAATAAAAAAGGAGCTTACTTATATGGTCCAAAAATTAGATGCAGCTGCCTTCTTGGATCAACTAAAACGATCTCCAGGCATAGAAAAAGCAGGAATGATTTTGATTCACAACGGCATAGTTCGTTCTTTCAGCAGAAACGGTGCACCAGTTTCAGCAGTTGAGGTCTCAGCAGACTTGGAGCGATTGAACGAGATTCTGAATGAAGCCCGCAACCGACCTGGCATTGTTGCAGTGGAGGCGGTTGTTCAACAGGGGCGCCTCGAAGTGGGAGATGATTTGATGCTGCTAGGCGTTGCTGGTGACGTTAGAGAAAACGTAATAAAAACATTGAGAGATACTCTTGATCGAATCAAAGCTGAGGTCACACAAAAAACAGAAATATCGTAAGTAGGCCTTATGACAGAATTTCGCATCGACTCATACGCCAGGGCTGCCTTTCCCAAAATCAAAAGGATCTGCAACGCATTGTACAAAAAGGGCATGCTTGCAGGAGCAGACGGGAACGTCAGCATCAGATTACCCCTTGGACGCGGTGTTCTTATAACGGCCAGTGGTGTACACAAGGGTTTTCTGCGAATAGACGACCTGGTCGCTACTGACTGGCACGGCAAGGTGATCTATGGAAATGGACGCCCGTCCTCTGAAATAAAATTGCATATGGCTTTATATGAAAAAGAAGAAGCCGTAGGCGCCATTGTTCATACTCATGCTCCATGGGCCACCGCCCTGAATCTGTCTGGATTGTCTTTTGATACAACCAGGCTCGTAGAGGCAGAGGCGGTGCTCAAAGAAATTGTAACAGTGCCCTATCATCCTCCAGGAACAGAAGAGTTGGCTCAAGAGGCTGCCTCCAGGTTGGGTGGTGGGCCTGCGCTGATTCTGGAAAGGCACGGAGCAGTAACCTGTGGCAAGGACCTGGAAATGGCCTTTTTTTTCATGGAGTGCCTGGAACACAATGCCAAGATACTGGCCATAGCTCACATGCTCACTTCCCGGTAAGATGTAAAACTCCCTGGTCTCCATCTATTTTGTGCACTTCCCCGAGCAAAAGAGGGGCATTCATAGGGCCATGCCCCACCGGAATTTTCCAAATTACTGGCACACCCAGGGGCTCAAACCTGTCTAGTAGCAACCTTTGCAGCAGCTTTGCTTCTTTTCCCAGGGAAAGGAATTGGCCAATCACTATACCGGCCACCTTTTCGAGACGGCCAGAAAGGAGGAGCTGCGTCAGCATCCTGTCCAACTTATAGAGAGGTTCTTGATAGTCCTCCAGAAAAAGTAAGGCGCCTTCCCACGGAGGCTCCAGTTTTGTTCCCAGGCAGGACACCACAGTGGCCAGGTTTCCGCCTATCAGGCGACCCTGTGCCGAGCCTGCAACCAAAGTTTCTCCCTGCCATTTTCGCTTGGTTTCACTGCCTGCCATCATGCCAAAAAGCTGGATCCGGTAATGAGGAAACGTGTCTTTCAAGGTGCTTATCATGGGTCCATGTATGGCCCGACCACCCCTGGCAACGACACTGTTCAATATGGATGTTGCATCACTGAAACCAACGGGAACAGGTAAGGGTTGATCAGGCCATTCGACGAGCCCAAGCCACCTGATGGAGCCATAGCCCCCGCGCACAAACCATATGTAGTCCAATGCTTCGTCAGATATCAATCTAGAAAAAAGATGTGCCTGCACCTGGTCTTCGCGCGCCAGATAAGGCAGAGTGGGCTCTGCCATAGACTCTTCCGGTATGAAATCTGCATTTTTCAAATAACGTCTAGCTATGTTCAGACCAGAGTCTATTATTTTGACACTTGCACCAGGACTTGAAGGTGAAAACATTGCTATCTTTAATTGTTTTTCCATCAAAAAACCTCGCTTTTCCATGTACCTGCTGCTATTGACTTAACAAATGGTGTCGTTACTTTTAAAAGGGTATTGTGTCAATAACTTTACGCTATTGCCCAAAACACATTCAAAAAACATGAAGAAAAAACAACAGACAGGTTGAGATATTATGGGAAACGGCAAAGATTACTATAAGATACTCGGTGTTTCCAAAAACGCCACAGACGCTGAAATCAAAAAGGCCTTCAGAAAATTGGCCGTCAAGTATCACCCTGACAAAAATAAAGGGGACAAGGCTGCCGAGGAGAAATTCAAAGAAATAAACGAGGCCTATGCGGTTTTGAGTGATCCTGAAAAGCGTAAGCAGTACGACGCATTTGGTTCTACTGAGTTTCATAAACGTTATTCCCAGGAAGACATCTTCAAGAACTTTGATTTCAGCAACATTTTTCATGACCTAGGCCTGGGAGGAGACATATTCAGTAGAGTGTTCTTTGGTGGAAGGCGCGGTGCTGGTGTTGGCTTTGAAGACATACTAGGCCAGATGTTCCAAACTGGTGGTGGGGGCTTTGGTGCAGGTGACACTTACCATTTTGAAGGTGCTGGAGCAAAAGGGCAGGATCTTTTAATGGAACTGCAGCTTACCCCCTATGAAATGATACATGGCACCAAGAAGACAATATCGATCACCACGCCCTCTGGACCAGAGAGGATAACTATTCGCGTTCCAAAGGGAGTTGCACCAGGTAAAAAGATCAGGGTCACAGGCAAGGGAAGACATGGGCCTGGCGGCAGGGGAGATCTATATCTCCTCATAAAACCGATCATTGATCCACGATTCAGAATCAATGGCAGTGATGTGGAAATAGACCATTACCTGAAATTTTCAGAGGCATGTTTCGGCACCAAGACCGAGGTGCCCACTATAGAGGGCAGCAAAGTTAGATTGAGCATTCCCGCTGGCACGAGATGCGGCCAAAAGTTGCGCCTGAGGGGTAAAGGGTTGCCGGCAGGTTCTGGGACCAGGGGAGATCAATACGTAAGATTACTGATAGAGATTCCCAAGCATCTGTCTCCGGAGCAGGCTAAGGCCGTGGAGGAACTCAAAAAGGTCGGTCTTTGATGCCCTGAAAGTACCTATTTTTTCCATATTATCGGAGGCTGAGATGAAAAAGGTGATTTATGCTTTGCTATTAATGTCAGCGCTCTTTTCCTTTGTACATGTGGGTTTTGCCGGCCAGTATCAGGTAACCTTCAAGACCACGGAGTGCAATGGAGACATGGGCTACGCTACTGTAGAAGTTGATAGGATTCACAAAATAGAGACTATTTCTTGCGATGAGGCTGGCGCGGTCTTTAAGAAACTGAAACAACTTATTGTAAAATCAGCCAATCTGCCCAACAGTTTCGATGTCTTCACCATTACGGAAAATGAGGCTTTAAGGATACAAAAGGAGATAGAAAGCTACATGAAGGCGAAAAAGGGGATCCTTAAAAAAGGCAAGCCGCTCATCCTGCTAGAGGATTAGACGAAGTCGACCTCAACTAAAAGCCCGGCTGGACGCCGGGCTTTTTCAGTTTCAATAAGCTTATTTATTATCATTCGTCCAACTTGATCGAACTTTTTGTTTTTGCCTTTCTGCGCTGTTCCGCAGCCTCAAATTCGGCAAGACAACCACCTTTTTTGACCAGCACGCAGTCAAGATAATCCACAATGTGCATGACACAGGC
The DNA here is from genome assembly GCA_964459155.1 of uncultured Desulfobacterales bacterium. Classification (GTDB taxonomy): domain Bacteria; phylum Desulfobacterota; class Dissulfuribacteria; order Dissulfuribacterales; family JALVPX01; genus JALVPX01. The sequence continues at coordinate 33,927 of CAYWKF010000035.1, forward strand.
ACGAACCGCTTTACCTGCAGGAGTCTTGGAAAACTTGCCGAATCTACCTCCAAACCCCCACTTGTGTAAACCAAGGCTAAGCCCTCCGCTACCTGCCTTAGCCTCGATGGTGCGGGCTGCGACTATTTCACCTGTCGTGGAATCAACGACCCTCAAATCGACTGCAATATAGGCATTCTTTTTTTTGCCCCCTATTGAAATACCCTTAAAGGAAAAGCCAGCATCCGTTCCTTCGGTTGATTCTTCATAGGATGTTACTGTGCCCATCACCAAATATTTTGCGCCTGTGAGGCGACCCATTTTTGCTGCGGTACTGCGCCTCACACGACCGCTGGCTGCAAGATCCTGTTCCCTCAAAACGTGCTGTAGCTTATTGCGCTCCACTACCCTGAAATCACCTGTACTAGCCAATTCATTAGCGACCATGCCTGCTATTTCCCAGCCCATGCCACCTCTCCACCAAGCGGCACCGGACTGATTCTTGAACTCCGCCACGGCAATGGTGGGTTTATTCTTTGCCTGGACTGGTGAAAAAAGAAAAAATGAAGCTAGCATGAATGCAAATGCAACGAAGAGTTTTTTGGTCATACACTGCCCTCCTGTTTCTTTTGGCCCCTTTAACAACCAGAATTAGAGGAACCCTTTTATTATTTAGCCAAAACCATACCACATGGCGCCGCCACCTCTAAATCAAGGCGTGCTCAGCCACATATTCTTTAACTATCTCAACATCAGCTGGAAGGACCTTACACCTACTGGGCCTCTTTTCCAAACCTTTCAGCCTTTCAGGCCGTTCAGGCAGTCTGCCAATGGCCTTTTTTACTGCATCCGGAAATTTGGCAGGATGAGCTGTTGCCAAGCACACTATGTCTCCATTTTTTAGATTGGCGCTAAGTCTCTCAGCAGCAGCGCAACCGACTGCCGTATGGGGATCAACTATATAATCGGTCTGCTTATAAATCTCCTTGATGGTTTCAATGGTTGTCTGCTGATCTATGGATGCTGTGGCAAAATCCTTTCTAGCCTGGGCCAACTGCTCTTGGGAAACCACAATTTCGCCTTTTTTGTTGAACTGTTCCATGGCCTCTTTAACTTTTCCCGGATCTTCACCAAAGAGATAATACAGGTATCGTTCAAAGTTGCTGGCAATTTGGATATCCATGGAGGGGCTTATTGTTGGCACCACATTTCCTTTTGAATATTTACCTTCAAGAATAAATCTAGACAATATGTTGTTCTCGTTTGTGGCAATAATCAGCCTTCCTATTTGCCCCCCAATAACCCGTTTTGCCACATATCCTGCAAAAATGTCCCCAAAATTGCCTGTAGGAACAGAAAAATGCACCATTTTTGAGCCTTTCCTGGTGGCCAGCTTTAATGCTGCATAAATGTAATAGACAACTTGAGCCAGCACCCTGGCCCAATTTATAGAATTCACTGAACCCAAGCGGTACTTGGATTTAAAATCAAGGTCATTGAATATAGTTTTTACTATTGCCTGACAATCATCAAAGGTGCCCTCTATGGCGATATTGAAGACGTTGGCATCTGGGACCGTGGTCATTTGAAGTTCTTGCACTGGACTGACACGGTTCCGTGGATGCAGGATAAATATATTGATGTTATCCTTTCCCTTGACCCCATAGATTGCAGCGCTTCCCGTGTCGCCCGATGTGGCCCCGAGCACATTCATAGTAGTCCCCTTTTGGCGCAAGAGATATGAGAACAGATTTCCAAGGAACTGAAGCGCTATATCTTTGAAGGCCAAGGTAGGGCCATGGAACAACTCAAGTATGTAATAGCGGCCTGTATGCACCAAAGGAGTTATCTCTTTATGATCAAAAGTCTCATAAGCCCTGTCAATCAAACCTTTGAGTTCCTCCCTGGGGATGTCATCCACAAACAGGGATATTACTTCCAAAGCCAGCTCTGGATAAGTCAAATCTTGCCACTTTTCCAAATCCTGCTTGCCTGCAGCTGGAAAATGGTCAGGCAAAATCAGGCCTCCATCTGTAGCAAGGCCCATCATCACCGTCTCTTTAAATGGAATAGGGGCGATTCCCCCTCTAGTGCTGATATATTTCATTTTATCCAAACTCTTATCGCAATTTTTAATAATATCAATTTACAAAAAAAATGGATTACGTGCACTTATTGCCTGGGCCAAACAAAAAATGGACAATATATCAAAAATTGCCCATCAGATTGAACAGTAAGGGGCGAAACAGATTTTCGCCCCTTGTTAGTCATTATTTCAACGCCTACTGCGTTAGAACTTTGACCTTTTCTGACTTAAAATAGGGTGCCGTTCTTCAAGGAGATGACAACTCCAAAACCAGCGACCACCACAAACCAAACCACCATCAGGCTCAAAGCCAATTTGCCTGCTGAGGGTGAAATGGTAACGACTTGCCCCTTTTCAGCCCTGCCAGCCTTGAATGCTGCAAGGCCTGTAAAATATAGTACCGGGAACGACCCGATGAATGTGGCAAAAAACAATAAAGTGCTGCCCCAGCTTATATTGAGCTTGTAATCAAAGATGGAGTAGCCAAAGGCCCCTGCATAAGCCATACGAAGTGCTTCCCTGGCGTAACACATCAAAAAGATGACCACAAACATGGCCACAGCTGCTGGAATCGCATTCTTTACAGGTTCCATGGCTGCCTTGGCTAGGAATACCATGAGAATCAAACCAGCCACAGCGCCCACTATAAAAAATGGATTGCTAAGGAAATGGAGGTCCTTGGGGATCATGCCAGCCCACCAAAAACCTGCCCCCACGGAAAAAACGGAGAACCAAAGAGCCATTTTTGCACCCTTTTCAGCCACATAATTTAGATATTCCTGGGGATAGTCTGATCTTGGCTGAAAATACCAAGAATAGATCATTAAAAAAACACCGGTAACGGCAAACGAAGGCAGGATGAAATGCATAAGCCTGCCTAGTTTTATTCCATGGAAAATGAAACCCGTTGTATTCATACCGGTCCATGGTGACACAGTCCATTCCTTCCATTGATTGGGAATCGTCTGCTCCATGGTGATCATGTGGATGATCACTCCTGCCAATGCTAGAAATATGACACACACATAGCTTGAAAGTGCAAATGTAGTCTTTGGATTGCCAGCTCCAAGTTTGCCAAGATAGAAGGTATAAGCAGCATAAAAAGCCCCTGCCACTGCCACAAGGAAGAACATGGCCCACACCGCGGACATGGTTGTGGCAGTGTACCAGAAGGGATCATATATGGTCTGCACGAACAGGAGGGGTGCCACTCCCAACACTATGGCTATGGACAAACTCACTGTTATCATTCGGGCCAGGGCCTTGGTAAGGCGATGGGAAAAAGGCGTGTTTTTTGCCTTCTCCCATATTGCCAGCACTACTCCGCCTACGACCAAGTTCACCATGACGATGTGCATGGCAAAGGTCAACACCATCAAAAGCTGAAATATTATTGGATAAAAAGGGAGCCCTGCCGGATCCCTCATCATATTCAGATATTGACTCAAGTCCATCTTATCACCTCCTTATTATTCGCCATTATCAACCATGGGATTCCCGAGCACCCTGTAGAACAAATATGCTCCAACCGCCTGTTTATCCTGGTCATCGCCGGCAAAGGGCGGCATGTAGGGGTAATCCCCCAAAGAATCGAGAAAGCCCGCAAGATCATCTGGAGACTCTGGCTGCAAATCTGCCAACAGAGGGGGCAAAGGTCTTATCTTTCCTTCCTGTTCGAATGAATGGCAGTTGCCGCACTGATGAAGCGCCAAGATCCGGCCTGTTTTGACAATAATTTCTTGGTCTTTGGAGTCCCGCCATTCATCTGGTACAAAGTAGAGGTTTTTAAGCAACCCTTCCTCTTGAAACTTGGTTACTTCAGATTTTATGGCTTTAGCCGGTAGATCAGGCCCGACCACCTGATGTCCATACATATATTGATTGATGATCCAAGGACGCCTTATACCTTCCCTGAAGCCTTCCCCCGCTCCAATTGCTGCAAACAGGATGACCATTGCAATGATTCCGGTGACCACGTTGGCAAATTGTGGTCTGATTAACCCAACAATGAGGAAATAGAGGAATATCACCCCCATCAGCACTCCAGCTGCAGTCAACATGTGGCCTAGATATGGCAGACCCCCGCCAAGGCTTAATTCCTTTGCAGGCTCCGGAAGCTTATAGAGATACCAGGCCATAAAAACAGCTGTTCCTGCTAAGCCAGCTATACCCCAAACAGCAGCAGTTCTGACCACTTCATGGCGGGCCTTTTCATCGCTCATCCTGCTGGCCACCGTTACTGCATAGACTCCAGCAATGGCAAACATTAAGGCTGTACGGGTAAATAGTTGCGGCCAATAAGTGGAGTTGAAGAACCCGTCAAAAAACCCCCCGGTCTGAAGCCACTTATCTGAACTTAACATAAATGCAAGAATACCTGTGATTATCACCATGCTAATCCAGGCTGCCCAAGCATAGATCCATCCGATCTTCAGATGGCTTTTGTCATCTATGCGTCCGAGAGTGTAATAATAGACATAGATAGTGGCTATCTCGATTATGAAAAATACCCACTCAGTGGCCCAGCCCCACACATAGTTGTGGATAAGCCCAGATATGGCCCTTGGACTTGCCACTGTGGCAGAGTACCAAATTCCTACTCCAGTAAGGGAACCAATTACGAAACAAAACACTAGGATCAAAAGCGTAAACTTTTGTACGAATTCCTTGAGCTCCGGACGGTTTTGACGCACAGCCTTTCGCTCTACATACACACTGAACCAAAAGGCACCTGTGGCCAAATGGCATGGCAGTATATGGAAAGTTGCGATCAAGGCGATCACAATTCCCGATGTAAAAAATGGCACTTCCCAGAATGGATACATCTATGCACCTCCTTATTTTTTTACTGATTCCAGGATGATCTTATGTTTTAAGAGGTCGATTTTGGCTATCTTTGCCGGTATGACCCTTGGTGATTCCAAAAAAGCTTGAATTTTGACACCGCCCTCCACCGGTTCCACCAAAATCGCATCTTTTAAAATCAGTTCCTCATTTCCATTCTTTTTCAAAAACACTGAAGATTGGCACATGTTGCTCCTCCACCTCGATGTGACATTGACTTTGGCTCTGTATCATAATATCAAAAGAAGAATCGAGGTCCATCCATTTATGAAAAAAATTAACGTCCGTAAAGCTTGAAACATTGAGGAGGAATACATGTACAGTGCTATAAGCAAAATCAAGGCCATGGAAATATTGGATTCCAGAGGAAACCCAACCATAAGAACCTTTGTGATTCTGGAAGATGGAAGTCAAGGAGTGGCTTCAGTCCCTTCTGGCGCCTCCACAGGAGAAAACGAGGCCCTGGAACTGAGGGATGGAGATCCAGCGCGTTACAACGGTAAAGGTGTCTTAAAGGCTGTAGACAATGTAAACAACGTTATAGCACCAAGACTTATAGGCATAGATGCCACCATTCAGCAAGAAGTTGACAAAATTATGCTTGATCTGGACGGTACCAAATTCAAGAAGAATTTGGGAGCAAATGCAATACTATCAGTATCGATGGCGGTGGCCAGAGCTGCAGCGGAAAGCGTGGGGCTTCCTTTATATGCCTACTTGGGAGGCTCCACTGCAAACAGGCTTCCCGTACCAATGATGAATATATTGAACGGGGGTGCCCATGCAGACAGCAATGTCGACTTTCAAGAATTCATGGTCATGCCTGTGGGTGCGCCGACATTTGCCGAGGCCCTGCGTTATGGCACTGAGGTATTTCATGCATTGAAGGCATTGCTCAAAGAACGCGGTTCATCCACGGCAGTTGGAGACGAAGGCGGATTCGCTCCCAAAGACCTCAACAGCAATGAAGAGGCGTGTGAATTGATAGTAGCTGCCATTGAAAAGGCTGGTTACAGACCCGGAGAAGACATTTGCATAGCCCTTGATCCAGCAGCAAGCTCTTTCTTTGAAAATGGAAAATACATCTTGTCCAGGTCTGGCGAAGGTGAAAAAAGCACGGAAGAGATGATTGCTATATGGGAAAGCTGGATTGCAAAATACCCTATCATATCTATAGAAGATGGATTGGCTGAAAATGATTGGGAAGGCTTTTCACAACTGACTGCGAAAATAGGCGACAACGTGCAAATAGTTGGAGATGACATTTTCGTAACCAACACTGATTTCATTAAAAGAGGCATTAAAGAAAAAAGTGCCAATTCAGTGCTCATAAAACTCAATCAAATAGGATCGGTGAGCGAGACTGTTGAAGCAATCAGATTGTGCCGAAAGGCAGGATGGACATATGTTGTGTCACATAGGTCCGGAGAAACTGAAGATCCTTTTATAGCTGACTTTACCGTCGCCATGGACGGCCAGCAAATAAAAACAGGCTCTGCCAGTAGGAGCGAACGGCTGGCAAAGTACAACCGGCTCTTGGAAATTGAGGCAGAATTGGGAAAGGCTGCTTGCTTTGAAAACCCTTTTGTGTGATTTTTTTCAAAAGTTGCTTGACAAAATTTATTTTGTGAAATATCAACATAGTATAATCTTTTTAAAAATGGAGGTGGCCAACTTATGAAATTCAAATTCTCAATTTGTGCGCTTTTTGCAGTGTGTCTGATATCGACTGCTGCAAATGCTGCACTATGGACTACAACCGACGGCAATGTGAATATTGTCCAAGTGGATTTTGCAGGATCAAACCAATATGGACTTTTTGATGATGAAGACAGTGCTCTATCAACCCCGCTTCTTTTAGCTCCAGGAGCTACAGTAGTTATTTCAGAAAATGCAGGCCAGTGGACGGCTGAATATGGAAACGACAGCATAGATCTTGGTCCGACAGGCTGTTTTGACTTTGCCTGGATGGATCTTACCGGCGCATGGAATAGCCAATATTCTATATCCTCTTTCTCAAGTGATCAATATCAGTTGATTTGGGACAACAACCCAAACTTGTTCATAGTTGCAGATGCTAAACCAGAATGTAATCCTGTTCCGATTCCTGCGGCTGGTTACCTGCTTTTCGCTGGTATGGCTGGATTGGTTTCCGCTAGAAAGTTTGGAAAAAAATAACAAATAACTCAAACAGTATCGAATAAAAAGGGCTG
>CAYWKF010000036.1:0-61459 GCA_964459155.1 uncultured Desulfobacterales bacterium
GTAACAAGGGAGATTTTCTTTCTTTGGATTTTGGTCTTTGGAGGGAGACTTCATATTTAGAGCGTCTTTTGGAGTACAAAAGATTCGTCTATGAGAAAGCAGGGTTAAATTCAATTGAAGTTGATGAAGGCAATTCTTCAACGATAAAGCGTTTTTTATATAGGAGCCGGTATTTTACAGACAGTGCAGTTATAGGCACCAAGGATTTTGTGTCATCTTGTTATGAGCGTTTTAGGCATTATTTCACCTGCCGCAGGGAGAAAAGGCCTGTGCGAATTTCTGGCCTTTCAGGCATCTATTCATTAAAGAGGCTCACTGAGTAGATGATATAACACTCTTATTTTTTGAACCTGCCTTAATGCAGTTTTACTTAAAAAGGTAGTCACTCAATTATCAAAAAGCCTTTAATTTAAATAAATTGTCTTTTAGGTAATCGAAATCTCTCGCTGCTTTGAGCCAATTCAAGGCCTGAGCTTCTGAAAAGGGTTTAATCTCAATGATGCCTTTTGGTGTTTGGTAATTCTGGTTTCATGTTTTTTTACTGCTATGAATTATTTGCCTGTCCCTGTATCTTTGATGAAAAAATCATCTATCAAATGGCTCGGTTAAAACTTCTTCTACAGCAATTTTAGCTACTCTGAACAAAGCTTAGTCGGATTTATTTTAGAAAGCAGTGCTATATTTAATTTGTTCTAAAAGATAATTTAATTTTCTGTTGTTCGAAGTGGCATGGTTTGATTCGACTTGAAATTTTTAGTTCACTAGTTTATATTTTAAAGTGTAAACTAAATTGGAGAGTCAGTGTGAAGGCAACAGCTAAGGAATTACGATTTAATGCAAAAGAATTGATAGAAGCAGTCAAGCGTGGCGAGGAAATAATTATTACTTTTAGAGGAAAACCTTGCGCTAAGCTGATACCAATCTCTAAATCCCCAAATAATAAGCAACGTGAAAATGTCCTTTTTGGAATATGGAAAGATAACGATCTTACCAAAGACGTAGAAGGCTATATTAGAAGCTTGAGAAGAGGCAGGTTCCAGTGATTATTGATACAGACGTTCTTGTTTGGTATATGCGGGGCAATGAGAGAGCATATCAATTAATAGAGAAACTCTCAGGGTTCAATATTTCTGTTATTACCTATATGGAATTAGTTCAGGGGATGAGGAATAAGAATGAATTAAATAGTCTTCGTAAAGCATTGCTTTTTTGGAATACTAAGATTCTTTATATTTCAGAGGAGATTTCAGCCAAAGCAATGTTTTTAGTTGAACAGCACTATTTAAACCATTCACTCGGATTAGCTGACGCCTTGATAGGATCTACAGCGATTCATTACGGTCTTCCTTTAGTTACAGCCAATGATAAACATTACAAGATAATCAAGGGGCTTAAAATCAAAAGGTTCAAACCGTAACAACTGATATTATGGAAAAAAGCAACAAATGGGATCTTGTGGACCGCTGAATCTACAGCTGACTTATGAATTGAGATGTTAGCAGTTGTTAAGATATGGATTTGACGTTTAGTTTTAACTTAATTCAGGATGAAGAGAATTTCTAACTAATATCATTTACTTATGAAGAAAATTGGTAAGGTTTTTTTCATCCAGTGCTTGGCCATTCTTCTGCTGCACTTCATGCAGTCCGAGGCCCTTGCCCTCCAGTCCCACATAGGTATTGAAGGCCTCTACGTTCACCAGGGAGCACACATACTGTTTGCGCTTTCCATGATCACTTTTGCGTGGAGGGTCAGAAGCTTTGTCTTTCTTTCCCTAAAAGCCAGAAAAAACTTGTTCATAGGCTCTGTGTTGCTGGTGCTGTGGAATGCGTGGGCTTTTACAGGTCACATAATTGAGCTTGCCATCCCAAGGGGCCACATACTGTATCATACAGGCGAGAAGGTGCCCCATCTTTCTATCCATTCATGGCTTGATATACTTTACTACTTTTTCAAAATGGACCATTTGTGGTGTCTACCTGCCATTTTTTTCATTTATTTAGGCATCCGCGACATCTCGGTTACATCTGCGGAATGGTAAAATGATGGAATGGTCTCTTTTTCCAGTCTGGACGGTGGATTTCTTTGGCTCTGCAGCCATGATCCTGGTCTCTGCGCTGTGTGTTGCCAAGGCATATGAAAACTCTAAGAAAAACCCAGACAGTCCTTTGGCTGCCTATATTCTCTGGTTCAGTATGGCACTTTTTGCCTTTTCTGCATCAAGATCTATAGGCCACATGGTTAAGTACGTGCTGCTTTACATTGGGCGTGGCGATTTGTGGCACAGGCTCTCTCCAATCAGCGGCTCTATCAACACCATAGCCTTCGTGGGGATTAGTTCTGTCACGCTTTTTTTCCACAGAATGCAGAAAATAATGGAAAGAATGGAAAGGGACAGGATCAAGATTGAAAAAACCACAAAGGAACTTTTAAAACTAAATGAAGATATAGAGGCTGTGGTGAGCCAGCGGACAAAGTCTGAACTTGCATTACGGATCGCCCATAGGATCAGGAACCCTGTGATGATTATTGGTGGACTGATAAGGCAGCTTATGAAAAAAGGCCGTGAAGATGAGGAATATTATCGACATCATCTTGAAAAGATATTGGAACAGGCGAAGAAACTGGAATCCCTGGTTTCAACCTTTGAAAATCTGAGGGCAAGCACTCAGGAAACCTTTGTAGACATTGATCTGAATGAATTGGCTCAAGAGGCCATTGAGGTAATATCGCCCGAGGCGGAAAAAAAGGGCATAGTGCTGGTGTTTGAGCGTGCTGCAAAGCCGCTCACATTCAGAGGAAGCCCTCATCTTTTGAAAATCGCCCTACTCCACATCATCAGAAATGCCTTGGAGGCATGCAAACATGGTGATTCAATCGAAATCACCACCGGAATTGAAGGAGGAAGGTTGTTTCTTGAAGTAAAAGACAATGGCCCTGGCATACCCCCTGAAATATTGAAGCACATTTTAAAGGCCTTTTATACCACAAAGGAGGGAAAGACTGGGCTTGGCCTGCCCTATGTGAACCAGATCATACGGGAGCACAGAGGTGAACTGAAAGTAAATTCTGTGCAAGGAAAGGGTACCACTGTGAGGATCTATTTGCCCACGCATGGCCCCGAACTTGACACAGAAGATCAGTAATCCATCATTTCCTGCAGTTCTTCTTTTAGGTCAGCAATCTTTTTCTTGATTCTTTTCCGCACCTTTTCAGATTTTTTCGGAAGCAGCTCAAGGGCCTTCTGGTAGTAATTCAAAGCCTTGCGGAGCTTGCCTGTGGCCCTGTAAGCATCTGCCAAATGTTCAGCAATGGTTGGATCGTCCTGATGAAGATTGAAGGCCCTTTCCAGGGTGGCAACTGCCTTTTTAAATTGCCCCTTTTTATAGAAGACCCATCCCAAGCTGTCCACAATATAGCCATCGTCTGGTTGCTTCTCCAAGGCCTTTTCTATCAATTTCTGAGCTTCATCAAGATTCACGCCCTTTTCTGCATAGGTATATCCGAGGTAGTTGAGTGCAGGCACATTTTCAGGGTCAATGGAAAGAAGTTTCTTGCAATGTTCAATGGCTTCCCTTTGTCTGCCAACCTTGTCCAAGGCCATGACATAGTGAAAAAGCACTTCTGTGTCATCTGGGGATTGCCGTAGGAGATCCTCTAGCAAGTTGACTGCTTCACTGTCTTTACCTGTTTCTGAATACAAAGAAGCCAAAGTTAGGGACAGGATTTTATTGTTGGGATTTTCCTTCAAGGCTTTTTTGATGAAATCAATGGCCTCGTTGGCTTTTCCCAATTCCAGCAGCAAAAAGGCTATGCGTTTTTTTGCCTTTACAGCCAGTTCGCTGGAAGAAGGTATGCTCTTCAGTGCATCCAGTGCCTTTTCTTTTTCGCCTTTTTCCTCATAGACCACAGACAAGTAGAACTTAACTGTATCTGAATCAGGAAACCTGTTTTGAAGGTTTTCGAGCAGTTTAAGAGCCTGGTCCACTTTGCCCTGTCTCAAAAGAAATAGAGAAAGCCTGAGTCCCATTTCCGGGCTGGTGCCAATAATCTGTTCCAGCTCCTGTAGCGCATTCAAGGCTTCCTGGGTCCTTCCCGTCTTGAAAAGCAGCTGGATTAGCTGTTCCTGGACTTGAATGTTCTTTGGGTTCCTCTGGAGGAGCTGTTTATATATTTTTAGTGCTTTGTCAGTCTTGCCTTGGGCCTGGTAAGCGGTTGCCAAGCCATTCAATGCGGCAGCTATGCCTGGCCTAAGTTCAAGTGATTTGGAAAAATATTGCTCTGCCTTTTCGTAATCCCCTTTTTCCAAAAAGAGTTGACCGAGGTAATAATATGCAAGGAAGGCCTTTCCTCCGCCCTGCTCTGCCACCCGCTCCAAGGTCTTTTGCGCCTTTTCCACGTCCTGGTTCCTGGCATAAAGAGAACCCATAAGCAACAGTGCATCAATATTGTCTGGGGAACTGGTTATGACTTCCTCCAAAAGCTCGAGAGCCTTATCCACCTTGCCTTTTTCTGCATATATCCTTGAAACGAGCAGCTTCAGCTCTGTATCTTGTTTGTCCAGTGCTAGCGCCTTTTCGGCATGTTCCAAGGCTTTGTCATACTGGCCCATGTGGACAGCCAACTTGGCCACCATTTTTAGAATGGTTGGTGATTCTGGATCTATTTGAAGTGCGCTTTGCAAAAAAGCATATGATTTAGCAAGGTTTCCCCTTTCCCACTCTATCACCCCACGCAGAAAGTAGGCATAGGCGTCTGCCTTTGAAAAGCCCATCCCGTGGGAAAATGCGTGGCTGGAAGCTACTGGAGCAAGAAAAAAAATGATACAGGAAATGGTAACTGTTATGAATCTCTTGTATGGGTCCAATTGTCAGGCTTCCTCCATGCCTATGGGATACATATCGACATCTGGGATTCTCTCCTTTAAGTAGTTTTTGAGCTTCTTCTTTATCCTAGCCTCGATCTGCCTAACCCTCTCTCTGGATACGCCAAATTCCTTGCCAAGCTCCTGCAGTGTCTTTGGTTCCTCAGCAACCATGCGCTCCAGAAAAATCTTTTTTTCTTTGTCAGACAAGGTCTTTGCAAATTCCTCAAGATGCTTGTGAAGCTTTGTGCTCACCTCCTGCCGTGCCACCTTTGACTCAACCGATTTTTCATCGCTTGCCAAAAAGTCGACATACCGGTCTTCAGAGTCTTCTCTGACAGGTGCATCTAGCGAGACGTCCCATGCCCCCATCCTCTGCTCCATCTCTATCACCTCTTTTTCCGGGACGTTTAGGCGTTCAGATATGAGCTTGGGCACGGGTTCGAAGCCAAGGGCCATGAGCCTCTCCTTTTCTTTGCTCAGATTATAAAAAAGTTTTCTTTGTGCCTGGGTAGTCCCTATTTTTACCAAACGCCAGTTGTCCATTAGGAATTTGAGGATGTAGGCCTTTATCCAAAAGGAGGCATAATATGAAAACTTCACCCCTTTGTAAGGATTGAACTTCTTAACAGCATGCATCAATCCTATATTGCCCTCTTGAACAAGGTCCAGAAAGTTCTGCATCCAGAATTTCTGAAAATCAAGGGCTATCTTCACCACAAGCCGGAGATTGGCTGTAACGATCCTTTTGGCTATTTCTGGGTCTCTGGTTTCATAATATGCCCTGGTAAGTCTCTGTTCTTCCTCTTTGGTGAGCAAAGGATATTTGCTTATCTCCTGCAAATAGGCCTGGAATGGATCGCCCGGTTCTATAGGTACAGGAACATTTTCATCGCTTGCCAAGGCAACAGGCTCAAGAGCAGAAACTTTTCTCTTTTTCCGCCTTTTTTTCCCGGCTTTCTTCGTCTTCTTCGTTTTTGTTTTCATGGCCTTCAGCTCCCGTCTGTCCCGCTCCGCTTCAATTACCACTTTAGCTATAAGGGCCACGTGTAGAAATAGGCCCTTTATCCATCAACTAGGTTCTATTCAAAACAATTCATGACAATTCAATAACGTGCCTGAAGCTAACTTACCTATGCTTATTGTCCTTTTTGGGCAAAAATAACTTTTTTGAGATGTAGCCCGTTTTCCATTGAACTAAATTTTCCTCTTGCATATTACCAAATGATTAAGAATTTGTTAAAAAGCCTTTTACAACTTTGCCAAGACCCCCTTATTAACTTCCTCCACTTTTTCCGGCCCTTCTAAAAATTCCACCAGTCTGAAGGCAAATTCCATGGCTGTACCAGGGGCCTGGCTAGTGATTATTACTCCATCCTGTACCACTCTATCTTTTTTCAGTAAGGCTTTTCGTATCTCCTTTTGGCAAATTGGATGACACGTAAGCTTCTTACCGGTTGCGAGCCCGCTCTTTTCAAGAACTGTTGGAGCGGCACAAATTGCACCTATACCACGCCCTTTCTCAAGCTGTTTCTTAAGTATCTCCTCCACCCTGCTGTCCCCAGCAAGCCTTTCTGTGCCCTCCAAGCCACCTGGAAGGACTATTAGGTCAAACTCCTGGTCCATAACCTCATCCAGTACTGCATCTGGTATAATCTTGACGTCCCTGGCCGATGGAACAGGCCCTGTTTCCAGCCCGGCCATTACCACCTCAATGCCAGCCCTTCTTAAAATATCCACCACTGTCACTGCCTCCAATTCCTCGTAACCAGGAGCCAAAAGCAGCAAAACCCTTTTTTTGGACATGACTCGCTCCTCCTGTTTTTTATTGTCAGGCCTTGACGCAAAAAATGTGATCTGTTGGAACTAGTTTAATAGGTTAAATTGTGGCCCAGCCTGTTTCATCCTATACGTTAACTGCTTATAATCCAAGTCTATGCAGGATATTAAAAAATACAACAAAAAAATACCCAAGGTGGCCATAGTGGGTAGGCCCAATGTGGGCAAATCAACCCTGTTCAATAAATTGTCCAGGTCAAGGAAGGCATTGGTTGCCCCTGTACCAGGAGTCACCAGGGATATACAGAGCGCACAGATAAATATCGAAGGCGTTCCTATCATTCTTGTAGATACTGGCGGCATTATGGAAGCTGGCGGCGGGATGCTGGACCAGCTCGTGACAATTCAGGCCAGGAAGGAGCTTGAAACGGCTGATTTGATACTGTTTCTAGTTGATGCCAAGGACGGCCTTTTGCCCTCAGACAAAGATATATTCTACAACATCGTGCTGCCTGCCAAACGCCCTTACATACTCGTGGCGAACAAAGTTGATGGAGATCCAGAAGGATATGACACAACATGCTTTTATGAGCTTGGTGTGGAGGAAGTAATTCCTGTTTCCGCAGAGCACAGCCGGGGCCTGGGCCGCTTGAGAGAAAGGATTGGCCAATTACTTGAAAAGTCTCTTGGCAAAAAATGTAGCCAAGGTAGGGATGTATCTGGAACACCTTCTGATGAATTGGTGCAGGGACCTGAGCCAGTGCGTGTTGCCCTAGTCGGGCGCCCAAATGTAGGCAAATCTTCATTGATAAACAGGCTGCTTGGCATGGAGAGAATGATCGTAAGCGAGATTCCTGGCACTACCAGGGATGCAGTCGATTCCCTCCTTGAAAGGCCAGACGGCCCTCCCATCATTTTCACAGACACTGCCGGCATAAGGAGAAAGGCCAAGGTTAAGGAAAAGGTTGAAAAATTCAGCGTTATCAAAAGCTTAGAAGCCATAAAGAAAAGCGATATAGCTCTTGTATTGCTTGATCCAGTGGAAGGTATAACTGATCAAGATAAAAGGATCATGGGTTATGCTGTGGATGCCCACAAGGGCATCATTACCATATTCAACAAATGGGACCTTATGCAGTCAAAAAAAGAACTGCAGAAAAAGAGAGGGCAAGAACTCAGGATGGCAAAACGATTCTGTTCCTATGCGCCGCATCTCAACGTATCAGCCCTCACAGGGCGCGGTATAAAAAAAATATTGCCTCTGATCGACGAGGTGTATAGCCAGTACACTTCATCATTTCCGACCAGCCTGGTCAACAAAATACTCCAAGAAAGCCTGCTCAAAAGGACACCCCCTATTCACAAAGGGCACCATTTAAAAATGTACTATGCTACACAAGTTGCTACTAAACCACCTACCATCCTTGTTTTTGCAAATTATCCCAAATATATTCCAGAACAATATAAGCGTTACTTGGCAAACAGATTCAGGGAAGGGCTTGGCATAACCAGAAGCCCGGTACGAATTTTGTTCAGGGAAAGGGAACGCAAAACGTACAAATGAGCGAGATATTGAAGATAAAAGGGCGGCCAGTTGGGTTGATAGGCCTGGAAGGTGCCTTCCAGTACGCAGAGCGCAAGGCCCAGGAAAAAGAATTTTCTTTGGCAGAGATTGTTGAAATCGTTATGCATCAGCTCAAAAAGCGCAACTATGTGCCGGCGGGTGCCGAATCTGACTATAAGCTTGCAATTGCTGATTTGTGGAAAAGGCGACACAGTGATGGCCACACTTCGTCTCCAGAAGATCAAAGATTGATTATTCGTGTGCTGGGTAAAGATTGTATGACTTGCTCAAGGCTTGAACAAGATGTTATGGAGGTGCTTGACCGGCTGGGAAAGGCAGCAGATGTGATGCACATAACTGATATGGATGAGATATGGCGCTACGGCGTCTTCAACACCCCTGCCCTGGTGATAAATGAAAAAGTGGTTTGCCAGGGACGCACACCCACCCCTTTTCAAATTGAAGCATGGCTGAAGGAGGCATAGATTCAGCCCGCTTTAGACAGCGTGGCGACTGCATAGGCTGCCATGGCCTCCCCTCTTCCTGTTATGCCTAAGCCCTCGGTGGTTGTTGCCTTGACGTTGATCACCCAAGGCTGAACCTTGCACGCCTGCGCAATTTTTTTTTGCATTTTTTCTGCGTATGGCAAGATTTTTGGCTCCTGTGCCACGAGGGTAAGATCTGCGTTAGACAGGAAAAACCCCTCTTTTCCAACCATGTGATTCACCCTTTCCAACAACAGAAGGCTGGAAATATCTTTGAAGTTTGGATCTTTGTCTGGAAAGTGCCGCCCAAGGTCACCAAGCCCACAAGCACCAAGCATTGCATCACAGAGGGCATGTAGCAGGACATCTGCATCCGAATGGCCTAGCAGGCCCTTTGAAAAAGGGATTTTCACGCCCCCTATGAATAAAGGCCTTCCAGGCACCAGCCTGTGAACGTCATAGCCGAATCCAACCTTGATCAATGGCACAGCTACTTTTTAGAAGCCCTTTCTTCCATATCCATCAAGACTTCGGCAAGTATCAAGTCTTCCTTGGTAGTTATCTTGATATTGGTGGTGGAACCCTTTACAACGGCCACCGGGTAACCGGCTGCCTCCAATATGGAAGATTCGTCAGTGGCCTTTAGATTGTTTGCAACAGCCTTTTCATATGCATTCATCAAGTCATCCTTTTTGGCAACTTGTGGGGTTTGGGCAAGATACAGCCTGCTTCTGTCTAGGGTTTTCACAACCAGGCCGTCATCCATCACTTCTTTCACTGTATCCTGTATGGGCACAGCCAATATGGCAGCCCCTACTTCGCGGGCCATTAAGCATGTTGCCTCGAAGTCAGCCAATCTGACCAGCGGCCTAGCAGCATCGTGTACTGCTACCCATTTGAACTTTTCGTCAACGGCCTGGATACCATTCTTGACAGATTCCTGTCTGCTAGCACCTCCAGAAACCACTTTGACAGGGATGTGGACGTTGGCAGAATTTACGGCCTCAATGGCATAATCTTCCTCAATGGGGGGCACAGCAACAACCACCTCGCCTACCATGGGAGACTGGCATACCCTTTCCATACTCCAGGCAAGTACAGGCTTGCCGTTAAGCTCCAGGAACTGCTTTGGAACATCAGAGCCGAACCTACGCCCCATACCTGCTGCGGCAATTATGACTGAAACCTTCATGGCTAAGCCTAAAAAACCTTTCCTGGATTCATGATGGAGTGAGGGTCAAACAACTTTTTTATGCCTTTCATTATGTGAAGTTCGTCAGCTCCTATTTCCAGACCAAGAAATTCCTTTTTTGTCAAACCAACTCCATGTTCGCCAGATATCGTACCTCCAAACCTGACTGTCAGCCTCATTATTTCTGGAATCAACTTGGAAACCTTTTTTTGATCTTCCCGGCTTTCTTTATCAAACAACACATTTATATGCAAATTTCCATCCCCAGCATGACCAAAACAAACTATTTTTATCCCTGCTTCTTTAGACAAATCATACACTGCCTCTATCATCTCTGGAAGGCTGTGCCTTGGAACACATATATCCTCACTGATTTTTCCGCTGAAACCAAGCCGTCTTATGGCAGGAGACAAACTGCGCCTGGCACTCCATATGCGCTCTGCTTCTTCTTTGTTTTTTGCCGCCATGACTGATTGGGCACCGCAGTCTTTGAAGACACTAGTGACTCTGTTCATTTGGGACTGTATGGTCTCTTTGAAACCATCCACCTCTGACACAACCATGGCCCTGGCCCCTTGGGGTGCCTTGAAAGGCATCATATCCTTTACCAGTTCCAGCGAGCCACGGTCCAGAAGTTCAGCACACCTTGGAAGGATGCCAGCCTTGAAAAGTGACACCACTGCACGTCCTGCTTCTTTCTCATTACTGAAAAAGGCCCCAAGGGTACCGACAGTTTCAGGTGCCACTAGCAATTTGAGCCATATCTTGGTAGCGATACCCAACGTCCCTTCAGATCCAACAAAAAGACGCACTATGTCATAGCCTACCACACCTTTTGCTGTCTTGGCTCCTGCGTGAACGACTTTGCCCCCAGGAAGCACTATTTCCAAGGCCATCACATAGTCTCTGGTTACTCCATACTTTACAGCCGTAGCCCCCCCTGCCCCTGTAGCCACGTTTCCACCGATGGTGCAAAAGTCTTTGCTGGCTGGATCTGGTGGATAGAAAAGGCCTCGTCTGGCCACCTCTCTTTGGAGGTCGCCTGTAATCACCCCTGGTTCCACAACGGCTGTGAGATCCTCTGTTGAAATATCTATTATTTTACACATTTTGGTAAGGCCTAAAAGGAGACCTGGGCGCAAGGCTATGGCCGCGCCTGTGGTGCCAGTGCCAGCACCTCTGGGATAAACTGGAATTTTGTGTTCGTGGCAGATCCTTAAAACCTGTGAAACCTGCTCAACCCTCGTTGGAAGGGCTACTGCGTGAGGCAAGGAGGCATGGCCACTGGCATCGAAGGCGTAACAGGCCAAATCTGGCGACTCGGTGGTAAGGGCTGGCCCCAAGGCCTGTTCCAAAAGCCTCAAACCTTCCTTTGGAATACCTATTCCTGCCAGCGTCTCTTCTCCAAACGGTCCCGCAGGAATTCAACCTGATTTCGCAGCCTGCCGTTTTGCACTAGATGCTTCTTCATCTTCTTAATGGCATGCACCACGGTGGCATGATCGCGGTTGAACTCTCTGCCAATGGATTCAAGGGTCGAATCAGTATACTCCCTTGCCAAGTACATTGCTATTTGGCGTGGCCACGATATAGCCTTTTTACGCGACTTCGAGCGTATCTCTTCATGGCTTATCTGAAAATGGCTACATACCATGTCTTTAATCGTTTTGATCGTCACGGCTGGAGGTTCACCGAGAAGCTCCTTCAAAACTTCCTTGGCAAGGTCCATATTTATTGGATAATTGAGTAAGGTGGACTTGGCTATCAATCCCACCACAGCTCCTTCAATTCTCCTGATGTCCCCCTTCAAATGGTGGGCAAGGAACTCAGCTAGCTCTTCATCCAGCACAATCCCTTGACTTTTGGCCTTGCGCTGCAGGATCTTCTTTCTAGTTGAAAATTCAGGTGGATTTATGGTGGTTATCAAACCATTATTCAACCTTGACCTCAGATGATCATGAACCTTATCTATCTCTCTTGGAAGTGAGTTTCCGGTAAGAACCACCACCTTTCCTCTTTCAACCAAGGTATCCAGTGAATTCATGAGCTCGATTTGAGTCCTGGTCCTCCCAGCAATATTCTGAAATTCTTCAAAAAGGAGCAAATCGCATTTTTCTGAATAATTGCACTTCAAAGCAGAGATTCCATCACTTCTTACAGCCCTCACCACCTGAGATGTGAAGGCGTCTGCAGTAACATACTTTACCCGCAGATCTGGGCGCCTCTTGAGTACTGTTTGGCCAACGGCATGGGCCAGGTGGCTTTTGCCCAGCCCCGTGTCGCCATGCAGATAGAGTATACGGCCAGTGGGCCTTGTATCGTTATTGGCTATTTCGAGACAGGCCTTGTACGCATAACGGTTGGATTCTCCCACAACAAATTCGTTAAAAGTAAAACGACTGCAAAACCTGCTAGCTGCAAGCTCTCGGGGTGAAAAAGATGGCAGGTGCATCTGTGCGCGCACTTCGCCGCTTTCCTTTTTATCAGGAACAAGCTCGATCTGTACAGGCCGTTCAATTTGGCCCAACACGTCTGAAAGCATTGAAAGATAATTTTCCTGCACCCAGGAAGCAAAAAATTTGTTTGGACAACCAACATAAATAGTATCCGATTCCGCCTTCATGAATTTCAAAGGCGCTATCCAAACCTTATAAGTATTATGCGGCAGTCTTTCTCGCAGGGTGTTTTTCAGTGATCTCCACAACCTCTCCATTGCACTCCTCACACATTAAGCCCAAATTTTTGACCTTGGCCACAATTTATAAATTTTTTTAATGGTTCGGTAAGATTTTTTAGATTTTTGTCCTCATGAATGTGCCGATATATCTAACTTGTCTGATTTTGCCTGTCAAAGCAAAATATGGCTGATTTTGATTTCTTCTAAGTTTGGTTATGAACAAAAATTATCTTTCCGATTAATTGACATTTTTTGTCACCCATTACTTTAACATCAGGAAATTATTTGTTTTTTGTAACTTTTTTTTAATTCAAGAAAATCAGTCTCTTATATAAGACTCATCAACTTTTCAACAAAGCTGGCGAAATCTTCCAAACTATTCAAAACGCCTTTTTACGCTTTTTTTCTAAGGAAATGTTCCCTAAGAAAATCACTAAATTCACAACCCCCATCTCCATGATTTTGAAGACCGGTTATCCCTCGAAAAATTTAGGACTTTTTTTGTCAGATTTGCTTATGCAGAAAAATGAAATAATATTACTGCATGGGAAGTATAAAGAAACCTTTACTAAGCCCAAGCCAATGCATTGAGCTATTGAATCGATATAGTGTACCTGATCATGTTCAGGAGCACTCACGCTGTGTGGCCTTGGTGGCCTCGCATATATCTACCAAATTGGCGGAAAAAGGCTTGACGGTGGACAAGGACCTAGTGATTGCAGCCTCCCTTCTGCACGATATAGCCAAAATGGAATGCCTCGACAAAGGTAAAGACCATTGCACAGAAGGCGCAAAACTCCTGTCTGCCTCCGGCTTTAGTGACATAGCAGACGTAGTGAGGCAACATGTAAAATTAGACAGAATCTGTATGGAAACAAACTTGCCGGCCATGGTCACCAACTACTCAGACAAACGCGTAAAACACAACAAGATAGTCACCTTGAAGGAGCGTTTCGACGACATAACAGCTCGATATGTAAAGACAAAAATGGATATGGAGAGGATAGAAAGCCTTTACAAACAAACAAAAGAGGTTGAAGTTCTCTTATTCAAGACTTTAGATTCAGATCCAAACGAGGTTCTGCTTTTGGAAGAGCGAGTTTTTGATTTCCGTTTTTAAGAGAGGAGGAAACCACATGTCAAACAAGATCACCTTTTTTGGACATTCTGCCTTTTTTATTGAAACCAACCAAGAACGCACCATCTGGATAGATCCATGGCTGGAAAATCCACAGGCCCCCGGCAAGTTACCTGAAAAAGCCGACGCTCCCGACCTCATTCTAGTCACCCATGCGCATGGAGACCATTTAGGCAACTGCGAAAAGCTGGTTCAATCCTCAGCCACAGAGGTGGTTGCAATTCATGAAATCCAGCAATACCTGCTTGCCAGGGGCCTTCCCAATGTGACCGGAATGAACATTGGTGGGACATATGTTACCAAGGATATCTCAATAACCATGGTGACTGCCGTTCATAGTTCCTCCATACAGGAAGGCAACGAAATTTTGTATGGCGGAGAGGCTGCAGGCTTCATAATAAGATTGGAAGATGGATTCACTATTTATCACGCAGGTGATACGGCTCTCTTTGGCGACATGGTTCTTATTGGCACTCTGTACAGCCCTGACATTGCCTTGCTTCCCATTGGAAGCCACTATGTGATGGGGCCTAAAGAGGCTGCATATGCAGCAAAGCTTCTCAATGTCCCGAAGGTTGTTCCTATGCACTACGGTTCATTTCCTGTTCTTACAGGTACTGTAGAAGATTTTGTTCGTGAAATAGATGAGATGGGTCTAAAGACAGATATTGTCATATTGGAACCAGGCGAGACCTTAAAAAGCTAAAATTTGACCCTTTGAAGCTGTGGAAAATTTGGTTTCATGAGTTGTTGTACTGAGCAAGCAAAACTGCTTGTTCGGTACCACGTCTGGGTTTTACTTTTGGCTATACAACTAAGTAGGCCTCCATAAGTCCCCTTACAGAGTTGCCCACGTAGAGCTTGTCTGCCTTTTCAAGATCTTCAGGCCAGATCCTCTTCTCAGTTACTCTGCCGGTTGAAAGCAGGTATCGTCTAAGAACACCGTCCAACAAACCGTCTTGCACTGGTGGCGTATATAACTTTCCGTCTTTTTCGACAAAGAGATTAGTGAAAGAGCCCTCTGTGACTGTACCTTTTTTGTTCAAGAATAGGGCTTCGTCGCAATTTTTTGCCCTTGCCTCTTCAAAGCCTGCCTGGAAGAAGGGCCTGGTCCTTGTAGTTTTGTGAAAGAAAAAGGGATTGGCTTGATCAACGCGCCTCGTGGCAATGGCTACTCTTATAGGTGTTTTTATTGTGTTGATCTCTTCCGATTCAATTTCAAAGGTGGAATCACGGTGCAGGAGCAATCTCACTTTCAATATGTCTACGCCATTTGTTACGAATTTTTCTGCATATTCGGCAAGGGCGTGTCCCACAGCGCCTGGATCCATTCTGAAACCAAAGTATAGGGCTGAATATTCAAGGCGCTCGAGGTGGAGATTGAGGAGCCAATATCCATTGCCCCGCTCCCACTTTATTGTCTCGATAAGATCAAATTCCTGGAATGGCCGTTTTACAAAGGCTGCCTTCAACCTCGTTTCCTCAAATTCCAATTCAGGATTAGAACCAATAGTAACCCCACTGCCAATACCTATCTCAGCCCTTTCACCTTCAAGGAGGACTGTTCTAATCGCAACGTTGAAACAGGCATTGCCTGAAGGGGACACGAAGCCAATAGCGCCTGTGTAAACAGACCTAGGCGAAGATTCTAGCTCAGCGATAATTTCCATTGTTCGGATTTTCGGAGCACCAGTCACAGAGCCGCAAGGGAAAAGAGCTTTGAATATAGATTCCCAATTGCCTGAGTACTCAAGGGTTCCCCGAACCGTGGATGTCATTTGAAAAAGGGTTTCATATCGCTCAACATCAAAAAGGTGGGGCACTGTTACAGTACCAATTTTGGACAACCGTCCTATGTCATTCCTGATAAGATCGACAATCATCACATTTTCAGCCCTGTTTTTAATATCTTTTGAGAGATAGGCTGCGGACATCACGTCTTCTTGCAGCGTGCGTCCCCTGGGAATAGTACCTTTCATAGGCCTGGATTCAACAATTCCTTCGTTCACTTTGAAAAAGAGTTCTGGAGAAAGGGATACGATCCATCGTTTATCATCAAATATCAACGCACCATATGAAACGGCCTGGTTGGCCCTCAGAGCAAGGTAGAGATCGGCAGGGTTTCCTCTGAATATGAATCTTCCTCTTATTGTAAAGTTGACCTGATATGTATCTCCATTTCTAATATATTGATGAATTTTTTTTACGGCATCCATGTATCGATCTTTTGATACATCGAGCCTGATTTGGCTGATTTCAGAGGATATATCAGGCACATCATCAAGGATCTGCGGTTTATCGTTTAAGCTGTGCTCCCAAACTTGTGGTTTATCAAAGATTCCCAGCCACAAAAGCGGACCTTTTGGAGCCTTTGAATCCAAAAGATGTTTCAGCCTTGGCTCAAGGCAATATCCAAATTCGTATGAGATCCAGCCAGCGATCCAGCAACCTTTCAGCAACGCTTGCTCCATTTTTTCAAAGACCGCCTTGGTATCGTGGATGGAATAAGCTGTTATTGTCTCATATGGTGACGAAAAGAGATATGACCTGACCTCGCCTGGAACCACCTTTGAAGTTTCTAAAAAAACAAAAGGCTGTGATGGACTCCTCCATTCCTTCAAGACAGTGCTGGCTTTGAGCGGCCTCAAAGTTTCCTGGAATAGACACCTTGCCATTGCTTTTTCTGTAACATTATTTAGGTTTGTGTTTGTCAACATGGTTTGACTAAATTAACTGGGAGTAGGCTATGAAACAATATGTGATCGATGAATTGAGACCTGACGAGATCGCCAAGGTTGTATCATATCTGGAAAACCATTGCGATCAGGGCGGACTACAAAATATATTCTGGCTTGAGATCCCAAAAGAGATGCTGTCTGGGGTACAGGCGATCCATGCTTCATGCGGTCCTCACTGTTCAGCCGTGGAAGTTCACTCAGACAGGGTTATCTTTGAACTCTTGGTGAGGGGCAGGAAAAAGATCAGGTGCGAATGTGTAAGCTATGCCAACCGTCCTCAACGCGACTACATAATTGATTTTGCCGACAATTTGTTGAACACCGTGCTCAGTGACGCATAAGGAGGCAATAATGGTTCAGTTGAATATCGACTGTGAAGGGCCCATTACCCAAAATGACAACGCCTTTGAGCTATGTGAGGAACTGATCCCCAATGGTGGAGCTTTTTTCGCAAGAGTCAGCAAATATGATGATTTTCTAGCAGACATAGAAAAAAGGCCTGGCTACAAAGCAGGCGACACCTTGAAGTTGGTACTTCCCTTTTTGAAGGCCTACGGAGCAACCAACCAAGGCATTGAAGAATTTTCAGAGAAAACCTTGGTTCTCCTTCCAGGAGCCAGGAAGATGCTGCGTTCCGTTCTGGAACTATGCCCAGCATTCATAATCAGCACGAGCTATAGGCCTTATCTGGAAGCACTGTGCAAGGTTACAGGCTTCCCGCTTGAGAATGTTTACTGCACAGAGGTGGATCTGGATGCCTATGACCTGGATGAAGATGAAAAACGGGCGCTTCAGTCGCTAGCCCAAGAGATAGGAGAAATGCCCTTGCTGTCGTGGCCTGAAGAATGCTTGGGAAGGCAAGATCTCGATTCAACAAATCTCAAGACCCTTGAAAGGCTCGACGAAATCTTCTGGAAGATAATTCCCAGAATGTCCATTGGAAGGGTTATGGAAGAGGTCAACCCTGTGGGAGGCGTGGAAAAGGCGAAAGGGGTGATGGATTCTTTAACGCGTACCGGCAAGGATATGGAAGAGGTCCTGTATGTAGGAGATTCCATCACCGACGTGCAGGCCTTTGAAATTGCACGTGATGGGGGTGGGGTTGCTCTATCTTTCAACGGCAACAGCTATGCAGTAAAAAGCGCACAATATGCCCTGCTCAGCTATGAAACTACATTGATTGCTGCAATTGTCCATCTGCTGCATAGCCACGGCATGAAGGCGGTTGAACAAATTTTTCATCAATCAGAAACCGATATGTTGAGAGGAGAAGCATTGCTCAACTCCCTACAGGAAAAAGGTGTTCCTCAATTCATGCTAGAGGTGAATTTTAGTGAGAAAAAGGGACTTCCAGCCCTTTATAAAATCACTCCTGAAAACCAAGGCAAGATCATACTGCAAAGCGAACAGGTTCGAAGGCTGGTTCGTGGAGTTGCTGTAGGCAAACTTGGGTGATCCCAAAATCTAATCAACTGTATCTTAATACACCCTTCCTGACCAGCAGCTTTTCCACTTCCACTGCCCAAAAGATGATTGAGCTTACTCCAAAGCAAAGCAACAGCTCAAAAAGGTCCAATGGCTCGATCTTGAAGATATGGTGCAAAAAGGGATTGTATATCACTAGAAGCTGAACACCTATGGAAATCACTATGGTTGATACCAACGGCCAATTGGTGGAAAGGCCCATGGTGAAAAGCGAATCCTTTTCGGAGCGTATGGCCAGCACATGGGCAAATTGACAGAAACACAATGTTGTGAACACCATGGTCTGCCAGTGATGACCAGTTTCTATGGCCCACTTTTGTAAACCCAGGCAAAGGCCTCCCATCAAGAGACCAACCCACAATATGTGCTGCCACATTCCTTGGGCAAAAAGGCTTTCCGAAGGACGCCTCGGGGGCCTTTTCATGATATCACGTTCGGGGGCTTCGGCTGTCAAAGCGAGGCTTGGGGCACCATCTGTTACGAGGTTAACCCAGAGGATGTGAATCGGTAAAAGGGGGATTGGCAGCCCCAGAAAGGGAGCCAAGAAAATGGTCCATATCTCGCCCGCATTGCTAGCCAAAAGGAACTTAAAGAATTTCCTTATGTTGTCGTAGATCTGGCGGCCCCTCATCACTGAACGCACAATGGTGGCGAAGTTGTCATCAAGCAGGATCATATCAGCTGCCTGCTTTGCCACATCCGTACCAGTAACCCCCATGGCCACACCTATATCAGCCTGTTTGAGGGCCGGGGCATCGTTTACACCATCTCCTGTCATGGCAACAGCTTCACCATTTTCCTGAAGGGCTGAAACCAGGGTCAACTTCTGTTCAGGTGCCACCCTTGCGTAAACCCGCACCTGTTCCACCACCTGTTTGATCTCTTCCCTTGACATGGAGGCTAGATCCTGCCCAGTAAGCACCACATTATCCTCGGTTTTTTTCAAAATCCCAATACGTTTGGCTATAGCCCTGGCGGTTAAGGGATGGTCCCCAGTAATCATTACAGGTTTTATGCCAGCGCTGTGACACGTCTCCACTGCATATTTGGCCTCGGGCCTCGGAGGATCCATGGCACCGACCAAGCCCAAGAATTCTTGTGCCTGCTCCAATGTTTCCAAGTCGTCCGGAAGGGTTTCCACCCTCTTTTTCCCAAAGGCAAGCACTCTTAGGCCTTCAGAGGCCATTTTCAGGTGCATTTTTTCAAAATATTTCTCGTCAACAGAGGAACATCTTGAGATTACAGCTTCAAAACCCCCCTTCGTAAAGACCAAATAGTTTCCCCCAGGGCACTTGTGTATCGTGGTCATGGCCTGCCTTTCAGAGCTAAAGGGTATTTCTGCAACCCTGGGATACTTTTTAATCAGTTCCTCTTTTTTGAATCCCCTTGCCCTGGCCCATTCATAAAGGGCTATTTCAGTTGGGTCCCCCTGCAGATTGCCGTCTTTATCCATTTCTACGTCATTACTCACGGCCATTGCAAGCAAAAGGTCTTCGTTTCCCTCAAATGAATCTTCAAGAAATGAACCATCTGGGCCTACCACGGCTTCCACCCTCATTTTGTTCATGGTGAGCGTGCCTGTCTTGTCCGAACATATGTAGGTCACAGAACCCAGGGTTTCAACCGCAGGCAGTCTGCGTATCAGGGCATTTTCCTTGGCCATCTGTTTTGCGCCAAGAGCAAGGGAAATGGTAACCATGGCAGGCAATGCCTCGGGAACGGCGGCGACTGCAAGGCTTATGGCAGTAAGAAACATGTTCAGGATATTTTCACCCCTTGTCATGCCAGCTATGAAGACGATCGCGCAAATCAACAAGGCTGCTATTGCAAGGTTGCGCCCGACCCTTGCCAACCGACGTTGAAGTGGGGTTTTCACACTTTCTGTCTCACCAAGAAGTCGAGCTATGGAACCCATTTCAGTCTGCCTGCCGGTTGCAACTACCAGCCCCCTGCCCCTGCCATAGGTGACGGTGGTGCCCATAAAGGCCATGTTGCGCTGATCAGCCAAGGGAATATCTCTCCCTTGTATCGATTTGGTCATTTTTTCTACTGGTATGGATTCACCTGTCAGAGGCGATTCGTCCACCTTTAGGCCAGCACTTTCAATAAGCCTCAGATCCGCAGGGACTACCTGCCCTGCTTCGAGCAAGACGATATCTCCAGGCACCAATTTCGTAGCCGGGATCTTTTGGAGCCGTCCATCCCTTATGACGGTAGCTTCCGGAGCAGACATGGCTTTGAGAGCCTCTAGTGCCTTTTCAGCTCTGTATTCCTGAACTAATCCCACCACTGAATTTAGGACGACTATCACCAGTATGACTATGGTATCGTGAGCTTCACCTACGGCCCCTGATATGATGGCTGCAGCCAACAGTAGAACAATCATGGGGTCTTTGAATTGATCTAGAAACATTGCCAAGGGGGTCTTCTTTTCCCCTTCAGGCAGCTCGTTTGGGCCGTATATTTCAAGGCGCCTCAGTGCCTCGTGGGAATTCAAGCCGGTGGGCTTTGATTCAAGGAGCTTAAAAAGCTCTTCTATCTCCAATCGATATGTATTTTTTTTGTCAAATTTAAAATTCATTTCGTAAAACATTGTCACAAGACTATGATATTTCTGATCTCAGCCCATGAACGAACCCGCAAAAATGGAACCTTTCCTTGATTCCACGGTTGATCATAGAGAACAGACTTTATCCCATGGCGCGCCAGGGATCTGCAGGTCTCCAAATGATCTTCGATGAAACAGTTTATTCCGATTTGCTGCAGCACTTCGCCCTTGGCTGCGTGGGTAGATGTAGCATGCACATGAATGGTGCCTTCAGGAACTTGACTCAGGTGCATACGCAGCCACTTGGCAATCGGTTCGCCCACCGGCCTTGCAGTGACGAAGATGAGCCTGTTTTCCATGCCAATTTTGGTAAGGGTTTCAATGGCTCCTGGTATGGGCTTTAAGCCAATACCAAAAGGATCGTGCAATATCCTATCGATGATAGCCTCTACCACATTTCTTGGAATTGGAAGGCACTCTTCCAACCAGTAAGATGTTATTTGATCTTTTGAAATGCCACCAATGCCATACTCTTCCCTTGCTAGGCGCAGAAAGGCCTCCATTGTGTCAGCAACAACGCCGTCTATATCGAAACCGACCTCAGCGGCTGGCAATTTTGGAGAGTTCATAGTTGTTTCCTTTTGAAACCATTTGGGCCTTGAGATAGTAAACGTTTATGCATAGCGGGGCAACTGTGCATATCCGTTGCCACTTTTGTGGAACATTCTCTTTTTTGTTATAGTAGTTGGGTCTAAGGTCAGATCGGACGTGGGTAATCAATCAACAAGGAAACCAGAATGAAACACGGGGATCACTCAACCATGGATGCTAAAGACAAGAAAAAATTTGGCTGCCTTCAGGTTGCAGCCGTCGTTTTTGCCACCATAGTGGTAACAGCCGGTGCAACTTACTGGATTGTCCGCTCATATCTTTTTCCATCTCCCTTTAAACCAGTGGCACTATCTGCCCAAGCAGAAAAGGCTCTTCAAAAGAAGATAGCCATTTTGGCTGGCGGGCCAGTGAATTCAAAACAAATTGAATCATCGTCATCAGAGGCCTTAAAAAATGAGATTACAAGGCCCCTTAAACCTGAAGCCTACAGTGAAGAAGGAGCCAGCCGTCTAGTGCGCTTCACAGAGAAAGAGCTTAATGCGCTTCTTGCAAAGAATACTGACCTTGCAACAAAAGTAGCCATTGACCTATCTGATAACTTGGTAAGCGCAAGGCTCCGCATACCGGTGGATCCAGATTTCCCTTTTTTGGGCGGGCGGATAATTAGGGCCAAGGCAGGACTGGAGCTTGCTTATCATAGTGGAAGGCCTGTTGTAGTCATCAAAGGGGTTTCCGTCATGGGGGTGCCAGTGCCCAGTGCATGGCTTGGTGGCCTTAAGAATGTAGATCTCGTAAAAGAGTTTGGAGGTAGCGCAGGCTTTTGGAAGACATTTTCAGAAGGAGTAGAGTTTATAAAGGTGGAAGATGGCTACCTTACTATAAAATTAAAAGAATAGAACAAAAACTATTTACAACTATCCTTTAAAATGTATCAATTTTACTTGATGGTCACCCCATCCATACGCAGGGCAAGATTCACCCAATTGATTTCGTGTAAATTCTGGACCTGGCTGTTTAAGAATCCTTTGCGCATAGCCTGTTTCTTCTTTGCCCTTTGCTTGATTCCGTGAAACGGCAGCATGGCGGCAAGGGCCTTGTTCTTATACCTTTCAATGGGGGTAAGCACATCCTGCCTTCTCGTATAATATGGGTCTTCACCAGGAGAACATGGCCTGTTGAATACATTGAAATGGCGACAGGCCAATGGCCTCATTGGATGAATGGCGCATGCCCCTTCGATCAAAAAAGGACAAGGATCTCCTGTGGAAAAATTCCTCAGATTTTCCTTCAGGGCATCCCTCAGTGGAGCTACTATCTTCGTTATGGCATACCAGTAGATACCTACGAGTTCCAAAGGATACACCGGGATGGTGACATGGATTTTACAGCACGAAGAGCACCCTTTAGTACAGGCCAATTTGTCGCCCCGTTTGATCCTCTTGTCTATGGCTTCATATACCCCCTTATCAGCAATGAAGTATGCGTCCAAAAGCATGGAGAGCCAAGAAACCTGGGCTTCATCCTGAGGAAAGCTGAGACGCTTGGGCTTAGGATATGACATTTATTCCCCTATGATCTTTACGAGCACTCTCTTTTTTCGTCTTCCATCGAATTCACCATAAAAGATCTGCTCCCAGGTGCCAAAGTCAAGTTTGCCATCGGTGACTGCCACCACCACTTCCCTCCCCATGATCTGCCTTTTCATATGTGCATCCGCATTGTCTTCGTAAGTGTTGTGTCTATACTGTGAGACAGGCTCGTGGGGAGCCAATTTTTCAAGCCATACGTCGTAGTCATGGTGCAAGCCAGGTTCATCATCGTTGATAAAGACCGATGCGGTTATATGCATTGCATTTACGAGACACAATCCCTCTTTTATGCCAGATTCCTTCAAACATTCTTGGACTTGGGGCGTGATATTTATAAAGGCGCGCCTGGTTGGAACGTTGAACCACAATTCTTTGCGATAACTCTTCATCTTGCACTCCCTTACCTGTTTTAGTCTATCTGGTTACCTTCTTTAAAAGCCGTTGACAAGGCTATATTTTCCTGAAAAGGGCTTTTGTGGTATGTTTCTTCTCTATAATTCAAGCAGTAGCGAGGACTGAAAAATTATGTACAAGAGAATGCTGGTGCTGAGATTTCCACCGCAAATAACCGATCAGCCCCTGGTCTGTACCCTAACCAGGGAATTCGATCTTTGTTTCAATATACTCAAGGCAGAAATTTTACCAGGTCAGGAAGGCCTAATGGTTCTGGAAGTATCTGGGCATAAGAAAAACGTGACTGATGGACTAAGGTTTCTGAGAGACGTTGGGGTAAAGATAAAATCAGTAGAACAGGAAATACGCCGTAATGACGAGATTTGCATACAGTGTGGTGCTTGTACTGGTATATGCCCCACGAATGCCCTCACACTGGACAGGGAAACTATGGAAGTGATCTTCGATCCAAAGCAATGTAAAGGATGTGAGCTCTGTGTTGCAGTATGCCCTGTGCGGGCCATGGAAATCCGCTTCAGCAAGGAAAACGTCTTGCTGTGATCATGAAAACTGGAAAAGCCGTGGTGGTCCTCATGAGCGGTGGTGTGGACAGTGGAGCTGCCGCATATTTGTTAAAGAAGGAAGGATGGCAGGTACATGGCCTCTTTTTGGAAATGTTGGATGACAGAGAAACGGCCCGTTCAAGGGAAGTTGCCAGGGAGATGGCCCGGCTGCTTGGAATAGATTTCTTGATAAGGGAGGTTAAAAAGGAATTTAAGGAACAGATTATTAACTACTTTGTACAACAATATCTGGAAGGGATGACCCCTAATCCGTGTGTGGTATGTAACCCAGCAATCAAGATTGAGCATGGCTTCAAGGTTTGCGAAGATATTGGTGCAGACCGCATGGCAACAGGCCACTATGCCAGGATAATAGAGCGAGGGAAAAGGGAATTTGGTCTCTACCAGGCATTGTTTCCAGAAAAAGATCAGAGCTATTTTCTTCACCAAATTCCAAGGCGTAGGCTAGCGAACATACTTTTTCCATTGGGAGACCTCAAAAAAAGCCATGTGATTAAAATGGCTGAAGAAGCGGGCTTTGGGCACATTGCTGCCAGCGAAAGCCAGGAAATCTGTTTCATCAAGGATGATTACAGATCTTTTCTAGAATCACAATCCATCAGAACTCCCTCATCAGGACCAATTGTTGACAAAGAGGGAAGAATCATAGGCACTCATAGGGGTCTTCATTCTTACACTATAGGACAAAGGCGGGGCCTGGGCATACCGGATTCAACACCATATTATGTAATCGGTATGGATTTCAAAAGAAATATCCTTATCGTAGGCAAAGAAAAAGATCTTTTTTCTGACACTCTTAAAGTCGACATGATAAATCTCCTGGTAGATGAAACAGAACTACAGGAAAGCAGGTGCATGGTTAAAATCAGATCAAGGCATCCAGGTGCTTCAGCCGAGGTGCGCCTTTTAAGTGAAAATATGCTCCAGGTGGTGTTTGATGAACCCCAAAAGTCAATAACCCCGGGTCAATTCGCTGTATTCTACAGGGAATCCAAGGTCCTGGGAGGCGGTCGTATATGCGCATAAATTTTTATACGTTAGGCTGCAAAGTAAATCAGTTTGAGACCCATCTCCTTTCAGACCGTTTTTCACGAATAGGGTTTAAAGTAGTCGAATTTGGGCAACAAGCCGATGTCTGCATTGTGAATACCTGCTGTGTCACAGCCAAGGCAGCATATCAGGCCAGGCAGGTGTTAAGACGGATTAGGCGTGAGCAGCCCCATGTCAAGATCGTAGCCACCGGATGCTATGCACAGGTGTACCCCAATGAAATTTTTGATTCGCTTGAAGGCGAGGTCTGTATTGTGGGAAACGACCAGAAACTACGTATTCCAGAAATGGCACGAAACCAAGAAGAGTGCCTCAGGATCTGCGTGGGAGACATAACGAAGATTCACGAAGTGCCCCAACATCTTCTGTCCAAACCTTATGGTCGCACCAGGGCTTTCATGAGAATCCAAGATGGCTGCAATGCCTTTTGCTCTTACTGCATAGTCCCATATGCCAGAGGTCGCAGCAGAAGCTTGCCTCTGGAGCTTGTCAAGAAACAGATCTCCATTTTCAAAGAGCATGGAGTAAAGGAAATCGTGCTTACGGGCATCAACTTGGCTAGCTGGGGTAAAGACCTTGGCAGCAGAACCTCTTTGAGGCTTCTCCTTGAAGAAATAATGCCTGCATTTCCAGAGATACGATTCCGTATCAGCTCATTGGAACCCACTGAGATCGGGACAGAACTGCTCAAACTTCTTTCTGTTGCACCAAATTTTTGCCACCATTTTCACATTCCTTTGCAATCTGGAAGCGAAACGATTCTAAAAAAAATGAACCGTCACTATACCCCTGAACAATTTGCCATGTTATTAGATGATATCCAATCCTACTTACCAGACGCAGCCGTGGGCATTGATGTAATGGCGGGTTTTCCTGGAGAAACAAGGGAGGAATTCGAAAAAACACTCTCTTTCTTGAAAGAGATACCCTTTACATATATACATGCATTCCCATATTCGCCGCGTCCTGGCACGTTAGCCTATGGATGGAAAGATGGATGCTCAAAAAAAGAGAAGGCCTTGAGGGTTAAAAAACTCATAGAACTGGGTAGAGAAAAGAAAAAGACCTTTTATCAAAGCGCAACAGGCACGGAAGCAGAACTTTTGATTGAACAAAAAGATAAAGAAAGCGGCCTGTGGAAAGGTTGGACATCAAATTACATACCTGTAAAGTTGTACGAACCCCTTGAAAAAAGGGAGATGGCCAACGAAATCGTTAAAGTGAAATTGATTGAGTCTGAAAGTACAGAGTTTCTGTATGGAAAAATAATATGAAAAAAATATTACCTCTGCTTATCGTGGCTGTTTTGGCAGCTGTAGCAGCAAAAAAAATTCTACTGGAAAAAGAGAATCAGCAACGGCAGGGTAACGCAGTCATTATCTTTGGAAACATTGATATCAGAGAAGTCCAACTTGCTTTTGAGAGCCCTGGTAGAATCGAGGAGCTGATGGTTGAAGAAGGTGACCATGTAAAAAGGGGCGATCTTTTAGGCCTATTGGATGACTCAACGTATCAGGCCGAGGTCCAGAGATTGAAAGCAGAAGTTGATGCACAGGAACAAATTGTAGCCAAAATGATGGCAGGATCAAGAACCCAGGAAATTGAAGCAGCACGGGCTGAAGTGGAAGCGCTGAGAGCTAAGGTCCATAACGCCTTGATCAACTACAAAAGGTTAAAAAATCTGGCGCACAAGAAATTTATACAACAACAGGCGCTTGATGATGCGGAAGCCCAGCTAAAGGCCTTGAAGGCCGAGCTTGAGGCGGCAAAACAGAGGTTGGGTTTGATCGTGGAAGGACCGAGAAAGGAAGATATCAGTGCAGCAAAGGCAGTATTGGAGGCCAAAAAGTCTGCCCTCAAGCTTGCTGAGAAACATTTGAAGGATACCAGGCTATATTCTCCCAAGGATGGAATAATAGAAAACCGTATTTTGGAACCTGGTTCCATGGCTTTTCCTCAAACTCCTGTCTTTACCCTTGCTTTAAAAGATCCGTTGTGGGTAAGAGCTTATATTCCTGAATCAGATCTTGGCAAGCTGCGCCAGGGCATGAAAGCCGTGGTCAAAAGCGATAGCTTTCCTGGAAAGGAATATGAGGGCTGGATTGGATACATATCACCTGTGGCAGAATTCACTCCTAAACAAGTTGAAACTACCGAGCTGCGCACAAAATTGGTTTACCAATGCCGTGTATTCGTATGCAACCATGAAGATGAACTTCGCTTAGGCATGCCGGTCACTGTCGAAATTCCTTTGGATCAAGAAATTTCAGACGTTCATCAAAACGCGTGCAAGGCATCTGAAGGTGGAAACAGTTAGTTCCACAAAAGGTAGTGCCAACGCACCTGTGTTGTTCTTCGAGGATGTCTACAAATCCTTCTTCATAAAACAAAAAGAGATTCCTGCATTAAAGGGAGTCACCCTGAAAGTCAAACCAGGGATAGTTACAGGCCTCATCGGGTTGGATGGCGCTGGGAAAACCACGCTTATGCGTTTAGCAACTGGTTTGCTGGCTCCAGACCGAGGTAAAATAACCACACTGGGGCTCAATATAACCTCTGATTCGCTAAAGGTTCAGGCCAGAGTGGGCTATATGCCTCAGAGGTTTGGCTTGTACGAAGACCTGACCGTTCAGGAAAACATGGATCTATTTGCTGACCTGCAAGGGGTTCCACCTTCTCACCGGCATGAACGTTATGAGTCACTCTTGCACATGGCTGGCCTGAAACCATTCACAAAGCGCTTGGCCGGAAGGCTTTCAGGGGGTATGAAACAGAAACTCGGCCTAATATGCACGTTGGTGGCTAGGCCAGATCTTCTACTTTTGGATGAACCCACTGTGGGGGTGGATCCGGTGTCCAGAAGGGAACTGTGGCAGATAATTTACCACCTAGTGGAGGATGAAAGGGTCTCGGTCTTGGTAAGCACATCTTATCTGGATGAGGCAGAGCGATGTTCCGAAGTAATCCTAATGCATGCAGGCCAAATAGTCGGACAAGACAAACCCTCCTATTTTACGGATCAAGTCAAAGGGCGCACCTTTCTTGTGGAGGCTGAAGGCACCAGCAAGCGGAATTTGCAGCAGTTGCTGCACACAGCGCCAGGTGTCATAGACGCCATCATCTTCGGAAATGGCGTAAGGATTGTAACAGAACAGGACTTCAGACCGTCCACAGAACTCCAAGAAAAGGTGACGGGTCTCCGTATAAAATCAGTGTCCCCCCGGTTTGAAGACAGCTTCATGGCGTTGCTAAGGTCTATGGAAAGTGAGAAAGGGATTGAACGCAAGCCGTTGACATTGGCCAAAAGAGAGACAGATGTCGAAGATTTCCGCAAAAAAGTGATTGTGGTTCAGCACCTTTCCAGAAAATTTGGTGACTTCTATGCCGTAAAGGACATATCTTTCTATGTCCAAAAAGCAGAGGTATTCGGCCTCTTGGGAGCAAATGGTGCAGGCAAGACGACAACCTTCCGTATGCTTTGTGGACTGCTACCTGTATCCGAAGGAATTGCTCAGGTGGCTGGAACAGATATGAGAAAAGCTCCTTCGAAGGCAAGGGCCCGAATAGGATACATGGCTCAGCGTTTTTCGCTCTATGGCAACCTGACTGTGATACAAAATCTCAAGTTCTTCGGTACTGCCTATGGATTGACAGGAAGGAGGCGGAAGGAAAGAATTGAATGGGCCATTGAAAACTTTGCACTTGGCCCATATGTAGATCAAAACAGCATTGATCTTCCGCTTGGCTTTAAACAGCGTTTAGCCTTGGCCGCTGCATTGATGCACGAACCAGAAATATTGTTTCTGGATGAACCGACATCTGGAGTAGACCCCTTTGCACGGAGGGAATTTTGGGATCATATCAACCAATTGGCTGAAAATGGCGTAACGGTGTTGGTTACAACCCATTTCATGGAAGAAGCCGAGTTTTGCGACCGGATTATAATCATGGCCAGCGGACAGATACTTGCCATAGGAAGTCCAGAGGAGATAAAGGCTCAGGTGCGCACAAAAACCCAAACTGCACCTACACTGGAAGATGCGTTCATAGCCCTTCTTGAAGATAGAAACGCGGTATCTGAGGCTGCCTTATGAAAAACATCTCTGCCATGCGTCTTAAAGGTTTTATAAAAAAGGAGGCATTGCAGGTCTTACGTGATCCATCGTCCATTGGAATAGCCCTAGTGCTGCCCATTGTCCTGCTTCTCATTTTTGGATTTGGAATATCGTTGGATGCCAAGCATATTCCCATAGGGATAGTTACTGAAAATAAAGGGCCAGCCATAAATTCCTTCATATCAAATTTTTCGAATTCAGAATATTTTATTCCAATTAGATTCGAACACGTGCAAGGTGCCAAGGAGGCAATAAATCAATCCCGGATACAGGGTTTTGTGTGGATAAAAAATGACTTTGAAAGAAAACTGTTGGCTGGTGCATCGCCAAATATAAGTTTGGTAGTAAATGGTGTAGACGCCAATACAGCTAGGCTGATCGAAGGTTATGTGCAAGGCATTTGGGCAAAGTGGCTCGAGCAAAACATGATTCAGAGCGGGCTAGAGTTTTCTCTTCCGGTCCAGCTGGAACAGCGCATTTGGTTCAACCAGGAAGTGCGCAGTAAAAACTTTCTGGTTCCTGGCCTCATTGCCATCATCATGACTTTGATTGGTGCGTTGTTGACAGCACTAATCATAGCCCGCGAGTGGGAGCGCGGCACCATGGAATCCTTGTTGGTGACACCCATCACTGTCAAAGAGATCATTCTTGGTAAATTGATCCCCTATTTCGTGCTGGGTATGGCAGGGATGCTTTTGTCCCTTGTTATGGCCCTTGCACTATTCCATGTTCCTTTTCATGGCTCTTTTGCGATATTATTTCTTGCATCAGCCCTGTTTCTGACAGTTGCGTTGGGAATGGGCCTGCTCATCTCCACCATAGCCAAGAGCCAATTTGTAGCTGCCCAGACAGCCATAATCGTGACATTTCTGCCAGCCTTCATATTGTCAGGATTCATTTTTGACATAAGCAGTATACCAAATCCCATAAGGACTATGACCCATATCATTGCAGCAAGATATTTCGTTGCAATATTGCAGACGGTTTTTTTGGCTGGAAACGTGTGGTCGGTCATAGTGCCAAATTGTGCAGCCCTTGCCTTCATGGCCTTTCTCTTTCTTTTTCTCGTAGCAAAATTGACCAGCAAGAGGCTTCAGTAAATGCAAATAGTTCACCGCATCATCGCCCTTGTCATAAAAGAATTTCTCGCCCTGTTGAAAGACAAGAAGAGCAGGACCACTATAATAGTACCGCCTCTGGTCCAATTGATCGTTTTTGGCTATGCAGCAACTTTCGACTTGAACCATGTGAAATTTGCAGTATTCGATGAAGACAATGGTTTTGCTTCAAGGCAGTTGTTACACGAGTTTGCGGGTTCAAAGACCTTCGAACTTGTTGCAAATTTACACGACAACATAAGGGTATCCGAGATCATAGACAATCGGAAAGCCTTGCTGGTCCTACATATAGAAGAGCTGTGCACAGAACATCTTTTAAGCGGTAAGCCTTGCAGTGTCCAGGTCTTGATAGATGGCAGAAATTCGAACACTGCTATGCTTGCGCTGAATTACGTGAGAGAAATTATAACTGGATTCAACACGGAGTGGTTGAAAAATCATAGGGGGCAGAAGCCTCCGGCATTGTTGAACATGAGGGCGTGGTTTAATCCTAACCTTGAGAGCCGTTGGTTTTTTATCCCAGGCATCGTTGCCCTCCTCGCATTGGTCGTAACCCTGGTTGTCACCTCCCTGTCAGTAGCAAGGGAACGCGAAGCCGGAACCTTTGACCAACTTTTAGTAACCCCTTTTACGCCTCTGGGCATACTCGTGGGCAAGGCGATCCCTGGGCTCATCATAGGACTTGGAGAAGGAATGCTTATAGTTTTTCTGGCAATAAATTGGTTCAAAGTGCCGTTTCAGGGTAGCCTATGGGTTTTATTTATAGGCCTTACCGTGTATATTTTGGCAGTAATTGGTGCTGGCCTAATGATTTCGTCCATGTGTTCCACCCAACAGCAAGGACTGATGGGCGCGTTTTTGTTTCTGGTCCCGGCAGTCATATTATCAGGTTTTGCTACCCCTATTGCCAATATGCCAAAATTTGTTCAATTGATCACCTACTTAGATCCCATGCGTTATTTTTTGGTCATTGTAAGGCGCTCATTTCTCGAGGGGGTATCCGCTGTCTACTTGTGGGATCAAATATGGCCCATGCTGGCCATGGCCCTGGTCACCCTTACCTCAGCAGCATGGTTTTTCAGACACAAACTCTACTAACTAAAAAAAATAAGGCCCCGGCCTATAGACCAGGGCATAAAATTTTTTATTTTGTATATTTGCGCCTACTTTCCAAAAAGACCCTTTATCAAACTTTCCGGAGTAGTTTTTTGTCCTCCTTTATCGGGTGTTACACCATCTTTTCCCTTTGATTTGCCAAGAAATTTTCCTAATTCTTTAACCACTCGCTTTTTTATCTCTTTTTTCACTTTTTTCTTCACTACTGAAGTATCTACAGTTGGTTTAGGGCTTGTCAACGTGCCCGCCAATTTGATGTTGAGCTCTGTTTTGCCCTCTTTGTTGGTCAGGTATTTTGCATATGAACTTTTTTGAACAAGCCTTTTTGAAAGATTTTCAGACAAAACCAGCGTAAGTGGCAAATCCAAGGTACCGTCTAGGCCTATTATTCCCTTTGCCTTGGCCGACAATTCGCGTCCAGACATGACCGTCTTCAAATGAACCTTTCCCTGTGACACGTGGATTGTCCCGTCGAGATTTTTGAAATCCACGTTTTTCAGTGAAGGAAGCCCTAGCAGTTCTGCAACAGAATTGACTGCCTTTATGCCCTTTATCTTGCCATCTTTGAGTAGATATTTCCCATCCACGTTCAATGTCTTCTGCAAATAATTCCACTGGGTTCCTGTTCCAGAAAAGACAAACTCTGCTTCCATGATGCCAGAAAGTTTCCCAGCCATAGAACTTCCTAATCCCTGCAGCAGCTTGGGCACATTGATATCTTTTACCTTCAAGTCACCCTTAAATGGAATTCTTTTTTTGGTCAATTGGGCTTGGGACTTGCTCCTGATGAAACCGTCTGCAGTCTTTGCGGAAAATTCATCTATGAAAAAAATCCCATCTTTCAACCTGTATTTAACCAGCAGATCGTTGATGATAAGTTTTTCATACAAAACCCTGGAGACTCTAACTGTTCCCTGCGCCTTCAGACCCTTGGGAAGTTCTATTGCTTCACTCTCTTGGGACGGCTTTTGGGAAGACGAAGTACCCGTTTCTGCATCTGATTTTGGAAGTGCTGCCGTAATTGCCATGAGCTTGTTGGCATCTATCTCTTCACTGGCAATATCAAGTTTAATATCAGGAGCAATCATGTAATCCTTGATTTCGCCTGCTATTCTTGCCTTTTGTCCATCAAGGGATACCGTGAAGTTTAGGTCCACCTTGGCTTGGTCAAAGCTGGTCTTTCCTGTCACCTGAGCCTTAACCCCTTGCACAACAACATCGAGTGTTTCTAGAGTAAAACCTCCAACCATTGAGGCCAAATCCGCGCTGCCGTGGCCTGCTATAGTTCCCTTTAAGTCCTTTCCACGGAATTTGGCTGAGATATCCTGCACGAATACTTTGCCATCTTTAAGCAGATATTTTAGTCCAAAGTTCTCAATTTCGTATGGACTGTATAAAATTTTTCCTATTGCTATATTGCCTTCTATTTTTATGCCTGGAGGAAT
Organism: uncultured Desulfobacterales bacterium; assembly: GCA_964459155.1. Lineage (GTDB taxonomy): Bacteria > Desulfobacterota > Dissulfuribacteria > Dissulfuribacterales > JALVPX01 > JALVPX01. The sequence continues at coordinate 32,493 of CAYWKF010000036.1, forward strand.
GGATTCTCCAGTTTTGGATGGATGGGCGGTCTTAGTTTTCGATTTTGTCTTTTGATTGGCTGATGGAATAGATGCTGCCAGTGCCAATAACTTGTCAATATCAAGTTCACTGCTTGAAATGTCTATACGCGCGCTAGGTGTCTTGAGATAATCTTGTACATCACCTGTCAATTTGACCTCTTGGCCATCCAAGCCAACCAAGATATCAAATTCGGCTTTTTTCGTATCAAATCTTATATCGCCAGTTAATGAGGAAGATGCTTTCTCATATTTTATATCTGCCTTAAAATCAGCGTTACCTGAATATTGCATGGATTTGATATCTGGCCCCATATCCAGTGACAAGGAACAATTGGCAACAGCATCAATCTGAGGCAACTCGTTTTTCTCATCGGTAAAAACGACGTGTGCACCTTCGACCACCACTGAATCAACAGTCAAGGCCAGAGGAACAGCAGCAGCTTCACCAGCCGAAGGAGTGACCTTGGTTTTGGGCTTTTGCCCTGTTTCAAGAAAACTCAAGGTTTCGTAGTTGAACTTTCCATTCTTGTAACGGACAACTTTGACATGGGGCCTTACAATTTTTATTTGGCTTACGACAATCTTCTTCTGGAGTAAGGGCATGAGGTCATAACGGAATACAAACTCTCCTGCCCTTAAAAAGTCCTCCTTTTCGTCCTGTTCCTTCACAGCAAAATCCGTTACAGTGATACCCTTTAATAGGCTCACTTTTATTGAAGCAATTTCAACCTTTCTTCCCAAGGCCTTTTCCGCCTGAGGGACAATCACTGCTTTCAGACGGTCCTCGGTAAGGTAGTAACGAATAAACAGGGACAACCCGGCAATAGCCAGTACGACAATTATTAGTAAAAAGATCAGGACCTTGAACAGCTTGGCCATGGCTTCACTCCTGTTTTAATACATTGGGGTTATCAAATATTCAGCCTCTGGTTAACGTCCAAAGACCTTTTTCAATAGATCAGTAGTCCTTGCAGCGGGATTGCTTCTTATTTCCTTTTCCTGTTGGGCAAGGAGTTTAAACAGGCCCTCAAGGGTCTTGTTAGTCACGTAGTGATCAAGATCGAGATTTGTATTTCCTACCACACTCTTGACTGCTGGATTAGATACGAGACTGTTGTAACGCTGGGTTACACCCACTTGTTCAACACTTCCGTGAACCACAGGTTTAAACTTGGCATAAAGGGTCTCAAAGGTCTTTTTCTTGAAATACTCGGTAATAGAAGTATCCCCGCCCTTCCACAATTTCCTTGCATCATCAAAGGTCATCTCCTTTACAGCGTCAGAAAATACTGGAAAGGCTTCTATGGCTGCTTTTTCAGCCGCTTGATTCATGCTTTTTTCAAAGGCATCTGCCTGACTTCCCAGTCCAAATCTCCTAAGCATGTCTGCCGCAGTCTGCAACTTGCCTGGCAGCGGAATTCTTATTTCAGGATTGTCCAAAAAGCCACCTGGCCTGGAAGCCAACTCCACTGCCTTCCTGGTGCCTAGTTCTAAAGCCTGTTTAAAACCTGCTATCAGCTCTGAGTCCGTAATTGAGTTTGCCCCTACAGACTTAGTCAAAGGAGAATTTACTCCCTTTTTATAGGTTTCCAACGCCTTGTCGAGAAATCCTGCCTTGCTGTCTACACATACAATGGGCATGACTATGAAAAGCAAAGATATCGTTATTGATGCAACCACTCTCCTTACCATGATTTGACTCCTTTACGAAGAGGCAACAGTTGAACAGACATTTAGGCCTGCTACCCACCACTTTTTTGATTAAAGATAACTCTTTTTTACGCAAAATGAAATAAAAAGTCTTTGATGTGAATAGGGAACCCTTTTATCCTGGTACTAAGGCGCCGATAAAAATTTATTTCCTCATATTCCTATCTTCAGGGGATTATTCTTTAGAGCCTTTAAGGTTCTTTTCGTGAAACTTCCTGGAATTTTAGTTCTTTTTTCAAAAAAAATGAAAAATATGACTAAGCCCAGAATCGTAGACAGATCCCTTGTGTTGCATGTTTGATAGCCAGCTTTAGGCTTGATATCAGAAAGTTAAGCAGTAGGCTGCATCTTTTGCCCGTAGCGACTGTGAGCAATTTCTTTTAGATTCTATGCAAAGAGTAGCGGCCAAAAGTTGCACTGTATGAGCCTGCAGCAGGCAGGCAAGTTGTGCATCTTCCAGCAAGGCAAGCTACAGAAGATGCAAAATGGAGGTGGAGCCGGGGGACAAAAGCTGCAACTGCCTTGCCTCTTACTACTCTGGTATTTAAGCGCCTAATTTATTAAATAATCATTCTAACTTTAACACCGGCAACTCAATGACAAAAAGCATGTCAGCTATTCAGTTGCTCTGAAATAACGAAGATGTGGAAAGAGCCACGAACAAGTAACTGAGCTGGTCCACTATTTTTTTACAATTTTTGCCCTTTGCTGAATATAGGCATTTTTTATGAAGAGATAGGGGTCCAGGGATTCGCGTTTAATGTCTTCATATATTCCCATGTGAAGAGAGGCATCATTCACAATTTCTTCTGTTCTGACACCTGCATACCATTTCAGGTCACCAATATAATTGATCGGGTCAAGAAAGAGATCACCTACGAAACCCACTCCATCCCTTAAGGACGAGGGGCCAAAAAAGGGAAGGACCAAATAAAATCCATGTCCGAGGCCATACCAACCCAAGGTCTGGCCCATATCTTCGTTTTGGAGCTTGAGATCAAGCCATTTTTCAGCAGGGTCAAAAAAACCCAACGCTCCCACAGTGGTATTCAGCATAAAGCGAGAAAGGACTGTTGCAGCTGGCCCAACTTTTCCCTGCAAAGTGCAATTGATGAATCTTATTGGGGCCCTGATATTGTCGTAAAAATTTGAAATACATATTCTGGCCTGTTCCGGTAAAATACCTTGGTAAACCTTGGCCACGGGCTTTATGATCCAAAAATAGAGCTTGTCATTGAAATTAAAGATGGCTCTGTTGAAGGGTTCCAGTGGGTCTGGAATAGTAATGACCTGCTCTTCTTCAAAATCTTCATCCCACTCTTCTTCAAATTCCTCTTCTGAGTCTAAGCCATTGTGATCTTTGCTGTCTGCTTCATGTACGACTGAAGAATCTGTTCCAATATTTAGGGCAGCCTGGACATCTTGTGAAAAAAAGCTCAAACAAAAAAATGATATAGACAAAACAATTATGAACAAGATCAACCTAGACAGGTCGCCTTTTTTATTTTTGGTGCCCATTCCAAGATTATCTTTTAAATGAAATAGCATGAACCTTTGAAACATTCTGACCATCCCTTTCAGTTTTGCCTTCTACACCCATCAGTTCCATGGCATTTTTTACAACTGTATGCACGTCTAATCCTGTTTGCCTTCTCAAAATATCTTGTGAGCCATGCTCGATAAATCTGTCTGGCAACCCCAGACGTTTCACTTTCACATCTGTAAGTCCAGAATCTGCAAAGGCCTCTAAAACAGCACTGCCAAAGCCTCCAGTCAAGGCATTTTCCTCTATGGTTACAATTCCCTTGCATTTTTTGGCCTGTTCAACGAGAGTCTTTCCATCAAGCGGCTTCACAAAGCGGCCGTTTACAACAGCAGCCTTCAAACCTTCTGCTTCCAAGATCTTCGCTGCACTAATGGCAGTAGCCACATGATTACCTATGGCTATCAATGCAATATCTTCTCCCTTCCTGATCAATTCTGCCTCACCAATAGGAATTTTTCTGAGCTGCCAATCCAATCCAACTCCAACTCCTGTGCCCCTCGGGTATCTTATGGCTACAGGACCTTTATGTTCGATGGCTGTATAAAGCATGTGCTGAAGCTCATTTTCATCCTTTGGTGCCATTACCACTAAGTTCGGCACAGCACGCAAAAAAGACAAATCAAAGGCCCCATGATGAGTCGGACCGTCATCACCTACTAGGCCACCGCGGTCAATGGCAAAAACCACTGGCAGATTCTGCAAACAGACATCATGAATGATTTGATCATAGGCCCTTTGGAGAAAGGTAGAGTAGATGGCTACCACAGGCTTCAACCCTTCCAGGGCAAGGCCTGCTGCAAAAGTTACTGCATGCTGTTCAGCTATTCCTACGTCAAAGAATCGATCCGGGAATTTTTCCTGGAAAAGGTCAAGGCCAGTGCCTGCTGGCATGGCAGCAGTTATGGCCACAATGTCATTGTGCTCCTCTGCTAAACGAATAAGTGTCTGACTGAAGATTCGGGTATAGGAAGGGGGTTTTGTGATAGAGGAACGTTTTGGTTTTCCGGTTTCCACGTCAAATGGCCCAAGGCCATGAAATTTTGAAGGGTTTTTTTCAGCAGGTGGATAACCTTTGCCCTTTTTGGTCAAGACGTGGACAAGAACCGGCCCTGGAATCTCCCTTACGTTTTTCAATGTTTCAATGAGTACCTCAAGGTTATGGCCGGGAATTGGGCCTACATATTCAAACTGGAGTGCTTCAAAAAGCATGCCTGGGGTGAGCAGGCTCTTCAGTGAGTCCTCACTGCGTTTCAATATCGACCAGATATTCTCTCCCAGATTGGAGCGCTTCAAAAACGCCTCCATTTCTTTCTTGATCTTGGTAACCAGACGGCTAGTAAGCTTTCGGCTCAAAAAAGATGAAAGAGCCCCAACATTGGGAGATATTGACATCTCGTTGTCATTGAGGATGACAATCAAATCCTTGCGCAAATGCCCGGCATTGTTGAGCCCTTCAAAAGCGAGCCCGGCTGTCATGGAACCATCTCCTATGACTGCCACTACCTTTGCATCATCCTTTTTGATGGATTTGCCAGTGGCCATTCCCAACGCAGCTGAAATTGATGTGCTGCTATGCCCGGTATCAAGCGCATCATAAGGGCTTTCACTCCTCTTGGGAAATCCGCTTACACCGCCATACTGCCTAAGTGTGTGAAATGACTTTCGCCGGCCCGTCAAAAGTTTGTGGGCATAAGCCTGGTGACCTACATCCCAAATTATCTTGTCTTTAGGGGCATTAAAAACATAGTGAAGTGCTATAGTCAGCTCCACAACGCCCAGGCTAGGAGCAAGGTGCCCTCCTGTTTCAGCCACGGTGTCCACAATAGTTTTCCGAAGCCCCTGGGCCAGCTCTTGAAGCTGCAATATGTCAAGGTATTTCAAATCTTGAGGATATTCCACTTTATCCAACAGTGTCGTTGCCATAAGCTAATTTACCTCTGCTACCTGTTTCTTTTGATCACATAGTTGGCTATTGCCCTTAAAGGTTCTGCCTTTTCATCAAAGATTGAGAGTGAAGCAATGGCCGAATCGATATATTCGCGCGCTTTTGTCTTTGATTCTCCTATCCCAAACAGGGCTGGATAAGTTGCCTTGTTTTTAGCCAGATCTGATCCTACTGGTTTCCCAATGATTTCCTGGTCACCTTCTATATCAAGAAGATCGTCAACTATCTGAAACGCCAATCCCAGGGCTTCACCATAGCTTGACAAAGCATCCAGCTGATACTGATCGGCACCGCCTAGTAAGCCACCTATTTCAACCGAAGCCTTGATCAAAGCGCCTGTTTTATGCCTATGAATAAACGCCAGTTGTGAACCATCTATCTCACTGTTTTCCATGAGCACATCCACTGCTTGCCCCACTACCATGCCTTTAACACCTGCTGCCCTGGCCAACACGAAGATCACCTTTGAAACCGTTTCCGGATCCACTCCATCCTGGACAGCTTGACGACCCAGGACTTCGAAAGCAAACGTCAACAGGCCGTCACCGGCCAATATTGCCAAGGCCTCGCCGAAGACTTTGTGGCATGTTGGTTTGCCCCTGCGAAGGTCGTCATCGTCCATGGCAGGCAGATCATCGTGAATCAAAGAATATGTATGAATAAATTCTAATGCGCAGGCAGCTGATATTGAGATCGATGCATCACCTCCCACAGTATCGGTAGCGGCTAACAGGAGAATAGGCCTGAGTCTTTTCCCGCCCGCCATTACACTGTACCGCATTGCTTCGAACAAAGGGGCGCTTAAGCCCTCAGGTTCTGGTAGAAAGGCGTCCATGGCCTTTTCTATCTCTACTCGCTTATTTTCGAGATACGCCTTTAAATCGAATGCCAAAAAAAGCCCCTTCTACGTTTAGTGCTAAAACAACAAATTAGCCTTAAAAATTAGCCGTACACGTTTGGGGTGTCAACAAACCAATCGGTATATTATTTGATTCAAGCGCCAAGTCCAGGAAATAAACCCTTGATGCCTGCTGCTATGAATTCTATGGCTATGGCAGACAATATAAGCCCCATAATCCTGGATGCTATATTTATACCCGTTGCCCCTAACCTGTTGCCAATGGGAACAGCAAGCCTCAGCAATAGCCACGAAATCAATGACACCAGTACAATTACGAGTTCAACTTCAAAAAGCCTGGCATAGTGAGCTGCGCCAGGTCCAAAGCGTATTTCATTCAGGTATAAGATCACGGTGCTTATGGCACCTGGGCCTGCCAGCAAAGGAACGGCCAGGGGAACCACACTGATGTCCTCTTTGTCTGCTGCTTCCTCAGCCTCATCAGGAGTGTGTTTCATGTGGCTGGTCTTGGCATGCAGCATGGAAATGGCCATGAGTAATATGAGTATCCCGCCCCCAATTCTAAAAGAATCGATACTGATTCCAAAAAATTGAAGTATCATATTTCCGGTCCATGCTGCCAGGGTAAGAATAATAGCCACTGCCAGTGCAGCCACTCTCGCACATCTGTTTCTGTCAGCATTGTCCCAGCCTGCGCTCAGACTCAAAAAAATGGGCACAGAGCCAAGAGGATTTACGATCGACAGCAGCCCTACAAATATTTTAATTGATGAAGTGAGATCCATATTCAAACCTGCCGCTAGAAAATTTTTAGCCAAATCTTGGAAAAATTGCCAAACCGTTTTCTTTTGCTATTCTATTTAAGACATGAGACAGGGGATGCAATATGGATATTTTACTGGCGAGGCCTAGAGGTTTTTGTGCAGGGGTAAAGCGTGCAATATCCACTGTGGAAAAGGCCATAGAAACGCATGGAAGGCCCATATATGTGCTTCATGAGATTGTACACAACCGTCATGTGATAGACACCTTGAGTTCTAAAGGTGCTATTTTTGTGGAAGAGCTCACGGAAATACCGAGGGGTAGCATTACCATATTCAGTGCCCACGGGGTGTCAGAACAGACCGTATCCATGGCAAGGTCAAGAGGTCTTAGGATAATAGATGCCACTTGCCCCCTTGTAACAAAGGTTCATATGCAGGCTCGCAAATACAGCGCCAAGGGAATGGAGGTGTTGATAATAGGCCATCCAGGCCATCCAGAGGTAGAAGGAACAAGGGGCTGGGTGAAGGGACCTGTCTCTGTGATATCGACCAAGAGTGAGGCAGAAAAATTCGAGCCTGTTGCCGACAAATTGGCCTATGTAACTCAAACCACCCTTAGCATTGATGATACCAAAGAAATAATCGAGATATTGACCAGCCGCTTTCCCCAAATTGAAGGACCCAAACTTAGCGATATATGCTATGCGACTCAAAACCGGCAAGATGCAGTGAAGCGATTATCGGAACAAATAGATATCCTATTGGTTGTGGGTTCAAAAAACAGTAGCAACTCCAATAGGTTGAAAGAAACAGGTGAACACCATGGCCTTCCGTCATATCTGATTGACAACAAGGACAATCTAAATATGGCTTGGTTTGAAGACAAAAGGTGTGCAGGCATAACTGCTGGAGCATCTGCACCAGAAGTCCTGGTGGAAGAAGTAGTAAATGCATTGAAAAGTCATTTTGACTGTAATGTGGCGGAATTGCCAGGTGAAGAGGAAACCATAGAATTCCGACTTCCCAGAATGGGATTCTGAACCGGATAAATAATCTTTCAAGATTGCATAAATTTGTTCATTGGTCGTGTCGAAACGGACGGCAACTTCAAGTAATGGCCTTACTGTGTCGATATTTCAAACAGGGCCTGAGCACCGCCCTGAAAAGCAACCAGTTAGTGTTTACAAAATTATGTCCGTTACGAATCTGCCAACATATGACGAGGCACAACAGGCGATCTACGGGATCGATTTGATTCCAAGCCCTTCCCCTGTATTGGGAAAGTTGCTGGATTCCCTAAACGATCCATACCTGGATGCAGAAAAATTTGAGGCACTGGTGACCAAAGATCCTGCGCTTAGTGCTAAGATACTTCGAATTGCCAACAGCGCCTACTACGGGTTGAGGGCCCAAATTTCTACCATAGAGAGGGCGATAGTCGTAATTGGAATCGATGAAGTGAAAAATATTTGTTTGACTGTCCTATTGTCATCCATGTTTAGTGGCAACAAAATTCATCCTTCCTTTAATGTGAGCCAGTTTTGGAAGCATTCGCTCTTCGTTGCGCTTGCCTCAAAAGACCTGGCGGGAAGATTTCAAGTAGTTGAGCCTGAAACAGGATATATTTTAGGCCTTTTGCATGACATAGGCCGGATCGTTTGCGCTACATACATGCCACATTTTTACAAAAAGATCGTGACGTTGAGCTCCACAAAAGGCATCAGCAATTTTGAAGCTGAACAGGAAGCTGGTCTTACGCACACCCAGATAGGAAGTTGGTTGAGCAAGAAGTGGGCTCTTCCCTATTCACTCCATGCAGGAATCGCGTATCACCATGTGCCAGATGAAGCGAAAAACTTCAGAATGACTACTTTGTTAATACATATGGCAGACCGACTGGCCTACTTTACCCCAACGCAAGAAAACAAAGAGGAAATAAAAACCATTTTGCATAAATTGGATTTGTCGTCAGAACTGAATGTCGAACTTGAAAATTGCACAGAGGTTTGGTGGGAAAATGTAAAGGCCATATGGGAGACCTTTAATTAAATGAAACAGGGGCACGACAATATTCAACTTGATTCTCCAGCATGCCTGGTTCTTAAAGACAGCTACTTGAAACTTAGTGCTGCCAGGACTGAAAGTACCCGGGCTCTTGGAATTTTACTCAGAATTGCAGAAAGTTCTTCGTCGCCTTTGAGCAAACAGGAGTTGGCACAGGAGATCGTTTCTATTCTCATTGAAGAAACACAGTTTGAAAATTGTTCAATATTGATTTACTCCCCAGAAAATGATTCTCTCAACCTGATGGCTGCCAAAGGTTTTGTGGATTTTTTCTTTCCAGATGAAACCAAGGATCATAGGTCTGACCTCAAGTTCAAAAGAGGTGAAGGGATTGCGTGGAAGGTTTTTGAAAGCCGATCTCCACTATTTATCGAAGACACTAAAAGAGAGCCCATTCCACATTTGTCTGGCTCAAAGGTGAACATAGGTTGCCTTGCTTGCCTGCCTTTGAAGGGGGAAGGAGTTCTCAATCTGAGCGCAACCAAGCCCAAGAAACTTTTACCATACCAAAGGCGGGACTTGGTTATAATAGCAGAAGTCATCGGTCATGTGTTGAGGAGCAGTGAATTGAGGCTTAGGCTACAGGCCAGCCATGACCACCTGCAACAAATGGTAGAGGCCAAAACATCTGAACTTTTAAGAACAAATAAAGAACTCCATGCCACTATGGAGTACATGAACTCGGTTATTCAGCATGCACCGCAGGGAATAGCACTTACAGATGGCATTGGCAGGTTTACCAATGTGAACAAGGCCTTCTGCAAGATGATAAAGACCAGGCCCAAAAAGATCATCGGTGAAGACCTTGAAATGATTTTTGAAAACAAGGCAGATCTAATGCTCTTACAAAAAGAGGTGTCTCAAAAAGGTATGGCCCATCTTGCGGAAGTGGCAATTCTAAGAAAGGATGGCTCTACCTTCCCTGCTGATGTATTTCTTCATGACATAGCCCCCCGGAATAAGGGTCATGAAGGCGTAATGCTGATTATACACGATCTTTCGCATCAGAAACTGATGACAGAACGCCTGGTGCACAGCGAGAAATTGCGCGCCCTTGGCTCTATGGCAGGAGGCATTGCCCATGATTTCAATAACTTGCTTACCACAATTCTAGGCAACGTCGAGTTGCTCTCAAAAGAGCCCCTCAGTGACAAGGGCAAGAGACGGCTAAAAAATATAGAAATGGCCGTACAGGATGGCGCAAACACTGTACGCAGGCTTCAAACCTTCACCGGTTTTGAAAAAAAGAAGAAAAAAATCTCCAACTGTGATGTGAATGGAGTGGTGAAAAGCGCCATCGAACTTACTGAACCAAAATGGAGAAATGAAAGCCAAAAAAGAGGAATTACCATCAAGGTATTGACCTATCTTGATTCCAAGCTGAGAGCAGCAATACATGAATCTGAGTTGCGTGAAGTCTTGACGAACCTTATTTTCAACTCGGTAGACGCAATGGAAGACAAAGGGGGCACCATTTCTATACGGACCAGCGACCTGGTGGACAAAGTGCACATTGAAGTGATAGATACAGGCATAGGCATGGACAAAGAAACGGCAAAAAGAATTTTCGATCCCTTTTTCAGTACGAAGGATGTGGGTAACTCAGGGCTTGGTCTCAGCATTTCCTACGGCCTTATAGTCGGTGCAGGAGGTACGCTTACTGTGGACAGCAAATTAAACTTAGGAACAACTTTTCATATCACATTGCCAGCATACGGTGACGAGACAACAGAACCAGCTAGCTCACGTGACGAATCGCTTCAACAAGACAACCTGAAAATACTTGTCGTTGACGATGAAGATCAAATAGTGGATCTTCTAACCACGATCTTGGAAACAAACGGGCACGAGGTAACAGGGTTGGTAGAAGCAGCCAAGGCAGTGGATTTGCTACGGACACAGAAATTCGATCTGCTCCTCACAGATCTTGGAATGCCCGGCGTGAGCGGAATGGAACTTGCCAAGCTTGCAAAAGAAGCAAAACCGATGATCAAAGTTATAATGCTCACTGGCTGGGGGGCAGACTATGAAAATCAGGATTTACGTGATCAAGGCATTGATGCTGTACTTTCAAAACCCTTCAGATTTGATGAACTTACTGCCATCATTCATGAAGTAATGAACAAGGAAAAGTGAAACAGGCCATTTATGTAGGTACAAGCGGCTGGAACTATGAATCCTTTATTGGGACTATCTATTCTCCTAAAAGCCCCAAGAGAAAATATCTCGAAATTTATTGCACCTACTTCGACACTGTTGAACTAAACGCTACTTTTTATAGATCCTTTCCAGAAAAGACATTCCATGGCTGGTATTCAAGGACTCCTGACCGTTTCAAATGGTCAGTTAAGATGTCCAGATATATAACCCACATACAGAGATTGGCTGCACCGCAAGAATCCTTGGAGTTGTTTTGGAACCGGGTCAAAATATTAAAAGAAAAACTTGCCTGTGTTTTGGTACAGCTACCCCCTTCCCTACCCTACGACAAAAGCACACTAGAAAAATTCTTGGAAAAAAATCCTACAGATGCACACATTGCCATTGAGGCCAGACACAAATCTTGGCATACTGAAGAAGTTTGGGAATTACTGAGAAGGCATAACGTTGCATGGGTGGTCAGCCACACCAGCGGCAGATACCCAATGAGCGAAGTGTTGACTGCTGATTTTGCCTATGTCCGCCTTCATGGCACAAAGGGCCTATACCGCGGTTTATATGGTGAAGAGAATTTGAGAAAATGGCTGAAACTCTTCAGAACCTGGACTAAGCCAACTTTTGTCTATTTTGATAACACAGATGATGGAAGCGCGGCAAAGGACGCATTGATACTGAAGAAATTAATCGGTGATCAAAACTGATTTCAACCAGCTTTGCTGGATTCATTTTCCCACGTTCTGTAAAGATCCCTGTACAGTTCATCCTTTTCAAGCAGTTCTTCATGAGTGCCAGTGGCAACGATGGCTCCATCACTCATCACCACTATCTTATCGGCATTTCTTATAGTGGTTAGCCTGTGGGCAATTACAATGGTAGTCCTACCCTTCATCACTGTTTCAAGGGCCTTCTGTACAGCCTGTTCAGACAGGGTATCCAAGGCGCTGGTTGCTTCATCTAATATCAGGAGCGAAGGATCGTGAAGTATGGCCCTAGCCAAGGCAATGCGCTGTCTTTGGCCTCCGGAAAGATTGAGGCCTCTTTCGTCTAGAACTGTATTGTAGCCATCTGGCAGTGCCTCAATAAAGGCATGTGCCTGCGCTTTTTTTGCAGCATATACCACCTCTTCAAAGGTGGCGTCAGGCTTTCCGGCTGCAATGTTTTCCCTTATGGTATCGCTGAACAAGATAACATCTTGGCTGACAAGACCTATATGACTCCTAAGTGACTTTGGATTCAAATCCTGGAGATTTACACCATCCCACAAAATTTTGCCTTCTGTAGGTGAGTAAAATTTTGGAATTAGATCAACCAGTGTTGACTTCCCTGCGCCACTCGGTCCAACTATGGCTACCACTTTCCCTGCCTTGACTTCGAGGTCAATGTGGTGCAGCACTTCTTCTCTGCTTCCGGGATAAGTAAAGCCTATGTTTTCAAAAATCAGCGAATGTTTCAAAGGGCCTGCGTCTTTGCCCGTTTGAGGTTCTTGTTGAAGTCTAAGGAAATCGTCTATGCGTTCGAGCACACCCACTGATTCCTGAAAAGTGGCATAACTGCTTCCAAGCCTCTTCAGCGGTGCGAAGACCATCACTATGGCGGTCAAGATTGAAAAAAAATCACCAGTGGTCATGGCGCCTTCTTTTACCAAATAGCCGCCATAGCCGAGGATGATAGCTATGGCTGTGCCAGCCAGTATATCTGTAACATACTTTGCTCCTTCCTTGAGACGAAGCAGCCTTGCTTCGTTGCGGTACCACTCCCTGCCTTCCTTAACGAACTGACGCACCTTCGATCTCTCCATGCCGAATATCTTCACCACCTTCAGGCCCGAAAGCATTTCATTCATCCTGTGGGTCAAGAGTCCCACAAATTGTTGCACCTCCCTACGCCGTTTTTTTACGAATTTACTGAGAACTTTGGTGCCATAGGCTATCAACGGAAGAAGCGTGAAAGCCAGTAGCGAAAGATCCCAGCGCCTGTACAGGGCAACACCCATCAATACCAGTACAGAAGGAAGCTGGACCAGAAACGTTCGGAACGTCTCTGAAAGGATCTTGCTCACCATGGAAATGTCGTTCATGAGCCTTGATACAATGTCACCGGATGCAGTCCTGGCAACCAGGCTCACTGGTAGGTGTACGAGATGTTCAAAAAATTGGTTCCGTAGGTCTCGCACCAATTTAAAGCCAGCCGTGCGCATCAAATAAGATTGCAGAAGATCCGCTCCACCTCTCAGCACGTAAGCAAGAAAGACAGCAGCTGGAAGAAGCAAGTAGTATTCGTAGCGCCTCTCCACGAAAATATAATCCATGGCTGGCTTTACCAGCCATGCGATTGCGCCATTCAACCCAGACACTGCCAGGCTGAAAAACATGGCAGCAACCACCCTGGGCGCATATGGACGTATCAAGCGCCAGATCTTCGTCCAAATGTCTGGCGCGTCTGCCAAATAGAAATGTTGATCCATTATCTCAGATTTTTTCAAATATTGTTCAACTACAGCCTATTTTGATTGAATGGAACAGGCGGGACAACCCTGGGTAAACAGTTTTTTCTTTACCCAGCGCATGCCGAATTTGAGGAGTTCTTCTTCGTCATTGGCAATCTTTTCCAGCACTTCTTCCGGTTCCATGAAACGGTCTAAATTTGGAGATTCCAAGAAGAATTTCTTGAAGTTGTCTATATCATAGCAGCCCATGTAAAAAATATCGATCTGGTCTGCATTGAGATGGGCAATTCCAAGCTCTGTTTTTGCTTGTAGCAATTCACCAAATATGTCGTTCATCTCATTGTACTCTTCCAATCCTTCGTGTGTTTTCCATTCGGCAACCGTCCATTCTCTGCACCCTTTGAACCCCTCGCAATCAGGCTCCCGGACTATATAATAAAACTCTTCTACGCCTTCATTCTCTTTGCTCCTATGAGCCATCCTAGCCAGAGGATAGCTCCTGCAGGCCCCTGGCCGGTCTTGATAAACCGTGCAGCCCTTTTCCTTGTGAAGAAATGGGCATTTGAGATAGGGCCCTTCCATCTTGAGCACCACCACAGGAAGCCCCGAGGCCTGCCCAACATGTACACTGGTGTATTTTTTTAGGAATGTTGAGGAATCAAGGCCTAGACTCTTTTTGAGTCTGAAGATGTCATATGGCATTAAGACGAGGTTCAAGTCATAACAACAATTGGTAAAACAAGGTTTATCAGGTGCACAGGTGAAACAAAAGGTGTCATCATCCTTCAGCTGCCTGGAGTCATCAATATATGCTTCTGGTCCCTGATTCATGGTCAGATCCTCCAATCGTGATGTTGAAGAATCTGTACACTATTTATTACAAAAAACCAATTGGCTTGTACGCATGGCCTGGCAATATATGAGACATGTTTGAGGCCCCCAAGAAGTTACTAAGCACCTCACCCATCACATCACGGCAATCAACAGTATGGGCCAAATACCTGCCCTCGTAAAGCTCAGATTCTGATAAACCCGGCCAATCACCATATATGCCTCCATGTACCTGCCCGCCCACAGCAAACCATGCCGAGGCATTTCCATGGTCTGTTCCACCGCTTGCATTCTGTTTGGCTGTACGTCCAAATTCAGTCATTGTAAGAATGAGTACGTCTTCCATTCTGCGCCCCAAGTCTTTGTAAAGAGCGGTTATGCCTTCAGAGAATTCTTTAAGGCGTATAGAATGACGACCATTTTCTTGTGCGCCGCCTTGATTCGAATGGGTGTCCCAACCGCCTATATCCACTGTGGCGAGTTCAATCCCGGTCTCAAGTTTGATCAGCTGAGCCACCTGCATAAGCTGGCGTCCATAAGAGGTGTTGGGATATGACGCACCATTTTGGGGCTCGTAATGATCCAAATCGAGTGACTCCATGAACTCAATATTTTTCAACAACATTTTGCCATTTTCATAGAGTAAAAAACGGTTCTTGTCTCCGGGCCTAACTGGCTGATCGTAAACTTCCGTCAGCCTTGCCAAAAGCCGTTGTGAATAGTCATCATTGCCCAGGCCAAACTTTGAAATATCGTTAAAGGTTGCCACATCCGCTTTACCCCGCATGGCGTGAGGCACGACGTTTCCAAAAACAACGGCTTGGAGGGGTGTACCTCGCCTGAGATGTGATTCCAAATAACGCCCCAGCCATCCATCGTAAAGTTTCCTGTTCGACCCGCTTTCGACTATGACTTCACTGTCAAAATGTGACCTGTTACCGTCTGGATAGTGTACTGCTGGCATCACTGCTAAGTGGCCATCATTATATATTTCAAACAAACCAGAAAGGCTTGGGTGGAGTCCGAAAAAACCGTTCAGGCGCAAGGCGGATCTTGCACTGCTTCCGGGTAGAGGTACGGCAATTGTAGGCCTCAAGTTGTAATATTCGTCATCACCATATGGTACCACTACATTAAGCCCGTCACAGCCACCCCTTTGGAAAATTACCACCAGGGTTTTACCAGCAGACGCCCTTGCAAAAGGCAAAGATAACCTCATAGATTTCCCGCTTGCAAATAATCCTGCACCAAGAAAACCAGCGCCAATATATTTTAAGAGATCCCTTCTTTTCATCTTGTTCACCTCCCTCCTTACTGTAACTGATATGCCGGCAAGCTCAGGATGAACCCCATTAAATCGTGCAGCATTCCCTCTGCCTCATCACTTTCGATATCAAAGGCTATTCTATGACCATAAGTGAGTATTCCTGTGGCTATATCCCATTCCATTTGGGTGTAATCGTTGGCTAGAAGCAGTTTGAAGAGGTATCCGACAATTCCCTCAGCAGTTTCGTATCCCACGGTCTTCAAGAACGGTTTGATGTTTAAACGACAGTATCGCTTGTTGCCTGGATTCAATACAACCGCATTGGCAAAGAGCATTCTCTGCATCATCTGATTGGAATTGATCCACTTGTCGCCGGTTTCGGGCCATCCTGTTGGCAATGGATAGTGAAAAGGCCTCATATCCATAGCATCCAGGGCCTTGCGAAGATGCCACTCTGTGGGGTAGACAGGGAGACTTCTCAACATGCCAGCTACAAATTCCATCGGTGTTTTCACCTTGGCATGAAATGCAGATCGAGAATTAAAATCTGAAGAATGGAAAATCCACGTCAAAACCGAACGGATGTCTCCTTGGCTTTTCCTGAACACTTGGGCACAGTTTGCTATGGCGGCACTGGATGGCACGTCGCTTACAAAGAATTTCAACAACTTTTTGCATATGTATCGTGACGTCGAGGGATGGGATGCCAATATATCAATGACTTGGTAGCCATCCTCCACACCCTGCCCAGCTGGCAGTTCATGTCCCAAGACCATCTTTTCACCATAATCATGGCGCCTGCTGTCAAAATAGAATTTGCCATCTTTTATCCGCCACCCCGTAAATGCTCTTGCAACTTCGATAACATCCTGCTGAGTATAGCCACCGTCAACCCCCATGGTGTGAAGTTCCATTATCTCCCGGGCATAATTCTCATTGGGAGCTTGCTTCCGGTTAGAAACATTGTCCAAGTATCTTAGCATTGCCGGGCTGGTAGCGCTTATGGTCAGTAGGTCTTTGAATTTCCCAAGGGCATTTTTCCTGAAAAGCTTGTTTTCTTCCAACTCATATTCTATATGGCCATGGGTGGTAATATCTGTATTAAAATGATTTTCCCAAAACCAAGTCATCATTTCCAGAAGCTGCCTGTTACTGTAACCAGCATAGAGAAGCTGATAGGCTGTCATCTCCCAGTGTTTTTCAGGATGCCAAATTCTGAGGATATAACTAATTACCGGATCATCTATTGATTGAGGATTCAACTGTTTTTCCAGAAATGCCTCCGGACCCATTCTTTCAATTTCTTTTAGATGACGGACGGAGGCTCCGAAGCTGATTCGTTGCATTAAATGAAACGGATTTATAGCCGATTTGAGCACATTTAAAGTAACTGTTTTTTTTGAAATATTACCTGCGGAATCAGAGAGTTCAAAGTATATTTTTATCTCTCTTCCGGGCGAGCATTTTCCCTTTGGCACCACAAAGGCCCATCTTCCGCTGCTCCTTGATATCTGTATTTTTTTGTTGGCGATGGTTTTTCCTAGGACTGGATCGATCAAGGTTGCCTTTAGATCGGTTGGTTGCGTGTTATCGCGCGTATAACCAGAAACCAAAAATCCAAAATTCGATACCCTATCCCCATTTCTGTGAGAGGTGATCGAGATGATGGGAGGTTTTTCGTCCTTTATTACAAATAAGTTGATAGTAGCCTTAGATACATTATAGGCGGTGTCAACTGCTATAACAGATATTGACAACGAATTACCAGGAGATAGTTGTTCAGGGCCGATTTCCAACTTCCAGTGTTTGGATACAGGATCATACTTTGCGGCTTTCGTTATGGTCCTTCCGCCATGTTTCCAAACTAGAGAGACGTGATCTATGGCAACGTCGTCTGACGCCCGCCCACTAACAACAAACCCTCCATGACTAACATGGGCTTCGTTGAGAGGCTCATCTATCTCAATTGTTGGGATTTTAAGGTCTGGTCTGTAATTGCTTCCCCTCCTTACCTTGAAGAGAATCCGTCCTTGTTCAGTAATCCAAGAGCTGTAGAATTTTCTGCCCTGCCCATAGACATTTTGGGCCCTTATAACAAATACTTTGCCATCTCCCAGTCCTAGCACATCAAAAATCACTACACCATTCTCATCAGTGACTCCTTGTTTTTTCCAGTGTAATTTGCCATCTGATGTTTTTTCATAGATCACCAGCCTTTTGCCCGTTAAGGGAACATTCTTATCCTCATCAAGAAGTTTTACAGGCAAAAGACCAACCTTGAAGATAAATTCACCAGGCCTTGTGATAGGATAAGAAAAAACCGGAATCTCATACGGTTTGGATATTAGGACGTACTCATTGCCTTTTCCCAGCCCTTCGAGGTCAAACACCGCCCAGCCTTCGTCGTCTGTCAAGCGCTCTGCCCTCCATTGGCGCTTTCCATTTTCTAATATTTCATACGCGTATATCTTCTGGTTCGGGATGGCCTTGCCACTCAAACCATTTATCAAACGCACCCTTAAAGGCTTGTTGCCGACCACGAAGGTTAATCTGCCTGGGCCTTTTATAGGCCGAGAATACTTGGTACTGCCATCAGATAAGCTCCTGGCGTATAAAACAAACTCCTTACCATTGCGTAAGTCTGGAAAGTCAAAACGTATTGTGCCCTGTCTGTCTGTCTCGCCAGATGCACGCCATTTGAGTTTGCCGTCTGGCATATGCTCGGCGGCTGTCACCTTGAAACCAGGAAGAACCGAACCATCCCTACCATCAATCACTTTAACTTCTACTGATCCAGCTCGAAAGATCAGCCGGCCTGGCCCTGTTACAATATTGCTGTATACTCTTACACCGTTGTATGGTTTTGAGGCCAAGACATATTTTTTACCCTTTCCCAGCCCTTCAAGGTCAAACACCGCCCAGCCTTCGTCGTCTGTCAAGCGCTCTGCCCTCCATTGGCGCTTTCCATTTTCTAATATTTCATACGCATATATCTTCTGGTTCGGGATGGCCTTGCCACTCAAACCATTTATCAAACGAACCCTTAAAGGCTTGTTGCCTACTTTGAATGTAAACCAACCAGGCCTATTGATGTCGCTGGATGGCTTGGAAGTTCCGTCAGAGGGACTGTTGGCAAATAGACGATACACTTTTCCTCTTCCAATTCCTTCAAGGTCGAAACGTACTATGCCCAAATGATCTGTAACGCCACTTGCTGACCATTTGTATTTTCCATTGGATAGCTTTTCCCGCACCACCACTTTGACATTTTTTAAAATCGAACCATTGGCGCCACTGACCACCTTCACCATTAAATTACCAACTCGGAAGTTTACGTGCCCCGACTTGGTTATTCTCTCACTGTAGACAGTCCTTCCATAATATGGCCGTGTTTCAAGCCGATAGGCCTTGCCCTGGCCCAAGCCTTTGAGGTCTAAAACAAGCAACCCCTTGGAATCCGTTAGTCCACTGCCAGCCCATCTAAATTTGTCTTTGCCTAAAATCTCCCTGGCTACGATCTTGGCTCCTGATACTGGTTCGCCTGTAACACCATTAACGAGGTGAATGTTAAGCCTTGCCGCCTTGGATGGTGCAGCATGAGCCAGCAAGGTGCAAAGAACAAACGCAACCAAAAGGCTCGTTCTTATGCAATGTTTGATAAAGATCAAAAATTTGACATGGTAGTTGTTCATCCCGCCTTCTCCCTTTGTAATGCTAAATCATCACGTGGTGAAACAAATGGTGTTATTTGAAGAATGTGTTGAGCAAACAAAGTGCCAAAAGGAGAAAATGTGATAATTTTCTAGGCTTATCATGCTGCAACCTTCACTATCCAAGAGATAGAGGTGATTAAGATGCGAAATCCCGTGCTCTTAATGATTTGCCTTTATGAAGGGTTTGTCCTACAACAAATACAAGACAAAAAGTTTTCTATAAAAAAAATTCATTTTTCTTATCCTGCACTTGAAAAAGATGTTGGTGAAAATTATTTTCAAAGACCATGTTGCGCTATTTTGCATATGGCTCAAATATGCTTCTGCCCCGTATTTGTGCCAGGGTCGAATCCGTGCGCCCCATAGGTCCAGCCACATTGACTGGCCACAGGCTCCTGTTCCACAAAGTAGGCCAAGACGGCTCTGCAAAGTGCGACGCCTTCTACACTGGCTCAGGCAACGATTGCATTTACGGTGTTCTGTATGAAATACCTTGTAGCGAAAAGCCCTTGCTGGATAGGGCCGAAGGCCTTGGAAAAGGATATGACACCAAGCAAGTAAAGGTTATTTTAAAAAACGGCCTTGTGCATGATGCATATCTTTACATAGCCACGCTGATCGATGAAAGCCTGAAACCTTTTTCATGGTACAAAGAGTTGGTGCTCCATGGAGCCTTGTCAAATAACCTGCCCAAGAGCTATGTGTCTGAAAGAATAGAAAAGGTAGAAGCAATGGATGATCCGGATAAGACAAGGAGTATGAAAAATTTGAGACTACTGTCAGAGTTCCACCAATTTCCACAGGCCTTAAAATTACATTCATAGGAAAGGGCAAATTGCAAGAAGTGGTCTCAAACTAGTTGCGCAAATACAAAGTTGGAGACCCGTCGGCCTCTTTTGGTAAGCCTGAGCATACTCTTACCGGCGGATGAAAATTTCATAAGGCCTGAATCAATAAGCTTTTTTAATTCATCCCCATAATATTCCACTGGATCATCTCCCCATGTCTGTTTCATTTTGCCCGTATCGATGCCCTCTACCTTTCTTAGCCCGAACACCACTGCTTCCCTGAATAGTTTATCCCTGCTCAATACCTCCACAAACTCAGGGGATATATTGCCTGATTCAATATTTCTTATGTAACTATTCAAGTCGTCCACCTGTTTCATCCGTAACGGAGGCAGAAATGAGGCAGCAGACACCCCTACTCCAACATATGGTTTGGCCGTCCAATAGCCAAGATTGTGTACACACTCCTTGCCCGGAAGGGCGTAGTTGGAAATCTCATAATGGACATATCCAGCAGCCTTTAGTTCAGTTTCTGTGACATCCATCATTTTCAAAATAATATCTTCTTCCGGAAGGGCTATGCGGCCCCTTGAAAGGTCTTTGTGTAGACGAGTACCTCTCTCCACCGTGAGCTCGTAACAAGATATGTGGTCAGGCCCAAGGGATATGACAGACTCTAGTTCCTTTTTCCAACTACTTATTTCCTGGCCAGGCCAGCCATAAATAAGATCCACTGAGACTGATCCGAAACCGAGATCCCTCACAATCTCAAAGGCCCTTACAGAAGAATTTACGTCATGGAGCCTGCCAAGGACCCGAAGCCCCTTTTCAGACAAGGCCTGCATGCCGAGGCTGATCCTGTTAACTCCAGCTTTCTTGAACATTTCTAGGCCTCTTTTATCTACAGATTCAGGATTGGCTTCCACCGTTGCTTCGGCTTGGTCAACCCAATCAAAAAGCTCAAAGGCCTCAAAAAGTATCTCTGAAAGTATTTCTGGTGCAACTGCCGTGGGTGTGCCGCCTCCCACATAAAGTGATTGAAAAACCACTCCTTTCATGCCCATTTCGCTAGACCAATACCGAAGCTCCTTTTTCAAAGAGCGCATGTACCGTGCCACTGTCTCTTCAGAGGCAGGCCCAGATACAAAATCGCAATATGGACACTTGCTTCTGCAAAATGGAACGTGGATATAAAGCCCGGCAGGCCTTTTCATCAGGAAATGGGGCAGATCTTACCTCCGTCGAAATCTGGCTTTAAACCAAAGGCGGGATCAAATTCAGAAGAGAGTCTGTCATGCAAAAACTTCATCAGCATTTCCCGCACTTCATGTGAACTCGACGCCTTCAGCACCTTTTGGGCAAGTTCAGTGCACTCTTCGTGGGTGATTTGGCGAATTATTCGCTTTACCCTAGGAATGTCTATGGCATTCATGCTGAATTCATCCAAGCCCAATCCCACAAGAATGGGTACATACATGGGCTCTCCTGCCATCTCGCCGCATATGGCAGCCTCAATGCAGTTACTATGTGCAGCTTCGATTGCCATATGGATCATCCTCAATACACCTGGATGCAAAGGTTCATAGAGATGAGCCACATGCTCATTGATCCGGTCAATGGCCAGCGAATATTGAATGAGGTCATTTGTACCTAGACTGAAAAAATCCACCTCCTTAGCCAAGGAGTCTGCCACCATAATGGCAGTGGGCACCTCTATCATTATTCCCACCTTTATTGCCGGATCAAAATCGAGATGCTCATTTTCCAACTCCTGCATAGCCATGTGGAGCATCTTCTTTGCCTCCACTATTTCGTGCCTGCCTGAAATAAGTGGAAACAAAATGCGAACATTGCCATGCGCACTTGCCCTAAGAATAGCCCTCAACTGAGTACGGAAAAGCTCTGGCTCCCGAAGCAGCAGCCTTATGGCCCTCAATCCCAGGGCGGGATTTATCTCTTCATCCAGCGAGACATCTGATACGAATTTGTCTCCACCAATATCTAGGGTTCTTATGGTTACAGGATGAGGGGCAAGTTTTTCGGCAATTTGCCTGTATGACTGGAAAAGCGTTTCTTCGTCAGGCAAGCCTTTTTGGGAAAGGTACAAATATTCGGTCCTGAAAAGGCCTACGCCCTCAGCACCATTTGAAAGCACCAGCGGAATCTCTTCAAGCAGCTCGATATTGGCTTTTACCTGTATCCGTTGGCCATCCAGGGTTTCAGCAGGCAGATGGCTCTTGTGAATGACATCAAGCCTGTAACGCAGGTAACATTGCTGCTTCTCCTGGTATTTTTTCAGGGTCTCCTTTTCAGGATCAACAATCACCTTGCCCGTGATGCCGTCGAGAATCAACAGCTCACCCTGTGCAATTTCATCTGTGATATCTTCCAGGCCTACCACAGCCGGAATTCCAAGCGAACGGGCAAGAATGGCGGCATGGGATGTGCGGCTTCCCACGTCTGTGGCAAAACCCAACACCTTTTCTTGGTCTAGCTGTATAGTGTCTGCTGGGGAAAGCTCATGGGCTATTACGATAACAGGCTCCTTCAAGGTATTGAGGGCAAGACCCCGCGAGTGAGTAAGTTCGGCCAACAGCCTGTTTACCACATACTCGACATCTTCTATCCTTTCCCGCAGATAAGAATCATCCACCTGTTCGAAAAGCTCCTTTACATCGCCCAAAGACTCCTTCAAGGCCCATTCAGCATTAACCTTTTCATTCTGGATGCGGATCAAGGTGTTATCAAAAAGTAGTTTGTCCTTGAGCAACTGTATATGCGACCGGAGAATGCCAGCATGATCCTTGATTTGTTCAGGCATCTTATTTATGAGAGAATCAAGATAAGAACGGACATTTTCCACCGCATCCTTAAACCTTTTTTGTTCAGATTCAATTTTATTTTCTGTGAGGTTTTTCTTCTTGATTTTTACCCGCTTTTGGCCAACTATGAATGCCTTTCCTATTGCAATACCTGGAGAAGCCCCAACGCCCACCAAGCTGAATTGTCCTCTTTTTTCATCATGTAAATTCATAGACCCATTTCACCAAAACCATTTTCAACCAAAATTTTTAAGGCTGAAACAGCCTCTACAGCATCCTTGCCTTCCGCCCTTATGGTCAAAACAGTGCCCTTGGGACAAGAAAGTGTAAGCACTTCAAGAATGCTTTTGCCGTCTACACTTCTTCCGTCCCTTACAAGTGTAATGTCCGAGTTAAAGGTGCTTGCCAATTGAGCGAACTTTGAGGCAGGCCTTGCATGCAATCCCAGCCTGTTCCTAATGGTGATCTTTTTTTCAACTAACATTTTTATGGTTGATATTTCGTTTTTTATCTCAAAAGGTTTCTTACCATTATATAAAAAAAATAAACACAAGCCATTACATAATAGCCACGAGCAAATTAACCACCATTTGGCCTATTGAACTATCTAGTTTAAGGAAAACAGAGCAAATTTGCCTTTTTAATGTCTAACAACCACATCCAAACTGCAAATTTTCTTTTATTAAGAATTCCGGAAATGTTGCTATAATTTACACCAACTTTACAAAACTAGACGTCTTTGATGGAATGGTACTAGGTACAATGGCCCGGCGCAAAGCCGGGTCAAATGATGTTTTTATTGGAGACAAGGAAAAATGAAAAGAGTCATGTTGTCCGTTCTAGGTTTGTCACCTCAGGTTTTGACTGAAGCACTATATGCGCTCAATCAAGAAAATAGAATGGTAAATGAAATCCACGTAATAACAACAAGAACCGGCAAAGACCTAATTCATTCCAGGCTGTTGGCCTCTGGAGAAGGTGCCTATTTCAAGTTTTTAGAAGAGTATGATATCCCAAAGTCATTGGTAAGTTTTGATCCATCCAACATACACGTATTAAAAGACAACTCGCAATATGAACTGGATGACATTGTATCACCAGAACACAATGAAATTTTGATAGAAAAATGCATGAACCTGACTTGGGAATTAACCAGCAACGATTCTCAAGCTGTCTATTTTATGATAGCTGGAGGTCGAAAGACCATGAGTGCGTGCCTGGCACTTGCCGCTCAATTTTATGGAAGACCTCAAGACAGAATTTTCCATGTGTTGGTTTCACCTGAGTTCGAAAATTCAAGAGATTTTTTCTATCCCCCTAAAAAACCCAGACTCGTTGCCACAATTGATAAAACAGGTGCTCGCTGTTTTCGTGATTCTAAGGATGCAAAGATATGGCTTATTTCAATGCCCTTTGTTTCTGTGCGAGACAAACTAAGATCTGAAGATCTGGAAAAACCAGCAGACCCAGACAGCCTGATGGCGTCCTTGATAAGGGACAACCCCCCTGGCCTTGAGATAGATCTTTCAGAGGGATTTCTAACATATAAGTTGAGGAGGCTTGACCTAAAGCCAACAGAACTTGCACTCTTGACCTTTTTTGCATGGATTAGGAAAAAATGCGGTTGTAATAAAGAAGAATGTGCAAATTGTTTTTTATCCATTAACGAAATCACTACCCCAGACAACCAAAAGAAAATTGCTCAATTTTACAGCCAAATAAGGCCTTATACATCAATGGATAGCAAACATGGCATTACTAAGCTAGACGGAGATAATTTTGCCAGTTATCGCACCAAATTAAACAATGCCATCAAGAAACACTTTGGAGCATATGGAGATCCTCTTACCATAAATTCTCTTGGACCAAAGCTTGAAAAGAGATATGGCATCTTTTTAGATCCCAAAAATATAACCATCAAAAGATGATTGCTAAAAGGTATAACTTTCATTAATCTTAAACAAAGTGAGGTGGGGTCAAATGGTCACTTATCATATTTTTTGTTTTCAATGCAAGTGGCAAAAAGAGGCCATAATGCCTCCATATTGGGGCTCTGCATTAAGAGGAGGCATGGGTAAATGGCTCAAGAAAATAAGTTGTATTTTGCGCTCCAGAACCTGCGATCACTGTACGGTAAGAGCATCTTGCGCCTACGGCTTCATATTTGAAACCGAACACCTTTCAAACACCGGTTCGAAAAATGCACATTCAAGGCCCCATCCCATTGTCCTTAAACTTCCCTATCCTTGTAACTTCGGCACAGACAAAGGGGATGGTTTTGAATTTTCGATTTTGCTCATGGATAAGGCTGTAGATTACTTTCCACACTTACTTTACTCCCTAATAAAGCTTGGCCAGCAAGATGGTCTTGGAGCACGGGCACACCAAGGGCTTGGAAGATTCCAGGTTGACAAAGTGACTTGCAACGGCGAGTTGGTTTTTGAAAGACAGGCTGCCGAAGTTAAAAAACCAGCCTTTTGCAAAAAGCTGGAGCTTCACCCAGAAGAAAATGGGGTAAAAAGATTTAGGTTAGAGTTCGCTACCCCGTTTCGGGTCAAACATCAGGGTCGTTTTGTGCAACAAGTACCCTTCCACTTGTTAATAAGAGCTGCTTTGAGACGCATCTCGTCACTTGAATTCCATTATGGTCAAGGAGAACCCCAACTTGATTACAGGGGGCTTGTGCAAGAGGCAGAAAAGGTTAAGACAGTGAGGGAGGACGTGACATGGCGCGAGGTGCCCCGCTACAGTAGCCGTCAAAAGTCGAAGATGACCATTGGTGGTGTGGTCGGTAGCGCAACCTATGAGGGTGAACTAGGCAAATTTTTACCACTACTTCGTTATTGCGAGGTGGTGCATCTGGGTAAGCAGACCTTTTTTGGATTGGGGAAGGTGAGGATAGAGGTTTGAGTTTTTCACAGCAGGAGGTCCCAATGAAAGAAACAATTACAAAGGTGGCATTGGCAGGATTGATGCACGATGTAGGCAAATTCGCCCAGGGTGTACTCGATGTTTCACAAAAGTACATGGTTGACAATGCCGGACTCTATCAGCCTTTTAGAAACGGTCATCATACCCATGTTCACGTGATATATACAGCGGCCTTCATAGAACAGCATGCCGAGTCACTCCCTCCTCAGTGCAACAGCGCTGATTGGGGAGATGGAGATTCATTCGTAAATCTTGCCGCTGGTCATCACAATCCGCAAACCGCTATGCAGTGGATAATTGCGGAGGCGGACAGGATCTCCAGCGGTCTCGACAGGGCATCCTTCGAAAAAGGAGAGGAAATCGCTTTCAGGGACTTCAAAAAGACCAGGCTCCTGCCTGTCCTAGAAGGGCTTGGTCCAGAGCGTATCGACGACTTCAACTCTGCCGATGCCTACACATACCGGTATCCCCTCCTGCCAGTGAGTGCCAGGAATATCTTCCCGGAAAAGAGGGTGGAGCTTTCACGGAAAGATGCTGACGAGGATTATGCCCATCTTTTTTCGCGGTTCACAAGCGCCTTGAAGCAGTTGGAGCACAAGGACGAGTCGGTTTCCCTGTGGCTCGAGCACTTCGACTCCCTTCTGATGCTTTTTACTTCCTGCATTCCTGCAGCCAGGGTTGGGGACGTGATCCATGATGTTTCCCTTTACGATCACAGCCGGAGCACAGCAGCGCTTGCTGCAGCCCTCTATGGATTTCACGCGGGCAATGGCACACTTGAGCCAAAAGCGGTCAGGGACCGCAACCCGAAGAAATTTCTCATTGTTGGTGGAGATTTCTATGGGATTCAGGACTTCATCTTTGCAAACCATGGAGATTCCAGGAAGCTTAGGAGCAAGCTGTTGAGAGGACGCTCCTTTGCTGTCTCTCTGTTCACTGAACTTGCGGCAAGGCTCATATGCCAACGCCTTGGGCTGCCTGTAACCTCCGTTTTGCTGAGCGCTGCCGGAAAGTTTCACATACTTGCGCCAAACCTGCCGGAGATGGTGGACAGGCTCAAGAGTTGCGATACAGAAATAAACGATTGGCTATTCGAGCACACTTACGGAGAAAATGCCCTGGGCATCTCATGGACCGAGGCAGCACCGGAAGAGTTCGAGGCAGGCCGCTTCCGGGCGCTTTGGGACAGACACATCCGCAACATCGAAGACAAAAAGTACAGGAAACTCGACCTCGACAGCCACGGCGGCACGATAGATGGCTATCTCGACAGCTTCGACAACGACATAGACCCTGGAAACAGGCTTTGTCCTCTTTGCGGAAAGAGGGCTTCTCACAGGTCCACGACCGGGGATCCGGTGTTTGCAGGAGACGACCTTTCTACATGCCGGTTCTGCAGGGATCACGTTTACCTGGGGGGCAATCTGGTCAAGGCCTCCAGGGTGGCCGTTACTAGTGCTCAGGTGGATGTCCCTGCAAGAAGAAGGCTTCTCGAGCCCATCTTCAAAGAGTATCAGGTGATATTCGACCTTGCAGATCACAGGAGCATGGCGGCCGCCGGGGATCTAAAAGCCCTGTGGCAGATAGGTATAGAAGAAGACGGGACAATAAGGCCAGGCTGTACGGTAAAGCTGATAAACGGCCATGTGCCCTGGTATCAGGAGGAAGACAACTATGACGACTGTCTCCTTGAAAGCGCCAGGAGCCAGGGCAAGCTGGATGAGATGATAGAGCAGATAAAAGAGGGGTCTGTGAAGACCTTCGGCCATATAGCCGTAAAGGCCCGGGCCAAGGGGGAAGACGGCAAATGTCACGGTATTGAGGCCCTGGGCGTGCTAAAGGCCGATGTCGATAATCTCGGAATGCTATTTGGTTGCGGCCTTTCTGACGAAAGATTTACCATATCACGACTTGCCACCATGAGCCGTCAGCTGAACAACTTCTTTGCCTTGTACCTGTCCCATGAGCTCAGGGCCAACAGGGACTTTTTTGACGTCTATACAGTCTTTGCAGGAGGTGATGATCTCTTCCTCATCGGTCCTTGGAACCGGATGGCCAAGCTGGCAGCCCTGCTCAACAGGAAATTCCGCAAATATGTCTGTGAAAATCCTGAAATCACCTTTTCCGCAGGTATCACCGTGCACAAGCCGAACGTGCCTGTGGATACCCTGGCAGACAGCTCGGAAACGGCCCTGGAGGAGGCCAAAAAGGCTGGCCGTAACAGGGTCACCATGTTCGGGCAGACAGTGAAATGGAATGATTTCCATAGCCTTCTTGCCCTTGAGGGCGAGTTCGAAAAATGGCGACAGGAGGGCTACATAAGTGATGTGATGATCTACAAGATGAACTACTTCATCGAGATGGCAGAAAAGGAGGCCATGCTACTGGAGCAGGACTTCATACCGGTGGAGGAACTCGAAAGTCTCAAGTGGCCGGCCCTTTTCAAATACAACCTTGTAAGAAATGTAACGAAGGATAAGGGCAAGAGGGATAAAGCAATAGAGGATGTGGCAAAAGCAGCGGACTGGATGCGCCAGTACAAGGGGGGAGTCAGGATCCCGCTCTGGCACGTCCTTTATGAGAAACGCAACTGACAAGGTCAGGCAAACCTGAAGGTTAGGAGGAATCCATGGCAAAGTTTGAACTTTGGAAGAACAAGGAAAAAGAGATCCTGGATCCGAAGCTCTTTTCCGAAGAGGCTGAAAAATTGGCAAAAGAGATCGGAGAAGAGGGAAGAGGGAAAAAGAACAAGAATTCACAGGTGCGCCGCTATTTCGACGAGGTGATGCGCCTCAATACCCTGGCACAACAGTGTGATAGCGAAGAAGAGTTCAACGGCAAGATACTGCCTCAGGTCCACATGATCATTGCAAAGGTGGTCTATGCCGAGGGCAGGAATCTTGTCACCAGTAGTTTTGTTTCCATGATGAAGAATGGAATCAAAGAGATCCAATACAGAAAGGATCTTCAGGTCTTCACCAGCTTCCTGGAGTCCTTCATGGGCTTTTACAAGGTTTATGGACCCAATTAAGAAACGATTGAGGGGTGATTGCGACATGAAGCTTCAAAAGATTCACAAGATAACCGGCAAGATTGTCCT